>JAFRZW010000010.1 GCA_017442365.1 Rikenellaceae bacterium | reverse complement strand
TGACTAATAAGCATTTGTCTGCCAATTGAATGCATAGGTGTTCTTTCGTGGAACAGCACAGAAAAAATAATTTGCTATTGCGGCGTCTAATCGGAATATTATTATTAACTTTACTCAAAATTTGGGGTTCTTTCGTGGAACCCTTACCCCAAACCACTGATTATTCCCTTATTTGCATCATCAATTACCGAATTTTCTAACATTGTTAGATAAATCTGTGTGGTTTTTTCCGAGGTGTGGCCCATGCCTTGGCTGATGATGGAAATAGGCACATTATGATTTCTGGCAGCAGTTGCCCAGCTATGGCGTGAAGTGTAAGAGGTTAGTTTGCAGCCACACCCCAACATCTCTGATAATCTGCCGAGCAGGCGGTTGTGGGTATTCAAGGCAATTTGATATTGCTCGTATGCTTCCGTAGAATCGAGTGAACTCAAAATCGGGAAAACGTAAGGCGAATCCGAGTCGGCATAGCGGTCGATTATCCGTTGAATACTCGGCTCGATACGCACGCTCAACAATTGCCTTGTCTTGCGACGAGCGTAACAAATCATTCCATTCCGTAAGCTTGACTTCTTGAGATAGGCGATATCCACGAACGCCATTCCGCGCGTGCAGTAGCTGAATATAAATAAATCGCGGCATAAGGCAAGCGGAGTCCCCATTTTGAGTTCCAAGCGGTATAGTTGTGTGATAATTGTTTCTGACACAGCACGCTTGCGGGTGCGGTCAATGCCCGTATAGACTTCCGTAAACGGATGCTGTTGCACGATGAGTTTTTGCCTCACCGCCTTATTATAGACGGCGCGTAGTACTCGCATATAGAACGATACTGAATTGCGCACCAATCCCCGCTGAACGAGGAATGCATTATAATCTATAATTACCTGTTCGGTCAAGGCTGATAGTGGCAGGCGGATATCGCCCAAAAATGCGCTCAAACTACACATTGTCTTTTCGTAGTTCTTGGCCGTCCCCAGGCGGTTTGTCGCCCGTAGCTGTTCTACTTGCGAACGCATATAATCGAGTACAAGAATGTGGCTCTGGGGCGATTTGTAGCGATTGATTATATCACTTACAGAGTAGTCCATACCACAACTATCAAGGTCCAAAATGACCCTCCGCAGCAACATTACATCGCTATCGATGCGATTCTGAATCATTGAGCGATTTGGTGCAGACGATACTAACTTCTCTTCATCTGTATCCCAATCCGATGGAGACACACGAAGCCTTGTTGTAATCTGTCGAGATTTACGATTGTGGGTGATTTGGTAGTAGATAACACCTGCTTTACCCACTACTTTCGATGGACGCAATTTTACTTTTATTGTTGCCATAAGCGCGATAAATGATTTAAGATGATACAACAAAAGCCTTCTCTAAATGGTTTAGGCGAAGGCTCATTATATAACGGCTACAGAATAGTGAATAGGGAAACGCAACAGCACCCTTTGCGCTTATTGTCAAAGGGTGCTGTAATGTTTGGATGGTAAGAATATAATCAGTATTTCGAAGCGAATTTCAAACAGAATGCTTAAAAATCATTAGGCATTAAAATAAAGAGAAAAAGCCGAAACTTTTTCTCTCTGTCTCATAATCGCTGCTGCCACCACTTTGGGAGGGTGAATAAAAAGAGGTGGTTTTAGGCCTGCGATGCCCGAAAAAGCGGAGTTTACCTAGGCGTAAATGAGCATTTGAGGGCAAGCGTAACGACAAAACAGCCTTTTTATTCACGCTCACTCTGCCATCTTGCGGCCGGCATCGTACGCCCGTTGCAGGTCCTCCTCCCAATGCGCATCGCGCCAAGCGTGCTTTGCCTCTTCCGAGAAACTGCCGAGTTCGTAATTGTCGTAATTCGCCACCTGACAGGTGTTGTAGCCGATGATGCGTTCTATCTCGCCGAGGGCCGTTGTGAGGCACCACTCCATCGTGCCGAAATGGTTGCTATTATTGCGCTCGGGCAGACCGTTCATCGTCTCAATAAGCACCACAGGCATACGCTTGGGCGCGGTCAGGCTGTAATCGTTGTACGAGAGCCACGGGAACGCCAGACGCTCCAAGAAGGCACGCATCTTGCCCGTCACCTCACCGAAATAGATGGGCGAGCCAAGCACCAAGCCGTCCGCCTCGGCAATCTCGTCCAAGAGGGGCGAGAGCGCATCCCGAAAGCGGCAGATATTCGACGCCTTGCCTTTGAGTTTGCAAGCCATACACGACATACAACCCTTATAATCAATGTCGTATAGTCGCACGCTCCTCACTTCGACATCCTCGCCAACCGACTTCGCACCCTCGGCAAGTCGCTGCAACAGCTGCGCCGTATTCATATTCTTTCGTGGACCACCATCCACAATCACAATCTTTTTCATATCGCCAATAAACTTAATCGTGTTTTTCGCTATTTCAACTTTTTGCCGTCCGAGAAGGCGTTGCCGACAATAGCACCCAGCTCGATGTAGTGGTGGTTGATGGGGTCGTAGGTGATAGGGCGCAGTTTGCGGTAATCAATCTTGCCGTCGGTGAGAATCTTCTCGTCGGCACATACATTCACGATGCGACCGACAAGGTGGTTGCTCTCCTGGTCATACGATACCATTTCGCACTCCAACGTCATCGGAAGTTGCTCGATAATCGGGGCATTGACCACCTCCGAGCGCACGGCCGTAAAGCCCGCTTTGGCAAATTTGTCAGGCTCTTTATTGCCCGATACAATGCCCACATAGTCGCACGCCACAACCTCTTCCGCGGTCGCCATACTTACGGTAAAGGCCTTCGTGGCGAGGATGTTTTTCGTGGTTTTGTGTCCCTCCGAAATGCAAATTCCGATGTGGTCATCGGTGAAAATTCCGCCCCATGCAGCATTCATCGCATTGGGTTTGCCCTGCTCGTCGTATGCCGCCACAATCAGCACCGGCATCGGATAGAGCCACGTTTTTGAACCGAAATTCTTGCGCATAACTATCTAATTCTTGAATTTATATCTCATCCAAACCGTCTCGCCCAACTGCTTCACGCTCTCAAGGCGCAGTTGTGTTGCGGGGCGATTTTTGTCGGCAATACCATCGAACACGGCTGCCATTCCGGCACGACCATCAATACCCGGAGCAACCATAAAACTCACCTCGTCGAGTAGCCCCGCCTCCAGGAAGGCTCCGTTGATGTGGCCACCACCCGTGATGGCCAATCGTCCTACGCCAAACTCCTCGGCCAGCAACTCCATGGCTCGCGCAAGATTGATGCCGTTTTTACCCACGGCTATCCACGATATGCCCTGCTCGGTGAGGCGGTCGTGATAGGCCTTCGGACACGCTTCGTCGGTGATGATAAGTAGGGCTTGCCCGTCAAACACATTTTCGCCCCATTGCAGTTTGCCGTGGGTGTCGATGCCGATGCAGTAGGCGTCCGCCTTGTTGGCAACGTGGAACGCTTCACGGCCGATGGGCGTGGTGTCGTGAGCCGCAAAGGGCTCGGGGAGGGCGTAATGCATCTGCATCGTCACGCGCCCCATCAGCATCGAGGGGCAGGCGAGTGCCTCCAGGGCCTCATAGTACTCATTCCCGCCCTCAATCTGCTCGGTCATATCGCAGTCGATGCGACCATCCACCGAGGCTATCATATGGCAAATAACGTAAGGCTTCATCTTTCGCGCTGTTTAGTTATTTCTTATTTTTCCACATAGGTTCTATCCCACGATTTGAGCTTGTCCTCGTCAGTGATTTGTCGCACGACTCGGCAGGGGTTACCCACCGCCACCACATTCGAGGGAATATCCTTGACCACCACCGAACCGCCACCAATGACGACATTCGAGCCAATCGTGACGCCCGGCATCACCTGCACGCCCGCGCCAATCCATACATTGTCACCCACGATGATAGGGTAGGCATACTCCAGCCCTTGGTTTCTACGCTCGGCATCAATGGGGTGGCCCGCGGTGTGAAAACCGCAGTTGGGGGCGACAAAGACATTGTTGCCGAACTTCACCTTCGCGCCATCCAAAATCACCGTGTTGTGGTTGGCGAAGAAGTTCTCGCCAATTTCGATATTGTAGCCGTAGTCGCACCAGAAGGGGGCCACGATGCAGAAGCTGTCGCCTGCCGTTTTGCCCAACAGCCGACGCATCAACTGCTGCTGCTCGGCGGTATCCGACGGACGGAGCTGGTTGAACGTATAGCAGAGGTCTTTTGCTACTTTGCGCTCCTCGATAAGGTCTGTATCGTTGTTCGCGTCGTATATCATCTGACGCAACATCTTCTCTTTTTCGGTCATAAGAAAGTTTTTAGCGTAAATTACTACTCCAAAGTTACACATTTTTTTCGATGCCTCGCTTAAAGTGCGACAAAATAGTTTTCCACCAAAATTCGGAGTTTCTGTAAATTTTTGCTTATCTTTGTAATGGCTTATGGCTTTTGCCGTTGAGCCGTACATATTAGTAGACATTTATTGTCGTAATCTTCCACTTCAAAACTTGGCGGTTTTACACAAAACGAAGATTAGCAATCAGATGTCCACGATAGGTGTATATATCCACCACTGACATTGGCTCGGTGTGTGCTTATATATCATCCTGCGTGGGCTTTCTGTGTTGCTTGTTCGTTTTGTAGGCAGCCAAGGCCTTGAAGTGGGATAAGTTAATGCAGAAGCCTGCGCTTTTTTATGGACTTATCTGGTAACAAAGGGTTGTTGGATAGATATTTGGTTGCCTTCTTCGCATCCCGCACAGCACCGCCTGAGGCTCTTGACCTTGCCAAGCGGTGGGCGCACGAAATTGCTCAAACTGATAAGATTGTAATTAGCGGCTTT
>JAFRZW010000021.1 GCA_017442365.1 Rikenellaceae bacterium | reverse complement strand
ATACCACCGTTCGGAAGAATCGTTACGGGCAGCTCGTTGAGCTTGTCGGGGTCGTCATAGAGGAAGGGGTTGTTCTCGCGAATCGTAGCATCCGACATCTCACGGTAGGCGCGAGCCTGGTTCGACTCGTCCTTGATGTGGTGCTGCATCGAGGTCTGCGTGTAGCGGAACGAAGCCAGCGAGTTGAACTCGAGGCTCGGAACAATCTTCCAATTCAGCTCACCCTGGAAACGGATATCCGTAGCGTCCATCTCGATGTAGTTGTTCTGCAACTCGTCCATGATGTTGAACGAGGTGTAGTTACGTGCGTAATCCTCGTTGGCGTCCATCGTGCGCGAGGTGTTCATTGCGAAGCTGAAGGGGTTGATATCGAAGTCACGCTTCACCTCACCGCTCACGGCGTCGGTTGCCTGACCCAGCGTACCCGGAGCCTCCTGCTTACGGTAGCTACCGTTACCGAGGATGTTCAGGCTCAGATTGTCGAAAATCTTGAACGTCGTGTTGGCGTTGAACGTGTAACGCGTCACCTTCGAACGCTCGTACCATCCCGGGTCGGTCATTACCGACATCGACATATACGAGGTGGCACGCTCCGAACCGGTCGACATGCTGACCGAGTGGTTCATCATCACCGAGTTGCTGAAGAGCAAATCGAACCAGTCGGTGTTGCGATACTCGGCCTGACGCAGGTACTCGTTCATGGCAGCCTGCGTGTGAGCCATACCGAACATACCGTTCGTGCGGTCGTACTGGTTAATCATGTGGTACATCTTACCATAGATACCATACTCGCTCGCGCGCAACGTCTCGGCATAGTTGAAGAAGCCCTTACCACGCAACTCCTCATAGACACTCATCTGGTCCTGCGAGTTCATGATGTTGTAGTCGCTATACATGGGCTTCAGACGCGTCGTGAACTCACCCATATAGGTAATACGCGCGTCGCCCGGGCGACCCTTCTTCGTCGTTACGACAATCACACCGGCCATAGCCTTGGCACCATAAATCGAGGTTGCCGAACCATCCTTCAGGATGCTGATCGACTCGATATCGTCGGCATTCAGACCGGCGATAGCCGACGAAATCATCGTCACGGCGTCACCCGACGAAAGCTCATCGGCACCAACCTCCGTAACATCCTCGATGATAACGCCATCGACAACCCAGAGAGGCTTCGAGTCACCCAAAATCGACGTAGCACCGCGGACGCGAATCTTCGGAGCCGTACCGAACGTAGCCGATACGTTCTGCACCGAGACACCGGCCGAACGACCCTCGAGCGAACGGCTGACGTCAGCCACACCGCTCAACATCACGTCCTCGGCAGCCAGACGGTCCGAAGCACCCGTGAAGAGTCGCTTGTCGATTTTGGCCATACCGGTTACCACAACGGCCTCCACATCGGTGGCGTCGGGTACCAGCTGTACCGTTACCTTCGGGGCAACGGGTACCTCCTGCGTCGTATAACCCACGTAGGAAATCACTAATTTCTGGTCAGCTCCCGCGGGGACGTTATTCAGTACGAAAGCACCGTTCACGTCGGTCGTGGTACCGTTCGTCGGAGTCGACTTTACCACAACGGTTGCTCCGATAGCCGGAGAGCCGTCTTCAGCGGTAACTGTACCGGAAACTTTCATGTTTTGGGCCATGACTGTCGTCAGCGTTCCCAAAACGGCCATGAAAAGTAGTACAATTTTTCTCATTAGACCTAAAATTTGAGTTAAACAATAAAATTCTCGCATAGAGAAAATGGATTCTGTGGGGGCGAAAATAGGTATTTAAATAGCTATTAAAAAATTTCTGGCACTTTGTGATAACAATTTAAAAGGGGGTCGAGTGGCGATTTGTAACTATATGTAGGCAAAATGTTATATATTGGTACTAAAATGTTAGAAGAGGGGGGGGTGGTGTAAGTTTGTAAGCCGTGTTTGGTTCTTATTTATCATTTTTAATAATTTTAAAATTCAACCTCGATTGGCGCGTTGTATTGATTTGATATGCCTTAAGCGGGCAAAAAACTGCTTTTTCAAAAAGTTATTAAATGTTAGATATTCAGTTTGTTACACATTGTGCTAAAATTTTAGAATTGCAACTTTGCTTTTACGTTTTTGCCAATTCCCAATAAAAATCGACCAATGAAGGGGAACTTTAGGCCATTTTTTCGGTCTTTTTGTCGCTTTTATCCCCTTATCGTGCGAGGGCTTCAGACCGTGTAAGAAGTTTTCAAAAGCCCTTAGGGGCGGTTTTGAGGCAAAAAAGAGCCGCTCGTTGCTTTGTTATCTTACTTTTCTTATTATCTTTGTAAAAATAGTATCACTAACAAAGAGTATGCATCCGATGAAACGATTTGAAAAGGGGGCGATGGTGCTGCTGGCTCTCTGCATGGCGGCCTGCTCCGCACCGGAGGAGACGACCGACCTCAAACTGCACT
>JAFRZW010000020.1 GCA_017442365.1 Rikenellaceae bacterium | reverse complement strand
TACTCGA
Source organism: Rikenellaceae bacterium (assembly GCA_017442365.1). GTDB lineage: Bacteria > Bacteroidota > Bacteroidia > Bacteroidales > Rikenellaceae > Alistipes. Next base: position 4,431 of record JAFRZW010000020.1, on the reverse strand, counting down.
TTTGCTCACTTGCCCTATCGGATAATATACCCGTGATTATTATGGTGGTTGTGCTGATGGTATTGCTCGCTGTTATTGCTGCTCTCTATCCCGCATTCTACATCACCCGCTTCAACGCTTCGTTGGGTGTTAAGGGTGGTTTTGCACAGTCGGCAACAGGTCGCAGACTTCGCTCTATTATGGTAGGAATGCAGTTTACTGTGGCTATGATTCTCATCATTGTAACCGCTGTCTTCTTCTTGCAGTATCGCTATATGATTAACTACGATTTGGGCTTTGATCGCGAAAATATCGTAACCTTTGCTTCGTGGGATTTGCGTGACCGCTCGGAAACTGTCATAGAGCGTCTCCAACAACACCCCGATGTGGAGAATGTAACATCATCTTCTGCGCAGATTTTCCGCAATGGACAGACTTGGGGAAGAGTCTATAATGGAACCGAGTATGTGCTTCGACCTAACGCTGTGCGCTGGAATTTACCCGCCTTCTTTGGATTTGAGATTGTTGATGGCGTGGGATTCACCCCTTCGTCAGGCGAACGAGGAGAGATGATTATTATGAAGTCATTTAATCGCGAGGTAGGTATTCCTATCGGCTATTATTTCCAAGATGGCCTAACTGTTGTCGGTGCAATAAAGGATGTACGCCTTACATCGCTCGCTAAGAATGATGATCATCACGCCTTCTATTGTAATAACAACACACATCAATGCTATTACTACATCCGTCTGCGTGCAGGAGCTGATGTTGAGGTCTTTGCCGACTATGTGGCTAAACTCACAAAGGAGCTTGCACCCGCTGCTGACGAGGCCGAACTTTACTTCCTAGAAGAGTGGGTTGAAAGCCTCTATGAGCAAACTAAAAAGGATATGGTGCTGATTGGCTTGTTCGCTATTCTGGCTATTGTTATCGCACTGATGGGAGTCTTTGGTATTGTGATGTTCGAGACGCAACACCGCCGCTCGGAGATTGCTGTTCGCAAGGTCTATGGCGCAACGACACGCCAGATTGTCGAGATGTTGAACCTGCGCTATGTGTGGATTGTCGGAGGTTGCTTTGTGGTGGCAGCACCTGTGGCGTGGCACATCACCTCGCGCTGGTTAGAGCAGTTCGCCAACCGCATCGCACAGCCTTGGTGGCTCTATATCGCCGCCCTCGTGATAATCCTCGCCGTAACGGTCGGTCTTGTAACCCTCCGCTCGTGGAAGGCAGCCACGGAAAATCCCGCAGATGTGGTGAAATCAAACTAAAAATATGGAGCCTGTCAATTGTGCAGGCTCCATTTCTTTTATACTATCTCCAATCCCACGCTGGGTGAGCCGGATCTTCGGCAGTGAGGGCCTCGGCGAGCGAGAGTCCCAATGCTTTTGCCACACCCTCGCCATACGATGGGTCGGCACGATGGCAGTTGCGGATATGGCGCTGTTTGATAAATAGTTCCGCATCGCCCATTGCTCGTGCCGTGTTCTCGCAAGTTGCCCTTTGGTCTTCTGCCGACATCAGTCGCCAAAGCTTGCCCGGCTGTGTAAAGTAGTCGCTATCCAACTCTCGCTCGTCGTAATTATATACCTCGCCCGCGGCTGACAAAGGCGGCTCTTTGAGGTGTGGCTGGTCGTGCCACTCACCGTAACTATTTGGTTCATACGAGATTGTGCGACCCGCATTGTCGTCGGTACGCATCTGTCCGTCGCGATGATACGAATGATATGGGCAACGAGGCTTATTTATAGGTATCAGGTGGTGATTTACACCCAAGCGGTAGCGTTGCGCATCGCCATAGGAGAACAATCGTCCCTGCAACATCTTATCGGGCGAGAAGCCAATGCCGTCTATTATGTTCATCGGATTGAATGCCGCCTGCTCGGTCTCGGCAAAGAAGTTCTCGGGGTTGCGGTTGAGTTCCAAGATACCGACATCGTGTAGTGGAAAGTCGCCGTGATACCACACCTTTGTAAGGTCAAATGGATTGATGTGATACTCTTTCGCCTGCTCCTCTGTCATCAGCTGCACCTGCATCAGCCAACGAGGATAATCTCCTCGCTCAATAGCCTCAAAAAGGTCGCGCTGGTGCGACTCGCGGTCTTTTGCTATCACAGCCTCCGCCTCGGCGTCGGTCATATTTTTGATGCCCTGCAAGGTGCGTAGGTGAAATTTTACCCAAGTGCGCTTATTGTCGGCATTGATAAAGCTATAAGTATGGCTACCAAAGCCGTGCATGTGGCGGAACGAGTAGGGAATACCGCGTGGCGACATAGTGATTGTTACCTGATGCAGCGCCTCGGGCAGCAGAGTCCAGAAGTCCCAGTTGCTATTTGCCGAGCGCATACCCGTACGAGGGTCGCGCTTAATGGCGTGGTTGAGGTCGGGGAATTTAAGAGGGTCACGCAAGAAGAATACGGGTGTGTTGTTGCCCACCAAGTCCCAGTTGCCCGTATCGGTGTAGAACTTCATCGCAAAGCCACGAATGTCGCGCTCAGCATCGGCAGCACCACGCTCACCCGCAACGGTCGAGAAGCGGACAAAGCACTCGGTCTTCTTGCCCACCTCCGAAAATATCGAGGCGCGTGTGTAGGCGGTGATGTCGTGCGTGACTGTGAATGTGCCATACGCTCCCGAGCCTTTGGCGTGCATACGCCTTTCGGGTATCACCTCGCGGTCAAAATGGGCAAGTTTCTCTGTGAGCCAAGGATCTTGTAGCGTTACTGGACCTCGTACGCCTGCGGTTTGTGTGTTCTGATTGTCGGCAACGGGGCGTCCATTCTCGGCTGTTAGATGTTTTTTCTCGTTCTGTTTCATAGCGGGAATTTATAATTATCTATCATTATATTCCCAAAATTGTGCCAGAAAGCAATAAATAGTATGGCGAACTTATACTTTATTGTATAATTTATTTTGTTATGTAATAAGTACATCCGAATTATTAAATTAATCTACCCGACTTTGGAGGGTAGGATATCGATAAGAGTTTTGGGACGCCGAAAACATTTCGGGCGCCCCAAAACACAACTTGCTAACTTTGTTAACTTCGTTGATTTTTCTCTCGCTCGCTTTGTGTATATGCAAGCATCTACACACTCGCTTACTCGAAAAATTCGCTTGAACATAAATTTCCAGTGCCTGAAAATTACGGCATAGTATTTACTTTTTAGCTCAATAATTAGCCTGTTTGAATGATGTTGGTCATATGGTCTGTTATGACCAACAAATAATGGTTGGTTGGTCTGCTGCAACCAATAGACCAACCGACCAACGGTTAATGTGACCATATGACCAACCGACCATCTTGCAACTTGCTTATTGTCTCCAGAAATGCAATCTGATGACAGGTGATGACACCTTATGTCGGGTTTGCAGAACGTATTATTTTTTGTTTTTACTTAGCACTCGAAAAGCAAATGTTTAATGTAAAAATGAAATAGTTATGGAGATTATTAGCATTGAGAAAAAGACCTTTGAGGAGCTTGTGTCGCGCCTCGGGCAGTTCGTTAAGCGAATGGATAGTATCAATCGCCAGCGTAGTGGTAGGCGTATGAGCGAGTGGATGGATAATCAGGATTTCTGCCATGCATTGAAGATTAGTCCTCGTACATTACAAACCTTGCGGGATAGTGGGCGTTTGCCACACTCTAAGGTAAACAACCGCATATACTATCGCCCCGAAGATGTGGAGCGACTTATTGAAAATGATGTTTAACCTATAAATTCTATGCCTATGAGTAACGAAGTTATCACGCACAAGCACGAGTGGGTACGCGGTCTATTCTCAGAACTTGACCGCATTACCAAAGATGTCGCAACGATGGCGGATGAGAATCAACCGCTATTAGGTGGCGAACACTATTTGACTGACAGGGAGTTATCGCAACGCTTGAAAATCAGTCGTCGCACCTTGCAAGACTATCGCAACAACGGCATTTTGCCGTACCGCCAACTGGGTGGGAAAATCCTCTATCGTGAAAGCGATATTGAGCGAGTATTGCAAAGTTGCTATCGAAGGCGGTTTTAGATTATACCCGATAAGGTATAATATGGGTTGAGTACTTGTGCATTACACCCGATAGGGTATAATGTAAGTGCAGAGGGAGTACTGACTGAACTTATTATGCAGAGTTGGGAGCGAGCGGTCTTTGTCCCCAACTCTGTTTTTCTATAATAATGGCGGCTCGATTTTAATTTTCTGATTGATACTCTTAATCGTTTTGACCTTGATTTATGCGTCGTAGGTCGCTTCGCTTGCTTCGTCCCAAACCCCTTCTCAACTCGGACGGTGATACCAGAGAGTTTTTTCGGGTTAAAAATTATCAAAGAGAATTTTTTGCTCGAAAACCCGTGGGCTTGAACTCGCAGGTATTGCCCTCCGAGTTAACTTTATAATGGGGCGAAAGCAAGTGAAGCGTACCGCAGACTTCTATCCTAAATTCACTATCGCAC
>JAFRZW010000019.1 GCA_017442365.1 Rikenellaceae bacterium | reverse complement strand
TTTCCATCTCTCGGTCTGTAAAATTCTTCTCGGTTGCGATTTTACCGAAGATAAAAGGGGTTTCCATAGTGCCTATTTTTAGTTTCTTTGCAGCAAATATAATACAAAATATGTAATTACACAAATTGTTATTACAAAAAGTGTAAATACAAATAATGTACTATGAAAAGGCAGAGGGGATGACGAGTGTTATTGATGAGGAGTAGAATACATCCCTGCCTTGCATAGGGGTGTTAAATTTTACACCTTCGCCTGATGCTTCTCGTTATTTATTAATCACAGAGTTTGTTGTACTCGTCAATAGTTAGCTTGCCAAATGCATCATCTCCAACGATTGACGGCTCGACATTGTATCTAAAATAGTATTGCTCGGTTCGGTTTTGTCGGTTTTCGCAACATAGTTTGATTTCGTTCTCATCTACTTTTGTAAGCTCTGCAGCCGAGCGGACAGACCTCGCAATTGCTACTAACTCTCCCGTGGCGTTGAATATTAAAATTTGTGGTTGTTTCTCTGACATATTGGGTATTTTGTTTTCTCCCACAAAGTTAGTGATATTTTCCCCAAGTGAGTCCGATGGCGACCACTAAAATTAAATACTCATCCCACAGACTTGGAAAAATGCCGAAGAATAGCGAGATAGGCGAAGAACAATAGAGTGGGCATTTGTTTACTGCGCTGTTGCAATCGCCTAATGCTTTGAGGGTTGCCGTTGTTAGTTCATTTCCCGGTGGCACCACTTGAAGAAAACGACAAATTAGTCAAAACGCTGTATTTCAACAAAATACGGCGTTTTTCTTTTTTGTGTTATATGCCCATTTAGGGTGTTTTGGAGCAACTGAATTAGCATTTAATTAACTATCCTGTATGCCTCGCCATACAAGCTGCCACTCGTTCCAATTGTCCTCAGATAAATTTGCGATGTTACATACATTTGGGTCAAAATATTTACCATCATCGGATAGGTGAAAATCCTTCGCTTTTGATATTTCAAGCACTACATCACGCTCAGCATTACTATTATTTGCTGGCACTTCAAATTTAAGAGGTATGTTGTCGTGGTGTACACTCTCGCCAATGTTATCTCCCAAATTTATACGGTAGCGATAGCATTTGTAGATATCGTTCTCTATATCAACAGCTCGTGTTGTTCCAACTTTTTCTCGCTCAAATCCCATAAAATGGTATATTCCTCCCTCTTGAGGAATTAGTACTATTTGATTCTCGGGAATACACTCCCAGTCGTATAAGTTTGACCTACACGAAGTAAGTGATATAATCGCAAAAAACATTACGGCAATCATCATTGTGTATTTTGAGAATTTCATATAGTTTTCACGATATAAATTGCCCCCACTAATTTTAAATTAAAATGCATATAGGATTTATTTATTGGCTAATATGAACACCAAAACAGAGTCTGCTAACTTGCTCAGTCCCTCCTCGCTGAGTCTTTGCTTTGTGTCGTATCGGCTATATCTATCAGTAATATCGCGGATGTCGCCTACAATAACCGGAGCGAAAAGACCATTCTTTGTATAAAACCTATTTGGGTTCTTTTGATAAAATGCTGCGTGGATAAATTCATTGTGCTGATTCCGAAAAACGAGCACACAATTATCCGGCAAATCGGTTTTGCGTAAAACGCTATACTTGCAAGGGATAGATGCCTCCAAAGTGAAGATATGTTTGAAGAAGGCGTTTAACTGGTGCCCATCCGTAAAATTGGTATTGCGAGTAATTATTGGCGAAGGATCGATTTTGTGATAGTCGAGCATAAGATTTAGAGCATAGAAGATGCAAGTCTGTGCATTGTTCATAAGCAACTCCGAACTCTGCATTTGCTGCATCTTATGTTTTAACACCTCAATTTCTTCCTCGCTCAAACCCTCTATCTCTGCCACAAATCGTTGGTGTGGTGCTACAATGCTCTCCACCTCAATAACCCGCTTACCTGCAATGGTGCTATAAAATACCTCTCTTCGCTCTTTATAGCAGAGCGTATCTACACCAAATATGGCTCGGTAATATCTATGTGAAATTGTGTCTGCTACTTGCGGATGATACTCCTCAATGCTGTCGAAATATCTTACTAACGAATCGCAATACTCTCCACTATACATCGACCGAACGCCTACAGCATTATTATCTATCCAATAGCGCCTTTCAGCAACAGATTTCGAGGGAATAAAATCATTGGTAAAGCTCTCCCTTATCTCCACTTGTTGAGCAAAGGCACACACATTGAGGAGGGTTAATATTATAGAAAATATGGACCTCATAAGGCAGATTATATTATTACTCCATTACCACAGCGAATGTTACCTTGCTCTCCTCGTTGTGTTTGAGGCGGAGGGAGCCGCCGTGGAGGCGGATGATTTGGCGAGAGACGGCAAGACCGATGCCTGAGCCGTCGGTTTTGGTCGTAAAGAATGGCGTGAAGATATTTTCGGCGACCTCGGCGGGGATTGCCTTTCCGTTGTTAGTAATCTCAATCTGGATGCGTTCCTCCGCATCAATCGTTGAGCGGATAGTTATCTTGCGGTCACAATCCTGCGCCAAGAGTGCTTCGGTGGCATTTTTCAGGAGATTGACCATCACCTGCGACATCAGCGCACGGTCGGCATATAGCATTGTATCTTCGGGCTCGATGCCCACCTCAACCTCGATAGCCTCGTGCGGAATAAGCGATAGCGATTCCGCCACCAGCTCCGAGAGGTAGAATGGTGCTTTCTGCGGCGCGGGGATGCGCGTAACGGCACGGAACGAATCAACAAAGCGGAGCAGACGATCCGAGGTCGCGTGTATCGTTTCAAGTCCTTGACGCATTGTCTCGGCATCTCCCGATGACGAGAGGAGTGTGTGGCTGATAGATGTTACGGGAGCGAGCGAGTTCATAATCTCGTGCGTAAGGATACGGGTCAGTTTTTCCCACGACTCCACCTCCTTGCGGTCAAGCTCTTCGTGGATATTGCCGATTGATATTACCCTCAATTGCTTGCTCTCGAACTCCATCGCCGAGCAACTGAGTACCAAGTTTTGGTCGCCAATCTCGGTGGCGAAGCGGGCTGTAAGCTGTGCACCCGGCTCAATGCGGTGCATCGCCTCGCAAAGTTCCTTGCTCAAGATGCGCAGTTGGTCGATATGGTTCAGTCGCTCCATACCCACAATGCGGAGCGCCTTCGTGTTGGTCTGCGCCACCGTGCCGTTCTCCATCACGGTAACGATACCGATACCCGCGCACTCCATAATCAGCTCAAAGTACTTCTCCCTTTCGCGTATCTGCATCTTGGCATTGTCCATCACCTCCTTGATGCGGTTTAGCGATTGATTGACCAAAGCGTGGCGTGTGATATTGGGGTTCTCGGTAAAACGGAACGAGTAGTCATCGTTCTGCACGGCATTAAAAACAAACATCAGTCGCTCGACCAGTTCGTTGTAGATACGGAATAGTCGGAACAGACAGAAGACGATAATCGGAATGGTTGCTATGAGGTGTGCGTGGCGGTTGGTCGCCCAGACATAGCCCGACAAGGCAGCCATCAGGATAATGACCGCCACATAAGCACCGATTTTGCCGTAGGGTATGTTCTGCTGTCGTTTCACAAGCCGTAGCGTTTAATCTTATTGTAGAGTGTCTGGCGTGTAATGCCGAGCTGCTGTGCCACCTGCGATAGGTTGCCGCCACACTGCGCTATGGCGTTGGCGATGGTCTGACGCTCCATCTCTTCGAGGGTCTGGCTCTCGTTCAGCGGGCGTTGCGAGGTGTGGAGTTCAAGGTGGTCTGGCGAGATAATATCGCCATCGCACATAATCACAGCCTTCTCAATCGTATTCTGCAACTCGCGGATATTACCCTCCCACGAGTGGGCTTTCAGTTTCTCCGCAGCATCACCCGATAGCATCAAATCTGCCTTGCCATACTTCTGAGCGTAACGCTCGATAAATCGCTCGGCAAGGGGTACAATATCCTCCTTGCGGTTACGCAGGGGCGGGATGTGTATATGTATGGTATTGATGCGGAAGAGCAAATCCTGACGGAACTCCCCCTTGGCAACCGCCTCGTGTAGGTCGCGGTTTGTAGCAGAGATTAGGCGAATATCGACGGACGTAGCCTCATTAGCTCCGAGGCGCGTTACAGCTCGATTTTGCAACACAGCGAGCATCTTGGCTTGCAGATGGAGTGGCAGGTTGCCAATCTCGTCCATAAAGAGCGTTGAGCCGTTGGCGGTCTCGAACTTTCCCTCCCTATCGGTGCGGGCATCGGTGAACGCCCCCTTAGTGTGACCAAACAGCTCGCTCTCAAAGAGCGTATCGGGAATAGCACCCATATCGAGCGACACCATAGCCTTGCGACAGCGAGCCGACTGGCGGTGAATCTCACGCGCAAGCACCTCCTTACCCGTACCATTCTCACCCGTAAGCAGTATATTGGCATCGGTGATAGCCACACGCTCAATTACTTGCCTTATGCGTTTCATCTCTGCGCTCTCGCCCCAATACATCTCGACACGATTTTCGGTAGTAGGAGCAGGCTTTGCAGAGCCTTTCTTTGCTTTCTCCTTGGTGGCTTTATAGGCGTTTTGGAGTGTGGCTATAAGTTTCGCATTATCCCACGGCTTAACGACAAAGTCGAAAGCACCCTCCTTCATCGCACGCACCGCCAACTCAATATCGGCATACGCAGTAAAGAGTACAACCTTTGTTTCGGGGAATTTCGCCAGCACCTCTTTGAGCCAATACAAGCCCTCGTTGCCTGTATTGATGCCTGCGTGGAAGTTCATATCGAGGAGCACCACATCGGGTGCAGACTTCTGCAAGGTGGAAATCAAGGTGTTAGGAGATGGCAGGGTCAGCACCTGATCAAAGAATGATTCGGTGAGCAACTTCACCGCCGAAAGAATACTGCGGTTATCATCAACAATTAAGAGCTTGCCAGCTTTTGCCATAAAATCTTCTCCTTTCCCTTCAAAATTTCCTTCACAAAATTACATCAAAAACGCCGAGTGTCCAAACCTTTTACACCGATTGTCTAATTATTAGACACTTTGCAAATTTGCCATAAATCGTAAAGTATTGAGTATCAGCGTTTGGCATACTTTGGCACACCTTTGGTACAAAATCAAGCAGAAACCGAAAAAAACATGAAACGATTGATTTTAACCCTATTAGTGTCTAATTTTTTGACACTCCTGTGCGTAGCACAGCCGCTTACAATAGATGCGTGTATGCGCTATGCCGTCGAGAACTCCGTCAGCGTAGGACAAAAACAGCTTGCCCACGACGATAGCAAGGCAAATTACAGCGAATCGCTGGCCTCGCTGTTCCCGGCCGTGAGTGCCTCGGTGGGCGGTGCGACGAACTTCGGTCGTGGTATCGACCCGGCAACCAACGCCTACACCAGCGTTACCACCTTTAATAACGCCTACGGCATCAGCGGTTCGATGCCCCTCTTTGCCGGCTTGCAGGGCATCAATACCGTGCGGGCAATGAAGGTGGCCCGCGAGCGGGGTGCTGTCGAGACGGAGATAGCCCGTGACGAGGTGGCGATGCAGACCCTCTCGGCCTATATGGATGTGGTCTATTATACCGAGGCGGTCGTGATTGCTCGTGAGCAGTTGGAGGCATCACGCAAGACCTTGGAGCTTGCACGCCGACAGGAGGAGCTCGGCACCAAGAGTGCAGCCGATGTGGCAGAGATTGAGTCGCAGGAGGCGAACTACGATTACCTCTTAACCACTGAGGAGAACAACCTCGCCCTTGCCTACATTAAGTTGCGCGAGGTGATGAACTACCCGCAGGGCGAGCAGTTGGAGATTGTGACCGACATCAAATTGGAGGCTCTTCCGAGTGCTACCTCGGAGCAGGCGTTGCTCGACTACGCCTTGGAGCATAACCCCAAGATTATCGCCAGCCGTCACGCGACCGAGCAGAGCCGTCTGAACCTTGCCCGCGCCAAGGGTGCTTTCTCGCCCTCGCTCTACCTCTCGGGCGGTTATAACACGAGCTATTACATCGATTTCGACAATAAGTCGGCCTACGACCCCTTCGGCACGCAGTTCCGCAACAACCGAGGCGGATATATCCAACTCTCGTTGTCGATTCCGCTCTTCGACGGACTGAATCGCCGCTCCTCGAAGCGCAGAGCCGCCAACGCCTACCGCTCGGCACAGTTGGAGCAGGTGGCCATGGAGCGAGCCGTGGAGAGCGAGGTATCGCAGACCTGGCAGCAGATGCAGGGCTTCGGTAAGCAGTATGTGCAGGGACAGAAGAAGGTCTCGGCAGCACAACTCGCCTACGATGGTGCAGCGCGTAAATTCGAGCATGGGCTGATCTCGGCTCTCGACCTGCAGACCGCCGCCAACACCTTGTTACAAGCCAAATCGGACAAGCTCCGTGCAAGACTGCAATACATCATCAAGACCCGCATGGTCGATTACTACAACGGCAAGCCGTTGGTAAGATGAAAGAGCAAAGAGGAAAGAGCAAAGAGATAACTTTGCGATTAAGCCGAGAGCAGAGGCCGCTTGCGGACTATGCCGAGGCGGAGCAAAGTCAAGCTGCCGAAGGCAGGTTAAAGAGCAAAGAGGAAAGATAATAATTAAAACTCAAACAATATGGATATCAAATTAGAGAAGAAAACGGGCTGGAAAGCAGTTTTTCAAAAGAAGAATCTGCCCTATGCAGCGGTTGTGGTGCTGATTGTGTTTATCGGCTGGCTCATTTTGCGTGATAACTCCTCGACTTTGCGTGTTGATGCAGGGTTGGTGAATATCGCCACCGTTGAGCAGGGCGAGTTTAACGACTATGTACGCCTGACGGGTAGCGTTCAGCCGATGACCACCGTGCAGCTCTCGCCCCTCGAATCGGGCGTTGTGGAGCGTATCGTTGCCGAGGAGGGTACGAGCGTGAAGCGTGGCGATGTAATCCTCGAAATGTCGAACAACTCCCTCTCGATGCAGATTTTGCAGTCGGAGGCCGACCTTGCCGAGAAGCAGAACATCCTGCGTAACACGATGATACAGATGGAGCAGGAGCGTTTGGCCCTCCGTCAGGAGAAACTGCAACTCGACTTGGAGGTTAGCCGCCTGAAGCGCACCTATCAACAGAACGAAAACCTCTACAACGACAACCTCTTGGCGCGTGAGGAGTACCTGCGTGCAAAGGAGGATTACGAACTCGCGGTGCGTAAGCGTGATTTGGTCTTGGAGCGACAAAAGCAGGACTCGCTCTACCGCACCTCGCAGGTCGATCAGATGGAGGAGAGCCTCCGCTCGATGCAACTCAATATGCAGCTTATCCGCCAGCGTGTCGATAACCTCAAGGTGAAGGCACCGATTGATGGCGAGGTGGGTATGTTGGATGCGGTGCTTGGTCAGTCGCTGCAGCAGGGCGCAAATATCGGTCAGGTGAACGACCTTACCACCTACAAGGTGCAGGCGCAGGTCGATGAGCACTATATCGACCGCGTTACAACGGGTCTTGTGGCATCGTTTGAGCGTCAGGGAGCCGAGTACGAAATGCAGCTCCGCAAGGTCTATCCAGAGGTTAGAAATGGTCAGTTCAAGGCGGACTTCCGTTTCAGCGGTGCTGCGCCCGAGAATATCCGTAGCGGTCAGACCTACTACCTCAACCTGCAGTTGGGCGAGGCTGCCGAGGCAATCTTAATACCTCGTGGCTCGTTCTATCAGGCGACGGGCGGAAGATGGATTTATGTCGTTGATGCTTCGGGCGAGAAGGCCTACCGCCGTGAGATTCGCATCGGCCGCCAGAACCCGCAGTATTATGAGGTTATCGAGGGCCTTCAAGTTGGCGAAAAAGTTATAACTTCGTCGTACGACAACTTTGGCGAAAATGAGGTGCTTATCCTCAACAAATAATAGTTTTCGATTTATATGCGGCATCTTTCGCACCTCCTTGTTGGTCAAGCATATCACATACGCAAAGTATGCTCAATACTTGCCCAACGGCGGTCGGCGCAAAATCTGCTCGCCTAAAATCAAAAACAGGACAAAGGAATAATAAATTTAAGAAACCATGTATATCAGAAATTTTCTAACCCTGCTTCGCCGTTACACCACATCGTCGGTGCTGAACATCGTGGGTATGGCAGTAGCCTTTGCAGCAGTATATCTTATTGCCGTGCAGGTAAAGTTTGACCTATCATACAACCGCGTTGTGAAAAACTCAGAGCGTATCTATCGTTTGGATCACCCCTCGTGGTCGGATGATGGGCAGTGGGTCTTTTTCTGGAATCGACGCATTCCAACCGAGATGTGTGCCGTATGCCCCGAAGTGGAGGCTTCCGGTGCGATTACGATGACAGGTAGCTATGGTAATCCGCAATACCAAAATGAATACTCCGTAAAGCGCAACTCAACGATTGAGAATTTTACCATCGGTGTAGGTGGTGCCGAACTCGGCGGATTGGCCGTCTTCCCCTTCGAGTTTATCGCGGGAGGCATTGACGAGGAGTTCAAGGCTAACATGGGTATGATTATTTCGGAGAGTGTAGCCAAGCGTTGCAACCTTTCGGTTGGCGACCGCATCAACGATGGTCGTGGTGCTGTCAATCAGGCACAACGCATCATTTCGGGTATTTACAAGGATTTCCCGAAGCCCTCTACCATAGCTCATAGCGAAGCATATGTGATTATGCCCGACGCAAAACCCGAAGACGAGCATAACTGGGGCCAATCCTACTATGTACTGCTTCGTGAGGGGGCTTCTCGCGAGGAGGTAGAGCAGCGAATGCTCCAATATGTTATAGATGACTGCGAGAAACGAGGATTTTCAGAGGAAGAGTACAAAGAGCAGCTTTCGCTTATCACTCCTCGACTGACTCCGATTGCAGACCTCTACTTTGCTGATGACACCGTACCGGAGTGGATGCACGGCAGCCGCACAACGACCTATACGCTGATTGCCATTGCTGTGTTGATTCTCGTTATCTCGTTTATCAACTTTGTAAACTTCTTCTTTGCGTTGATACCGAGCCGAATCCGTGCGGTCAATAACTACAAGATTTTCGGTGCGCCAACTGCAAAGTTGCGACTAAATTTCCTCTTTGAAACGGTAGGTTTGATTCTCATATCGTTGTTTGGTGCGGCCGTTATTGTGGTGCTCTTTGCCGATACGCCACTCAAAGAGTATATCTCAACCTCGGTTGCTATTGATGAAAATTGGTCGTTGGCAGGTGCTATTGCGCTGGGCGTGATTATCTTTGGTGTGGTGGTATCGCTCTATCCTGCGTGGTACATTACCAAGTTCTCACCGGCATTTGTTATCAAGGGCGATTTCTCGGCATCCAAGTCCGGTCGCATCTTGCGCTATACGCTTGTGGGCGTACAATATACCATCTCCATTGCGCTGATTATCTGCTCCTTCTTTATCTATCGTCAGCATCAATATATGCTCGCGCGCGATATGGGCTTCGACAAGGAGAATCTGTTGGTGGCCACATTGCCTTATGAGGCGGTAAATGGTCAGTGGTCGCAAGTATTGGATTACACAAGACGTGATGCACTCATCGACCGCCTGAAGCAGAACCCGCAAATCAAGGAGATTGCCATGAACCGTGGTCAGCTGACTCAATCGGTTATGTCGTGGACACGCCCTTTGCCCAATGGAGAAAACCAAGAATTTCAGGTGCAGGTAGTGTCGCACAACTTCTTGCAGGTAATGGGCATTGATATTGTCGAGGGGCGCGACTTTATGCCTTCCGACGAGCTTACCGAGACCGGAGCGTTGATATTCAACGAAACGGCGGCAAAACAGTTTGAGCTAACGGCAGAGTCTGCAATCGCCGGCCATATCAGCTGGGCAAAAACACCGGTTGTGGGCATCTGCGAGGATTTCAACTTCCAGTCGGCGCACTACGATGTCAAACCTTTTACCTTCCTTGTTTATGGTAAGTATGGTTTCGATTTGCCCCGTATTGCCTATATCCGCACGGTGGCAGGAGCCGATATTGCCGCGGTAAGAAAATTTATTACCGATACGGTGTTGGATATTTCGCCGAACAGCGACCCCGAGAAGGTCGAGGTAAAATTCTTCGACAACGAGTTGGAAATGGTATATCAGCGCGAGGATAAGCTCTCGACTCTCGTTACCTTGTTCTCGTTCCTTTCGATTGTAATTTCGATTATCGGAGTCTTTGGCTTGGTGTTGTTCGAGACGCAGTATCGCCGCCGCGAGATTGGTATTCGCCGCGTACACGGAGCATCGGTTGGCGAGATACTCAGCCTCTTCAACCGCAAGTACCTCTACATTGTGGCAATCTGCTCGGCAGTGGCTATCCCCGTAAGCTACTACATCATCGACCAATGGATGCAGCAGTATGTCTATCGTACACCGATGTCGTGGTGGGTATATGCTTTGGCGGTCGCCATTATCCTTGCTATCACGGTTGTAACGGTAACCATGCGCTCGGTGAAGGCGGCAACAGAGAACCCCACCGAGTCGATTATGCGATAAACGAACGATTCAAAATTCAAGATTCGATACCATGTTCCGATTTTTTGATTTTCGCGCCTACTTTACCTTTTTAGGGCGCAACAAAGGCTACACGGCCATCAACTTTTTCGGCTTGTCATTGGCCTTGGCCATGATTCTGCTGATTTCGACCTATACGATTCGGTCGCTTTCGACGGATCGCTACCACGAGAAGATCGACCGCATCCACATCTTCACGAATGGCGAGCAGTCCTATTCGGCCTACTTCCTCTCGAAGCACCTCCGCGACCGTTTCCCCGAGGTGGAGGCAGGAACGATTCTCGCCGCCGATGCGGGCAATGTGTGGATCGGCTCAAACCGTGACCAATTCAGCGTGCAGATGCTGATGGCCGACTCGTCGGTCTTCAACATCTTCTCGCTCGAGATGGTGGAGGGAAGCGAAGAGGAGTTCGCCACCGGCCACTACCGCAAAGTGATCGTTTCGGAGCGTTTTGCCCGCCAGCTGGTGGGCGATAGCGGCCTTTCGGTCATCGGTCAGCCCCTGCTCTTTCAAGACCCCACAGCGGTTGCCGAGCAGGAGGTGTGGACCATCTGCGGCGTGATGCGCGACATCGAGCACTCAACCATCCCTGCCTGTGATATTATGGTGCGTGCCGAGCTGTTGCCCTTGACGAACTCGGCACACAACGAGCATATGGACAATGCCGGTGCCGGTATGAGCTGCCTGCTGCTCGCTCCGAATGTCGATGTGGAGGCATTGGAGGCGAAGATGCTCGAGGCGTGCAAAGAGTTCTATTGGGTCTATCGCGAGGGGCACTACGACAAGGTTAAGCTGCTGCCCTTTGCCGACCACTACTTTACGCAGATGAAGGCCTCGCCGGAGTTCAACAAGGGCAACCGCGATTTTGTGTTGGTACTCTTCTCGGTGGCGTTCGTCCTGCTCCTCTTTGCGCTTATCAACTACATCAACCTCACGATGGCGCAGACCGGACTGCGTGCCAAGGAGATGGCCACACGCCGCCTGTTGGGTGCTTCGAAAAGCGAGGTGATGATGCGCATGATTGGCGAGGCGGTCATGTTCGCTCTCCTCTCGGCCTTTGTGGCGTTGTGCCTGGCCGAGTGGGCTACGCCGTTGGCGTGTCGCTTGTTGGCTTACGACTACACCATCTGGAGCGAGATGAGCTTCGGTTATGTGGCCATCGCCTTGGGCTGCGTACTCGCTATCGGTGTCGTGTCGGGATTGCTGCCCGCTTGGTCGATCTCGACCTACAAACCGATTGATGTGGTGAAAGGGGCCTTCCGCACCCGCTCGAAGATGCTCTACGGCCGCATCTTCATCGCCCTGCAACACACCATTACGGTCATTATGCTCGTGGCGGCGGGTACGATCTACCTCCAAATCCGCCACCAGATCAATATGCCGCTTGGCTACAATACGGAGGATATCTTCGTGGTCGTGAATACCGACCTGTTCAGCAACCGCCAAGAGGTGAAACGCTTTGTCGAGGAGTTGAAGAAGCTGCCCTGTGTTGAGGCCGTCGGTGTCGGTAACGGAGTGCCGTTGGAGGGAACGAACAATATCACTTTCAAATCCATCTCCTTTCAGCAGATTCGGGGCGACTCGGCCTATTTCAATATTTTGGGACTGCGCATCAAGACCCCGAGCAACTCCGCCGAAGAGGCGTGGGGCGTGACGGAATTGGCTTTCCGCACGCTGGGCGTGGACGAGAGCGTCAAGCGACTCGAATTTGACGGCAACAAGCTCCCCGTGGGCGACATCTATTACGATTTCCGCCTCTTCCACACCTACCGCGAGCAGACCCCTGCGCTGATCTATAACGCCGGCGAGTGGAACTTCGAGCAGAGTATGCCGTGGACGACCGTCATCCGCACGCACGGCGACCACACCGAGGCGGTGAAGGCGATCCGTGAAATGCTCGCAACGACTCATCCCCATATCCTGTGGAGCGACGAGTACAGCTGCTATCTGACCGACCGCATCAGTGAGCTTTTCGAGGAGCAGGTGCGCCTGCAACGGATTGTCACGATTTTCACCCTCCTGGCGGCCATCATTTCTGCCTTGGGTCTGCTGGCCATCAGCACCTATTACATCGGTCAGCGTCGGCAGGAGATTGCCATCCGCAAGGTGATGGGTGCAACCTCCGCAGAGATTGTCAAGCAGCTTGTGGAGTCGTTCCTGCGCATGGTTGCTGTCGGAGCGGTCGTAGCACTGCCGTTGGCGTGGTGGCTGATGAGTCGCTGGCTGCAGGACTACTCCTACCGTATCGAGATGCCCGTATGGGTCTTCGTGGCAGCCGTAGTGGCGGTGCTGGTATTTGCCCTCCTGACTGTGCTGTGGCAGAGCCGAAAAGCCGCCAACGAAAACCCCGTTGATTCGATTAAAGGATAATAAATAAGAAATTCAAAATTACAAACCACATAAAAAATTTACAGCTATGTTAAAAGTAGAAAATTTACAGAAGAGTTTTTTCACCGAGGAGATTGAGACTGTTGCTCTGAACGGTGTATCGTTTGAGGTTAAAGAGGGCGAGTTTGTTGCCATTATGGGACCTTCGGGTTGCGGTAAATCTACGCTGCTCAACATCTTGGGCCTCTTGGACAATCCTACGGGTGGCTCATATCAGCTGCTCGACCAGGAGGTGGGCGGTCTGAAAGAGAAGGAGCGCACCGCCTTCCGCAAGGGCAATATCGGCTTCGTCTTCCAGTCGTTCAACCTTATCGACGAGTTGTCGGTGGCCGAGAATGTCGAGTTGCCGCTTATCTATATGGGCGTGAAGCCTTCGGAGCGCAAGGAGCGCGTAAAGAAGATGCTCGACCGTATGAACATCTCGCACCGTGCCGGCCACTTCCCGCAGCAGCTCTCGGGTGGTCAGCAGCAGCGTGTGGCTATCGCCCGCGCCCTCGTGTCGAACCCCAAGCTGATCCTTGCCGATGAGCCTACGGGTAATCTCGACTCGAAGAACGGTCAGGAGGTGATGACATTGCTCAAAGAGCTCCATCAGGAGGGCACAACCATCATTATGGTTACCCACTCGCAGCACGATGCCTCGTATGCAAGCCGTACTATCTGCCTCTTTGACGGTAAGATCGTGACCGATGTAAAGTCAAGACTATAAAACGCCTATTACCATAAGCAGAGAAGCGTTTCAGGCTTGGGTAGGTTTGATCGCCTCCCAAGTCACTAAGACAAAAAATAAAATGAAGGATATGAAAACCCTCAACTACTCGCTCCGTTATCTGCTGAAAAATCGTGGCAACTCCCTTACGCGCCTCGTGTCGCTTGCCTTGGGGTTGATTGTGGCCCTGCTGATTTGCTCCTATGTGGGCATCAACCTCTCGTATGGTCGTTTCTTCCCCGACCGTGAGCGGGTCTATCAGGTTTTCAGCTCCTCGCCCCAGCACGGCATCAGCCACATGATGGTGCGCCCGTTGGCACCCGAGATGGCCAACGATATTCCGCAAATCGAGGCGGCAACCCACTGCACCGACCAACTCCTGCAACTCAAAGTGGGAGGCGGCACGGTGGAGACGATTCTATTGCACGTCGGCAGCGATTTCTTTACCGTCTTGGACTTTGGCGTAGTGAGTGGCGACCCGAAACGTATCCTCTCGGCCGAGGGGCTTGCCAACAAGGAGGTGATGATCTCCGAGCGGTTGGCCAAACAGCTCTACGGCGATGAAGAGCCGTTGGGACAAATCATTGAGCTTGCCGGCCGTGATACGCAGTATGTCGTGGCAGGCGTGTTCCGCACGCCGCCCGTCACCTCGCCGCTCAGCAACTTCGATATGGTTTGCTGGCTTCGTTATGAGCCGCGACCGGAGTTGTGGCTCGGTGGCGACAGCTTCCCCACCTATTTCAAACTGCGCGAAGGTGCCGATATCGCCGAGGTGGAGGCGCAACTCGATGCCTTTGCCGCGAAGCACGGCCTTACCGCCTCTTTGAAGGAGTGGCAGTTGTCGTTCTTCTTCGTGCCGATCGAAGATGCCTATTATGTGGATAACAACCACCGCGCCACGCAGACGATTTACGGAGTCCTGGCACTCGTTGCGTTGGTCGTGGCCTGCCTGAACTATGTACTTTTGACCCTCTCGTCGCTCTCGGAGCGCAGCCGCACGATTGCCATGTTGCGTTGTCACGGAGCTTCGCGGGACGATATCTTCCGGATGCTGCTCATCGAGACCTTGTTGATGGTGGCGGCCTCGTTGCTGTTGGCGGCCTTTATCCTTGCCTGCCTGCACCAAGAGATTTATCAGTTGCTCGGCTATCGCCTGTCCGACCTCTTTGCCTGGGAGCGCATCTGGATTCCGCTCCTGGTCTGCCTCATGAGCTTCTTGGTGGCGGGTATCGTGCCGGCCGTACTCTTCTCGGCCGTGAGCCTGCAATATGCCTTCCGTCGCGGAGGGGATAACCGCACCTGGTGGAAACGCTCGTTGCTGTTTGTGCAGGTGGCCTGCACGACGGGCGTTGTCTGCTTCCTGCTTGTGACGGCACAACAGGCGGGCTATGTCATGGAGGCCGATTTGGGCTACCAATACGACCGCGTGGTCTCGATTAACCTCCACGCCACCGCATCGGAGCGCACGACCCTCATCGAGGAGGTGCGCAAGCTCCCCTTTGTTGAAGAGGCGGCCTTCTCTTACCAATACCCTATTTGGGGCTATTGGGGCGATCCGATTCAGGATGAGCAGGGCAAACTCCTCTTCTCGTGCCGAGGCGAGTATTTCGACGAGAACTACATCCCCACGATGCAGATGGAGATCATCGAGGGGCGCAACTTTACCGAGCAGGACAGCCCCTCCAAGCGGATTGTCAATGAGGAGTTTTGTCGCAAGCACGGTTGGACGGTGGGCGAAGCCGTGGGTAAGACCTTCCACCAAGGCGTTCCGTGTGAGGTGGTTGGCGTAGTGCGCGATTTTCAGCAGGCAGGCGGTTTTGTCTTGCCCCTGGCGGTCAATCGTCTGCTGTGGCGACCCGTCGCAGGGCAGGCGAGTGAGCCGGACACCTTCCAACTCTCGATGCGTCTGCAAGCCCTCACGGCCGACAACCTCAAAGCCTTGGACAAGGTGATCAAAACACACTATCCCTCCGATTGGGAATATACGATTGTCCCCTACGCCGACCGTGTCAAGGAGCGTTTTGCCTCCCGCGACAAGCTACGCAACAACGTGTTGCTCGTTACGTTGGTTGCGCTGCTCATTTCGCTCATCGGACTTGTGGGCTATGTCGGCAACGAAATGGCTCGTCGCCGCAAGGAGATTGCCATCCGCAAGGTGTGTGGGGCTACCACTTCGCAGGTGTTGCGCCTATTGAGCCTGAACCTTTCGTGGATTGTCTTGCCGGCCATCGCGGCGGGTATAGCAGGAGCCGTATGGGGTGGCCGACACTACCTCTTGATGCTCGAAACGATGTGTGAGCCGATGTCGGGATGGCTGTTTGCGCTCGGTGCAACGGTCGTCTTTGCGATTGTCTATGTGATTCTCGTTGTCCGCACCTGGCGCACGGCCAATGCCAACCCGATTGATATGATTAAAGTGGAAAATTAAAAACTCAAACAATATGAAAATCGCTTTCAAAAACTTTTTAATGACATTGCGTCGTTACAAGGTCGCATCGCTCCTGAATGTGTTGGGTCTTACCCTCGCATTCGTGGCCTTCTACATCATCGCATCGCAGGTCTATTACTCGATCTCCTACAACCGACCGATTGAGGATTCGGATCGCATCTACCTCGTCTCGGCCGAGTGGGGTGCATCGAAGATGGGCGAAGAGGAGGAGTCGTGGTCGCTCAACTGCCCCCAGCCGGTGAGCTACGAGGCGATGGAGCTCTGCCCCGATGTGGAGGCAGGTGCCTCGATGCGCCCCTCGGCAGACATCGGCCGCGTGTGGATCAAGCGCAACAATTACAACTTCGAGAAGTTCGATATCGGGGTCTATTTGGGCAATGCCCAGGTGGTCGAGCTGTTCCCCTTTAAGGCCGTGGCGGGCGATTTGAAGCAGGTGGCCGAACCCAATACGGTTATCATTGCCGAGTCGGTAGCCGAGAAGATGGGCGTAGGCGTGGGCGATGCGATTTGGTTCGAGGGTGGTCGCTGGCACAACGACGGCAAGCCCTCCGAGCCGCAGCAGGTGGTGGCCATCTACGAGGATTTCCCGAAAAATAGCTTCCTCCGCAGCCGCAAAATCTTCCAGAACGACAACCTCGCCCAAGGCCAAACGAACAACAATTGGAACTACTCCTGCTTCGTGCGCCTCAAAGAGGATGCCGACCCCGAATCGTTCTGCCGTATTTGGGGTGAGCAGTATGCCAAGTGGTTCTTGGGCATGGTGCAGGAGTTTTTGAACGAGCATCCCGACAAGGCCGATTTCTTCGAGGAGGGCGAGGAGCAGCAGCCCGTGCGACTGATTCCGCTCGATAGGATGTATTACGAGACGAACATGGAGACCTTTGGCAATGCCGGCTACGATTTTGGCTCGAAGACGGCTACGGCTACCTTGGCGGCCATCGGGTTGGTGATTGTCATCATCGCCTTTATCAACTTCGTAAACTTCTTCTTTGCGCTCGTGCCGGTGCGTATGCGTGCCGTGAATATCTGCAAGGTCTTCGGTGCAAGCCAAGGCTCGCTGCGTTGGAACTTCTTGTTCGAGGCTATCGGCTTGGTGCTTATCTCGATGGCTTTGACTTTCTACCTGATGATTGCCATTCAGGAGAGCTTCATCACGAAGTTTGTCACCTCATCGTTGGCCCTCTCGGACAACATCCCCGTGATTGTTGCGATGGTGGGGCTGATGATGCTGCTGGCCGTTGTGGCGGCCTTGTATCCTGCCTTCTACATCACCCGCTTCAACGCCTCGCTGGGCGTGAAGGGCGGTTTTGCCCAGTCGGCCACGGGTCGCCGGTTGCGTTCGCTGATGGTGGGCATCCAATTTACGGTGGCAATGGTGCTTATCATTATCACGGGCATCTTCTTCCTCCAATACCGCTACATGATGAACTACGACATCGGCTTCGACCGCTCGAATATCGTCACCTTTGCCAATTACGACCTTGCACCCAAGGCCGAGACCATCATCGAGCGGCTGCAACAGCACCCCGATGTGGTGGATGTGACCGCCTCGGGACAGAGCCTCTTCCAGTGTATGCAGTCGTGGGGACGTGAGTACGACGGCCATACCTTTATGCTCTATGCCAATAATGTGCGTTGGAACTTCCTCGATTTCTTCGGCTTTGAGTTGGTCGATGGCCAAGGCTTTACCCCCTCGTCGGCCGAGCGCAAAGAGATTGTCATCATGCGCCAGCTCCACCTCGACACGGGCTATCCGCTCGGCATGAATGACGGCAGCAACTACAATACCGTCGGCATTATGAAGGATGTGCGCCTCAGCTCGGTAGCGCAACCGAACCAATACCACGCCTTCTACTGCGGGGATAATCCCGGGTTCTTCTATGTCCGCTTGATTGAGGGGGCTGATATAAAGGCATTCGCCAAGTTCGTGAAGGAGCTGACCAAGGAGTTCTCGCCCATTGGCGAGGAGGCCGACCTCTTCTACCTCAACCAGTGGCTCGAAATGCTCTACTCAAACACCAAACAACAGCTCGTTACGATTGGCCTCTTCGCCGTGTTGGCGGTTGTGATTGCCCTGATGGGAGTCTTTGGTATTGTGCTGTTCGAGACGCAGCACCGCCGCTCGGAGATAGCCGTAAGAAAGGTTTATGGCGCAACGACACGCCAGATTGTCGAGATGCTGAATCTGCGCTATGTGTGGATTGTCGGAGGTTGCTTTGTGGTGGCAGCACCCGTGGCGTGGCAGATCACCTCGCGCTGGTTGGAGCAGTTTGCCAACCGCATCGCACAGCCTTGGTGGCTCTATATCGCGGCCCTCGTGATTGTCCTCGCCGTTACGGTCGGTCTTGTAACCCTCCGCTCGTGGAAAGCTGCCACCGAAAACCCCGCAGATGTTGTTAAATCGAACTAAAAGCCTATGTGCTGGAGAAACTTTATAACACTACTACGCCGATATACGGCATCATCGCTACTCAACATAGTGGGTATGGCGATAGCCTTTGCTGCGGCATATCTTATTGCCGTGCAGGTGAAGTTTGACCTATCATACAACCGCGTTATCAAAAACTCGGAGCGCATCTATCGTCTTGAATATCCAAATGAGGCGGGCTCAGGTCGTTGGGAGCATACTTGGAATAGGCAATACCCCGACAACCTTGTTGCCTCTTGTCCCGAGATTGAGGCAGCTGGCTCACTCAACATTGATGTGTATGTTTCACAGCGAGAGTATTCGCATAAGCGAAATGCTACAATCGAGAACCTGACACTTGAGATTGCCGGTGCCGAGCGCGAGGGCTTGGAGGTATTCCCTTTTGAGTGGGTTGCAGGAGGTATCGAGGATTTTATCGATGTGGTAGACAACAGTAGTGCAAGTGTTCTTGTTATATCTGAATCAGCCGCCAAGCGTTATAACCTTGAGGTCGGAGATGGACTTCACATCGGTCGTGGCGCAACGTCTAATGGTATTCGCACCATTGTGGGTATCTACAAAGATTTCTCAAAGCCTTCGTCGCTTGCTCATTTAGATGGTTGGTATAATCTATCCCATCAAGCAACGACAAGCGAGAACAATTGGACAGACCCCTATTATGTTCGCCTACAGGAGGGAGCATCGGTTGAAGCCGTTGAGAAACAAATGCTTGACTTTGTTATTGAGGATAACCGCAAGTCTGGACTATCGGAAGAGGATATAGCGAACATAATAGACAGAGCGCAACCTCGCCTTACACCTATTGCAGATCTATACTTTATTGAGGATGCGCAGCCAGAGTGGTATCACGGCAGTCGCACAACGACCTATACGCTGATTGCCATTGCTGTGCTTATTCTCGTTATCTCGTTTATCAACTTTGTAAACTTCTTCTTTGCGTTGATACCAAGCCGAATCCGTGCAGTGAACAACTACAAAATCTTTGGTGCACCTACTGCAAAATTGCGCCTGAATTTCCTCTTTGAAACGGTAGGTTTGATCCTCGTTTCGTTGTTTGGTGCGGCCGTTATTGTGGTACTCTTTGCCGATACGCCACTCAAAGAGTATATCTCGACTTCGGTGGCTATCAACGATAATTGGCCGTTGGCAGGTGCTATTGCTCTGAGCGTGATTATCTTTGGTGTGGTAGTATCGCTATATCCTGCGTGGTATATTACCAAGTTCTCACCGGCGTTTGTTATCAAGGGAGATTTCTCGGCCTCAAAGTCTGGCCGCATCTTGCGCTATACGCTTGTAGGTATACAGTTTACCATCTCTATTACGCTTATTATCTGCTCACTATTCATCTATCGTCAGCATCAATATATGCTCTCGCGTGATATGGGATTCGATAAGGAGAATTTGCTTACAGTCGATGTACCCGATGAATCTATCTCCAAATTCTCTATGAGTGGTGTAGAGCAGACACGCCGCAACGCATTTATTTATAAGCTAAAGGAGAATCCACAAATCAAGGATGTGGCTTTTGGTAGTGGTGTAATGGTAAATGATGCTAACCTTGATGGAAACTTCCAAACCGTATCAGATGATGGTTCACTTATTGAATTTACATCATACCCTGTATCGTATAACTTTTTGGAGGTTATGGGGATAGATATAGTCGATGGTCGTAACTTCTCGCCATCGGATGAGGCATCTAAAACTGGCGCACTAATTTTCAATCAGAATGCAAGCCGTAATTTTGGACTTACGACAGATATGAGTCTCTACGGACACCTACATCAGCAAAAAACCAATATAGTTGGTATCTGCGAGGATTTCGACTTCCTCTCTGCACAACACAGCGTTGCTCCCTTTGCCTTTGTTGTCTACGGTAAGCGTGTTTATACCTTCCCTTGCCACGCCTATATCCGTACCGTGGCAGGAGCTGACATTGCCGAGGTGCGAAAGTATATCTTCGATATGATTATGGAGTTTGCTCCCAATGCCGACCCCGAGAAGGTTGAGGTAAAATTCTTCGACAACGAGTTGGAGCTGGTTTACCAGCGTGAGGATAAGCTCTCGACACTCGTTACCTTGTTCTCGTTCCTTTCGATTGTGATTTCGATTATCGGAGTCTTTGGCTTGGTACTCTTCGAGACGCATTATCGCCGAAGAGAGATTGCAATTCGAAGAGTTTATGGAGCATCGTTCAGTGATATATTGACTCTTTTTAACCTAAAATATGTCTGCATAGTGGCTATTTGCTCGGCGATAGCCATACCGCAAAGCTATTATGTAATTGATAATTGGATGCAACAATATGTTTATCGCACGCCAATGTCTTGGTGGGTATATGCTGTGGCAGTTGCAATAATCCTTGCTATTACGCTTATCACTGTTACCCTCCGCTCGTGGAAAACAGCAACCGAAAACCCAGCCGATGTAGTGAAGAGTAATTAAACAAAAATGGAGCCTGGCAATTTGCAGGCTCCATTTCGTTTAGGCTATCTCCAATCCCACGCTGGGCGAGCGGGATCCTCGGCGGTGAGGGCTTCAGCAAGCGAAAGCCTCAAAGCCTTTGCCACCCCCTCGCCATACGATGGGTCGGCGCGGTGGCAGTTGCGGATATGGCGCTGCTTGATGAAAATCTCCGCATCACCCATAGCCCGTGCCGTATTTTCGCAGGTAGCCTTTTGATCCTCGGCCGACATCAGTCGCCACAACTTACCCGGTTGGGTAAAGTAGTCGCTATCGAGTTCGCGCTCGTCGTAGTTATAGACCTCGCCCGAAATCGACAAAGGGGGTTCTTTGAGGTGTGATTGGTCCTGCCACTCGCCATAGCTGTTCGGCTCGTAGGAGATCGTACGCCCTGCATTATCGTCCGTACGCATCTGCCCGTCGCGGTGGTAGGCGTGGTGGGGGCAACGAGGGCGGTTGATCGGGATCAGGTGATGATTTACGCCCAGGCGGTAGCGTTGTGCATCGCCATACGAAAACAGCCTGCCATGCAACATTTTATCGGGCGAGAAGCCTATGCCGTCGATGACATTCATCGGGTTGAAGGCCGCCTGCTCGGTCTCGGCAAAGAAGTTCTCGGGGTTGCGGTTAAGCTCCAAGATGCCCACATCGTGCAGCGGAAAATCGTCGTGATACCACACCTTTGTCAGGTCGAAGGGGTTAATGTGATACTCCTTTGCCTCCTCCTCAGTCATTAGCTGCACCTGCATCAGCCAACGCGGGTAGTCGCCACGCTCGATCGCCTCGAATAAGTCCCTTTGGTGCGACTCTCGATCTTTGGCAATCACCGCCGCGGCCTCAGCATCGGTCATATTCTTAATGCCCTGCAAGGTGCGTAGGTGGAATTTCACCCAAGTGCGACGATTGTCGGCGTTGATAAAGCTATATGTATGGCTACCAAAGCCGTGCATATGGCGATACGAGAGGGGGATGCCTCGTGGCGACATCGTAATAGTGACCTGATGCAACGCCTCGGGCAGCAGTGTCCAGAAATCCCAATTGCTGTTTGCCGAGCGCATGCCGGTGCGCGGGTCGCGCTTGATGGCGTGGTTCAGATCGGGGAACTTCAGCGGGTCACGCAAGAAGAATACGGGAGTGTTGTTACCCACCAAATCCCAGTTACCCGTGTCGGTGTAGAATTTCATTGCAAAGCCTCGGATATCGCGCTCGGCATCGGCGGCACCACGCTCACCCGCCACGGTAGAGAAACGTACAAAGCAGTCGGTTTTCTTGCCTACTTCAGCGAAAATCGAGGCTCGGGTGTAGGGCGTGATGTCGTGAGTCACGGTAAATGTACCATACGCACCTGATCCTTTGGCGTGCATACGCCGTTCGGGAATTACCTCACGATCAAAGTGGGCGAGCTTCTCCACAAGCCACGGATCCTGCATCGTCACCGGTCCCCGCACTCCGGCGGTTTGTGTATTTTGATTATCGGCAATGGGGCGACCATTCTCGGCCGTAAGATGTTTTTTATCGTTCTGTTTCATAGCGGGAATTTATAAGTATCTATCATTATATTCCCAAAATTGTGCCACATCATTCTATACACAATGGCTGGGATGTTATGCCCAACCGGATTTGTAATCGATTATCACTTTAAGAGTAGAGGGTGTTTCGGGAAAAGGTTTGAAGAAGATAAACGAATTATTTTTTGAACACTACATATAGTGTTGCAAAAAAATAGTTATCTTTGAGAGAAAATTTAGGATAGATGCTATGGTTGTGCTTTTAGATTTGGATGGAACATTGATTCACACAGCTAGTACTAAATATAAAGAGTACAAAGATGGTATAAGTCAAATATCCATAGAAGATGTTCCTGTATTTGCAGGTGCAAGAGAATTCGTTGCAACTCTAACTAACCAAGGTCATAAGGTATATATCATCTCAGATTCTTACCCTTCATATGTGAAAACTATATCTGAAAATATATTTCATTTAGAATATTTAGCATTATCGGATAAGCCTAATACTTCCAAAACTCTGAAATTTCTAAGCGACAAGGGTGTGAATGTAAATAACGACGATATAATTCTTGTTGGAGATAGTTCATTGGATATACATCTTGGAAGAAAACTTCGATGTAAGACTATTTATTTACAATTATATAATCAGAACAGCGAAGAGTTTGATGATAACGATGGCATAGATGAACGAACCACCTTAAAATACGGTCCGACATATTTCGCTAAAAATTACAATACTGCTCTGGAAATTGTCAATTTCCCATCACGACATCTATTAGCTATTGAAGGTGCTGCATTAGGATTGGACACATGTAATGCGATTCGTTTTTGGAATTATAAGGCACCTGATCATATCGTGGCCATTAGATGTTTAGCTCGACAGGAAAATGGTGCTTGTGACAAAATGTCTCAAGCTAAAATATATTATCAAATAGATAATCCAGAGCGTACTGCAGAAACACTAGATATATTGGCTAAAGGAGCGAGTAGCTATTTAGCTAGTTTATCGCGATACTCACAACACTACAAATGGGATATATTCACATATGTTCCAGATAAAACAACTACAACACCTCCAAATAAGATGAAAGAAATCTTTAATCTTATAGAAACGACCATTCCGAAGGGTGATATTTTTAGTTGGAGTGATAATATCAGAACTTCTTTGCGGCAAGAAAAGAATTATCATGACAGATCGCAATATATAGATCAAAACTTAAAAATAAATTCTAGCAACCTTGTTTTAGGGAAGAATATTATTGTTATTGATGACCAATTAACAACGGGTGCAACAGCCTTTGCAATACGTAAAAAATTAAAAGAGAATGGGGCTAATAATATTCTTTTTATAACCCTTTTCTATATGATTTTAGAGGTGAAAGATGACAAAATATGTCCTAAATGTGGGAAACCGCTATCCATTAAAGTAAATAGGCGCAATGGTACTAAGTTTTACTCTTGCCAACCTGAAAGATATGGAGGAGATGGCTGTGGATATATTGAAAATATTGACTGATTATGCTGCGAACAATACTAGCTCTATTGCAAATAAAAGGTATCGGTGATGCTTTTATCAAGAAGAATTTGACTCATTTAAGTCAAAGCTCCCTGACGTACAATGAGTTATGCAATCTTGACAAGAGAATTACTCCTGATGAATTGAGCAAAAATTATTTGTATGCAGAGAAGATTATCCAAAGGTGCAAAGAATTAGGTATATCTATCTGTCACATTGGAGAATCAAATTACCCTAAAAAGCTGAAAGAAATAAATAGTGCGCCATCTGTTCTTTATATGCGTGGTAACACATCCCTATTGTCATCGGACATAGTGTCCATAATAGGAACTAGACAAGCAACAGGTATGGGTGAAGCCATCGCACATAAAATAGGTTCTTACATGTCTGCTCATTGCTCTATATGCAACGGTTTGGTAGAAGGTATAGACAAAGCCGCAATATCCGATAATAATGTCGTATTTAGCAATGTAATCGGCGTTATCTCTGGTGGTTTGGACTATGTCAACACCTCTGCAAAAATTACAAGCAGATTGGCTGACATAGTTTTGCAGAACAATGGATTATTGGTGTCAGAATTTGAGCCTGACAAGAAAGAAGATGCTTTCTCGGGAAGTAAGGCAAGCCGAATTCAAGCTGGTATTGCAGATGCCCTAATTCTTGTTCAAAGCTCTATTGATGGAGGTTCCAAGTATACTTTAGAAACCTTCTCGCGATTGAATAGAGTATTGGGAGTTGTTAATTATCCAGAATCTAACGAGTTCTGTTCGCATGATAGTTTTTCGGCAAATAGACTAATCATTGAAAAAAAGGCTAGAGGTCTAGCTGACATGTGTAAAATCAAAGATGTTGGTAAGATAGTATTAAGAGAAATAGTTGAGATTAGAAACTCGGATGATTATATTAAAATTATCAATCAGTTTAGTCGTAATATTTTTTCAAATTTGTTTGAATAATAATCATTTGTTAGCAAGTTTTTGAATATTGTCAAAGAATTCTCACCTTCGAGAAAACAATCTAAAATCTCGCAAAATTAAAAAATAGGCAAATTTGACTCTAATATTAGCATACTGCTTGTTATCCTGAACAGATTGCTTGTTCCGCAATATGTACAAATGTACAATTAGTATAATAACAAGTAACTAGACAGTAATACAGCACCTATTCTTTTCATAATGAAAATAATCAAAAGATATTTTGCTTAAGGAGACGGTTTCGCCGCTCAATGGATTTTTTTATTTTGATTTTCTGAGAGAAAGAGGGTTTAAGGGGAATATATATAGATGCCTACTTCCTCAGTATCAATTAAAAAAATAAAATTCTTTATATATACACTACCACATCGACACACAACCAACCGAATCCCATTTCGCCGAACGCTCGCTACCTCTTCACGGTCTTGCGTCTATCCCCCAAAACACAGAAGAGTCCACCTCACATTTGCAAGGTGGACTCATTGCGTTTCACTATGGCAAATAGGGTTTACTTCTCTTTTCTTACCCCTTTGAATGGTGTGCCATCCTTTTTGCCATCCATAAAGCGACCAGTTTCAGAATCTCTCTTTGTCCATACCCCAGTTTGAGGACTTAGCACTTGTGTACGATTCTTAACTGCGCCTATGCGACGCCCATCGCCATAAGGTTTATTTACAGCCATATGTTCGAATGTTTTTACTCACCGAATTAAACAGCCGGCTTCACGCTGTCTATACTCTGTTTGAGTTAGCAAAACTCTCTACTACAAATAATTTGCCGTGCAAGGATAATGCTTTGAATTGGCAGTACTCAGAATAACTCAATGCCATTTTGGCAGATTTATGTGGCAATTTATTTGTAACTTTTACTCGATTTGCAGACTAGTTGTTATATTAGGCTATAAAACGAACAAAAAAATACAAATTATTGGAGGTGCAATTTCTCTATACACTTTCTTCTGTCGATAAGTAAGATAATTGCGCCAAGTCTTAATCCATAAGTGTCTGAATATGTGTAATTAATCAACCAATTGACAAGAGTGGGTATTTGAGTATATAGAGATCTTCTCTGTTCACTTTGGCAGAGAGGAATAGCATTCTCTTTATGCTCTGCTTATTATGGCAAAAGTCGACTGGTTTTATATGTAAAGATAAGAAAGGCTATTATCTGTGTATGTGGGTTATTATGTGATAGTTACACAGCTTGCCACAAATGAAAATAAGCTATGAGAATGAATAAATTCTACCGGCTTTCTTGTCCTCAAACCATACAAAAATTCTTCTCTCATTATCAAACTTGGAATTATATCAAATGCGTATTCTTACTACCTCATCTCGAGGCCAATGTGCAAAAATAACAAACACGGCTAATTCACTGTTTAACAACAATATGTAAGAACGATATCAGATTGTGGGCAAATTAAATCTATATTTTATTTTGTGCTGTATTGCACTATTTATTTGTTCATTTTGCCATTAAAGGTTATAAGCTTAATAGGTAGCAAGTACCTTTTGAAACACAGATAAAAATCGAGCGGCCAAACGGCAACTCAATTTTGTGGCTTGTTAGTCGTATCTTATTACTATTGTAATAATGTTATTAAGAAGTCCTATTTATATTTTCGCGGTCTTAAAGTCGCATTATTCCATCTTTACCATCTCAGCCAACTGCACAAAGTAGTCATTCGACCAGATGTCTAGCTCTTTTGGATTGCGGACAAACGGTAATACATCCTCTTTCACCTGCTTTATATCGGCAGTCGAAAGTCGCTCAATAAGTTTCTCTTTGAACGATTCGGGCGTAATATCCTCGCCGTTAAACTGCTTGCAACGCTCCGCCAAATGAGCAAAATCAAGGGCGACGCCATTTCGTACATACCACTCAAAGTCATACCAATCACGCCCCTTAACTCTATTCTTCCACGCACGATATACCAAGGCGTGCATCTTGCCGGCAAACAAGTCGGGCAGGGTGAAGCAGCGAGTCATAAACGAGTGTGGCTGAAGCAGCAACTTCTGCTCGGTTGTAAAGTTAAGCGGAGGACAAGTATCCACCTCAATCTTAATTTTTATCGACTTCTCCGTCTGGAAAGTCACATCGTAAACATCGGTGTTATCTTTCAAAAATGCCGATTCTACCTTGCCAAAACTCTTCTTATCCTTTTTCGTAATCTCTACCTCTCGACCGACCAACGCAAACGCATCTACGATAGGCTGAAAGTATTTTGAGAAATCGAAGTTCTCATCAGGTGCCAGCAACGAAAAATCCATATCCTCGCTGAAACGCTGCAATCCGTGGAAGATTCTCAAACACGTACCGCCATAGAATGCCGCAGACTCAAAGAAACCGCCTGCATAGAGTCCGGCAAGTATTATCTGCTGATTTACCTCAAAAATGGCGTTTCGTTTCTGTTGTTCAGTTGCCAACTCATAGCGTGACAACATATTGTCAAATATCTCGTTTTTCATCGCTTCAAATACTTTAATAGTGTAACAATGGAGTCTGCCTTTTTGCCGACCCTGACATAATCCTCAAACACGGTTGCATCGAGTTTGTAGAACTCATCCATATCCATACGAATATCCTGCTCTAAATAGTGCTCTACATCTGTCAGGTAGCGGAGATTGACCTTTGATGAGTTGGCAATCAAATCACACAGAGACTTTTCGGGCGAGGCAATCAAGAATGCGTAATCGCCCTTATGCAGACTTCTAACACCAACCGAAAACGCCTCTCGTGAGATATACTTATAGTCGTAGTTGCCCAACGGAGTCTCGAAACTACGGGAGTGCTTTACGGTCATAGACTGATTGACATAGACCGCCTCTGGAATTAACCCATAATATCTCAATGCTGTTGACATTGAGATATACGATGGTGCGTAGAGATGGTTGGCAATCAACTCCGTTGAAAGGGTTTTACCCGAATGATCAGGATTAACCACATAAAGCCCTCGCTTCAATCGTATGATGTAGCCCTGCTTTTCTAGCAAAGCCACCTTCTTGTTTGGCGACTTGAGTTCTGGATACAACGACTCAATTATTGATGTCGTTACTGGAGTCGCACCTATTTCCTTTAATAGCTTATTCATATTGCAAATATAGTAATATTTTGAATAATAAAAGAAT
>JAFRZW010000009.1 GCA_017442365.1 Rikenellaceae bacterium | reverse complement strand
GTATTGTGTATTGTGATTTGTGAATTGTGAATTGTGTATTGTGAATTGTGAATTGTGAATTGTGATTTGTGAATTGTGAATTGTGAATTGTGAATTGTGAATTTTTTTACATATTTTTGTAAAAAGTAAAACCAAAATAGTAAAAACGATGAAACGTATTACGATGATTCTCTGCTCATTGCTTGCGGCTGCGTGTGCGGGCAACCAGCCCACGACCGAACAAAATACCGACGCGGCAGTGCATTGCCATATCGAGGGTAAGGTTCACAATCGCCAACAATCTGACGAGTTGTGGCTCTTTGTCGGAATCGACGGAATGGTGGCGCAGTCGTCGCGACCTCACACCATAATCGATATTCGCGGGGGTGTTTTCAGCTGCGACCTATACCTCGACGAGCCTCAATATTGCGAGTTGGTGTTTGCCGACGAGTTGGCGAATGGAGCGTGGCGCACAATCGACTTTATAGCAGACAACTGCACCGTGAAGTTTGACCTCTACCCCGAAGATGAGTTTATGAAAAACAAAATCGAGGGAACGGGTGCAACGGCTGAGTATCAATCATATAAGCTCCAACTGCGAGCATTGCAGAATGAAAATAACGCTACCCGCGAGCAACTCGAAAAGGAGAACCGCTACAACACCAAGGAGTATGACGCGCTGATCGCCCAGATCGAGGCGATCAAGGAGAGCACCCCCGAGCGCACGGCGCTGATTGAGCAGTTGCAGGCGATGACCGACGAGGAACAATACACGCCCGAGGCTATCGCACTGCGCAAACGCAGCAAGGTCGAATATAAGGAGGCTCAGCTCTCGATTTTGGAGGGTGAGCCGTCGTTGGCTCGCTTGGCGCTGCTGGCTCGTCAGATGGTCTATCGTCTGCCCGATCAGGAGTTTATCGACGTCTTTGAGCAGGTTTATGCAATCGAGATGCCTGAGAATCCGGTCTCGCAATTCTGCCGCCGTCAGATCGACGGTCTGAGTCTGCAAGTTGGCAACCACTACGTCGATTTCGAGGCTCCCGATCTCAACGGTGAGATGCACCGTCTGTCGGAGATGGTCGAGGGGGCGAAGATCGTGATGCTCGATCTGTGGGCGTCGTGGTGTGGTCCGTGCCGTCGCGCATCGAAGGAGATGATCCCTCTGTACGAAAAGTATAAGAATCAGGGATTTATGGTCATTGGCATTGCACGCGAAAGTGGCTCGACCGACGCAATGGAGGCTGCAATCAGCAAAGATGGTTATGAGTGGCCGCAGTTGGTTGAGCTGGACGACCGCGCAAACATCTGGTCGCAATATGGTTGCATAAATGGTGCAGGTCGTCGCATTCTGTTCAACGACGAGGGCGAAATTTTGGCGTTCGATCCGACAATCGAGGAGCTGACAGCCGAGGTCGAAAAGCACCTTGGAGCACCGAAAGCAGAGTAAAATCGTTCGTAAAAAGATAAAATCGGGCAAAATCTCGCACTTCACGGTGCGGGATTTTGTTTTTTCGAGCGAAATGCGTACTTTTATGGGTTAATTCGAAACATTAATAACTATTTAGAATAAAAGTGTTATGAAAGCTAAGTTGATGCTTTACAACACTCTTTCGCGCAAGAAAGAGGAGTTCACACCCTACAACCCGCCATTTGTAGGGTTGTACGTCTGTGGCCCCACTGTATATGGCGATCCGCATTTGGGACACGCCCGCCCCGCAATCACCTTCGACCTGCTGTTCCGTTACCTCAAATCGGAGGGCTACAAGGTGCGCTACGTGCGTAATATTACCGACGTAGGCCACCTCGAACACGATGCCGACGAGGGCGAGGACAAGATCTCGAAGAAGGCTCGCTTGGAGCAGCTCGAACCGATGGAAGTGGCTCAGTACTACACCGATCGCTATCACGATGCAATGCGCGAGCTGGGCGTCTTGCCCCCCTCGATCGAGCCACGCGCCTCGGGTCATATCATCGAGCAGATCGAGTATGTGAAGAAGATTCTCGACAAGGGTCTGGCCTACATCAGCAATGGCTCGGTCTATTTCGACGTCGAGGCCTACAACGCCAAGTACAACTACGGCAAGTTGTCGGGTCGCAACCTGGACGACATCAAGGCCAACACCCGCGAGCTGGACGGTCAGAGCGACAAGCGCAATTCGTTCGATTTTGCGCTGTGGAAGCAGGCGTCGCCCGAGCATATTATGCGTTGGCCCTCGCCGTGGAGCGATGGTTTCCCCGGTTGGCATATGGAGTGCTCGGCAATGAGTGCCAAGTACTTAGGCGAGCAGTTCGATATCCACGGCGGTGGTATGGACCTGATGTTCCCCCACCACGAGTGCGAGATCGCGCAATCGACCGCAGCGTGCGGCCACGACTCGGCTCGCTATTGGGTGCATAATAATATGATCACGATCAACGGTCAGAAGATGGGTAAGTCGTTGGGCAACTTCATTACGTTGGAGGAGCTCTTCACGGGCAACCACAAGCTGCTCGAACAGGCCTACTCGCCGATGACGATCCGTTTCTTCATTTTGCAGGCGCAGTATCGTTCGACGCTCGACTTCTCGAACGAGGCCTTGAAGGCTGCCGAGAAGGGTATGGACCGACTGATGAAGGCTGTCGAGACGCTTTCGAAGGTTAAGCCGTCGGCTGCATCGACCGTCGATCCGAGCGATTTGGAGCGTCGTTGCGCCGAGGCTATGGCCGACGACCTGAACTCGCCGATGGTTATCTCGGCGCTGTTCGATTGGGTGCGCACGATTAATCAATTAGCTGAGGGTCAGCAGACTATCTCGGCTGAGGATTTGGAGCGTCTGCGTGCGATCGTTTCGCGCTACGTATTTGACATCTTGGGTCTGCGCGACGAGAAGGCAGCAGGTGCGTCGGGCAACGATATGGTTTCGCCGCTGGTTGAGATGTTGCTCGAAATGCGTCAGCAGGCTAAGGCCGAGAAGAATTGGGCGCTGTCGGATCAGATTCGTAACCGCTTGACCGAGATCGGTATCCGCGTCAAGGACCGCAAGGACGGCTACGATTGGGAGATCGAATAACGAGGAACAGATCCCTAAATTTTAGATACAATGAGCAAGAACAAGAGACAAACTGAGGGTACGGGTATCGCGCTCGGATTATCGTTGGGCTTGGTATTTGGCATTTTGATCGATAATCTTGCACTCGGATTGTGTCTTGGCGTGGCTATGGGTGTGGCCTATGACGCCCGCAACCGCAAGCAAGATAAAGATCAGTAAGCCAAATGGTTAGCGACGAACAGATACGCGAACTTGTGGAGCGATTGGCGACGCTCGGTCGATGTTTGAACATCGAGCAACGCCGTATCGACCTCTCGAACGAGGAGGAGAAGACCCAAGAGCCAAACTTTTGGGACGACCCCGAACGTGCGCAAGAGCAGCTGCGTCGAGTGTCGTCTATCAAGAGTTGGATCACCGATTTCGATGCGTTGGCAAGTGTGATCGGCGACGTGGAGCTGGTGCCCGATTTTCTGCGCGAGGGTGTGATGAGCGAGGCTGAGGCCGACGCGCTCTATGCCGATGCGATGGAAAAGACCGAATCACTCGAATTGCGCAATATGCTTCAAGGTGAGGAGGATAAGATGGGTGCCATAATGGATATCAACGCTGGTGCGGGTGGTACCGAGGCGTTGGATTGGGCGTCGATGTTGCTGCGAATGTACACCCGTTGGGGCGAGGCGCACGGCTACAAAGTGCGTATCCAAGACTATCAGGCAGGCGACGAGGTGGGCGTCAAATCGTGCACGTTGGAGTTCGACGGACCGATGGCGTACGGCTACTTGAAGAGCGAAAATGGTGTTCACCGTATGGTGCGCCTCTCGCCTTTCAATGCCAACAACAAGCGTCAGACGACCTTTGCGTCGGTCTTTGTGTCGCCGGCGGTCGATGACACGATCGAGATCACCATCGAGAAGAGCCGTCTGTCGTGGGATACCTTCCGCAGTAGCGGCGCGGGTGGTCAGAACGTCAATAAGGTCGAGTCGGGAGTGCGTCTGCGCTACCTCTACAAGGATCCCGATACGGGTGCCGAGGAGGAGATTCTGATCGAGAATACCGAGACACGCGACCAGCCCAAGAACCGCGAAAATGCGTTGCGTATCCTCCGTTCGAAACTCTATCAGCGCGAGCTGGATCGTCGAATGGCGACGCAGCAGGCGTTGGAGGCGACCAAGAAACGTATCGAGTGGGGCTCGCAAATTCGCTCGTATGTATTTGATGATCGCCGAGTTAAGGATCACCGCACGGGCTGCCAGACCTCGAACGTCGAGGCTGTTATGGACGGCGAGATCGACCAATTCATCAAGTCGTTCCTGATGCAGTTTGGTGCCGAAGTGTAGGATTGACTGCTCTGCAATTTACAATTATGCCGCGCTCAGATTGTGGGCGCGGCTTTTTATTCTCTATTATTCGATAGCCTCAATGATCCGCTCACGCCCACTGCGAGAGAGGGGAGTGTGCCCAAGGCGTGTGGCAAATTCATCATCGCTCATCGCCTGCCAATCGACTTCGGTCATCGTGCGAGGGTCGAACGTGGGCGCTATGGCGGGTAGCGTCGCTATGGGTTTCGAATGGTTATAGGGACATATATTCTGGCACTCCTCGCACCCGAATACCCAGCCGTGTAGTCCGCAGTTGTCGGGCATAACCGCCTTGCGCTCAATCGTTAAGCGCGATATGCAACGACGCGGGTCGATCATTCGCTCCGAGCCAATCGCGCGATTGGGGCAGGCCTCGACGCAGCGTCGGCACTCGCCACAACCGTCGCCTTCGTAGGGCGAGTCGTAGCTATCCGCCTCGTCGCACACAACCAATGCTCCGAGTAGTACGGTCGAGCCATATTCGCGCGTGATGAGCAACGATTGGCGGCCGATCCAGCCCAGCCCTGCCTCGACAGCCCAAGTTTTTTCGGCCAATGGCGCCGAATCGACAAAGGCGCGACCCGTAAGTGTCGGATTGCTATGGCGCAGACGAGCGAACACCTCGCGCAACATCGCTCTGATGGTGCGGTGGTAGTCGGTCGTGCAGGCATACGACGCAACCTTGCAACGAGCCTCGGCCGAGTAGCCGTTGGTGATCGCGTTGCGATAATTCAAAGCACAGATAATCACCGTCTTTGCACCCTCGACAAGCTGGGCGGGGTCGAATCGCTTGTCGATGTTATGCGAAAGATAGTCCAATCCGTCGCCACAGCCTGAGGCGAGCCAGCCCTCGAATCGCGTACGTGAAACGTCTAAGGATCTGCATTTTGCGACCCCGCATAACGAAAAACCAACCTCACGTGCGGCGGCGTGTATTTGCTCTTTAATTAACATAAGTGCTATTTTCGACACAAAGTTAGTGGTAAAATAATAAAAAATAGTAACTTTGCGTTCTATAACCCGTATAAAAGTTGAAAATTTATGTCTTTTAGAACTCTTGCCGAGATGCTGAAACAGAGCGTCGAGAAGTATTCCGACCTGATGTGCTCGCAGATGCTCGGCAACACGAAGATGACCTTTAAGGAGCTCGGCGAGCGCGTCGAGAAGGTGAAACAACTGCTTGTGGGCGCGGGCTTGAAGGAGGGCGACAAGGTCGCACTGTATAGTTCGAGCCACTCGAATTGGGCAGTCTGCTATATGGCAACCGTTTCGGCCGGTATGGTCATCGTGCCTATTCTTCCCGATTTCTCGGAAGTTGAACTCGAAAAAATCCTTGAACACTCAGAGGCTAAGGCTCTCTGCGTGTCGGACAAACTCTACACCAAAGTGTCGAAAGAGCGCGTGGCGAAATCGAATATCGTCATTCGTACAAAGAACCTCAGTGTGTTGGCTCAGAACGTCAATGAACAGGGTTCGATGGCAGAGCCTAAACCTGAGGACCTCGCCGCAATTATCTACACTTCGGGTACAACCTCTTCGCCCAAGGGCGTAATGCACACCCACCAGAGCCTCTGCTCGCAGTTGCATCTGTTGCAGAATCTCTATCCGATCCACCGCAACGACGTGTGGCTCTCGGTGCTGCCTCTGTCGCACACCTACGAGTGCTCGCTCGGTATGCTGTTCCCGATGTCGCGCGGCTCGAATGTAACCTACCTCGATCGTCCGCCTACGGTGTCGGTGCTGCTGCCTGCATTGAAGCAGGTGCGACCCACGATTATGTTGATCGTGCCGCTGATTATCGAGAAGATATTCAAGCATCAGGTGCTCGCAACGTTCAATTCGAAGGCTATCACACGTGCGCTCTATGGTTGGGCTCCCACACGTCGATTCCTGCACCGTCTGGCGGGTAAGAAACTCAATAAGGTCTTTGGTGGTCGCATTCGTTTCCTCGGTATCGGTGGTGCGAAACTCGACCCGCAGGCTGAGCAGTTCCTGCTCGACGCAAAACTCAACTATGCAATTGGTTACGGTCTGACCGAGACTGCTCCGCTGATTGCTGGTGCGCTGCCTGGTTTGACACGTCTGGGCTCGACCGGTCCTGCTATGGAGGGTGTTGAGGTGCGCCTTGACAATGTGAACGAAAAGGGCGAAGGCGAGTTGGTTGCTAAGACCCCCAGCGTAATGGCTGGCTACTACAAGAACCCCGAGGCTACGGCTGAGGTCTTCACCGAGGACGGCTGGTTCCGCACGCGCGACATCGCTGCGATCTCCGACGATGGCTACATCTCGATCAAGGGTCGTGTCAATAGTATGATCGTAGGTCCCAGCGGTGAGAATATCTATCCTGAGGAGATCGAGCACGTGATCAATAGCAACTCGTTGGTTGCCGAGTCGATCGTAACGATGGAGGAGGGCCGTTTGGTAGCGTTGGTAAATTTCAACCGTGAGGAGTTGGAGCGCCGCTACTACGACCTCAAAGATGACCTCTCGGCTAAGATGGAGGAGGTCAAGAAGGAGGTTATGCAGTACGTCAATTCGCAGGTAAACAAGTTCTCGCGCATCGCGGAGGTTGAGGAGGTTGAGGAGTTCCAGAAGACTCCCTCGATGAAGATCAAACGTTTCCTCTACAACAACCGCAAGAAGCAGGAGAAGAAGTAGTTATCTGGATTCAAAATTCAAGATTCAAAATGCAAAATGCAAAATTAAGCCGCATTAAGCCGCGCTCCGAAGCGGGTGTGGCTTTTTTCTTCTATTTTATATTAATAAGAAAAACCTATTATCACTAAAAGCGACACGCACCTTCGGGGGCTGGGGCGGTCGCCGAAGGCGAGCCCCCGAAGGTGTGTCAAAATCGAAGATTTTGCCAATGATGACACGCCTCTAAGGGCGTGGTTTTTTGTATTGCGACCTAAATCATTGGTAGCAATGATCAATCTTGAATCTTGAATTACAAAAAAGGGCCGCGTCGAAACGCAGCCCTTCATTATTTCGAAAGTCGATCGAATTACTTGCGATAAACCTTCTTGTAGCCGTAGATAGCCTCGTCGCCGAGCTCCTCCTCGATACGGAGCAGCTGATTGTACTTAGCCATACGATCCGAACGCGACATCGAACCGGTCTTGATCTGACCCGAGTTGGTTGCAACTGCGATGTCAGCGATGGTCGAATCCTCGGTCTCGCCCGAACGGTGCGAAGTAACCGAAGTGTAACCTGCGCGGTGAGCCATCTCGATAGCGTCCAGAGTCTCGGTCAGCGAACCGATCTGATTAACCTTGATCAGAATCGAGTTGCCGCAACCCAGCTCAATACCCTTCTTCAAGAACTCAACGTTGGTTACGAACAGGTCATCACCTACCAGCTGGCACTTGTCGCCGATAGCTGCGGTGAGCTGCTGCCAGCCCTCCCAGTCGTTCTCGCTCATACCGTCCTCGATCGAGTCGATGGGGTACTTCTCAACCAGACCCTTCAAGTACTCAACCTGCTCAGCCGAAGTGCGCTTTGCGCCCTTCTCGCCCTCGAACTTGGTGTAGTCATAGATACCGTCCTTGTAGAACTCCGACGAAGCGCAGTCCATACCGATCATAACGTCCTTACCGGGAACGTAGCCAGCCTTCTCGATAGCCTTGATGATCGAATCCAGAGCGTCCTCGGTGCCGTCCAATGCGGGAGCGAAACCACCCTCATCACCTACTGCGGTCGAGAGGTTGCGATCGTGCAGAACCTTCTTCAATGCGTGGAATACCTCAGCACCCATACGCAGACCTTCCTTGAAAGTGGGAGCGCCAACGGGGCGGATCATAAACTCCTGGAATGCGATCGGTGCGTCCGAGTGCGAACCACCGTTGATGATGTTCATCATAGGAACGGGCAGAGTCTTAGCGTTGGTACCGCCGATGTAGCGATACAGGGGCAGACCGAAGTAGTCAGCAGCAGCGCGTGCAACTGCCAACGATACGCCGAGGATAGCATTTGCGCCCAAGTTGCTCTTGGTCTTGGTGCCGTCCAACTCGATCATAGTCTTGTCGATACCAACCTGATCGGTAACGTTCATACCTACGATCTCCTTAGCGATGATCTCGTTTACGTTCTTAACAGCCTTCTGAACGCCCTTGCCGAGGTAACGACCCTTGTCGCCGTCGCGAAGCTCCAAAGCCTCGTTCTCGCCGGTCGATGCGCCGCTGGGAACTGCTGCACGGCCAAATGCGCCGCTTGCGGTTGCTACTTCAACTTCGATGGTCGGGTTGCCGCGCGAGTCAAGGATCTCACGTGCGTGAACACTAATGATTTGCATAATTGTAATTTGTTGTTAATTAGTTATTGTTTATATGTGCTTATATTTGCTTTACACTCAATTTGCGTTGCAAATTTACGGTTTTCTTCCGAATCTCAAAAGAAAATCGCACGCAATCAATCGCCTTTATACATTTTATCCACTATAACCGACACTGCGCCATCGCCCGTAACGTTCGTAGCGGTGCCAAAACTATCCATTGCGATGTAGAGTGCGATCATCAATCCGATCTGCATTTCGTCAAAACAGAGCATCGATTCGAGCACGCCGACGGCTGCCATAATTGCTCCTCCCGGCACACCCGGTGCGGCCACCATAGTTACGCCCAACATCATAATGAATGCCGACATATCGAGCACCGAAACGCCGTTGCTCGTCAGAATCATAATTGCTAACGCGCAGGCGACGATCTTCATCGTGCTACCCGACAGGTGGATCGTAGCGCACAGAGGCACGGTGAACGACGCCAGCTCGGGACGCACGCCCAATTTGAGGGTTTGAGAGAGCGTTACGGGGATCGTTGCTGCCGACGACTGCGTGCCGAGCGCAGTGAAGTAGGCGGTCATCATCGTACGCAACATCTTGAATGGATTCTTCTTCGCCACCACGCCCGCAATCGAAAATTGTACCACAAGCAGCAGTACGGTTAGCGCGAAGATCAGAATGATCAATTTCAGGAACACGCCCATAATCGCCGCCACTTGTCCCGAAACGGTGATTTGCAGGAAGATACCGAAGATATACAAGGGTAACAGCGGTATGATTATGCTGGTGATTACGGTCGTGATGATCGCCTTAAACTCGTCGAAGGCGCTCTTGATTGTCTTCGCTTCGCAGTAGGCGATACCCAAACCCATCACAAATGCAGCGATCAGGGCACTCATTACGCCCATCAGCGGGGGCATATCGACCGTGAAGTAGGGCGCGAGGGCGGCCGTCTGCTCACCCAGATCGGGCAGCTCGGCACTGCGCAGCAGGGTAGGGTAGATCGCCTCGCACGCACCGTAGGTCATAAATCCCGACATCAGCGTAAAGGCGTAGGCCAATGCAGCGGTGATTGCCAGCAATCGACCCGCACTACGACCCAAGTCGGCAATGCCGGGGGTAACCAATCCGATGATCAGCAGCGGAATGATGAACGAGAGAAAATTGCCAAAGAGCGAATTGAACGTCAGAAATACACGAGTGAGCGCATCGGGGAAGAACAATCCGCAGAGGATACCGACGAGGATTGCGACGATAATTTTCGGCAGCAGACCGAGTTTAGGCAATTTCATAGTTGTTTTTTTGAGGTTCTCGTTGCGAACGAATTAGTGCACGGAGCTTTACACACAACTCCGAATATACAAAATTGCAAAAAATATCTCAAACGTCCAAATGCGGTTGGCGTTTTTGTGCGGAGTGCGCACGAGGATTCAGAATTATTTGGCAAAATCTTCGATTTTGACACACCTTCGGGGGCTCGCCTTCGGCGACCGCCCCAGCCCCCGAAGGTGCGTGTCGCTTTTAGTGATAATACGTTTTTCTTCTTTTTTTATTTTTAATTATTAAGTAAAAAGAATAATTTTTAATCTTGAATTTTGAATTTTGAATTGTGAATTGTGAATTGTGAATTGTGAATTGTGAATTGTGAATTGTGAATCCCCGCCCATATGGCTAAGAGGCTAAAAAGTAGAAGATTTGAAATATGGATAGTAGTTTTGCTAACTGATTATAATTCGCGATGACCGAAAATAGTAAAACCCGCCCATATGGCGGGAAAAGAGTGGTGGAGGGCGACGTCCGTCGGCCTCCACCTGCGAGAATAAAAAAGGGAGTGAGAATATTGCCGCTTCATCACTCGGACAACGCCACATTGAATCCGAGCTCGCGACAATGGGAGTTATGAATAATTAATAGTCATAATCAAGTTCAAATTCATCGACCGTCAGCAGCGAGCCGTCGCCACCCGTAAAGTAGTCGCCATACTTGCTGGCCGAGATCACGCAGATCAGGTACTTCGGTTTGCGCGAGGTCGAGCGATACTCAAATTCGATCTCGAACTGCTTGTACTCCGATACCACGTCGCCACTTTGCAGCTGCGCTACGGCGATGATCTTCGGGTCGTTGAAGTCGATCAACTTGCGGTTGCGGGGGTTGGTGCGCACCTGTACGGGAGCGTCCCAATCGCCGAGCAACATATAGATATTACACGTGTCGTTCTTGCCTTTGAGATTGAGGTGTGCCAACTCGTCTGAAACGATGTTCATCGGCTGGGGCTGATACTTGTACCAGCCGCGCAACTTGGTGGGGCGGGTAGTCCATTCGCGACCCATATCGAGAATGCCGTTCGTGCCGTCGGTCTTGACGTAGTCGCCGATGTAGAGGTTTCCGGCCGCCAATTTGATGACGATATACTTGGTTTCGAGGAACGCCGCCTGTCCATTCGGATTTGCGGGGCAGGCGTCAGCCGTTGGAACAGAGTTGCTTGCGCCAACCGATGTGGCACCTTTGTTACCCGTATCCCAGAACTTTGTGCCACCCACTGCCCACGGATTCCACACCTTGCCCTCTTGGTGCCAATCGTCGAACGAACCATTGGGCAGAGGCACTTCTGCCTCGGTGGTGAATGTCCCCACCTCGGTTACGTCCGAGTTGCAGTAGGCGTAATATTCGTATTCGGTCAGCGGTTGCAGACCCTTCAAGCAACCCTTGAATGTGCCACTTGCCGAGGCTGTAATCTGCTCGTCGGGCAGGTCGGTCCACTGCTCCGAGCCCTTCACGCGGTACATAAAACCGTTGTCGGCACCCGCCACACCATTGGCTTCGAGCCACGCCACGCGGGTCCAGGCATCGGCACTCTTCATCTCGATCGACGAGAGCGAATTGACCACATAGATAGTCCAATGCTCGGTCTTGCCGTAGTACGAGATATCGACCTTCTGCTCGGTCGAAAAATCTGTGAGCGAGGTGATTGCGGGGCTCTCGGTGGTCAGGTTTGCAGGGCCCAACTTCGCGCGCTTAACCTTCACATTGCGCACGTCGGTAGCCGCTGTAACGAGTGTTACCACGCGGTGGTTGATGTAATCGATGTCGGCATCACCCACCTGACCTTCAACCTCGAAGTAGCGTTCGATCACCTGCTCCGAGCGGATATCCCACTCGTAATCCTGATAGAGTGAGAGCGTTACGGGCAGCGGCGACGAGAGGTTCAACGGCTGCGAGAAATCGACCGAGGCCTTCACCGGCTCGCCCTCGTTGAAAGCGACGCTATCGACCTTCACCGAGCGTGGATCGGTCCATTCGTCAACATAGACCGTTACGGTCTGCAACTGTCGGTCGATCTTCGGAGCGCGTGCGGCACCCTCCACCTCGAAGGCTGTGAATGTAGCCTGAATCGTAGGCAGCGGAATGTCGTTCTTGATG
Source organism: Rikenellaceae bacterium (assembly GCA_017442365.1). Taxonomy (GTDB): domain Bacteria; phylum Bacteroidota; class Bacteroidia; order Bacteroidales; family Rikenellaceae; genus Alistipes. The sequence continues at coordinate 32,224 of JAFRZW010000009.1, read as the reverse complement.
CAGCTCGTGAGCGTTGCCAAGGTGGCTGCTATGGTTACTATAAACGTTAATCGTTTCATAATCATCGTATTATAAGTGTAGCGTAATGCCGAGTGAAATATCTGTTAGGTTGATGCGGAAGTTGGCATTCATTGCCGTACGTTTGCCGATCATCTCCGCTCCGTCATAGACGCGCGAATCCGAGAGGCGCACACCGCCCACACCGATCGAGGCGTGCATACTCACATTGTTCATAATGCAGACTGCAACGCCCGGGTGGAACGTAACGCCCACTTGGCGGTTTTTGGTATATTGGTCGAGCGTTTTTTCGCCGTAGTTGAACCTATTGCGTCCGAACGAGAGCTCGATGCGGGTTTCGTTGAAGAGGGCGAAACGTCCGCGCAGATCCAATCCGATGTAGGCGCGATGGAACAGCGCACCTGCATAGCTTCGCTGTTCGATATCGACATCGCTCAGTGCGAACGAATAATCTTCGCTATCGCCCACTTGCAGCTCGACGTGATCGACCTTGCCTCGTGTCAGCTGATAAGCGAAGCGTGCTCCAAGCACCTGATTTTTAGCGTAGCTAATGCCGATAAATGGCGATATGCGCGTCATCGAGCACTCAGCCTGCAAGCCGTCGATCATCAGCAGATATTGGCTGTCGTCGCTATTGAGGTGTGCATACGAGAGCGTTGCACCGGCAATTACCTGCCCCTTAGGAATGAACAGGTATTGGTAGATGCCACGATCGACGCGCGCCCCCTCGTTCGGCACTCGAATCACACGCGAGGCCGAATCGGCGAGCTGGATCTTCGTTCGCTTTGCGGGTGAGGCAACGGTAACCGAATCGTCCCCAATGTTGGTGGTCGTTGCGGTTGCGGTGCCAGCTGCAAAGAGGCTGACGAGGAGCAGGTATGTTATCTTTTCGATAAATCTCATTTCGATCAGCGAGCTTTTTACAAGTAGAATGCAATACCCAGCGCGATGGAGAAGATGTTGATCTTGAAGTTCATCTGCGATGAGCGACGATAGCCGACATAGACCTGATCGGTTACCTGCTTGGTATGGGTATAGTTGAAACCGAGCACACCCACATTGACCTCCACTGCGATACTATTGTTGATGAAGGCAACCAGACCGGGCGAGCAACCGATTGCAAAGTCGTTGGTGGTTTCGTAGGTGCCCGTTACGGCGTCGCCACTGCTATCGACCAGCTTCGATTGGCCATAGCCATACGAGAGCTGCATCTCGTTGAACAGCGCGAAACGCTTGCTCTTGCCCAGCGTGATGTAGTAACGATAGATCGCGCTACCGGTTGTGGTGTGTTTCAGACTGTAATAGTCCGAAACGCCCAGATTCAACTCCTCACCGAGGTTCAGATCGGCATTGTTGATTTTGAGCAACTGTCGGTTGTAGCCCACGCGCGCACCAAGTGCCATATTGTCCTTAATGGCGTAGGCGAACATCGGGCTGACCTTGAAGTTGTAACCCGTCGAGTTGATATCTTCGATGACCAAGAACTTGTAATTCTCGTTGTCGTGGGTCGAGTACGAAACGTTACCGCCCACGATCCACTGCCCCTTGGGGACGAAGACCGTAGCGTTGGTTTCGATACCTCGATCAAAATGCTGCGCGCGGGCACTGAGCGTGCCCGCTGCAATCAGCATCAGTGTCAGAAAAATCTTTCTAAACATTGTAGTTTGGTAGAGTAAATTTTATTCAGTTACGACATTCTGGTCGTAGATCAACTCGAAATCATCGACCCAAAGCACGCTGTTGTAGCTACCGGTCAGGTAGTCGCCCAGCTTCGACGACGAGCACGAGATGATGATGTGCGTGGGACGACGCTCGGTATCCTTGTACTTCAAGCGGATAACTGCCTCGGTCCAATCGCTTACGCTCTCGCCCTTAACCAGCTCGCCATAAGCGATCACAGCGTCGCTGTTGGGGTTGAATAGAGTCGAAACGTCGGTCGTATTTACCTGTACGGGGCTCTCGGCCGAGCCGCCATAGGTCTTGTAATCCCAATCGCCCAGTGCGATATAGATGTGGCAACGGTCGGGATCGCCCACTCCGTGCGGGGTAGTGTCGTCCGACGGACCACCCTCGTCGTGGGTAATTGCGCCACAAGTGTATTTGTAATCGACCTTCAATGCCGACGGGCGTGCCGTGAACGGACGGCCGAAATTAACCTTACCACCCTTCGTGCCTACGGTTGCAACGAACGAACCCGAGAACAGGTTACCCGGAGCGACCTTATCGATGGTCAGAATCTTGATCTGCTTACCGCTCAGCTTAGCCGACTTGGTACCCTCCGAGTAAGTCGAGGCGTCGCTCTCGCTGATCACCAAACCTGCCATATCGGCAGCCTTGTTACCGTTGCCCCACCACGAGGTGCCACCCGTAGCGTAGGGCATAGGCCAACCCTCGTCCGAGTTCCAATCCTCCATTCCTGCGTTGGGGAGTGTCGTTACGTAGTCGGTGGTGAATGTCTTCGACGTGCCTACTGCCTCACCATTGATAACCAACTGATACTCATAGGTGGTTTCGGGGTTCAGACCGGCTGCAACAACCGAGAAGAGGTTGTCGCCTGCCTTCTCAGCGTCGATAACGGTCCACTCCTCCGAGCCCTGAGCGCGTACCTGAATTGCGATACCCTCCGAGCCGAACTCGCTCTCCGAAACGTTTGCTTTGAGCGTAGCGTGGGTAGCCCAAACCTCCCACTTGCCTACGGCTGCAACGCCCGTAGGATCGGCCTCGAAGATGATGTTGTCCTCGATGTCCTCGGTGGTCTTGACAACCTCGATGTCGAATGCCAGATCACCCTCAGGAGTGCCCTTGGTGTAGGTGAAGGTCAGCGTATATTTCTTGCCCTTCTCAACGCCCTCGATGGTGCCCGACTTGGTGAAGGCGCCATACTTAACGTGCGTACCCGAGAACTGCCACTGCAATGCGGTGGTGTTTTTGTCGAGTGTGAAGTAACCAACCGAAGCGCTCGTAGCGTTGAAGGTCAGAGCCTTCTCGGCAGTTAGCTCGCCACCCACCTGAGCCTCGAAAGTCGAGAATTGGTCAGCGATTGTAGCGTCGAAAGCAACTGCTGCAACCACGTTATTCACGCGGCACTCAATGCTTACCGTTGTAGTTGCGCCTGCGCTGATAGTGAACGACTTAGAGCCTTTGTAGGTCTTGTCGGTGAACGAGGCTGCACTCTCGGTACCGGCCAGCACGTCGCATCGGTAGTCGCCCGTAACGAGCCACATCTTCGAGGGCATAGCCTCCACACCATTATAGGTGCGGATCAGACCCTCCGAGTTGTAGATATTGATTGTGCAATTTGCAGCCAGCTCCTCGGCCGTGGCACGAGTCTGGTCGTCAAACAAGACTTTGAGCGCAAATTCGCCCTTACCCTCGACGGGAGTGTTGTCTTGGCTGCACGAAGTCGCACCGAAGGCTACGGCAAGACCAAGTGCAATGTATGTTATGATCTTTTTCATCTGTTTCGGTTTGATTATTCGTTAACTTTCATTTTGATAGTGGTCGAGGTCGAATTGCCCTCAGCGTCGGTAATGGTCAGCGTGAACGAGTGCGTACCGGGGAAGCCCAACAACGGAGTAACGGCACCCGACAGATCGAATGCGGTCTCAGTCTGACCAACAAGGTTCGCGCCATAAGGCAGACCGAACATATCGCAGATCGAAATCTGTGCCTCGCTCGGATTAACCAGATCGATCGGCGAGATACCCATCGACAGAACGTCGTTGTTGAAGTCGGCGTTGGTCGATGCGATATCAACCGACAGACCTGCGATACCCTTCGGAGCAGAGATCGTAAAGCCAAGTTCCATACCGTCGGTAATTACGATCGGCGATGTGGGAACCGAGCCACCCTTGTAGATAACCTTCGGAGCGTCGGGATTCTCCTCTTCGCCCTCGCCAGCATCGGGGTCGGGACCGATAACCTCTTCGCTGACCTCAATGTTGTTAGCCAGCTCCTTCTCGTCGCACCAATCCTCGACAACAACATCGAACGTAGCGTCGCCCTCCTCATTAACCGTCATAATGAAGTTGATCTTGCGCCACTGACCTGCCTTCACATCGGTAAATGCGCGGGTCATCGTTGCGTAGTTGCCATCGACCGTACCAGCGAACTTAACGGTCATAGCGTTCGAAACCTCAGGAGCAGCGAAGTAACCATTCTGCGACTCGCCCTTTGCGAAGTTCAGCGCACCGTCGCCGATCTCAACCAGCACGTTTGCGTCGTCGCCCAGAACAGCCCACATAGCCTCGTTGTAGCCAACCGAAACCTTGATGTTGATCAACTTACAAGTGATAACGCCCAAATCGGTGGTCTGATCCTCCTCAATTACGATACCATTGACGGTTGCACCATAGACCGGTGCCTCGAACTCGGCCGAGGGGATCTGCGACTGCGACTGGATCTTCATCGAGTAGGTACCCGTATTGAGCACGATGCTCTCGGGCATCTGACCGTAGATATAGTCCGAGCCAACCTGATCGCCATTGGCGTCGAAGATGCGGATAACATAGTTGTAAGTAGCCGAAGTTGCTGCACGCGAGATGATCTCGATGTCGGTCGAGGTCTCAACGCCGAACTGCATAAACGACAGCGTGCCCGTAGCACCCTCTTTGTCGCCATAACCGATTTTGTCGCGCTCGCAACCTACCAAACCGATGGTCAGTGCGAGAGCTACGGTCGATATTAATCTGAAAAGTTTCATATCTCGTTTTTCGTTTTGTCTTGTTTGTAAATTGATTAGATTTCGTCGTTCAGCTCGATATCAACGGGGATCTCGGCAACGGGCTCGTCGTTGAACGTAACGGTAACGCTTGCACCGCCTACGTTGCCCGAATTTACGTCGAACTTAACGGTGTAGAGCGTCTTAGCGGCAATATTCGAGAACGACTTGCTGATCTTAACGGTCGAGCCGGTCTGAGTAGTTGCCGAACCCTCGATGCTGAATGTATAGGGGTCGATAAACGCGCGACGGGTCTCGCCTGCAACGAAGGGAATCTGGGTGCCGGCAGCCGTAGTCAGCGTGAACGAGTAGTCGGTAAAGTAGTTCTTGAATGCGTCGCTGCACTCGATCTTAACCACAGCGTTAGCCACGTAAGCGGTGATCTTCACTGCGGTAGTTTGGTCGTTGATGATGGCGAACTCCTTCGTGCCCTCGAAGCAAGGGGTCTCGAATGCCTCGACCGAGGTCTTACCATAGGTAGCCTTAGCCGAGTAGTTGCCTACGTTGTAGAGAGTCGTTTCGTCGTAGTCGGCGATTGAGTTCCACTCGCTCAGCACGTTGCCTGTTGCGTCCGAGATTGTCAGCGCGAAATCCGCTGCTGCGGGCTTCGTAAGACCGAGGCTTGCGCGAGTCAGATCGATGGCTGAGTCATCAGTCGAGAGTGCGACGCTCAGGCGACCGCGACCCGACTCTGCTCCACTCTCCGAGCAACCGACAACGGTCAGTGCTGCCACGAAGAGCAATGCCAAAGTTTTGATGCGTTTCATAGTGTTTTGTGTTTTTTTGAATGTTTTTAGTTATTTATTTTTGTTTGTCTTATTTGTCTTATTTTGCAATCGAAACCTTCACGTTGTCGATGTAGAGCCAATAGTAGCCACGACCTGCGATCGAGCCACCGCGGTTGGTACCTACGCGCCAACTGAGACGAGTGGTCGAGCCGCAACCATCGACGGTATAGGTCTGAGTGTGAGGCGTGTTGCCATACCACGAGCCCTCGACGCACGGACCGTCGGTCGAAAGGGTAGTCTCGCCAAGCACTACGTTCGAGATGTCCTCGTTACCCTTGATTGCGCCCGAGGTTGTGGTCGTACCTGCCCAGAAGGTTACCGAGCCGCCACTACCGATCGACTCATAGAGGTCGGCAGCGTAGTTGTAGGTTACTTGGATCTTGACGCTCTTGCCCGACTTGATCTGCGACAGAGGACGCGAGTCGCAACGACCCTTGTACGATGCCGATGCGCCGATACCCGACTCAAAGCGGCAGGCGATACGCACGTTGGCATTTGCACCGCCACCGATACGTGCACCCGTCCAACCCTCCAAACCGTAGCTGTCGAGCGTGATAGCCGAGGGGTTGTAGTTGAATGCACCGAACTCGTAGGTGTTATCCTCGAATGCGCTCATACCGCTGAAATCCTCATACAACAGATAGGGTACGGTCAGCTCGACGTCGGTCAGTTTGCCTGCCTCGTAGTTGGGCAGGGTGAGTGATTGGCTGACAATTGCGCTCTCCGATTCGTAGGTAACGGTGATCGGCTGACCTGCCAGACCTTCGAGGTCGGTAACGTCCAGATCGTAGTAACCATATTTATCAAAGGTTGTAGCGCAATCGACATCGACCGAGCCGATGTCAGCTGCGAACGTTACTTTCGTCGGCTCTTCACCGAGGAAGTTATTGCCAATCGTGAATCGCAGAATGGTGCGGTTGTCGGGCGTGCAGGTCAGACGCACGGGGGTGCTACCACCCTCGCTGAGCGAGCGCGCACCGAACGACTGTACCGAACGGTAGTTGTCGGTGCTCACGGTGAATGTGATTTGGTCGCTCTCGTTCATCGTGGCGGGGAATACGATCGCGTAGGCATATTTGCGATTGCTGTCGCTCGATGCCGAAAGACCCTCGGGGATCTCGATCGAAACCACCTCCGAGCCATTCGAGAGAGTTGCGGGCGTGGTTGCCGAGGTGTAATCGACGCTCACGTTACCAACCACTTGCGTCGGGAAGGTGATATCGACACGACGAATCGGCTCGCCCATACCCTCGACGTCGTCGGGTACGAACATACGGAGCGAGTGCATCTTATGTTTGAAAGTGAGGCTCACCTCGGCCTCCTCGTTGTCGAGAGCCAAGCTCGTCGTGGGGTATGCCACCAAGATATCGTTCGAGCCGTCGAACGAGCCCTGTTGCAGTCGCTCGATGGGGAACGTAGCGGTTGTGCCAGAGATCGAGGCGGGCAGGGGGTGGGTCGAGTAGTAGGTGAAGTTGCCGTCGCCCATCGGGTTGATGTCGGCGGTAAATTCAACGTAGCTTCCCATTGCGTAATATACCGCAAAGGGTTGGGCATTCAGTACGTTCGACGATCCGTTCGATGCCCATACGGCAATCTGGTCGTCGTTGCACCAGGTGGTCGAGAGTCCGTTTTCGGCAATCGATGTACGGCTCTGCGGTGTGCCGCTTGTGATCGTAACGCGCACCTTGCCCTCGTTGCTGTTGTTGAAAGTTGGGGTTTCGAACTGTTCGCACGAAACCAGCAGCAGGCTCAGTGCAGACAGTATGGTGAAGATCCTATTCATTGTGTATAAGTTTTCTCGCATTTTTGTTTCGATCAGGGTTGGCGATCGAACACTCCTTCAATTAACCTCTGCAAAGGTAAAACCGCAATAGTTTGGTTCAAAATTTTTTCAACGAATGGCGCGTTTTTACCCACGAAAAGCCAATTTTGCCATATAATATATATGTATATATACAACAAAACGACCGATTGCGAGCTCGGCAGTCGGCCATTTTGCGGTATGTCTTGGGTTATGATGAAGGAGCGTGCGTCAGAGTCCGCAACGTCGCATAAGTCGTTTGTTGTTAAGTAGTTGAACGGTTGCGCTGTCGGCTGCAACACGCCCCGCCTGAATGATCACGGTGCGATGGCAGAGCCGACGGGCGAGGTCCAGATCGTGTGTGGCGATGAGCAGAGTGTGGTTGAGTGTGCCGAGGAGTGTGATCAGCTCTCTTCGGGAGCGGGGGTCAAGGCCTGCCGACGGCTCGTCCATAACCATTATCGATGGCTCCATAGCCAGCACCGTAGCGATCGCTACGCGACGTTTCTCGCCTCCTGAGAGTTGATGAGTCGAGCGGTGGCGTAGATCGAGGGCATTGACTGCGCGCAGAGCTTGCTCGACACGCTCGGCGACCTGCTCGTGTGGCAGCCGCATATTGGCGGGACCAAACCCGACGTCCTCCTCGACTATCGGCATAAAGAGTTGATCGTCCGGATTTTGAAACACTAACCCCACCTGCCGACGAATCGAGGCAAGGGTGTGTGGCGTGAGCGCTTGCCCTTCGACAATCACTCGTCCGCGTGAGGGAGTGAGTAGCCCATTGGCGTGCAGTAGCAGGGTCGATTTTCCTGCGCCGTTGGCTCCGATGAGAGCGACCCGTTCGCTACGTGTAAGACCGAGAGTTATGCCGCGCAGTACCTCGCTGTCGGGTGTGTATGCAAAGTGTAGATTTTCGAATAGAAGAGCTTGATTCATAGCGAATTGAAAAAGCGAGCAAAGCGTTCAACGGGGTACAACACGCGGCAGGCAACGAGCGACGCGCTCCACGCCGCGACGTAGATCGTATCGCGCCACTGCCAACCTCGGGCAGAAGCGTGTAGGGCGGGCATACGTCCGTCGAAACCACGCGACAACATCGCTTGCGAGATCCGTTCGGCACGATCAAAGGTGCGCACGGTGAGCTGTCCGACAATCGCACCCCAATCACTCACGGGCATTGCGCGTCGTCCGAAACTGCGAGCCGAACGTGCCCGCGAGAGCGAGAGCAGTTGTTCGATCAGTACGAACATATATCGGTAGAGCATAGCCATTTGTGTAGTCAATGCGGCGGGCACTCCGAGTCTTTGCAATGAGTTGCAGATTGCTTCGTAGCCCTCGGTGCGCACCAGCACCAAGAGTGCCTGCACCGAGAGCATTGCGCGCACGATGATCGAACAAAATCCCAACCACCCGCGAGTGATGACCACCGACCCGATTGCAAAAACAGCCTCGCGCTCATAGAAGATGTTGAACAGACCGACCAGCGCAGCGAATGGAACGATCACGAGTGATTGTCGCAATATGGGACGATACTCGATGCGCACGTCGGCCGCGCAGATGATCGGAAAGAGGGCATAGAGCAGCAGCTCCGAGAGCCGCACGATGGGCACCGAGAGCATAACAATGAGATAGACCACCGTTGCCACGATTCGGGCACGGGGGTCGATCGTCGGGCTGTCGGGTGCGGCTCGGTCGAGTGCCGAGAGTTGAGTGAGAAGGTGTTGCAGGCGGTTGCTCATCGACGTCGAATGAGTAACGATAATCCGTAACCCACAACCAACGTCGCTCCGACACCGACCAGACCCGCCATCGAGGCTTCGTAGTCGGGCAGGAGTGCCGTCGTGCGTTGGATACGGGCGGCTCTGTGGTGGAGTGGTGATTGCGATTCGGCGATCTCGACCCCTGCGGTGGTGCGCTCGATCGACCACTCCAATCCGTCGGGGCGCGACGAGGCCACCGTTCCCGCCACCGACGCCACGAGCAGTGCCGCGACAACCGTTATGGCGATAAATTGTGTGCGTGGGCGTGCTGTCGGCTCGGTGGAGTCGAAGAGCAGATCGGGACGATAGCGGCGCAGTGAGGCAATGACGGCAGCGGTCGCCAACCCCTCGCCAACCCCGATCAGCAGATGGATCGGGAGCATAAAGGATAGAAAACGACCGTAGGGTAGGGCGGTGATGCCCGATAGCTCGGTCTCGATCGTTACGGCCAACGCCCCCATTGCTAAGGCTGTGATTGAGGTGGCGATGGAGGCGGCAGCCCAACGCGAGGGCGAGTTGCGGTTGTGTATCAACGGCTTGAATATCAATGGATATGCGACCAAACACGACAGCGCAGCCATATTCAGCACGTTGCAGCCGAGTGTCATCAACCCTCCGTCGGCAAACAGCAGACACTGCACGATGATGACCGAGGTGAGGGTCAGAAATCCCGCCCACTCTCCGAGCACTGCCGCGAGTAGCACGCCGCCCACGATGTGTCCGCTCGACCCCGTGGCGGGAATTGCGAAGTTGAGCATTTGAGCCGCAAAGATGAGTGCCCCCATAACGCCCATCAACGGAACGAGATGGGTCGTGGCGCGACTATTCTCACGCCCGATTTTGCGCGTTGCGACGACCACCAGGGCCGCTGCCACTATCGAGGTTGCGACCGCTACGGCAGGTGATATCAATGTGTCAGACAGATGCATAGCGTTGTGCAGACTTTTTTTAAGGTTTTTGTTGCGAGTGATATTTTTTTGCCAGGTGGCGTTTGTTTTCGGGATTCCAGTTCGAGTGGTCGAGGTTCTGCTCGTTGTTGATCGCCAACAACGGCAGCAGGAACAACCACGTCGTTACGCAAAACGGTGCGGTCAGTGTGGCAATGCCCAATGGCAACAGCAGCACGTTCATCGCTGCCTGCATAAAGACCGTTACGATCGTGGCCACGATCGCCCATAGAGCCGAGTGCAGATTGGGCTTATAGAAGACCACGCCAATCGCCAATGCCGTCAGAACGGCACTGAACCCGTACAATCCGTGGGCGGTTTCGGCTCCCGACGTCCCGAAAACGAGCGCTACGAGCAGTGCCAATGCCGAGCCTCCGAAGGCGGTCAGCGCAGCAATCGGAGAGCTGATCGCCAACCCGATGAGAAAGAGCAGACCCGTTATCCACGACTCGATCAGAAAGACCTGCGAAATGCCTTTCAGACAGTAGATTATGAGGTTCAGGAAGTGAAGGTCGGTAACCGACGAAAAGACCTCAGGCAGTGTCGGATCGGGCAGATGTTCGGGAGGCATCGAGTTCATTGCGCGCGCTGCCAAGATGAATATCCACGTGCAGAATACGAACGGGAAGGTGAATGAATTGACTCTCCACGGTGCCATCACGTTGTTCATTGCCGTGCGCACCCAGACGGTCATTGCCGAGCAGAGCACCAGCGCCACCCAAACCCAAACGGTGTTGCCCAGAAAGGTCGGAAAGGCGCATCCGACAAGCACCCCGTTGAAGCCCCACAGCCCTTGCCGTCCGTCTTCCGAGGGCATATCGATCCAATATCCCGTGAGTGTCGATACGAGCAGTCCGAGCACCGCTCCCCACGCCACCTCGGGCGTGTGCGACGAGTAGGCACCCCAAAAGATACCCGCCATAAAGAATAGTCCGCTCCACGCGCTGGGCTGGAACATCACCTGTCCTGCGCCACGAAGTACGATTCGCAGATGTTCGAGCGGTTCGAGGCGACGTAGCTCCTCGTTGAATTTTAGATTTGACATCATAGTTTTGTTGGTTTTTTGAGAGTTTATCGCCAAGGAAATTCGTCGGGCAGAGCGCACCCCTTCACCTCGCGGCGCACAACCGAACAGAGGTCGCGTATTGCGCGTTTGACGGTGGCGGTATCGTTGCCCAAGACTCTGATCAACAGCCCGCAATGCGATGGGAGGCGCGTTGCTCCGATGGCTAACATATTCGGGTGGTCGAGCTTCGACGTGATCTGCGAATAGACGGCCTCGCTCGTCTGTTCGGGAGCGAGCAGAAAACAGTTGCCGAGTATGCTCCAATGACCCATTGCGCCAAGTGAGTCTGGCGAGTGGCGCGACGGTTCGATTACCATTCGTTCGTCGAAAAGCCGCTCACCATCGGGGCGCGAGGCCGAGGTCGCAATCGAGAGCAGATCGAATACCCAATGTTCTCCCCCGCGTTTGTAGCGTCGCCCACTCAGGTAGATCTCCGCGAAGAAGAGCGTTGCCGACGGGTCGATAACCATCTGAGTTGCCGCTATATAGCGCGTGTGGCGGCACGGAATGGTCGGTTCGGGCAGATATTCGAGGTAGGCTCCCGATTCGAGCTCGAATGTTTGCACGAGCGACGAGTAATCGCTGTGCATCTCGGCAAGTTTGGTTGCTGCACCTGTCGAGATGTGGGCGAAGGCGTTGCACCGAAGAGTTATGTGGTGCTCGTAGCGATCGCCATCGACATTCGGACCGCCCGACGATAGCAGATAGACGCACGGCATCGTGGGCATCGCCTCGTCGAAATAGAGTTCCTGCTGCACGATGATCGGGGTCTGCCGTTCCAACTTGCGCAAAACCGACCGCCCCTCGGAGTCCAACTCGAAGAGCATACGAAGTGATCCTCGTTTGCCTTCGGAGGCTGAGGGTGCTCCTTGACGCCGGCGTAGATAACGGCGGAGTTGCGGAGGTGGTTTCATCGCTCTAAGTTGCTGTCGAAGAGTGCCATACGACGAATCAATTCGACCACTTCGTCGATACCCTCGCCCGTGAAGCAGTTGGTCATAACGGTCGGACGCTCGCCACGCATTGCCCGCGAGTCGCGCCTCATCACGTCGAGTGAAGCGTGGACGTAGGGTGCCAGATCGGTCTTGTTGATCACCAGAATATCCGAGTGCGAGATTCCCGGTCCATCTTTTCGAGGGATCTTGTCGCCTGCCGCCACGTCAATCACATAGATAAAGAAATCGACCAGCGCGGGCGAGAAGGTGAGGGTCAGATTGTCGCCACCCGACTCGATCAGTACCACATCGGCATCGGGAAAGCGTGCCTCCATCTCTTCGACAGCGGCGATGTTCATCGAAGGGTCTTCGCGTACAGCGGTGTGGGGGCACGCTCCTGTTTCGACTCCGATGATACGCTCCTCGACCAGAATACCTCGGAGCATACGACGCACGTGCTCGGCGTCCTCGGTCGTTACCACATCGTTGGTGATGATGAGCACCTTGTGACCGAGTGCGAGCAATCGCGGAGTTATGGCCTCGATCAGTGCGGTTTTGCCCGATCCGACGGGGCCGCCAATACCTATTCGACAGGTGTTGTTGTTCATTCTGTTTCGTTGTGTTTCAATTAGTTCATAAACATTCGCGCAGTGCCGCGTTCGTGCAGGGCGGCAAGCAGGTCGATGACGGGCGCAAAGGTGTACATATCGTCAGTGTCAAGTTCGCGCACCTGATCGTAAAGCTCCTCAATGAGTGGGGCGAGCTGTGCGATTATGCGTTGCGTGTGATAGTGCGTCAAGCGCAAACAACGCAACGCGGCATTGAGCGTGGTCATCATCACCCCATATTGTTGCGCCGCGAAGAGCGCCTGCGCGTCCAACCCTCCGAGCGCAAAGATGATGCCCTGCGTGGTGGGGTAGGTGCCTGCGGTGCGGTTGGCTACGATGTCGTCGCGCCAGCGCACAAGTAGCGGATCATCAGCGATTTGTACGCCCAATTCGGCTAATTTGCGCCCCATACGGCGGTTCATCTGCCGTGCCTCGTCGTTGAGCTTGCAGCGTATCAACCGAGCGTCGATCGTGAGCAGAGCATCGTAGTCGTCTGCCAATGTCGCTCGTCGTGCCGCGAGGGCTGCGATGCCGTCGGTCGAGGCCGATTGTCGCAACAACGTCTCGACAAACTCACGGAGCGTTGCCGCGTCATAGACCACACCCTGCTCGACGGCTGTTTCGAGCGAGCAGGAGAAGGCAAACGCTCCCACGGGTAGGGCCGAGTCGGCATATTGGAGCAGGCGAACGATCTGTTGCAGAGTCATTTGGTGGAGTGATGATGGTGGGTGTGTTCGGCTGTCGCGGGATCGGTGCCTCCGAAGAGTCGTCGCACTTCGTGAGGAGCCAGATAGGGTATTACCTCGGCTCCGCGTCGAAACGCGATACTGACATTCTCGAACGAGTGGGTGCGCATCACGCTTTCCATCACCTTGCGATCGAGTGTCATCGGCACAAAAACACGTGTGCCCTTGACCACTGCCGGCCAATGTTGGTTGCCGATGGCGTGGCCCAACTCGAAGGCTGTGCGAGTGATGTATTCGGGGGTGAAACGCACGAGGCGGTCGAGCTCGATGACCATCACCTCGTGCATCTTCACATCGACCACCAGCGCCCGATGAGCCTCGGGATCATAGTCGAGTATGTCGCCATCGGCGAGCCGCTGCCCGCGTGCAAGCGCAATGGCATACTGCTCACCACGATCGCTCTCGGCCACCAAGCGGCTCTTTTGTGCCGACCATTGATCGAGTGAGATGGTCTCGATCTGCACCGAGCGCAACGCCTCGATCCACTCGTTAGAGTGCACATTCCCAATTACTTGTGTATAAACTTTCATCGTCTAACTGAACCAATATAGCTGACCGAGAGCAAATCGCTCGGCAGGTTTGACGTAGGCGTGAATGCCATTGACCATCACCTCGAAGGTCTCAGGGTTGATGTCGATTCGGGGCGTGGCACCGTTGAGCACCATATCGGCTTTGGAGAGTTGTCGGGTGCGACGCACGGGGCAGATCGTTCGTTGCAATCCGAGCCGTTCGGCAATGCCGCGCTGGAAGGCTGCATTCGACACGAACGAGAGGCACGTCGAGGGCTGAGCCGAGCCAAAACCGCCGAACATCGGACGATAGTAGCAGGGTTGTGGCGTGGGCAGCGAGGCGTTCGGATCGCCCATATTCGACCAATTGATCAATCCGCCTTTGATCACCATTTTGGGCTTTGCACCGAAGAATGCCGGCTCCCAAAGTACCAGATCGGCCACCTTGCCACGCTCCACCGAACCGATGTAATCCGACACACCGAAGGTGATCGCGGGATTGATCGTAACCTTGGCTAAGTATCTCAACACTCGATAGTTGTCGTTGTCCTTGGCGTCCTCTTTCAGTCGTCCGCACGCCGCCTTCATATAGGAGGCCATCTGTACGGCACGCATAAACGATTCGCCCACGCGACCCATCGCCTGCGAATCGGACGAGATCATCGACAGCACGCCCAGATCGTGCAGCACGTTCTCGGCTGCCTGCGTCTCGGGGCGCACGCGGCTCTCGGCAAAGGCGACGTCCGAGGGAATTTTCGGATTGAGGTTGTGGCACACCATAATCATATCGAACAGCTCGGCCTGCGAATTGATACCGAACGGCAGCGTCGGATTGGTCGAGGAGGGGAGCACGAAGGGCATCGACGCCACCTTCAAAAGGTCGGGAGCGTGTCCTCCACCTGCACCCTCGGTGTGATAGGTGTGGATCGTGCGACCGTCGATGGCCGCAATCGTATCCTCGACAAAACCACTCTCGTTGAGCGTGTCGGTGTGGATCGCAACCTGCACATCGTACTCGTCGGCAACGCTCATCGCCGCACGTATCGCCGCAGGGGTCGAACCCCAATCCTCGTGAATTTTCAGACCGCAAACACCCGCCTCGATCTGCTCGATCATCGGTCGCGCGGTCGAGCAGTTGCCCTTGCCGAGAAGACCCACATTGACGGGCAGACCCTCGAACGAACGCAATATCATCTCCGTTGACCAACGTCCCGAAGTGATTGTGGTTCCGTTAGTTCCGTCCGTGGGGCCGATACCGCCACCGAAGAGCGTCGTGATACCGCCACTCAGCGCGTGGTAGGCCTGCTGGGGTGAGATGACGTGCACGTGGCCGTCGATACCGCCCGCTGTGAGAATCAAATGCTCGCCCGAAATGGCGTCGGTAGCCGCACCTGTAATCAGTTCGGGCGAAACGCCCTCCATCGTGTTGGGGTTACCCGCCTTGCCTAAGCCGGCAATGCGTCCGTCCTTGATACCCACGTCGGCCTTCACGACGCCCTGAATCGGGTCGATGACCGTTACGTTGGTGATCACCAGATCGAGCGCACCTTCGTCCGAAGTGATCGTATTTGCCAGCCCCTGCCCGTCGCGGATAGTCTTGCCTCCGCCATAGACAGCCTCGTCGCCATATGTACGCAGATCGCGCTCGATCTCGACATAGAGGTCGCTATCGCCCAGACGGATCTTGTCGCCGACCGTTGGACCAAACAGATTGTTATACTCTTGACGTGAAATTTTTGCCATAGTCGTTATTCGTTTTTTGAGTGTTTGCGTTTCGTGCAGCAGCACGCGAAACCCTCGGCGTGCATACGTGCGATGGCTGCCGTGCGTGCGGGATAATAGACAGGATCGTCCTCCGTGCCTGCGTAACCCATTACAAGTGAGTTGAATCCAATCACGCGACGCTTACCTGCGAAGGGTACAACCTCGACCTCGCGCTCATCGCCCGGCTCGAAACGAATGGCCGTCGTGGCGGGGATATTGAGGTGTGTTCCGAAGGCTGCATCGCGGTCAAATTCCAAGTAACGATTGACCTCGAAAAAGTGAAAATGCGAGCCGACCTGAATCGGACGATCGCCCGTATTGCGCACTTTGAGCGTGGTCGTGGGGCGACCGACGTTATATTCGATCTCGTCGTTGCGTAGTATCACGCCCCCGATCGGAACGGGCTGCTTGGGTACGAACCCTGCGCCCGAGCCATAGAGATTTTTGATGTGGTTCGGTTGAGTGTGTCGATTCTCCATAGATGTTGCTATTTGATTGGTTTGTGGATACTTACAAGGCGCGACCCATCGGTGAAAACCGCCTCGACCTGCAATAGATCGATCATATCGGCCACGCCCTCCATTACGTCGTTGCGTGTCAGTACGCCCGCCGCCAAGGTCATTACCTCCTCGACCGTGCGACCCTCGCGTGCGCCCTCCAAGGCAGCCGAGGTGATGTAGGCAACTGCCTCAGGGTGATTGAGTTTCAACCCGCGGGCTTTGCGTCGTTCGGCTATCGCACCGAGCGACAACAACAATAGTTTGTCAATCTCTTTTGGTGTTAAATGCATAGTTGTAAGTTTTAAGATTGTTGAAATTTTCTCCATCGGCAACAAGGCAAAGAATATGCCAGCACGCTTGTTTTTTGGGGCGTGCGGTATTAATTTTGTTACGTGGTTTGGTAACAAATTTCAAATTTTCGACTATGATAAAGATGATGCTTTTGGCAGGCACGGGCGGATTTTTTGGTACGTGCCTGAGATTTTTGACGGGACGATTGTGCGCAGCTCTCGGAGCGACGTTGTTCCCGTGGGCTACATTTGTGGTGAATGTGATTGGTAGCTTTGTGATTGGAGTGTTGTTCGGAGCTGCCGAGCGTACTCAGCTCATAACCAGCGCAATGAACGCTCTGCTAATTACGGGTTTCTGTGGCGGTTTTACAACTTTTTCGTCGTTCTCGCACGATATGCTGACGCTCATTGAACAGCGTAGCTATCTCTACTTTGCACTTTATACTGTACTGAGCCTTGTGGTTGGATTGGTGATGGTTTGGGCCGGTCGCGCAGTGGTTGTGGCGAAGGTTGCGTAGCCCACCCTCGTCGCTCCCAATCACCTACAAACCGAGCTATCCTCGAATTTGAAAGAGGGGGCTATTTGCCTATGCAGAAAGTGTATATGATTGTCAATCAGTCATTTAGCACTCTAAAAGGTACAATCACTCATTTGGCAAGTCGTTGAGAATGTGTAAGTTAGTGATTTTCAACGCACTTTTTGCCTTGTACCTCCATTTTGGAATGTAAAAGTAAGTGTAATTTCTTGAATATCAAAACCCGAGGTACAAAAACTTGCAAAAAATCGCATTTTTCACCCCGAAAAGGTACAAAAATGGCTCTGAAACCAAGATTGGAATCAGAGCCATAATTTTGTGTAGATCTTAGAATATCGCACCCCTATAACATTCGCTACATATCTGTCATCGACAATCCTTTTTGCGACACAGTGTAATCCTTAAACTTGCCTGTGGCACGAGTAAAGACATCAACTTTCTCATTAAGAGCATCAGCATCGAAGTTTTCCTCTTTTCTTTTTACCTCAATGAATACTGCTTCGTTGTTCAATTCGTTCTCGGCAACTATATCAATCTCGTTCTCACCTTTTCGATCCCACCAACTGCCGATGCGTGTGTATGCTTTGCTCTCCATAAGCACACGCTTGAAATATCGTTCAAGCATCTTGCCGCTGAAAGTCTCGTAGTCGCGATTGATGATAGTCTTTACAGCATCGTAGTTCTCTATTTCAAGCATATAATTATACTTGTATATGAAACGGAACCAGAATGTGAAGAAGTTGTCCTCAATCGTATAGCGAACATTCTTTGTAGAACTCTTCTCGAAAATAGGTTGGTTTTTGGTAATTACTTCATACTCCTTCTCCAATTTTGTGAGGTAGCCACCAATCTCTCTGCCGACAATCTGCTCAATCTCCGAGCGTAATGTTTTGCCACGAGCTATAGCCGAAAGAATAGAGAAATAGACTCCGTAGTCCTTTCCAAACTCCTCGATAAGTATAGCCTTGCCTTCGCCCAAGAATACAGAGTCTGCCTTTATGATATGGTTAAGCATCTTTGTCTTGGTTGTCGCTCCCGCATCAACGAGCAGCTGAACATACTTTGCCACGCCACCTGTAAATGAGTATAACGCCAACAAGTCCTCGGATGTGTAGTTGGGATTATATTCTGCCATTATCTCCTTCAAGACAGCAGGTGTAAATGGCTTAATTAACATAAAACGAGTCTGGCGATTATACAGTGGTTCCTTCTTGTCCTTGAAAATTTTTGTCATCATCGAGAATATAGAACCACACACAATAAGGTTAATATGGGTCTTGGTGTGATACATATCCCAAATGCGTTGCATATCACTATATACAGACTTGTTTACCTTGAAGAACTCTTGGAATTCATCAATAAACAGTGTGATTGGACGCTCGATAGATAGTTTCATCAGATACTCGAAAATCTCAGGAAATCGCTCTGCTCTGCCCATTGTAGGGATACCCAACTTGTTCTCAATCTCTTGTATATAATCCGCACACAAATCGCTCTCAGCCTTGCGTGCAACAAAGAAATAGAGTATCGGCTCATCCTCATACGCCTTCCAAACAAGCGATGTCTTTCCGATACGACGACGACCTGTCACAACCGTAAACTGAGCATTACCCTTAGAGAGTTCAAGTATCTCCTTGAGAGATGCAATCTCCTCTGTTCTATCAAAAAATCTCATACGCTTCTATTTTAGTTCCGAAATATCTGTTTCCGAAACGGTGGTTTCGCAACTGCAAATATAATACACTTTTCTTATCCGGCAAAATTATGCGATAACAATTTGCAAAAGTAGAATAATTCAACTCGTGAGTGTGGCTCACGAGTTCAGTCGGCAACATTTTATAGTCAACTGAAATTATTACCTCAACAGTCAAGAATTTCAGATGGTTGAATCCTGTTCATACATCTTTGGTCGTCTGAGTTTATTTTCCTCTTTAATCTGTTGGATCATTTCTGAGTCAGGAGGAACAATCTCATAAGTAGAACTATAAAGTTTTCTATGCTTGTAATGCTCATTGAGCCTTTGTGTAACTTCCTCCATCGTAATCTCGCCTTCAATTTGTTGCCGAGCAAGTTGAATCAGAAATTCAGACACGCTAAGCCCATCTACATTCTGTAAGCCTATTGCTGCACCCCAATTGTTGGCTCTTTCTCTAACAGCCTTATCAGGATGGTTCTTATATTCCTCAAATAATCCCATAATTTTTCTTATAAAGTTACGAAAAATATGGGAGATAATCAATACCTAAATATAGAAAATTGATGTAGGTGAGATTTGAATATACAATGAGAAAAACGCTAATTTAGTTCCTGTGGGTATAAAATAATTCGCAATATACACCTTATATAAAGGGATTTTATTAACTTTGTGCAATAAATAGCCTATTATGGATAAGGATATAAATAGACTCAAGGTTGTTCTTGCGGAAAAGAAAAGAACAAATAAATGGTTGGCAGAACAATTGGGCTGTGCCCCGACGACTGTGTCAAAGTGGTGCACAAATGCTTGTCAGCCGACAATGGAAACATACATTAAGATAGCGAAACTCCTTGATGTTGAACTGTCGCAATTAGTAATTATAGAATAAGAAGATGTACAAAATAACGTGGGACGAAGAGACGGGAGGAGTATTATTGCATCCTCGTATTGTAGACGGCACGATTGGCGTACCGCCACGCCCTGTGTTCTACGAAGAATTGGATTTGTTAAGGTTGAATGAATACGGTTGGAATTATCCTCATTGCGGGGAACCAATAATGTGGGCAGTCAACAAACAATATTATTATCGTGGCAAGCATATCTTTGATGCTAAAGGTGCCAACATATATACAGAACCGACTCTTGAATTTGAAAAAGGGATTGAACCAATGGAGCTAATCCCTGTGGATATGAAAAAGATGCTAAAACGAACTTCTGATTTGATGTTTGTTTTAGAAAACGAAGCAATAGAGTTTATTAGAGACATATATACTGAGTATACAAAGGTAAACAAAACATATAATAAGGCAGATGCCAATAAGTTAGATTTTGAGGCAATGGCTAATAAGCTAGAGAAAAACAGCAAAAAGAAGATGGCCATTGTTAAGCAAGATTGCGACAGTTTCGATATAATGCCAATGGATGTGGCAGAGTCGGAAGGGAAAAAAGCATTGTTGTCGACTAAAATAGATCGATTTATTGCATCTTTTTCTGGAGGTAAAGACAGCCAAGTTGTATTGGACTTGTGTACTCGTGCTATTCCACCTACAGATTTCGAAGTGATTTATAGCGATACTGGCTATGAATTACCTCCTTCATTAAGTCTGTATGAAGAGGTTCAGGAATATTATAAACAGAAGTTTCCCGCACTTAAATTCCTGATGGCCCGTAATCACGAGTCTGTACTTAATTACTGGGATAAGATTGGTACTCCTAGTGATACACATCGTTGGTGCTGCTCAGTAATGAAAACAGCTCCATTATATCGTATGTTAAAACAAGGATATCGAAAGAATGCAAAATTTTTAGCTTTTGAAGGAGTACGTGCGGAAGAATCTGCAAAGCGAAGTGATTATAACCGTATTGGCAAAGGAGTAAAACATAGCTTTGTTATAAATGCACGTCCAATTCTAAGATGGAATACTACGGAGGTCTTCTTGTATTTATTTAGACATCAGTTACCCATTAACAAAGCCTATCGTAGTGGAAAACCTCGAGTTGGATGTATTTTGTGCCCATTTGGTTCTCCTTGGGATGATATGATTGTGAATAAATGCTATCCAGATAATTTACAGCCATTTTTGTCTAGAATAGAACGTGTTGTGGAAGAACGGAAAATTCCTAACAAAGATGAATATATATCAGATAGACGATGGCGATTGAGAGGTAGTGGTAAATTTTCTCAATCTACAACATCTATTCAATATATATCTTCATCAACTAGATGGGAAGCAAAGGTAAAGAACTCACAAAAAGATGTGTTTACTTGGCTTCATACTGTCGGAAAATACAGTATAAGTGATAGGAATAATATAACTACTGGAGAATTATTATTTGAGAAAGAAGTCTTTCAGTTTGAGATTCGTTATGGC
Organism: Rikenellaceae bacterium; assembly: GCA_017442365.1. GTDB lineage: Bacteria > Bacteroidota > Bacteroidia > Bacteroidales > Rikenellaceae > Alistipes. The sequence goes on along the minus strand of JAFRZW010000009.1, from coordinate 11,168 downwards.
GAAAAAAAGTCTGATTTTTCATTTATCTTATATGACAACAATAATATTCAGTTACGATACTATCTTCGTCGTGTGATCAATAAAACATCTTATTGTATCAATTGCGAGGCTTGTGAACTTGAATGCCCTACAGGAGCATTGTCTGTATATCCAGAAGTTATAATAAATAAAGAACTTTGCACTCATTGCCATAAATGTTTAGAGTACCACAATGTTGGATGTATTGTGGCCGATTCAATGTTAAAACCAACAGATACCAATATATCAAATATGAAAATATCAAAATACGGAACATTTGGAATACATCAAGAGTGGGTAGATCAATATTTGTCATCCCCATCAGATTTTTGGTCAGACAATATGCTTGGAGTTAAGCAAGTCCCAAGTTTTAAAGCTTGGTTAAAAGATGCGGAGATTATTGATGATAAAAACAATCTAACTCCTTTTGGAGAATTGTGTGTTGAGATAAATAAAAATTCTACAACTTTATTGTGGGAACTTATATACATTAACCTAACATATAATAGTCCACTTGTTAGATGGTATATTAAGACATTTGCACATATGGCGGATTTTTCACGCAAAAGTTTAGATAAACTTGCAATTGAATATTTCCAGCAAACATTTAAGGAAACGACTATAACATATGCAATTCAGGCTTTAATGCAAAGTTTTAAATATTCTCCAATTGGTGAAGAGTTTCGTCAATGTATCGTACAAGATGAAAAAGGTAATTCATATAGACGAGATAATTATACTGATTTAAGTCCTGAGGCAATAGCTTATTCAATATACAGATATGCTCAATACAATGATATAAAAATGTTTAGAGTATCTGACTTATATCGTTCAGATGAGTCATATGGTATATATAAAGAATTTGGTATTAGTAAAAATGATTTAATGAAAAGTTTGAGATATTTGTCTTCGGAAAAAAACAGAGTACTCATTGCAGAGTTGAATATGGGATTGGATCATATAACCCTAAGAGAAGATTTAACCTCAATTGCTGTATTGAAAGCACTTTTAGACTAATGAATTCTTATATTGTAAGTTTGTATAATGATCTAATTTTGAGCATTAAGTGTGGTAATGGCATATCTGGAAAATCGATTGCCAAACCGCTATTTATTCTATCTATCTTTGAATGTATTGCCATGGGAGATTTGAATGAAAATAAAATAATGTTCAATGACAACAGATTAAAGAAAATATATACTGCTTTTGCAAGATATTATGAAGAAGTAAAGTTAACACCTATAATATTACCTTATTACCATCTTGGTTCATCTGATTTTTATCATCTTGTTTGGTGTGAAAAGAATCGTCCACCGTATAATGGTAATACGCCTTCGGAAAAGTATTTAAGAGAAAATCTCTTGTATGCGAAATTCGATGATGAGCTATGGGAAATATTGCAAGATGCTGAGAGTAGAGAATATATAAGAAGAAATATAATAACACGATTCTTAACAAAACAATAGTTGGCTATGGCTACTAAGTATGACGATATAATAAAACTGCGTGGCGGTAAGGCTGCCTACGTCATTGCAGATGAAAAAGAGGGAGAATGGACATCGTTTATTCCCAATGAACAGTTTAATAGCGTTCTACGAACCGTACTTAAATCTGTTCGTGGCAATGACATTGATAATCACAAGTCATTTTGGATTAATGGTACCTATGGTACTGGTAAAAGTCACGCTGTTGCCGTAATCAGCCACTTGCTATGTGATCCCGTTGATGATATTCGTGAATGGGTAGATTATGAGTTTGGTGACGGTAAATTTGATTCTATTCGTCAAGCCATATATAAATTACGAGAAGAAAAAAGATTGTTGCCTGTTAAGGTTTATGGTTTAGGGGCAATGACTCATACATCTGACCTTGCATTGGTTCTTCAAAAAGCAGTTACATCTACTCTGAAGAATAAGGGAATTGATATTTGCGTTCCAACAGATTTTGAAAATTACATTGAACAAATCAATAAGGAACCAGAGATTTGGAAACGCAGAATAGAGACTAGTACGCTTCTATCATCCATCGTATCTACAACAGAGCAACTTATTTCAAAACTTGCGACTGGAGATCTTGGTACGTTCCATCGGGTAACTGACACTTTGCGAGTTGCAGGCTTGGATGTTCGAATGAATAACGAGAGCCTAAAGCAATGGTTGATTGAAGTACAAGATAAATTAATCGAATTAGGTGAATACAATGGACTGCTAATTATCTGGGATGAGTTTACAGATGTAATGACAGACCCTATCGGTGTGCCTGTACTTAAAGAGTTGCAGGATGTTGCTGAGAAATTTATGAATGAGGAGAATAACTCATATATATTCCTTATTTCTCACCCTTCTGCATTTAATGGAATAGATTCGGAACAATTAAAACAGACTGATGGTAGATATCATCGAATGAAATATAATATGGAGTCTGTGTCGGCATTTAAAATTATGTCTCGAAAATTTGAGATTGTCGACAAAGAACGCCATTCAAAGATGAGCCAATCATTCTACTCAATGAATCCTCAATTGCTGGAAATCTTTACAGCAACAAGTAATGATACATTATCAACGAAAGAGGATTTATTAAACTTATTTCCATTACATCCAGGAACCGCAAATCTGGCGACTCATTATGCCACAGTTGTAGGTTCTTCTAGTCGAAGTGTATTTGAGTTTTTGGGACAAAATGATGCAATTAGAGCTTTCTTAGATAATGAGGAGTTATTCTTCAATGGAGAAACAATCACTGCTGATTATCTATGGGATTATGTTTTGAAAGTTTTTCAAGATGATGTTACCAACTACGGAGCAGTGACTGAGCGTTACAACTCGTATGTGCAGTTGGTGAGTAGTATGGGAGATGATTACTTTGCCGTATTCAAGGGTATTCTCTTGCTTAATGCATTTAATAATGTCTCAGGAGAGAATAATAACGGACTTGTTACACCGTCAGAGGATAATATTCGCTCACTATTTGCTGGCACAACTTATGGTGATACTGTTGATGAAATTCTTAACTGGTTTAATGAGAACGGTGTAATTCAACGTGCTCCTGGAGGTCTTTATTCTGTACAATTTTCGGCATTACCATCCGGTGAGATTGAGGAGAAAAAGACTGAAATGCGAAATGTTCAATATCGTTTCACTCACCAGATTCTTAATTTTTCAGATGTCGCCAAGACTATATTTGAAAAGAAATTTATGCAAAAAGTCATTAGACCATTTGCATTTAAGTTCTATTCTGATGTTCAAAACGAATCCCAATTGCGTAGCCAGATCAAGAATGGTAAGAAAGAAAGCAAAAGTAGCAGCTTATTCTTTGCATTATTGTTGGCTCGTAATAATACAGAATTAGCGACTTTACGTACTTTTGCTGAGAAATGTTCAGTTGACGAAGATGATAAAGACTTGAAGAACATAGTTTTTATAGTCTTTGATGAGGTGATGACTGACGCTAAATACGAGCAGTTTATTGAATTCCAAGCAAACTATGCTTGTGCAAGTAGCCATGGATTTTTAGATCAGCAAAAGGTTCATAAGGACCATGCTATGGCAATGGTTAAAGAATGGATGGAATCTGTCCAAAGGAATAATGCAATTGTGTATATTAACGGGGAAGATAAGCAACCTATTTCTGTAAAACATTTATCTTCCATAGTTAATTCATCTATAGCTCCTGTTATCTTTCCTTATGGCCCAGATGCACATGAGATATTAAGACAAAAAGCACCTTCTACATTCTGGAAACAACAGAACTCTAAAGAAATGGTAAGAACTTTTCTTTTTGCAACAACGAAAAGTGAGTTCATTAGCATCAATCAGCAAATGCGTCCAGTGCAATATCTAATTCAAGATTGCTTGGATGAAAACCTCAATTGGAAATCAGAAGTTTCGGATGATCATCCATTTAAGGCTGCGTGTGATAAAGTAAATAAAATTATTAAGTATGCTGATAAGAGTCTGCCATTTAACTTTGATGATAAGTTCTCAATACTAACACAACCACCATATGGTTTTTATGGTAGTTTTGCTGCTATGGGTATAATGGCTTTCGCTCTTAGACCTTGGGTTAATAAGATATTCGATCCACAAGGTAAACCAAGAGATGCCAATGCTCTTATCGATGATATTGTGTTGTTGTTTAAGGTATGGGATGACAATAAGTCAAATAGCAAACTTAACTTCAAATTCCAGACTCCCGAAGAAGGCAAACTGTGTAAAGAGTTGATTTCTTTATTCAAATTAAATAACAAAGGAAATACTTATTCAGATGTAACAAGTTTGAAAGATGCACGTTTTGCTATAACTGGAGACTTTTTGGCCAAGAAAAATAATCCTCTTTGGACATTGAAGTATGCTTCGCCTTCAGCTTTCGCTAGTTTACCTATTATAGTTTCCATTAGTGACAGCATAAAGACCTTGATTGATGATATTGTGCAGATTTGTATGGAACGCGAGCTACGTAACCCTGCTCTGGTAAATCAAACATTATCATTAATAGAGGAACAGAGGATAGAAATGAAAAATATCCTCAATGTTGATGAAGCGTTTAATGATGGATTCAAGAATTTCTTAATGCAAATAGAATATGTTAATATTCAAGAGAACGAAATTGAAGAAGTTAGAAATTATATCACAGGGCACCTTGAATCAACTGTTGGTTATTGGACAGAAGAAGAAGTAATTACATCTGCTAAGAACTGGAGACTTGAGCAAACTTTGTCAGTTGAACCTACTCATGTTGAGCCAAGTCTGCCCAGTGAGCAACCTGTAATTAACCCAGATATTGTGTCTGAAAAGCGTCTAAAAGCAAAAGAAAGAATATCTAAGATTTCCTCATTAGATGAAGCGAAAGATATGCTTTTAAGGTTATGTGATACCAATAATGAATGGTTGTTGGATAAAATTAATTCATAGTCATTATGTACAAGATCATTGATTCTGTAGAGGAGCTATATCAAGAAATTGAAATAGATAAAAATTGGACAGGTGCAGAGTGTTCTCTCCGTAACCGTTATCCACTACGTTTTGTCTTATTTGAGAGCTTCAATGATTTTAATGCATTCGTACAAGAATGTAGTAATCATTGCGTTTTTGTGCAAGGTATGGATAAATGGATGGATGAGAGCAATGATGATGAGTTAATGACATATTCACAATTGGCAGATAGGTTTAAAGAGTACATAGAACACCTTCCATCTAACGATTTTGTAATAGCTCCATTCTCTGAGATAACCAGATTCTATGATAACGAGCATTATAAAGAATTTAATTCATTAGTTAAAACAATCAGGTTAATATCTTCTCCAGAAGCTGCGCAATTGGATCATCAAAGAGTATACATTCCGATTATTGGAATGCAAAGTAAAATGAATCAATTCAAAAGCGATCCTAATATTCATATCTGGGAGTATCGTTCCGGAAAAGATACTGCTAAATATAAACTCATATTGACAAACAATAATACATATGGAATACAATCGTTAGATGATAAATTTACCATCTGTCGCAATATGAGAGAATGGATTGCCTTATGGAAGGTTGGCAATAAGGTTAAGAATCAGATTATTTGTAGTTCAAAAACGATTTTTGACAACGCTCATAATGCACATCCTGATAATGCTTTCGATTATGTAATTTGCAGTAACGTATTTGAGTTTCTTACCAAAGGACTTGAACTCGATTTTGGCAATCTACAACTCGGAGATGGAGATGTTCTGTATTGGGAACAACTGGCATCTAATATAGACATATCATCATTTACCTTTGAATCATTCGTACACAAGAGATTTAATTCGTATGCTCTTAACAACGAAATTGATTTCATACATATTTGGTTTGAATATCAAGATGATTTTTCACGCTGGTTGCTTAAGAACTATTATCTATTTAAACATGGTGAAGAGAGTTATCTAAATAGGGTTCTAAGACTATGTAATTCACAAAGTACCACCGAATTATTTTCTCTGTTAGAGACATTGATCTATGAAGAGCCATTGAATGAAGTATCGCTAGAGAAACGCAGAATAATGTTGATGGAAGCGATGAAGTTTGATGTTAAAATCACGGAACTTTCAGAAAACAAGGTTTATAGTAAGCTGAATTCAATTGCTACAGATCCTGAACGAGGATATCAGATTGCGATGAAATATATTACACCTCTAACATACACTGAACGCCAGCTGATGATAGAGTGGTTAGGGCGTGGTGTAATTTCAAGAGAAAAAATACAGTCTTTGTATCCAGAATTATATTCATACACTTCTGTATCCAACTTAAATGTAGATGCTGAGAATATTTGGATTAATTCATACATTGATGAATATCGCAAATCAAAAATCTCTAATAGACCAACAGATTTGATTTCTCAATTGATTTTAGATAAAAATTCATCATCGGCCTCGTTTGAGATGTGGTATAACAACTTTAAGACCGTAAAAACAATATTACACAATAGAGAAGATATTGATGTATATTATTGGATAGATGGTCTTGGAGTAGATTGGATTCCGTTTATAACAGAACAAATTAAGAAGCATCAAGTAGATGGTGCTTACTTAAATGAAGTACATATTGGCGTTGCAGAATTACCATCAACAACCGAGATAAACAAGGTTAAATTGGATGAGATTTCTTCACCAAATAAATTAAAAAAGGTAGGAGATTTAGACACATATGCTCATAGTAACAAATCCTATCCTAATTATATAATTGAAGAATTTGGAATTATAGAAAAGGCTATATCTTCCGTTCTTGCACAATATAATGGGAAAAAGATTGCGTTTATATCTGATCATGGTATCAGTTATATGGCACAATATGGCAAGGGATTAAATATTGCAGGAATTAAGTCTAGTCATTCTGGACGATATGCAACATTGCAAAATAGCCATATAGGTGACGACTCATCATACATTGTATTAGAGGACCAGAAAACAATGTGCTCAATGAACTATAATTCATTAACCTCAAAGACGCCTGCAGGATTAGGTGCACATGGTGGATGTACTCCTGAGGAGGTTCTTGTCCCTATTATTATAGTTTCAAACAAAAAGAATGCAAGTATATATTCTGCATCTCTAATCGATAATGAGATATCAGCATCTAAACCTATTGTGAAGTATAGGATAAAAGGGCTTTCAACAGTTGATACGCCAAGTGTAAAATATAATGGTGTAGATTATTCATTAATCAAAACAGATAATTGTACATACGAAAGTGAACGTCTAAATCTTGTAGAAACATCTACACAGATTGTATTAAAAATTAATGATTATACCCAGTCTGATTCATTAATTATTAGGACTGGTGTTGATGAAGATGATCTATTTGGAGGGTTTTAATTATGAATGAAGTAACAAGTCAGAAAATAAGGGAGCAATTTGCTTCTATGGCAATATATAAAGATCCTGCATCTACCAATAGTTTATTTGCTGGACGCAATTTGCCATCCTTCGTAAAAGACTTCATCCTCAAACGCTACATAAGCAATGATGGAGTTGTAAATCGTGATGGGCTTACAAATTTCCTTGATATGGTTATACCCCAGAAACAAACTGATGTCAAAGATAGATTGTCTGCTGGAGAAGAAATAACTTTGTTGACTAGGTTTATTATATACATAGATTTGGTAAAGGGTATTCGTAGATTTGGAATTCCTGATTTGGGTATTAAAATCAATGAGGGGCAAATTCCAGAATATGTTTATAAGAGCCATACTGGGGAACTTGTAGATGGTGAAAAATGGGGTATCATTAAATTATCTGTTTTACCTGATGAGGATGGCAAGAAGAACCACGTCGAGATGGTTGATTACAAGCCATTCAAGCCATATCGTTCTGTAGACCTTGAATATCTAAGAGATGCTAGAAAAGTATTCTCAACTCAGGAATGGATTGATGTATTATTATCTGCAATGGAATATGAGGCGGATGGATTTAATACAATGACTGAGAAGTTAGAGTTTTTGACTCGTCTGCTGATATTCATTGAACCAAGATTAAATGTAATAGAATTGGCACCCAAAGGAACTGGAAAATCTTTTGTTTTTGGCAACCTATCTAAATATGGTTGGCTTGTAAGTGGAGGAAAAGTTACAAGAGCAAAGTTATTTTATGATAAGGCCAAACAACAGAATGGTATAATTAAAAACCATGATTTTACAGCTTTTGATGAAATACAAACAATCATTTTTCAAGAACCGGCAGAGATACAGGCTGCATTGAAATCATATTTAGAGTCTGGTAAAACGACAATTGATAATAATGAATTCAGCTCGGAATGTGGTTTGATGCTTATGGGAAATATCCCATTGAGTGATCAAAGACGACCATTGAATTATAGGTATTTTGACTCATTACCTCAGTCTTTTCGCGAGTCTGCTTTGTTAGATCGTTTTCATTGTTTCATTGAAGGATGGCACTTGCCTCGCATTAACAAGGGTGTTATCTATAAAGGATGGACTATTAACGTCGAGTATTTTTCGGAGATACTTCATTCGCTTCGTACTCAAAACATTTATGGATTATTGTTTGAGGAGTTAGTAGGATATGATAAAAATGCAGATACGCGTGATTATAATGCTGTGAAACGTATTGCTGTAGCATATATGAAGTTATTATTCCCACATTGGATAAGTGCATCAGATGTCAATAAGGACGATTTTGATATGTATTGTTTACAGCCTGCTATTCGTAGACGTGGTATTATAAAGGAACAATGCCATTATATTGATGCAGAATTCAAAACAACAATGCCAGAGTTCTGGATAAAATAAATAATCAGTACTATGAATATAGATGCATTTATAGAAGCCGATGATCGGACCCCTGCATTTCATTGCAAGTATTATCATGACCCAGAGCGATGGAACGAAGCATCGCCTAAAATTAAAAGTGAAATTAATGCACTGCCTTGGTCAGATTATATTAAGTATCTAAGTGAAGATGGTACTTTATCGACAGGGCTTAATGCATTGCCTAACGATGCTGGTGGTTTATATTTGTTTTTCATTCAAGGACAAACACTTCCATCATCAGAAATGTATCTTGCATATGTCGGTCGTGCATTATATACAGATAGTGAGAATATTCAAAAACGAGTTAGAAGATACCTGTGGGAGAGTACATACATAAAAGGAAGACCTAAAATTAAACGTCTTTTTAGACATTGGAAAAATTATTTATACGTTAAATTCTGTTATACAAAAGATAATAAATTAATTGAAGATGGCGAGAAAACCATAATACGAGCCATATTACCGCCTTTTAACAGTGACCTTCCAGATAAAATTGAATATAAAGACCCTATAAAAGCATTTTGATATGAACGCATTCAATATACCAGCCATTAGAGGAGTATTAGGTAATATCGTTTACTACACATCTTCTTTTACTTTTACCCAGATCGCAAATTTGGTTAGACCTATTGATGATGAACTACACACTTCAACTTCTTTAAAAGATCAGTTACAACGTTCCTTAACAGAGAATCATAAGAGTATTACATCGTACATCCTGACTCAAAAGGAACATTTCTTTAATTCATTGGTGTTAGCAGTATATGATGGAGAACCTATTTGGAATGAGATAGAGGTCGGTTTCAAAGGCGAAGATTATTATAATATGGGATTTTTAAGGCTAACTGGAGATGAAAAGATTTTTCCAGTTGATGGTCAACATCGAGTAGAAGGAATTAAATCAGCCATAAAAGAGCGCCCAGAACTAGGTGACGAATCGATTGCTGTAATTTTAATAGGGCATCAGAAGAATAAGGAAGGGATGGAAAAAACACGAAGAATTTTTTCCACATTAAATAGGTATGCTAAACCTGTAAGCACAGGAGATATAATAGCCCTAGATGAAGATGATACCGTCGCTATAGTAACAAGAAACCTATTGGAAACATATCCTTTATTTATAAATGACAAGATTGGACCAGCTAAGAAATCTAAAGCTCTTTCCAATGACACAAAGTCTTTTACGTCATTGCTTACATTGTATGAAACCAACAAAATTATATATAGGTATTATATAAGTATCACAAAAAATAAAAAGAAATTATTGTCTAATCCTGATTTAGACAAAAATCTAAAGTTTCGACCTAGTCAAAATGAAATAGATGAATTTGAAAAATATTTAGTTGATTTTTGGAACCTATTTACTGATGTATTTAAAGGAGTAAAAGAGTATGTAGGAGCAACGGATAATGCAGCATTACCATATCGAAATCGTGAAACTGGTGGGTTAATGTATTTTAGACCTATTGCACTACCACGTTTAATTACAGCTATATTAGAAACTTGTTTTAGAAAAGATATACAACTTTCCGAATGTATGGCAATATACTCAGAGATGGAGATGTGCATATCTAAAGAGCCATGGATTAATATTTTGTGGGATCCTATTAAACAAACGATGATAATGACACATTCTTCAATAATAGACAAATTATTGATGTTTTTGTATGACTCAACGATGTTGACGGATCGTGAGATAACAGCATTTAAAAAGAAATATGCGAAAGCACTTAATATTGATATAAATAATATTGAGGCTCAATTAGAAAAAATCAAGATGTACTAGCCCTATAGTATATATGGATAAAGATAAAAATATCCCCGAACTACAATCACCTTTCGAGCAGCTACGAGCAGTGGATTCGGAGGGCAAGGAATGGTGGAACTCGCGTAAGTTGGCGCGAGTGATGGGCTATGGGAAGTATTGGAATTTCGAGCGTGTGATGGCAAAGGCTCAGGCTTGGGTAACACAGAAGGGTTATCATCTTGGAGAGCACTTTGTAGAGTTTACCGAAATGGCAGAGCTTGGAAATGGTGGTGTGCGCGAAGTGATTAGCATCAAACTTTCACGAGCCGCTTGTATGGCTATCGCTATGAATGCCGACCAAAAGAAGAATATGGTGAAGATCGCTCAGGAGTATTTCTCTGCTACTATGACGGGCGATGTAGCTGTTCGCAGTATGGAATCAACTATTCTTCTCTACAAGGGGGCTCGTGGTAAAGCACAGGTGCAGGTCATCTTCGATACCAACACATTTTGGCTATCTCAACAGAGAATGGCAGAATTGTTTGGTGTAACTGTACCTACTATCAACTATCACTTAGGGCAAATTGAGCAAAGTGGAGAAATACATTTGTCC
>JAFRZW010000008.1 GCA_017442365.1 Rikenellaceae bacterium | reverse complement strand
TACGAAATAATGATATATTTTTTCTTAATAATCTTTACTTTTTGAATTATCGTGATATTTATTAATAAATAAGATTTTATATGGCAAGATGTCAATGTAAATCACGATTAAAACCTGTAAGTGTTCGAGATTATGCTCGTTTTCGCAGAGGCATATGGGAATATGTTAGGACGCATTGTAGGAAACTTCCAAGGAGAAGTTGATTGTGGCATTTGTCAACGAGGTGCTCATAAATCGTTGAATAGAAAAAGGGGCGGTTCTAATTAACCGCCTTCTCTACTACAGATATGATAGTTTTTACTAGTACGCACTAATAATTGGAGAAAAAATTGTATCTTTGCACTTAGAAAAGAGTTATTTGAAAAGCATGAGGAATATAGTGTAATAAAACAAGTTGGCAATTTCTTATTCATTGCCCATTCTCATGCAAGTTCTTCTTAATGGTTTGATACTCAAAGAATCTTAATCAAACTTCATCAAATATAGCAAAATAGTAACACAAAAAGCACACCCGCGTGAAACTTTTTTCATCGGGGGTGTGCTTGAATCGGGTTTTGCGGTGTGCTATTTTGTCTTCGGGTGGATTTGGGTCAGGCGCGAGATATTGCGCACGTCAAACTGTCCGTAGATGCCCATTACAACCCACTCTTCGTCGCTGAACGAGAGCATTAGCAGTCGGTTTTTGCCCTCTCTCGTGTTCAGCACGTAGAAACTAACCTCGCGTCCACCTTCGCTGACCGACGACACCAACTTGTAGCTGGACGAGCTGGTTACGGCGCGGGCGTCGGCAACGAAACTCTCGTTGTAGGTCGAGGTCGAGATCACTTTGATGTGCTCGATACCTGCCAACGTGCGACGCATTTCGCGGTCGGAGGTCTGCTCGCTCATCATCTCCATCATCTTGCGTCCGAGCACCACGGTGCGGAACTCCTTGTCGTTCTCATAGCGATCAAAAAATCCCGAGTAGTTGAGTTGCTGTGCCGCACCGACGAGCGGTAACAACAATATTATTAATAGTAGTAAGCGTTTCATAATGAGTCGAATAGTTTAGAATTTCACACCACCAACGTTGATTGTTGCACCGAGCGAGAAGATATTGCCCGAGGGACCTACGCCCTTGCGGAACAGCGGCGTGAACGAGTACTCGGTGTAGAATCCGAACGACGAGTAGTTGATCGACGCGCGAATGGCACACTGATAGGGCTTGATGCCACGAATGGAGTTGTTGCGCACTTTGGGTTTTTTATAGACGGTGCGCTGGGTGAAGTTGATCGAGTTGATCACCGACACATCGAACCTCACACGCGACGGGCGGTGCGAAACGTAGAATCCGATGGGCACGCCAATGCGCTCGACAAAGAGCTTCGACTTTTTGTACTCGCGGTCGAGGGCGATGGGCACCACGCGTCCCGTGGCGTCGTTGCCGAGTGTGCGGTCGGGCTGCAACGAGAAGTTGTCGTTCGAAATGCGCAGACCGGTGTAGAAATAGAACTTGGTCGGTACGCGGCTATCGCTCAGGCGCAGCGAGTAGCGGAAGAGGGTTGTGGCAAAGTGCACCGATTTGCGACCACGTGCCATAAATCCCTGCTCATCAGCCGAGTAACCCGCATATCCTTCGCCGATCAGGCGCACCGTGCCGATATCCATATGGTAGGCACCGATGGCAAACTCCGAACGGCGTGCCTGCTTTTCGGGCGAGCCGATCGAGATCACAAAGCCTCCCACCTCCAAGTCGAGGGTTGCGGTGTGAGTGTCGGCACGCAGCACAATGTCGGTGCTGTCGGTGAGGGGTGCCGAGGTTGTGGGCGCGTTGGGCACGTTGGACGCCTTGACGATTTCGATCGAGTCGGGTGCGGTGGGTTGTTGCGCCGCAGCTGCGAGCGATGCGAATATCAGTATGAGTGTAATCAGTAGTCGTTTCATAGTCGTATGCAAGTTTTTGGAGTTCTATTTTTATTGGTATTAATTGTCTTAGTAAAAGCAGTTGTGAGAGCTACGAATTTTCAAACATCGAAAGCACACTCATCGCCTCGTCCAGCTCGGCAAGATGTTCGAAGCAGGCCGTTTCGTTCATTGCCAACTGAGCGTCGTGAATTGCCGTTCCGTTGATGTAGCAGTAGGGCTCGCGGTCGATCGAGATTGCGATCGCCATCGCCACCACCGCTGCCGCAGCCAATCCCCACTGCACCACGCGCTGCAAGGGGCGAATCAACTGACGCTGAGCACGTAGCGGTCGCTTGATGGGTTGAGGGTTGCGCTCCTCGGCTAATGCTCCGTAGCCCTCGAAGGCGGTTGCCACCCACGCCAAGCGAGCGGGTAGAGCCTCGCCACACGCCTCGACGAGCGATCGCAGTTCGTGCTCCTCGGCGTCGGTTGTCGAGCCATCGAGCCACAACTCAACGAGTTGATCAATGCGTTCGATAGATTTGTCCATAGTCGGTTGTTTTTTCGATTATCTCTTTCAGTTGTCGGCGACCTCGCGAGAGAATCATTCGCACGTTGGCCTCATCGAGGTTCAGCATATCGCCAATTTCACGACAGTTGTAACCTTCGATTTCGCGCAGATGAATCACCTCACGCTGACGCTCGGGCAGTTGCGCGATAGCCTTGCGCACCGCCTCACGCACATCGCTCCGAGAATCCTCAGCCGCCATTTCGGGCAGTCGCTCTCGAAGCTCCTCGCGTTGGCGACGCAAGCGATCGAGGCAGGCGTTACGTACCGCCGTCATAGCTATCGAGTGCGCACCTCGATGTTGCTCCAACGCCTCGTGTCGGCGCCACAAACGCTCTTCGACATCGGCTACCGCGTCCTCCGCCTCGACCTGCACACCGAGCAGCGTGCGGGCGAAACGATACATACGATCGTGGAGCGTGGCGATAAATATGTCAAATTCGTTTGGGGTCATTTCGAGTTTCTGTCCGTAAGTAATACGTTTGGGCGCGCCAAAGTGCAACAAAGATGCGTAAAATTTCCGAGAAAGTTTCATCATCGGGGTTGTTTTGGTTACTTTTGTCAAACAAAAGTAACTGTGAATCAAACGATTTTAGCGGAACGTGTGATGTTTCCGCTACCTTTTGTGCCGACAAAAGGTAGCACCAAAAACTCTTCGCAAGGCTCGAATTTCGGGTTCGAGCGTTATTTTTGCCTAAAAGATCGCTGCGCGCGTTTGAAGCAATCAAACGGTCATCTTTTTTAACGGCAAAAATCCCACTCAAACTTTTTCCGAAATTCGCGCAGTGCGAAGTCTAAGGATCGCGGGCGAGTGCTCCGCCCGCGAAAAGTGTTTTATTTTTGATAACCAAATATAGCAAAACCCGCCCATACGGCGGGCGGCAGCTCTGCAGTCCGCGCAGAGAGTTTATTTTTTTGCAAAACAATAATTAGCAAACCCCACCCTTCGGTGGGCGGGCGAGTGCTCCGCCCGCGAAGAGAGTTTGATTTTTATGGTCATAATAAAGATTTCTCCGAGAAAGTTTCGCGGGCACAAATTATTGCGTACTTTTGTGGAGTAATTTAACCGTGGAAAATGAGTAGATTTCAAATAGATATTAACGACTACGCATACGAACTGCCCGACGAGCGAATCGCCAAGTTTCCGCTCGACGAGCGACAGCAATCGAAACTGCTCGTCTATCGTGCGGGCGAGATCGCCGAGAGCCGATTCTATCGCATTGGCGAGGTGTTGCCCGAGGGGGCGATGTTGGTCTTCAACAATACGAAGGTGATCCGCGCGCGTATCGTGATGCACAAACCGTCGGGGGCACGTATCGAGATCTTCTGCCTCGAACCTCACGCGCCGGCCGACTACGAACGTGCCTTTGCGGTGCGTGGTGAGGCGGAGTGGAGCTGCATTGTCGGCAACTCGAAAAAGTGGAAAGAGGGCGAGCTGCTGATCGACTTCGAATACGCAGGTCAGCCCACACGCTTGGTGGCTGAACGTGTTGAGAATCAAGGTCGTGAGAGCATTGTTCGTTTCCGTTGGGAGGCACCGCTCACGTTCGGGCAGTTGCTCGAAGAGCTGGGTCGAATCCCCATTCCGCCCTACTTGGGTCGTGAGAGCGAGGAGATCGATAACACCCGCTATCAGACCGTCTATTCGCGTTTCGAGGGCTCGGTGGCGGCACCGACTGCGGGTCTGCATTTCACCTCGGAGCTGATCGAAGAGTTGAAAAGCGAGGGCGTTGAGTTTGAGGAGGTTACGCTGCACGTGGGTGCGGGTACGTTCCTGCCTGTCAAGGAGGCAAACGCCGCCAACCACCCGATGCACACCGAGCATTTCGAGGTGCGTCTGGCGACCTTGCGTAACCTGCGTCGCAAGTATGGACGAATCATCGCCGTTGGTACGACGTCGGTGCGTACGTTGGAGTCGATTGCGGCTCTTGGCTACCGCGTAAAGTGCAGTGGCACACCCGATTGCGAGCGTACGGTGGGCCAGTGGGAGCTGTACGACATTCCCGCCGAGGTGGGTGGTGCGGAGCTGCTCTATGCGCTGATCGAATATATGGAGCGCGAGGGGCTCGACCGACTGAAAACCTCGACGCAGATTATGATCACGCCGTGTGGCTACCGATTCCGCATTGTCGAGGGTATGGTAACCAATTTCCATCAGCCGCGCTCGACCTTGTTGCTGTTGGTTTCGGCTCTGGTGGGCGACGATTGGCACGCGATTTATGACTTTGCGTTGGCGAACGATTTTCGTTTCCTGAGCTATGGCGACTCGTCGATATTGCTCAATTCAAAATTCAAAATTCAAGATTCAAAATTGGATTCTGAGGGTTGAGAATTGGGTTGTAAGTAGTTGTAAATTAATTATTTATAATAAAAACAACGTTATGTCCATATGGCGACACGCACCTTCGGGGGCTGGGGCGGTCGCCGATAAAAGATAAATGTTCGTAAATTTTTTACGGTTTTGCGAAGCATTTAATGATGTAAAACTAAAAACAATAAAACCCGCCCATATGGCGGGCGAGCCCCCGAAGGTGTGTCAAAATCACAGATTTTGCCAATTAATTTTGAACCGAAGATAAGCCGAATAAAGCCTATGTAGCAGGATTAATCCTGAATTTTGAATCTTGAATTTTGAATTATAAACGATGGCCTTTTTACCGACAACCGTTAAGGAGATCGAAGCTCTGGGTTGGGATTACGTCGATGTGATCCTGTTCACGGGCGATGCCTATATCGACCACCCCTCGTTTGGGGCGGCGGTGATCGGGCGTCTGCTCGAAGCCGAGGGCTACCGTGTGGCGATTGTGCCGCAGCCGAATTGGCGTGATGACCTGCGTGATTTCCGCAAGTTGGGCACGCCGCGTCTGTTTTTTGCGGTGTCGGGAGGCGCGATGGACTCGATGGTCAACCACTACACCGCCAACAAACGCCTGCGCAGCAACGACGCCTATACGGCGGGTGGCAAGGCAGGATTCCGTCCCGATCGCGCGGTGAAGACTTATACGCAGATTCTCAAACGGTTATATCCGCACGTGCCCGTTGTTGTGGGCGGTATCGAGGCGTCGCTGCGCCGTCTGACCCATTACGACTATTGGGACGAGCGCCTGATGCCCTCGCTGTTGGTCGATAGTGGCGCCGACCTGCTGGTCTATGGTATGGGCGAGAAGGTGATCCAAGAGGTGGCAGCGGCAATGCGTAACGGTTTCAATGCCAAGTTGTTGCGTCGCCTGCGTCAGGTGGCTTTCGTGGCTGATCGAACGTATGTCGATCGTCTTGATGAGGAGCAGACTATACGCCTGCACTCGTTCGAGGAGTGCTGCCGCGACAAGCAGGCTTTTGCCGAAAATTTCACCCGAATCGAGACCCTCAGCAACCTGATGGAGCAGACGCAGACGTTGGTCGAGCCGACGGGCGATCGCTATGTCGTTGTCAATCCGCCACATACGACGCTGACACAGAGCGAGTTGGATCGCAGTTTCGATCTGCCCTACGAACGCGCACCCCACCCGCGCTATCGCGGTAAGGGCGATATTCCGGCGTGGGAGATGATCAAACACTCGGTCAATATCCATCGCGGGTGCTTCGGCGGTTGCAGTTTCTGTACGATTTCGGCTCATCAGGGTAAGTTTATCAATTCGCGCTCGGAGCGTTCGATTCTCGCTGAGGTTGAGCGCATTACACAGATGCCCGACTTCCGAGGCTACCTCTCGGACGTGGGCGCTCCGTCGGCAAATATGTACCAGATGGGAGGTCGCGACCGCGAGCTTTGTCGTCGTTGTCGCCGCCCATCGTGTCTTCACCCGCGTCGCTGTCCCAACCTCAATAACGATCACCGTCCGCTGCTCGACCTCTACTCGAAGATCCGCGCGGTGAAGGGGGTCAAGAAGGCGTTTATCGGCAGCGGAATACGCTACGATCTGTTCGACGACTCGCCCTATTTGGCGACGGTCATCAAGCACCACACCTCGGGTCGATTGAAGGTCGCACCCGAACATACCGAGGACGCGGTTTTGCGACTGATGCGCAAGCCTCCGTTTGCGATGTTCGAGCAACTGAATGCCGATTTCCACTCGGTGTGCCGAGCCGAAGGTCTTAATTATCAGTTGATTCCATATTTCATTTCGAGCCACCCCGGGTGCACCGAGGCCGATATGCGCGCGCTGTCGCAGAAGGTGCTGGGCAAGTTGCACTTTACGCTCGAACAGGTGCAGGATCTTACGCCTACGCCGATGACTCTCTCGTCGGTGATGTTCTATACGGGTAGCGATCCATATACGGGTGCGCCGTTGTACGTCGCTCGCAATCAAGACGATAAGCGACGCCAGAAGTCCTATTTCTTCCGTGAGGAGCAACGCTCATCGCGTCCTCAGAAGGGTGTGCCTCAGCGCCAATCGAAAGGAACGCCGACCCGTCAGCCGAAGAAGGTCTCGCCCCGTCGCAAGCGATAGGTCCAAGATTAGAGCCTCGCATTTGCGGGGCTATTTTGAATCAAAAAGCCGCCCGCCGTCGAGTATACTCTCATTTGTATCAAATGGAAATAATTTTGAATCTTGAATTTTGAATTAAAAAAAAGCCGCCCTCGAACGGAGAGCGGCTTTTATTAATAATAGGTATGTCGCGCTTACTCGGTACAACGATCGACCAGATAGACGATTGACGAGTAGGGAATACCCGAGTTGGTTGCCAGACCGATCTCGCACGTGCGCGAGTTCGAGTAGCCCGCCTTGATACCCTTTGCCTCGACTTGCGGGCGTAGCTTACGCAGCGCGTAGGCGTTCACCTCGGGATAGTTGAAACCACGGTCGCCCGCAAATCCGCAACAACCAACCTCCTCGGGAACCATCGCTCCCGAAGTACACATCTGAGCCAAACGCATCAGATAGTCGGTCTTGCCCATCTTGCGCATCGAGCAGGTGTAGTGCAGTGCGATCTGCTCATCGACAGGCTTAAAGGTCAGGTGCTCAGCACAATGCTCGACGATAAATTCGGCAGGCTCGTAGAGTTTCAGACCCTTCATCACGCTCTTCATTCGGTACAGGCAGGGGCTCTGGTCGCACACGATCGGGTACTCGCCGTCGTTCGACGCCTTGCGGAGTGCCGCCTCCAACTCAGCCGATTTCTCGTCGGCCTGCTTCGGGAAGCCCTTGCTCTCCCAGATCGTGCCGCAGCAGAGGTGCTCCATACGTTCGGGGTAGATCACCTCGAATCCCGCACGGCGCATCACGCGCTCCATCACGCGGTGCAGAGGCTCCTTGGTCGAGTCCATCGCCGAGGTGCCCATCACCTGGTTGATACAGCTCGGGAAATAGACCACCTTGCGGGGGTTGGCCTCATTCACCTCGCCCTGCTTTGGACCGTCCGAGCCGCGCGGCATCGAGCGTGTCCAGAGCGGAATCAGACCGCCACTCGCCGCACGAACGCCACGTGCCATAGCGCCAAAGAGCTGACTGCCAAACACTACGCGCAGACCATTGACGCCCTTCAAACCCACGCGCATTGCCGACGTAATGGTCGAGAAATTGTCGGCAGTCCACTGTGCGATTTTGTTGGTGGTGGGGGTTGCCTGAGCCTCACGCAGGTCGTGGGTCAGGTGTCCCGTATTGATCTGTACGGGGCACGAGGTCGAACACAGACCATCGCCTGCGCAGGTCTGCTCGCCATAGTATCGGTACTCTTTCAGATATGCATTGAGCAGTTCGGGGTTCTCGCCCGACGCACGCAGACGCGAGATCTCGCGTTGCGACGAGATACGCTGACGAGCCGAGAGAGTGAAGCCGCACGTGAGGCAGTTCACCTCGCAGAATCCGCACTCGATACAACGATCCACATTCTTGTTGGTCAGCGACATCGACTTCAAGTTCTTCATATTGCACTTGGGGTCGTCGTTGAAGATCACGCCACGATTGAGCACGTTGTTGGGGTCGAACAGCGCCTTCAAGTCCTTCATCACCTGCCACAGCTCCTCGCCCCACTCATAGGCTACGTAGGGAGCGATGTTGCGACCCGTACCGTGCTCGCCTTTGAGCGAACCGTCATACTTCTCGACCACCAGACGCGCGATGTCGTGCAGGAAGCAGTCGAAGTGATTGACGCGCGAGGGATTCGAGAAATCCTCGTTGATGATAAAGTGGTAGTTACCCTCGATTGCGTGGCCATAGATCACGCCGTCCTCGTAACCATATTCAGCGATCTTGTGTTGCAGGTCGATCGTAGCATCGGGCAGCACCTCCATCGGGAACACAACGTCCTCGATCAGGCACGAAGTACCCGGCTGGCGCATTGCTCCCACCGACGGGAATACGCCCGAACGCATCTTCCAATACTTCGAATACTCTTCGGGTTTGTCCGTAAATTCGATCGGCGCAGCCAGCTGCTCGGGGTGAATCAACGTATTGATAGCCTTGATGTTGGCGTCGAGCTGAGCCTTGTCGCGTGCCGTCGTTTCGATCAGCAGAGCCGTGCCGTCTTCGGGCAACGTATGGATAAATGCGGGGATACCCTCCATATGCTCGATCGAGCGGATTGCCAGACGGTCCAGCAGCTCGACACTACCTACGGGCGAGCCCTTCAACTGCTGCACAGCTTCGCACGCCGTGCGCATATCGTTGAAGTAGAGCATTGCGCTGGCCTTGCAGGGCATCGCTTCGAGGGTCGAGAGGCGCACCAGATCGATGAACGCCAACGTACCCTCCGAGCCGACCATCAGGTGGGTGATCACATCGAACGGATCGGTGTAATCAACCAA
Organism: Rikenellaceae bacterium; assembly: GCA_017442365.1. Lineage (GTDB taxonomy): Bacteria > Bacteroidota > Bacteroidia > Bacteroidales > Rikenellaceae > Alistipes. Next base: position 89,803 of record JAFRZW010000008.1, on the reverse strand, counting down.
CGAATTAAGACCCAGACCGGTCGTATTCTTGATACTGTATTTCTTATGTACGCGCGCGGTAAGAGCCTCATTGTCAGCTACGCGGCGGCGAATCTCCTCCAAACGTGCGAGGAACTCGGGGTGCGTCTGGCGGAACTCATCGCGGCTGGCGGGGCTGCCCGTATCGAGCACCGTACCGTCGGCCAACACGATGCGTACCGAGTCGATGGTCTTGTAGCTATTTTCGTCCGTACCGTTCATACCGCTGGCGTTGTTGGCTACGATACCGCCGATCATAGCCGAGCGCACCGACGCGGGATCGGGACCGAGCTTACGACCGTAGGGTGCCAACAGCTGATTGACACGCGCACCGATGATACCGGGCTGAACCTCAACGTGCTCGCCCGTGTCGTCGATCTTGATACCCTCCCAATCTTTGCCCGTCAGCACCAACACCGAGTCGGTAGCCGACTGACCCGATAGTGCCGTACCTGCCGCACGGAACGTGATCGGAACATCGTATCGCGTTGCCGCAGCCAAGATCTTCTGGATCTCCTCGGTCGTGGTGGCGCGCACGATCAGCTTCGGAATAAGTCGATAGAAACTTGCGTCGGTGCCAAGTGCAAACAGACGCAACGGATCGGTGATCAGACGTTTGCGATCGAAACCGCCACGTCGCAGTTCATCGTAGAATGACTTGTATTGTGCCTCTAACATAGGTCGGGTAGTTTTATTGTGTGTGTTTTTTGCGTTTTATTTTTCTTGTTCGAGTTGGAGTGTGTCGGCAGGCTCGGCTATCGCAAGGCTGTCGATCGCCTCGGCGGCCATCGTATCAACCTCCGTTGCCTCAATCTCGACCGTCGCCTCGACCGCTGCCGTAGGTTCTGTGCGTTCGGGCAGCAACGAGTGGTAGTTGCCGTAGTTGATCAACGTGAGGGCGATGACGACCACGATCGCCGCCGTCGCAATAATGCCAAATATCTTAGTTCCCATCTTCTACTTGGTTGGGTTTAAGTGAGTTATCAATATTATTCAACTCCTCGATTGCCGCCGCAACAACCGTATCGACTGCGTGAATCTCGGAGTAGTAGCCTACATCTTCGAGTGCGGTATTTCGACCCACATAGGCGCGAATCAACGCCTCTATCAACTTGCGCGAGCGACGAATATCGCTCCACACAGGGCGCACACCGTGGCGCGAGGCGTAGGCCACAAAGTCGTTCAACATTCCGCGATCCGAGTCGAGCAACGTGCGCAACTGCTCGATGGTCTGCACCTCGTTCAGCGCTGCGCGGTGGCGGTCGCCATATTCGAGTGCATAGCGATAGAGGATATTGCGGCCGACAACTTCGATATAGTAGCGCGTGATGTCGGTGGTATCCATCGGGATAAAACGGTCGGGCATAATGCCTCCACCGCCATAGACCGTGCGACCCCCAGGTGTGATAAATCGCAGTGAATCAGCGAATCGGATCGAGTCGGCCGAGAACATCTCGTTGTGTGCATAACGCTCGAAGATCTCACGGTCGTAGCCCTCCGTATCGCCCGTCGTATATGGTTTTTGGATCGAGCGACCCGTCGGGGTGAAGTAACGTGCCGTAGTCAGTCGCAGTGCCGAGCCGTCATCGAACGGAATCTGCTGCTGAACCAACCCCTTACCAAACGAGCGACGACCCACGATCACACCGCGATCGTTGTCCTGCAACGCTCCCGCCAAAATCTCGCTCGACGATGCGCTCTCCTCGTCGATCAGCACCGCCAGCGCAATGTCCGTAGCGGCGCCATTGCCGTCCGAGTACTCTGCCGTGCGTTTGCCGTGTCGATCTTCGGTATAGACGATCATACGCTCAGCGGGCAGGAACTCGTTGGCGATCAGAATCGCCTGATCGAGGAATCCTCCCGTATTTGCGCGCAGGTCGAAGACGAGCTTCTCCATACCCTCGGCACGCAGGAAGATGATGGCGCGCAGCACCTCAGCGTATGAATTTTTGGCGAAGGCCGACAGGCGGATAAAGCCCACCTTGTCCGTGAGCATAAATGCCGCATCGACACTCTTCAACGGAATAGCATCGCGCGTAACTGTCAGATTGATCGTATCGTTGATGGTCAATCGTTCGAGCGTCAGTCGCACTTCGCTTCCGCGCGGACCGCGCAACATCTTCACAATGCTGTCCTGCGGCACGCGCTGACCTGCCACCGCGCGATTGTCGATTCGCAGGATTCTATCGCCATTCTGCACACCTGCCTTTTGGCTCGGACCCGATGGCACAACGTTGAGCACGATGACCGTATCGGTGGCCATATTGAACACAACTCCGATGCCGTCGAACTCGCTTTCGAGCGGCTCATTGACCGCCTGCATCGCCTGTGCGGGGATATACATCGAGTGGGGGTCCAGCTGCTGAACGAGCAACGGCAGCACCTGCTCGGTAATCGAATCCATATCGAGCGAGTCGATATACTCGTTCTGGATCAGCGACATCGTGCGGTTGAGTTTGTCGTAGGGCGGACGCAGGTGCGAGATCACACGTCGGAATTGCGACTCGGCCGTGCTGCGACCCATCGACTGCCCGACGATCAATCCCACCACGACGGCAACAGCCAACAGCAGCGGATAGATGACCTTATTTCGTGTATTTTTATACATCGTCTGTGTTACTTATTCTTGAACGTGTAGCTCAGACCGACACTCAACAGCGTCTGTGTCTGCACTTTGAGGTGTTGTGCGCGGTTGTAGTAGAGCTGGAACGAGATGTCGGTGGTGAAATACTTCGACGCTTTGAGCGAGATGGTATTCTCCCAACGCACCGTCGGATGAACGGGCAGAATGGGCTTCTCTCCCGACTTCTTACCATCGGCAACCCACTTGTCGTAGGCCACTACGTAGTCGCCATAGTCGCGCACTTTGTTGTCGAGTCCGATGTTGGTCATCCAACCCGAGAAGGAGTAGAGCGTGGTGCGGTAGCGGAACCACTCACGCTTGCCCCACTTGCGGTCGAAGTCGATCTGCACCGACGAACCGCCCTCCCATTTCGAGGTCTTCGACGCGTTGGCAAGACCATAGAGATAGCCATTCTGGCGCACCAGCTCGCTATTGACGAAGGTGGCATTCATTGCCAATGGCGAGAGGTTGATCTTGATCGGGAATCCCTTCTTGGGGCACGAGTAGGTCAAACCGAGCGACACATCGAAGTAGGCCGGCGCGAACATTGCACTCTTGCGGTGCTCGCGTTCCTGCTCGGTACGCGACTTGTAGCCCGACGCAAATTGGCTACGGAACTTGATAATCGAACTGAAATCCCAATTCTTCGAGAACTTGATCGCCGGTTTGGTTTCGAGCAGGAATTCGTCCTGATTCTTGAACCAGACTCCCTTGTTATTGACCGTTCCGTCGTCGAGTGTTGTTTCGACCTTCATACGGTTATAGCCGAACTTGGCGTCGATCTTGTTATCGATCTCGAACTTGCCCTTCTTGAAGTTGTGTTTGAGCAAAACTTTTGCCAGAGCAGCTACGGCGTTATCACCACCCGAATTGGCGATCCACGCCTCGTTGTACGAGGTCATCGTGCCCTGAATCGAGGCAGTGAACTCGAACTTGTTGCGCTCCTTGCGGATAGCAGCGCGCTCGGCGCGATAGCGGGCACGGTTGAAGTAGTCGGTGCTCACCTCCGAGCGCGTAACGGTATCTTTGTGATTGACGACCTCCTTCGAGGTGGGACGTGTCTTGACGTTGTCGATGGTGAATTGTGCCGCCGCGCGTTCGGTTGTCATCAGCGCCGCCAGCGCAACGAGTGTGTATAGTGCTTTTCTGTTCATAGTATGCTTTGGTTTCAATAGGTAAACATTCGAACAAAGATAAGCAATTTTATCGAGAATAATCGCGCCAAACAGGATAACTTTCAAAACTTTTGTCCCCTATGCCGATTTAATCAGTTGCCGCGCGAGAAATAGGTGGCAGAATGGTGCTAAATCCAAATTTTTAGTGTAATTTTACGGAACATAACGTTTTTATTTTTATTGGTTGTTTTTTCAGATATTACTACTATGAAAAAGATTCTCTATTCGCTGCTACTGCTCGTGGTGGCGGTGTCGTGTGCCGAGCCTCCCAAAACCGAGGTCGTGCCCGCAAACAAAGTCTTGATTGCCTACGTAACTTCGTGGTCCAATCGTGAGGTCGATCCCGAGTATTTGACCCACATCAACTACGCTTTCGGCCACGTCGATTCGACATTCGACCGTGTGCGGGTCGATAACCCCAAGCGTCTGCGCAAGATCGTGCAGCTCAAAAAGAGCCACCCCCATCTGAAAGTGCTCCTTTCGATTGGTGGTTGGGGCAGCGGCAATTTCAGCGAGATGGCCTCCGACTCGGTGCTGCGTTGGAGCTTTGCGCAGGATTGTGCCGCCAAGGTCGAGGAGTTCGAGCTGGACGGTATAGACATCGACTGGGAGTACCCCACATCGGGCGTGGCGAAGATCTCATACTCGCCCGAAGATACTGACAACTATACACTTATGATGCGCGACATTCGACGTGCGATCGGTCCCGAAAAGCTGCTGACGCACGCAACGTCGGCAACGGGCAACTACATCGATTTCCGCGCGATTGACCAATATATCGACTATACCAACGTGATGGCGTACGATCTGGGTTGGGCACCGTACCACAATTCGCCACTCTATCAGACGGAGCATATGGAGAAAATCTGTGTCGATGATGCGGTCAAAAACCACCTCGCCGCAGGCGTGCCACCCGAGAAGATGGTGCTCGGTCTGGCGTTCTACGGTCGTGGCAAAAAGGGTTTCCCCCGTCAGCGCGATCTGACTCAGGCTCACTTGGTTGAGGGCGATTACACCTTCCGTTGGGACCCCAAGGGACAGGTGCCATACATCGTCGATGCGAATGGCGAGCTGGTATTCGGCTACGAGAACGAGAGCTCGCTGGCAATCAAAGCCGAATATATCCTCGAACAGGGGTTGAAGGGCGGAATGTATTGGTCGTACGAGGGCGACAATGCCGAGGGCGACCTGCGTCGATGTGTGTTCAAGGTGCTCAATCGTAACCGCAACCCGCAGAAGGAAAATCCGAGTGGCAAACGATAGCAATATTGCAAAATTATCATAGCTTTGTAGGAGAAAACCGAAAAAACGATAGATAATTATGAAATTCTTTGGAGCACACGTAAGTGCGTCGGGTGGTGTCGAAAATGCCCCCCGAAACGCCTCAGCCATAGGCGCAACGGCCTTTGCGCTATTCACCAAGAACCAACGTCAGTGGCGGTCGGCACCCCTTTCGGCAGCGTCGATCGAGGCTTTCGGTCGTGAGCTCGCCGCAGCGGCGATCGACCCCCGCCACGTGTTGCCGCACGACAGCTATCTGATCAACCTCGGACACCCCGAAGAGGAGGGTTTGGAGCGTTCGCGCGAGGCCTTTTTGGACGAGATGCAGCGTTGCGAGCAGCTTGGGCTCGACCGCCTCAACTTCCACCCCGGCTCGCACCTGAAAAAGATCTCGGTGGAGGAGTGCTTGGACCGCGTTGCCGAGTCGATTAACATCGCCCTGCGAGCAACAAAGGGCGTTACCGCAGTGATCGAAAATACCGCAGGTCAGGGCTCGAACGTGGGCTTCGCTTTTTGGCAGTTGCGAAGGATTATCGACGGCGTGGAGGATCGTTCGCGCGTGGGCGTCTGCCTCGATACTTGCCACTCATTTGCAGCAGGTTACGACCTCTCGTCGGAGCTGGCGTGCGAGCGAACGTTCGAGGAGTTTGACCGCGAGGTGGGATTCGAATACCTGCGTGGCGTGCATCTCAACGACGCCCTGCGTCCATTAGGTAGTCGCATCGACCGCCACACCCCGCTCGGTGAGGGTCAGATCGGTTGGGATTGCTTCCGATTTATCGCCCGCGACAGCCGTTTCGACGACCTGCCGCTGATCCTCGAAACCCCCGACGAGAGCCGTTGGGCCGAGGAGATCGAAATCTTGAATAAATTTGCAAACGAATGAATATGAAACGTTTAATGTTATTGGTTGCTGCGCTTGTCGTGGCATTCGCGGCCTCGGCACAGAGCCGCCTCATTGAGTGCAAAATGGAGAGCAAGCTGCTCGGCAAGGAGAAGGAGTATTCGATCTATCTGCCCTCGGGTTACGACAAATCGGATCGCTCGTACCCCGTTCTCTACCTGCTGCACGGTGCCAACGGAACCCACACCTCGTGGCCCACGTCGGGCAATGCCAAGCGCATTATCGACGCGGTGATGAAGGAGGGTCGTTCGCTGCCGATGGTGATCGTAATGCCCGACGCCTCGGGCGAGGGTGAGGATCATAACGGTCTGAATTTCGGCTACTTCGACCAGACCAATTGGCCCTACGAGCGCTTCTTCATCGAGGAGTTTATCCCCTACATCGAGCATACCTACCGCATTAAGGCGGACAAGCGTACGCGCGCCATTGCGGGTCTGTCGATGGGCGGCTACGGCACGGCGTTCTACGCAATGCGCCACCCCGAACTCTTCTCGTCGGCTTGTCCGATCAGCGCCCGAATGAGTGGCACGCCGGGTAACAAAAACCGTTCATATACCGACGAATACATCACGACGCTCGACTCGCTTGCGGGTGTGAAGCTGGCGACGGCACTGACCGACGACGAGGCGAAGGCTGTTCGCACGGTGCGCTGGCGTGTGGATTGTGGCGACGACGACTATCTGTTTGATGGTAATATCGATTTCGTGCGCGCGCTGCGTTCGCATAAGGTTGCCGTTGAGTTGCGTGTGCGCGACGGTGGTCATTCGTGGATCTATTGGCAGACTGCTCTGCCCGACATTCTGACCTACGTGTCGATCGGATTTATGGAGTAACGAACTCGCAATTCAAAAAGCAAAGCCCGCCCACCGAAGGGCGGGTTTTGCTTTTTCGAATTAGTAAAAATAAAATACTCTTCGCGGGCGGAGCACTCGCCCGCCCACCGAAGGGTGGGGTTTGCTAATTATTGTTTTGCAAAAAAATAAACTCTCTGCGCGGACTGCAGAGCTGCCGCGCACCACTAAGTTCGCACTGCGCGAATTTCGGAAAACGAGAGAGTGGGATTTTTGCCGTTAAAAAAGATGACCATTTGATACACTGTTACTTTTGTTTGACAAAAGTAACCAAAAACAACCCCGATGATGAAAATTTGCTACGACCATCGGCAAAAAGCTCGAAATGGGCGACTACGCGATTTTGCCCGCCATATGGGCGGGTTCTGCTATTCGCTTGTACTTATTTCAATGTTTTGCCCACGCCCGCTTAACGCATTTTCATCGGTCGGGGACTTGGCTACCGCCAGCTGACATAAGTCAGACCTTTTTATAAAATCAGCTCACGAAGGTGTGTCGAAAACATAGTTTTCGTACATTAATCAGATTATTCGATTTCCTACGTTTGGCAACGCAATTATGGCTATAATGTCGGCAATGGCATAATGCTCCGCATCGGCTATCGATTCGGCAAGTAAGATAGGCGCAATGCGCTCCCCGCAAACAAAAAGCCGCACCCTGAAACGGGGTGCGGCTTTTGTGTTAGGCAATGTAATTACAGAACTATTTTGCAATCTTAGCAAACTGCTCAGCGGTTACATACTTGTAGGTTGCCTTCGGAGCCTTAACTGCGGGAGCAACTGCAACGGCAGCAGTCGATTCAATCGGAGCGGTGAAGCGTGCCTCAACCAACTCACCAAAACCACCATCTGCACCATTAACGTTGAACGGAACTGCAACAGCTACATACTCAACACCTGCATCAACCTTCCAATTGTCGGTATCGTTCTCGGTCAGCAGCGTACCGAAACCGTAAACATTGTTGAACAGGTTGGTCTCGCTCTTCGAGGTGATATCGTCATAGTTAGCCTTGGTCAGCAGTGCGCAGTAGTAACCAACAGCACCACCACCCATTGTGAAGCTCAGCTCTGCGCTATTGGGAGTCAGTGTACCAACGCCGATCTCAACAGTTGCAACGGCTGCATTCTCGTCCTTTTCGGGCGACGAGAAGGTCTCGAACTGAACGTCGTAGGGCTGACCATTCTCATCGAATACCAATACACCGATGATAAAGCTATCGCCGCAAATACCGCTCATCTCAACCTGATCATCGAGTGCCTCAGTTGCCATCTCGGTCATATCCCACGAGTAGAAGGTCTGCAACAGACCCGAGTCATCGGTGCCCATCATAACCTTGTACTCATCCCAGATAGCCTGCTGAGCCAAGATAAATGCATATTGGCTAACGTACTGGTTGGGTGTTATTTTTACATCAGCAACGATAGAGTTGTTCATCGACACCTCGATATCAACTGCGGGACCGTCAGGGGTAGTAAACTTCTTCGAAACCACGTCGCAACCAGTGCCTTCGCGGTTGTAGCTCTGTGCATATACAACGTACTCGGTGTTAGCCTTCAAACCCTCTAAGCCAACCTCCTTTGCCTCGTTACCCTCGACGTTCATAGTGGGGATCTCGCCAGCCAGGAACTGCTCAACGGTAGCCGATGCGGGACCGAAACCTACCTTAAACTTAGCGGTGTGCTCATCAGGAGTAACCGTAATGTCAGCAACGCTGTAAGTTACCTTATCAACCGAAATCGAGATCGAAGTTGCGAAGTCGGGCACGTGAACGTCGGTATTGGTTACGGTGTAAGCACCATTCTCAGCGCGAGCTGCAACGATCAGACGATAGTCGCTCATCTCCTCCAAGTAGGGCATCGAAACACTAACGGTGGTGTTGGGCTCAACCTCCTTACCATTCTTGAAAACGAAATCGCCGGTTGCGATAAACTTGGTGTCGTCGGTACGATAGTAAGCAACAGCCTCAGCCTTAGTGGTGGTGATGGCGAACGTTGCCGACTGAGCGTCCTTAGCTGTTACGGCTACCTCGACGGTTGCGTCCGATACTGCAACCTCTTCAACTTTCTCCTCATCGCAAGCTACGAACGAGAAGGCTGCTACCAATGTCATTGCAACGGTAGCAAAGCGGGTAAAAAATTTCTTCATATTAATAAGCATTTAGAGTGATTTCTAAAACGCAAATATAGGTTTCGAATTTCTAATTTACAAATTTTAGACACTTTTTTTAGATTAAAACGTATGATCCTCAGTCGTTGAAAATTGATTCTTAGTCTGTTCGAGCAAAGATTTACTTACAATCTGTAACCTGTGTTCCTCCCCTCGCGTCCAGCCTCAACGGCTAATTGGCTCGATTAGTGATTTTTTGCAAGATGTGAGATTTTTTTCGCAGAAAGTAATTTTTAGACAATTTATTTGGATTATTTGAATAAAAACCGTATATTTGGGACAGAAATTAAAAAATTGATATGAACTTTCGGTTAGTTGCTTTTTTGCCGTTCTTTCTATTGGTAATAGGTTCTTGTATAAGTTGCAATAACTCTGCTAAGGAGAAGAGATATGTACCCCAAATTGTTGACGACAAAAGAGTAGCAGATAGTGCTCAAATAGAGTTTGAAGAGATGGTGATTGATTTTGGCTCTGTCCGCAGAACAGAGTCGCCTTCTTTTTTTGTCGAGTTTACTTTTACCAATGTTGGCAAAAGTCCATTAGTGATATATAAAGCTGATGTTACGTGTTCCTGTATATCCGCTGAATTCCCTAAACAGGCATTTACATCTGGTCAGAAAGGAAAGATTATTGTGAAAGTAGATACGGAAGGACAAGAAGGTTTTTTTAGCAAATCGCTTATAGTAAAATCGAATGCATCTAACTCTTATGTACTACTAAGAGTTAATGGAACAATAAAATAAACTAACCTTTATAATTTATTAGTATGAAAAAAATTGTGTTTATGTTGTGGAGCACAATGTTACTAATGACATCGTGCTCAGTTGATGAAACTTACAGTTGTGATCCTACTGTTGATGATTGGATCAAAGCAAATTATGCTCAGTTGCAGGATATTACGCGAGTAGAGTTTCTTAATCTGCCTAATGGAGATATTCAGAGAGCAACGTTTAGAGCCGTATCTCAACAAAAGAGGATAGAACTGTGGTTGCTTAAAATTGACGAGCTACTTGAACTCCCTTGGACAACTGCTGAAAAAGAGCACATTGATCTTCTAAAAGATTTGATTAAAACTAATTCAGATTGGTTTCAAGATAGGTCAAGTTTGCATTCTAATGAGATTCAATTTATAGAAGATGAATTAGTATTGACTATGTATGCTTGGGCGGATTATGCAAGAATGGAGTTTGACTGGGCAGATCAGACTTTGTATGCTCTTGTTGGCACACTTGATAGTGTAAATAGCTTAGAAAGTTTACAAAAAGAGATAGGAAAAACTCGATCTAACATAACTATTGCGCCGGGTGATGAGCCGATAGTCTATAATGACGACTGTGATTGTAATTTAACTTACACTTTTTGCAAAACAGGAGTAACTACTTGTCAAGAGAATAATTGCGGCCCCGATCCAGATTTTGGATGTGGTTGGTTGTGGGCATTTGAATGCAATGGGAAATGCAAACCTATTTAGACAGAATTTTACTATGAAAAAGAATCTGAGATTTTATGCCATAATATTTGCTGTGGCTGTGGTTGCCGAGTTCGCAACTTGCTCGTTGGCTGGCGTTGGTTGTTTTCGACCCTTCTTGTCGGGATTCGGACTGTCGTCGTTGGCACGATTGGTCGTATTCTTTGCACTGACACTCTATTTCTTAAATCGTTTCAAAGAGGTGCTCAAACCCTCGTGCGTCGTCGGTACGATGTTGATAGGTGCAACCATTCTCGAACTCATTATTCACCTGTTCGACTTTATGAACTCGCTGATCTCGTTGCCCGAGATGTTGATCAATATTGTGGCTATACTGACCGCTTGGTTCTGCGCAGGCTCAGCCGCGAAACCAACCAAAACCGTTGTATGCCTTGTAGTGTTGGCGGCGGTGGTCTATTTCGCTTTTTGGGGATATAAAGTTTGGGGAAGATTCGCATTTGCCTTATAATTAAAAAATATTGCGTACCTTTGCCGAAAATTTAACCGCAAAATAAACTATGGAAAACCCCATCTACGTGCGTGAAGATCGCTACGACGAGAAGACTATCAGCGAATTGATGGTCCATTACCGCGAGATTCTGCGACTGCTCGGCGAGGATCCCGACCGCGAAGGTCTGCTCAAAACTCCCGAACGTGTGGCTAAGGCAATGGCCTTTATGACAAAGGGTTACAACGAGGATCCCAAGCAGATCATTCAGTCGGCACTCTTCCGCGAGGACTATCGACATATGGTGCTGGTCAAGGATATCGAGCTCTACTCGATGTGCGAGCACCACATTCTGCCCTTCTTCGGTAAGGCGCACGTGGCCTATATCCCCAATGGAACGATCACCGGACTGTCGAAGATTGCCCGCGTGGTGGAGTGTTTTGCGCGTCGATTGCAGGTGCAGGAGCGTCTGACCGTGCAGATCCGCGATTGTATTCAGGAGGCACTTAATCCGCTCGGTGTGGCGGTTGTGATCGAGGCGGGGCATACCTGTATGCAGATGCGCGGAATCCAGAAACAGAATTCGGTAACGACCACCTCGGCCTTTACGGGCACATTCCTGTCGGATCACCGCACCCGCGAGGAGTTCCTCAACCTGATCGGCCACAAGCTCAGATAGGAGGAGTGGAATTAAAAATCATAGCCGCGCTCATCGAGTGCGGCTTTTTTTGGTCATCGAGTTCAATTTTGAGTCATTTTTCCTGCGTGGTAATGAAAAAAAGAGCCACCCTGCGTGGGTAGCTCTTGTTTTGGTGTTACCGTCTTGACGCGATTAAGCGTACTTGAAAGTAGCCTCGTCCGAAACGGTCAGCTTCTTGCGGCCCTTTGCACGACGTGCAGCCAATACCTTACGACCGTTAGCGGTTGCCATTCTCTGACGGAAACCGTGCTTGTTGATTCTCTTCCTGCGCGAAGGCTGGAATGTTCTTTTCATCGCCATAACTCTATCTTTTTATATTTTGTTTCTTGAAAAAAATTGTCCTTTGCGGAGTGCAAAGGTATAACATTTTTGGCTTTTCCAAAAATTTTAGCAAATTATTTTGATATTTAGGCGTTGATTTCCACACTACACACCCCATCGGAGCATCAAAATGCCCGATTTTCGATCAATTCTTAGTGCGCAACCGTCGGAATTGGACCTCGTTACGCCTCGCCCACATTGAATCCCATCGACATCGCCTCGTCGGTCGAGGGTTGCATACGTACCTCAATCTTGCCGTTCGAACTCTCGTAACGTGTGATGTTGTCCTGCAAGGTCATCATCAAACGCTTGGCGTGCTCGGGAGTCATAATGATTCGGCTCTGAACCTTCGCCTTGGGCATTGCCGGCAACATCGACGCAAAATCGAGTACAAACTCCGATGACGAGTGAGTGATGACCACCAGATTCGAATAGCGACCCTGCGCGGTCTGCTCGTCAATGCTGAGTTCCAAACCCATCTGTTGTACTTCTGCCATAGAAATTGCTTTTGGTTGGTGCAAAATTATCGTTTAGGGGCTAACAAAATTCGATCCCCACCGAGAATTTATCTACCAATTATTAACAATTTTGAAAAAACCGCACGGCTGAGGTGCGTTGTGTGGGCGGGTTCTGCTGTTTTCGGTTGTGCGAGTAATCTCATCATTGGCGGGTGGGGGGCTCGCCCAAAGGCCGACCCGCCAATGATGACACGCTTTTTGAAAAAAGCGTGGATCTATTATTATTAATATGTATTAAACCGAAAGCAAAAAAGCCGCACTTCAAAGTGCGGCTATAATCTTGAATTTTGAATTTTGAATCTTGAATCTTGAATTGTCGTTAGAACTCCGATGTGAAGTGGAATCGGATATCGGGGAAGTTCTCCTGTGCCAGCGCCAGCGCGTAGCTCGTATCGGCCAAAAAGACATCGCGTCCGTGCTTATCAACCGCCATATTGGTATGCTTACGGCGCTTGAAATCAGCCAACTGCGCTGCATTGTCGCTCTCGATCCAGCAAGCCTTGTGGATCGAAATCGGCTCGTAGCGGCACTTGGCGCCATACTCGTGCTCCAAACGGTATTGGATAACCTCGAACTGCAACGCACCCACCGTGCCGATGATCTTGCGACCGTTGAGCGACGAGGTGAAAAGCTGCGCCACACCCTCGTCCATCAGCTGGTCGATGCCTTTGCTTAACTGCTTGAATTTCATCGGGTCGGCGTTCTCGATATAGCGGAACAGCTCGGGCGCAAACGAGGGGATACCCGTGAAGTTGAGCTTCTCGCCCTCGGTGAACGTGTCGCCGATTTTGAAGTTACCCGTGTCGTGCAGACCGACGATATCGCCCGGGTAGGCGAAGTCGATCACCGACTTCTTCTCGGCCATAAACGCCGTAGGCGACGAGAACTTCAACTGCTTGCCGCTGCGCACGTGGAGGTAGTTTTTGTTACGCTCGAACGTGCCCGAACAGATCTTCAAAAAGGCGATTCGGTCGCGGTGGTTGGGGTCCATATTGGCGTGGATCTTAAAGACGAAACCTGTCATTTTCGGCTCGGCGGGCTCGATCGGACGCTGTGCGGTGGTCGAGGGGCGGGGCGACGGAGCGATCTTGATGAAGCACTCCAACAGCTCGCGCACGCCGAAATTGTTGATCGCACTACCGAAGAAAACGGGTGCCAGCTCGCCACGCAGATAGGCCTCGCGGTCGAACGGCTCATAGACGCCATCGACCAGCTCAACGTCGTCGCGCAGCTGCTGGGCGTAGCGACCGATGTAGCTTTCGAGGTCGGGGCTATCGAGCTTGATATCAACGGTTTGAGCGTCGGCAGTCAGTCGCTCGTCCGAGAGGAACAACGACAGATTCTGCTCGAAAATGTTATAAACACCCTTGAACGAGGGACCGTTGCTGATGGGGAACGCCAGTGGGCGCACCTTGATTTGCAACTCGTTCTCGACCTCGTCCAACAGATCGAACGGATCACGCGAGGGGCGGTCCAACTTGTTGATATAGACCATCACGGGGGTCTTGCGCATACGGCAGACATTCATCAGTCGGCGCGTCTGCGTCTCGACACCCTTTGCACCATCGATGACGATGATTACGCTATCGACAGCCGTCAGCGTGCGGTAGGTATCCTCGGCAAAGTCCTCGTGGCCCGGGGTGTCGAGGATATTGATTTTGCAGCCGCCATACTCGAAACCCATCACCGACGTAGCGACCGAGATACCGCGCTGACGCTCGATCTCCATAAAGTCCGAGGTTGCGGTCTTCTTGATTTTGTTGCTCTTGACGGCGCCTGCAACGTGGATTGCACCACCGAACAGCAGCAATTTTTCGGTCAAAGTTGTCTTACCAGCATCGGGGTGGCTGATGATGGCGAATGTACGCCTGCGTGTGATCTCTTCTTGTAAGGTCATTTTCTATCGTAAATCAATTTTTCAGGGTGCAAAGATATGCATAAATTATGGTGTAAGCACAATTTCGTTTAGCAAAAACTGCTATTAATCACGAGAATGCTCCACCATTATATTGTATGTCGTCGAGTAGGAAATTCTCGAATAGCGAACGGTACTCGTTGCGCCACTCATATTCGACCTCTTTGTAGGGTTCCAAACCCTCGAACGTGGGACTCAGTTCCTCGATGGTCGGGTAGTTGTTCGACCAGGTAAGCACCAAGGTTACGTAGCCCATTCCCCACGTTGCGGGATCATTGGTCTGTTGATCGGGGTGGAAGATGAGGTAAATAGTGCAAAGACGACCACCGGCATCGCATCTTAACGACACTCGCTTAATCGGCAACTCGAAGATATTCAAGAATGTACCAACCGTAATATCGCCAAAATAGGCTTGACTCTTAAACCCCCAATTTGCCTCCACATAGGCAATCGTATCTTGCCCACATTCGCTAAGTGAGCGGTAGCCCTTAGGTGCGTGGTGCTGAATGCCTAAGCTATATCGCACATCGTCGATCTGCCAATCCTCAATCTCGCGGCGCAACTCCTTGCTCAGTGCAAAGTGGCGACTATCCTCAATAAAAAGATCGGGAAAAATATGTTTGTAATCCTCCTCGACCTTTGGGCTCGAAAAGAAAACATCAACACTATACTTCGACAGATTTGCACCTTGCGACATATCGATCGGATAACCTCCCGCCTTTGCCAACCGTTTTACATACTCGGAAGGAGTGTAGGGATACAGTTCATCATAGTCGCGCACATAGAAACGAAAAAGAAACATTCGACCCGTCGACGAGGTGAAAACGCCAACACTCTTAATCGGCAGTTCGCAATCGTCCAAAAAGTCGCCAATCGTGCGGTCGGTGTAAGCTCCCGCAGTGTGAAAACCCCAATTATGAGTAAGGTATGCAACCGTATCACCGTCGAACTTGCGCAGATGGCGATAGCTCTTGGGGCGTTGTGCAGTGGCTCCAACTGCCACAACTATCAACGCCAAAAGCACCAATATAACGCTCGTTCGTTTCATCTCAATTACATCAAAAAGAGCAGAAGTACCTGAACTAAAACTACCTTCGTGAACATCGCCAACGGATAGACCGTCGCATACGAAACCGACGCATTGTCGCCCTCGATCGTATCGTTGGCGTAGTTCAGTGCCATCGGATTTGCCATACTACCGCACAACATTCCGCAAACCGTTGCGTAGTCTAAGTGTTTAACTCTCAGTGCATAAAGACCCACGATCAGCACGGGAACGACCGTAATCACAAAGCCCACTGCGATCCACAGCACACCCTCGGGACGCATTACGGTTTCGAAAAATTGTGCACCTGCGTCCAGTCCCAAGCAGGCCAGATAGAGCGCCAATCCCAAGCCGCGGAGCATCAAATTGGCGCTTCGCGTGGTGTAAGTAATCAAGCCAAATCGGGGTCCGAACGTACCAACCAAGATTCCCACAATGATCGGTCCGCCCGCCAAACCCAGACGCACGGGAGCCGAAATGCCGGGCATCGACAGCGGCACAGCACCCAACGCAAGACCCAAAATCAGTCCGATGAAGATCGACATCAGGTTGGGTTCGCTCAGCTCCTTCGAGGCGTTGCCGAGCTTCTTCTCTACGCGCTCGATCGACGGCTCTTCGCCCACAACCATCACACGATCACCGAGTTGCAGCACCAGATCGGGCGTCGCCAGCAGAGGCACACCACTGCGGTAGATACGCGAGATGTTGATGCCGTAGCTATTGCGCAGGCGCAGCGAGCCGAGGCGTTTGCCGTTGATTTCGGGGCGCGTGATCACGATACTGCGCGAGAGCAACTTGCGGTCGATCTTGTTCCAATCGACGTCGCTGCGGTTCCAATCGGTCTGCTCGCGCTCACCAAAAAGCACCGACAGCGTCTCCGCGTCGCGCTCCGAGGTGGTAACAAGCAGGCGGTCGCCAAGCTCGATAGTGGTCTTGCCATCGGGCACCGAAACCTTGCCCTCGCGCCACACGCGCGAGATCACAAATTGGATATTGCTCAGCTCGGCAACCTTAGCTAATGTCTTGCCTGCAATCGCCTGATTACGAACGATAAAAGTGGCAATGAATGTATTATTCACGTGTTCAGCATCAGGTGCGGCGAAGTCCTCCTTGCGCGCAAAAAACTTGCGGATCACGATGATCGCCAGAATCACACCCACAACACCCAACGGATAGGTTACGGCACAACTCAGCGCTGCGCCATTGGCCGACACGCCCAACTGCGAAAGGGTCTGCTGCGCCGCACCGAGCGCGGGAGTGTTGGTCGTTGCACCGCACAAGATTCCCATCATATCGGGTAGCGGAATGGTCGTTACGTAGGTCAGTCCGACAGCCATCGCCGTACCGATCAGCGCAACGCCTAATCCCAACAGATTCAGTCGAATACCGCCACTGCGGAAGGCACTGAAAAAACCCGGTCCGACCTGCAATCCAAGCTCATAGACGAAGATTATCAGACCGAAATTCTGGGCGAATGTCAGCATTTGAGGGTCGATCTTCAAACCGATATGACCCGCCAAAATACCTGCAAAAAAGACAAACGTAACGCCCAACGAAATGCCCTTAATGCGCACTCGTCCAAGCATTAAGCCCACCGCGCAGATGGTCGAAATGACAACCACAGCCTGCAACGGCGACGGCGTGAGATACAAGGTTTCGAACCATTTCATAATGTCGGTAATTTAAGATTCAAAATTCAAGATGCAAAATGCAAAATTGGCCTTTGCTAACGTTTATTTTGTTTGCAGGACTGAAAATCAAAATTCGCTCAGATGGCGGGCGCACACTCGCGGGCTGGGGCGGTCGCCCAAAGGGCGAGCCCGCGAGTGTGTGTCAAAATCGAAGATTTTGCCAAATAATCTTGAATCTTGAATTTTGAATCCTGAATTTATTTAAGTTCCATCTCGTCAAGCAGATAGCCCGCGCCACCGATACGGTCGATCACGAACAGCACGTAGCGAATATCAACAGCGATGTTGCGGCAGATTTCGGGGTCGAACTCGATGTCGCTCATCGTCGAGAGCCACGTGCGGTCGAAGTTGATACCCACCAGCTCGCCACGACCATTCAGCACGGGCGAGCCCGAGTTGCCACCGGTGGTGTGGTTCGAGGCGATGAAGCAGACGGGAACGGTGTAGCGACCGTCCATCTCGATACCCCAACGACCGTAATCCTTCGCTGCGTAGATGTCGCGCAGTGTCTGCGGAATGTCGTAGTCGTAGATCGCGGGATCGTCCTTCTCGATGATTCCGTCGAGCGTGGTGAAGTGTTTGTGATAGACAGCGTCGGCATAACGATAGCCGCCAACCTTACCGTAAGCAACTCGCAATGTGAGGTTTGCGTCGGGGAAGAAGGCCATCTCGCGGTCGTACTCCATCAGCGCACGCATATAAGGTGCGTAGTACTGCGCAATCGACGGTGCGTCGCTCATATTGCGGTAGCGACGCTGCGAAAAGTTGCCACACTTGATCAGCTCGGTAACGAAGCGGTTCATCGGGTCAGCCTCCATAATCGAGGGCAGGTGGTCGGGATCCGAGGCCAGCGCCGCAAACTTCTCGGGCGTGGTCAGCGGGCTCTCGTCGAAGAGGTAATCGACAAAGTGATCGGTCGAAGCAAAACGTGCCATCTCGCTCTTCACCGACTCGGGAATATACTGAGCGTCAATGTCTTTGACGAACTCGGCAACCAATTTCTTCGCCACCTCGCGGTCGATGTCGGCAACATAATTCTTATAGAACGCAGCCACCGATTTGTCGTCCGTAGCGGGCTTGCGCTGAGCGACCATACGGGTCAGCTGCGCCAGCTCGATCGCCGAAATCGACTCGGCAAAATACTCGGCACGCCAATAGGGATCGCGCAGCTCGTCGTAAGCCGCATACATCTTGTCCAACAGGCCTGCATATTCGGGTTTGTTGGCAGCCCAAGCGGCAAATTTCTGCTCGTAGGCGCGCTTCTTCTCAACCGTGCCAAGTCGCTCCAAACCAAGCACTTCGCCCTGCCACTTCTTCCACGCATTGGCAATGTTGGCGTGCTTTGCGGCGTACTGGATACGTACCTTCGGATCGGCCTCCTGAGCCTTCGAAATCACGTCCAAGCGGAGCGTGCGCAGGCGGATCTTCATCGGGTCCGACAGACGCTCAACATAGTCCGCAGCCGACGAAATCACATAGCGCTGGGTGTTGCCCGGGAAGCCGTAGATCATCGTGAAATCGCCCTCCTCGACACCCTTGGTCGAGATCTTGAAGTGGCGGCGAGGCTTGTAGGGAACATTCTCGCGCGAGAAGTCGGCGGGCTTGTTATCCTTGCCGGCATAGACGCGGAAAACCGAGAAGTCGCCCGTGTGGCGCGGCCAGATCCAGTTGTCGGTGTCGCCACCGAACTTGCCGATCGACGAGGGGGGTGCACCTACCAGACGAACGTCCGTAAATTTCTCATACACAAACAGAAAGTACTGATTGGCGTAGTACAGCGACTCGACCGAAGTCGAATAGCGACCGTCCTCCGAGGCCTCCTTCTTGATGGCTGCGATGTTGTCGTTGATCTTCTCATCGCCCCCCGCCTTCACGCGGTCGGTAACGTCCTCCATTCGCACCAAAATCGCAACATAGAGGTTGGGATTGGGCAGTTCCTGCTCGCGCGACATCGCCCAAAAACCGTTGGTCAGGTAGTCGTGCTCGACGCTACTGTGGCTCTGGATCGCACCATAACCGCAGTGGTGGTTGGTCAAAAGCAGACCCTCCGACGAGATCAACTCGCCCGTGCAACCGCCATTGAACAGCACCACAGCGTCCTTCATCGAGGCGCGGTTGATGCTGTAAACATCGTCGGCCGTCAGTCGAAAACCCTTCGAACGCATATCCTTGATGCGCTCGCCAATCAGGCTCGGAAGCCACATACCCTCGTCGGCCACAGCCGTCAGAACGAACATCAATGCCGCAAGGGTCGAAAATAATTTCTTCATAGTTTCAGTCGTTTATTTATTTGTTATTCATTGCTTTACAAATTCCGCCAGTGCCGCATAGACCCGCTGCACGGGCAGTCCCATCACGTTGTAGAATGAGCCGTCGATGCGCTCGATACCGACGTAGCCGATCCACTCCTGAATGCCGTAACTGCCCGCCTTATCCATCGGGCGGAAACGCTCGACGTAGTAGCTGATCTCCTCCTCGGTGAGCGTGCGGAAATAGACGTCGCTCTGCACCGCAAAGCTCTCGGTGCGTGCGCTCGAACGCAGCGTTACACCCGTCGTTACGCGGTGCGCTCGACCCGACAACCGTGCGAGCATTGCACGTGCATCGGCCTCGTCCGTCGGCTTGCCAAGTATCTCATTATCAATGATTACAACCGTGTCGGCCGTAAGCAGAATTTCGTTCTCGGCAAGCGCCTTGGGGTAGCCGTCGCTCTTCAATCGCGACAGATAGACGGGCACCTCGTCGGCCTCCATCGTCGCAGGAAAAACCTCCTCGACCTCGTAGCGCTCGGCCAGCTCGTACTCCAATCCGCAGTCGCTCAGCAACTGTCGGCGGCGGGGCGATTGGCTCGCTAAGATCAAGCGGTATGATTTCAGTGTATCGTGCAGTAACATAGTCGTTTAACGAATATCAAAGTTCAACAATTCGTGGCCTTCGAGTGTTGCGGTCAGTTCGTCGCCCTCGCGCACCTCGCCCACACCGACGGGCGTGCCCGTATAGATCAGGTCGCCAATTTTCAACGTAACAAACTGCGAAATGTGGCTGATCAGTTGATCGACCGTGAAGATCATCTGCGCTGTCGAGGCCGACTGGCGCACCTCGCCGTTGAGGCACATTTCGAAATGTAGGTTTTGCACGTCGCCACCCAACTCCGCAAGTTTCAGGAACTTAGGCGATATTGCTGCCGAGTGGTCGAACGCCTTTGCAGCCTCCCACGGCTCTCCCGCCGCAGCCGCCGCACGCTGCACATCGCGTGCTGTGAAGTCGATACCCAAGCCCACCTCGTCGTAATAACGGTGCGCAAAACGCTCGGCAATGCACTTGCCCACGCGGTTGATACGCACCACCAACTCGCACTCGTAGTGCACCTCGCGACTGAACGAGGGGACATAAAATGGGTCATTGTTGCGCAAAAGTGCCGTGTCGGGCTTCATAAAAAAGACCGGAGCCGAGGGCACCGAGCCCATCTTCAACTCATCGACGTGCTCGACATAATTGCGTGCTATGCAAAAGATTTTCATCGGTTATAATTTTCTATTTGTAAATGGCGAAATCTTTGATTTCGACACACCTTCGCGGGCTCGCCCTTCGGGCGACCGCCCCAGCCCGCGAAGGTGCGTGTCGCCATTTTGCATTTGGTTTATATTTTTCTTCTTCTTTTAATTCAAACTAATCGCCAACTCAAAACTAATTTTGAATCTTGAATTTTGAATTTTGAATCGCATTAACCATCTTAGCCGCAAAGCGTTCGCTCGCGCCTTCGCCTCCGATCAACGCTCGCAGCTCGTCGAAATCCGAGAGCATCTTCGCACGTTTCTCGCCGCCCGAAACGATCGAACGCAACTCGCGCTCGGCCTCCGCCAAATCCAGCTTTGCACAAACCAACTCTCGCACCGCCTCGCGTCCCAGATTGATGTTCACTAACGACACATACGGAATCTTCAACACGAACGGTCGCAACACCTCATAGAGCTTAGGCACGTGATAGACAACCATTTCGGGGATACCCATCAGCGCCGTTTCGAGCGTTGCCGTACCCGACGTAACCACCGCCGCCTCGGCAACCGCCAAGGTCTGCTGCGTCTGGTCGCACACGTAGCGAACGTCCGACGCGTGCTGACCGTCAGCCATATATGCCCAATAAAACCGCTTGTCGATCCACGGCACTGCCGTTACAACAAACTGATATTCAGGCATTCGTTTCGACAGCTCGACCATCGAGGGTAGATTCTCGCGGATCTCGCTCTTGCGGCTGCCCGCCAGCAGAGCGATGATCGGACGCTCGTCCAAGTTGTTGCGACGAATAAACTCCTCGCGCGAAATCAACTTCTCGCGTCGAGCCACGATATCATCGACCAACGGGTTGCCACAGAAGGTCGGCTCGATCCCCTTCGCACGGAAATATTCCGTCTCGAACGGGAAGATCGTGAACAGGCGATCGACATAGCGGCGCAGCTTTTTCACGCGCCACTCCTTCCACGCCCACACCTTCGGCGCGATGTAGTAGAACGTGCGTAAGCCCCTCTCCTTCGCCCACTTAGCCATCTTCATATTGAAGCCTGGGTAGTCGATCAGGATCAGTACATCGGGAGCAAAACGCTCGACATCGGCACGGCACTCGGCGAATTGGCGACCGATTTTTCGCAGGTTGCGCAGCACGGTCATAAACCCAAAGAACGACGCCTCGCGGTAGTGCATTGCGAGGTTTGCTTTTCCGCCCTCGGCCGCCATCAGGTCGCCACCCCAAAAACGAAACTCAGCCTGCGGATCCGCTTGGCGCAGTCCCGCAATCAGTTTCGAGCCGTGAAGATCACCCGAAGGTTCGCCTGCTATTAAATAATATTTCATTCTGTGTTCGTTCTTTTAACTATTTATAGTTCAGGACCTTTCGTCGTTCGGTGGCATTGCGCGCGACGTGCCGTCGCGGTTGCAATTCTGACCCACCCCCAAACCCCCGCCTCAGGCAGGGGCTTAGCCGCTTGCGCGGCAGGTTGCCGAATAGGTTGTAATTTTCAATTTATAAATGGCGAAATCTTTGATTTCGACACACCTTCGCGGGCTCGCCTTCGGCGACCGCCCCAGCCCGCGAAGGTGCGTATCGCCATTTTGCATTTGGTTTATATTTTTCTTCTTCTTTTTAATTCAAACTAATCGCTAACTCAAAACTAATTTTGAATTATTCGAGCAAATCGGGTCGCAGTCGTTTGGTTCGCTCCCACGCCTGCTCCTCCTGCCACTTTTCGATCTCGCCGAAGTTGCCCGAGAGCAGCACATCGGGAACACGCCAACCGCGAAATTCCGCCGGACGGGTATAGACGGGCGGAGCTAACAGATTGTCCTGAAAGCAGTCGGTCAGTGCCGACGCCTCGTCGCCAATCGCCCCCGGCACCAAGCGCACCACCGAGTCGGCAATGATACACGCCGCCAACTCGCCTCCCGTCAGCACGTAGTCGCCAATCGAGATCTCGCGCGTGATCAGGTGCTCGCGGATACGGTGGTCGATGCCCTTGTAGTGGCCGCACAAAATGATGATGTTCTCCAACGTCGAGAGGCGGTTGGCCTCGTGCTGGTCGTAACGAATGCCGTCGGGCGAGGTGTAGATGATCTCGTCGTACGGGCGCTCCGACTGCAACTTCTCGACAAGCTCAAACACAGGCTCGCACTTCATCACCATACCTGCCTCACCACCAAAGGGATAGTCGTCCGTGGTGCGACGCTTATCGTGAGCATAGTCGTGCAGATTATGCACCACAATCTCAACCAAACCCTTCTCCTGCGCACGCTTCAATATCGACTCGCTCAGTGGCGAGGTGAGCAGTTCGGGTACAGATGTTATAATGTCAATACGCATAGTCGTAATTCAAAATTCAAGATTCAAAATGCAAAATTCACAATTAATCTGCCTTCGGCAGCTTTTCCTCCTTCGCGCCTCAGCTGAGTTCGGGCAAGCTCGACTCTGCATTCGGCTTGGCGTCGGTTCACAATTTTTCCTTTGTTCCCATATTCTCATCATTGTCGGGTGGGGGGCTCGCCCAAAGGGCGACCCGACAATGATGACACGCTTTGAAAAGCGTGCTTATTTATTCTTAATTCAAGCCAAAACTCAATCTTGAATTAGGATTTTGCCCACGGCCGTTATTCAGCCCTGAAAATTATATCCTTCTCACTATCAGCGGTCAGGGGGACCTCCAAACCGTGTTCGAGCGTGTAGCCTCGGTAGCCGAGCGAACGGAACAGAGCGATGATCTTCGGGCGATTTTCGCCTCCCGTCTCGATCAATACCGTCGGACGAAAACGCTCCAACAGAGGTCGTAACTCGTTCATTACCACCACCTCGTAGCCCTCGATGTCGCACTTGATGAAGTTCAATCGGGTCAGCTTCGAGAACAGCTCGCTACCACGACGCATCTGCGCAGGAAAGCGGTCGCCCTTTTGTTCGCCCGCTTGGTTGCCCTCGCCCTCGGTCGCAGCGTCGCCCACGAAATTCTGTCCCGTACCGAAGTAACCTTGATAGCGTGCCGTGTCGTTACACATCACGATCTCGCGCTCCTCCTCGCCCAAGGCGTAGGGCAGAATCTCGACATTCGAGCAGCAGCGCAGGTTGTGGCGCAGCACTCCGAGAATCGGCGCAACGGGCTCGACCGAGTAGAGGCGTCCGCTCTCGCCAATCGCCTGCGAGATGTAACGCGAGTAGTAACCCAAGTTGGCACCGATGTCGATTGCTGTTGCACCCTCGCCCACCAGCTTGGGCAGGTGATAGACGTACTCGGTGGCCTCGGCGTAGCGACCAATGCCCAGACGCTTCCACACGAAGAACATCGCACTGACTACACGCAGGTAGCCTTCGAGTGGCAACATTCGGTATAACAATTTGTGTATCAAGCGCATCATACTCTAACCGCGATAGTTGATTTCGTTGTTCATCACCTCCACCACGAAGGGATTGTAGAGCACCTCGTGGCCGATATCCGACGACGGTCCGTGTCCCGCGTGGAAGACAACATCGTCGCCGAGGGGCACAATGCGATCCAAAATCGAACGCATAATCCACGAGTAATCGCCTCCGGGCAGGTCGGTGCGACCGATACTCTCACGGAAGAGCGTGTCGCCCGTGAAGAGCATACGTCCCTCCTCGTGAAAGAGGCATACGTGGCCGGGGGTATGACCGGGGGTGGGAATCACTTTCAGTACTGTTTCTCCGAAGGTGATCTCGTCGCGCTCTTTCAGGTCGATGTCGATCGTGGGCGTTACGGGTACCTTCAAACCGAACATCGCCGCCTGCTGAGCCGCACTCTCGACCAGAAAACGGTCGTCGCTCGACAGAGCATAGGGAATGCCTAACTCCTCTTTGAGCGTCTGCACGCCCATAATGTGGTCGATATGTCCGTGCGTACCCACAATCATCTCAGCTTCAAGGCGATTCGAGCGTATGTAGTCGATCACGGCCGAGGTTTCGCGCTCGTTGCTGCAACCCGCGTCGATGATTATGCAACGCCCTGTGGCCTTGTCTGTAACAACGTAGGTGTTCTCCTGAAAGGGATTGACGCAAAATAGTGCTATGTCGATCATAGTCAGTTATTGGTTTTTACGATTTTACAATACTTTTCCAAACTACAAAAATAGCAAAATTTCGTGATCTACCGCCCTTTTTTATACATTATTTTATACGCGCGGGCGAAAGAGCGTTGCAATCTGCCGCTTTTTGCGTACCTTTGCCGAAAATCACAAAAACACAAATCTTAGTATCGTGGCACGTAAAAGACACCAATACCCCTTGATCGAGGGGCTCGAAATAACAACACTTGCCGCCGAGGGTAAGTCGCTCGGACGCTGGAACGACCAGGTCGTTTTCGTTCCGATGACCGTACCGGGCGATGTCGTTGATGTTCAGATCCGTAACAAACGCCGCCGCTATATGGAGGGCTATGTGGTTCGTTATCAGAAGTTTTCGGAGATGCGCTGCGAGCCTTTCTGCCAGCACTTCGGCGTGTGTGGCGGTTGCAAGTGGCAGAACCTGCCCTACGACGAGCAGCTGCGATTGAAGCAGTCGCAGGTCGAGGATCAGCTGACCCGAATCGGCAAAATCGAGCTGCCCGCGATCAGCCCCATCTTGGGCTCGAAAAAGACGCAACTCTATCGAAACAAGCTCGAATTTACCTTCACTCCGCGCCGCTGGCTGACGCAGGAGGAGGTCGCTTCGGGTGCCGAGTTAGACGCTTCGCCCGCTCTCGGTTTCCACATTCCGACGATGTTCGACAAGGTGTTGGACATCGAAAAGTGTTGGTTGCAGCCCGAGCCTTCGAATGCTATCCGATTGGCTACCAAGCGTTTCTGCTTGGAGCACGGCTACGAGTTCTACAACGTGCGCGAGCATAGCGGATTTATGCGCAATATGATCATTCGCACCGCCTCGACGGGCGAGGTGATGGTCATCGTCATCTTCGCCTACCGCGACGAGGAGCGTATCAGCGCACTGCTCGACCACCTCTGCGAGCAGTTCCCCGAGATTACCTCGATGATCTATATGATCAACGAGAAACTGAACGACTCGACGGGCGACCTCGAACCCATCACCTATCGCGGCAACGGACACATCTTCGAGCAGATGGAGGGCTTGCGATTCAAGGTGGGTCCCAAATCGTTCTATCAGACCAACTCGGAGCAGGCCTACGAGCTCTACAAGGTAGCACGCGAGGCTGCCGACTTGAAGGAGGGAGAGGTGCTTTATGACCTCTATACGGGTACGGGTACGATTGCCAATTTCTGTGCGTCGCGCTGTGCCAAAGTAGTTGGTATTGAGTATGTTCCCGAGGCTATCGAGGACGCAAAGGTCAATTCCGAAATCAACGGAATCCGAAATACGGTCTTCTATGCGGGCGATATGAAGAAGGTGCTGAGCGACGAGTTTGTCGATGCCAACGGTCGTCCCGATGTGGTGATTCTCGATCCGCCCCGTGCGGGTGTCGATGAGCCTGTGATCGACGTGATTCTGCGTGCAGCTCCCGAGCGAATTGTCTATGTGAGCTGCAACCCCGCAACCCAAGCGCGCGACATCGCTCTGATGGACGGTATGTACCGCGTCGAGAGCGTCCAGCCCGTCGATATGTTCCCCCATACCTACCACGTCGAGAATGTCGTGAAACTCGTTAAGAGATAGAAGGGTAATTCAAAATTCAAAATTCAAGATTCAAAATTCAAAATTCCCGCCATATGGGCGGGTTTTACTGTTTTCGGTCTTGCGAGTTGTATTCAGTTTGCAAAAACTATATTGGCAAAATCTTTGATTTTGACACACACTCTGCGGCTCGCGCAAACGAAGTTGCGCGCCCCCCCCAGCCGCAGAGTGTGCGTGTCGCTTGCAGAATTAATTGTGAATTGTGAATCAAAAAAAGCCACGCTCCGAAATGCGTGGCCTAATTTTGAATTTTGAATCTTGAATTTTGAATCCTGCATTGCGAACGTCGCCCGCTTTACAGCCACTTTTTGTACTTGAAGTAGCTGAGGATCGCGCCCGAAATCAGCAGAATCAGACCCAGCGCAAACCAATAGCCGTACTCCCATTCCAGCTCGGGCATATGCTTGAAATTCATACCGTACAAGCTCGCAATCAACGTCGCCGGCAGGAAGAACACCGATACGATCGTAAAGATCTTGGTGATGTTGTTCTGGTCGAGGTTGATCAAACCGAGCGCCGTATCCTGCAAGTAGTCAAGACGTTCGAAACTGAAATCGGCGTGGTTGATCAGCGAATTGACGTCCTTGATCATCAGTTGCAGACGGGGATAGATATCGTTCGGGAAGCGCTCCGAGCGCAAGATGCCCGACAACACTCGCTGACGGTCGAAGATGGTCTCGCGGATCAACATCGTGCTCTCCTGCAACGAGTTAATACGCTGCAAGTCCTCCTTATCGACCGCCTCACCCGAGTTCAGGTCGCGGCTCAGACGGGCGATCTGCTTCGAAATGCTCTCCACCAAGTCGGCGTCGAAGTCGATACGCACCTCCAAAATCGAGATCATCAGGTGATAGCCCGTGGGGTAGGCGCGGTAGTTCATTTGCAACTTCTTCTCGGCCTCGCGTACCGTACGCGATTCGGCCGTGCGCACCGAGATCAACACTCCCTCCGAGATGATCATCGACACCGGCTCGACGGCAAACGTATCGTCGGTACGAAGGAAGAAGTTCGAGTTCGAAAAGATGGCATTCTCGGTCTCGAAATATTTCGAGGTCGATTCGATCTCCTCGGCCTGCTGTCGCGTTTGGAGGTTCAACTCCATAAAGTTCTCGACCGCTTTCTGCTCCTTGATGGTCGGGTTCAGAAGGTCGATCCACAGAATGTCGTCGTAGCCCAGATCGTCGAACAGATGAAGGTCGGCGTTGCGGACAATCTTATTATATTGTTTGAGATAAATCGTAATCATTTGGCTCCCTGTTTTTTGTGTTTATTCGTACTTTGTGAGTCGGTGGCCGCAGCCACTCAGGGGCGTAAATTCATTGCGCCGAGCGGGGTCATCGGATTGCTCGCGCTGGCAATCCTCAGGTCGTTCAGCCGGGATTGGCTCGCGGAGCTACCTTGACACCCTCGCGCCAAAGTTTTCGCAATGCCTTATCTTTCTCTTGATCAAACAGATAGTCGATTCGTTCGGTTAGTTGGGTATAGCTCTCGGGGGTGGCTAACTCGCTCTCGGTCAGCGCTTCCCACGTATGTTCGATGCCGAAGGTCAGCGCGCGTTCGAAGGCGTCGCTCTCCTCGGGCGTAACGTCGGCCCGTGCGATCCAAACACCCAGAACCAGTGGCGAGCGAGTCGAACGGTGCCACTCCTCGCCCAAGTCAAATTCGTAGCGACGGCGGCGCGCTGAGGTGAATGCCTCGGTGCCGCAGATGATCTCGGCATCGGTCGGGGCGGGTTGCCACTCGGCAGGCAGCTCGCTGCGATCAATCAATTTGGGGGCAATGCGCCACAGATGGGTGCAGAGGCGACCCAAAATCTCGGAGGTGATG
Organism: Rikenellaceae bacterium; assembly: GCA_017442365.1. Lineage (GTDB taxonomy): Bacteria > Bacteroidota > Bacteroidia > Bacteroidales > Rikenellaceae > Alistipes. Next base: position 61,677 of record JAFRZW010000008.1, on the reverse strand, counting down.
AACCACTCGGCGTCGTAGATGATCTGCTCGATCTGCTGCAAAGGCACATCGCACTCCATACGGGCCGTCGCAAGACGCTCGCTCGACGAAAGACAATACTCCGAGAGGATACGCACACCGCGCAGACGATCGGCCGCAGCCGTAGGGACAAGGGCGATATCGGCCGCGCCTTGCTCGATCAGTTCGACACTACGCGCGGGTGAGGACAATAGCAACTCGGCACGACACTCGGGTGCGTGCTTGATGCCATACACGAATGGCACCGTATCGAGGTAGGAAGTAAGTGCAATTCTCCGCAGAATAGCCATCGTCCATATTGTTGAGTCTTTGGTGAAACATAGCGGACTATGGACACACGTAGCCATAATCCGCCGCTAAATTAATATAATTTTTGGAAACTGCCGCCTCCGAGCGCAAAAAAATAGCAACCCAGCGTGCTTTTTTGGCTTTCACTGCAAAAATTTTGCATTTTTTTGTGCGGTGCAGAGCGCTCATTTTCACAGCGGTGGGCGGCGGGCGATTCTCAACTTGCGACAAATTTGCCCGCCGCCTCTTGACAAACGCCCTCCCGAAACACTATATTTGCACCATCAATCGACCCGCTTTCCATTCGGTTGCAGACGTTCGTCATCGCGGGTTTTCAACTTTTCACGTTTCGAGTTTTCAACACTCATCAGTTAAATCTCGGCTCTGCGCTGAGATTCAGGGTATTACTCGCGCTATCTCATATCTTCGGCGGGTAGTTATAAACGGTTATCGACACATCTTAACACTTTATCGACATAACATTAAACAATGAACATCACATCTTCTCCCGCACCCTTTGCGTCGGCTGTCGAGCCTCTGCTCTACACCCTCGAAGGGCTCGATCCCGACACCATTACAACGGTCGAGATCGTCAATGCCGACAATGGATCGACTCTCGGCAGATTGCGTCTGCGTGGAGTCAGCAAACGCTCGATCGACGTTGCTCCTTACCTGCGTCGCCACTTCGTGCTGACTCCGACGATCAACTCGGCAACCTATGCTATTTCACACTACGCCTCGGTGATCAACCACTTCATTCGTATTGGCGAGGTTCAATCAGAGGTGGTTGCCGCGGTGCTTGCAGCTCCACAACTCTCGCCACTCGTCCCCAATCGCCTGCTATCGGAGCTACCTCTGCATCGTACCCTCGCCGCGGGCGAGAACGACGATCTGCGCCTGATCTCGATCGACGGTACGATCAGCGCCGCGTTTCGACTCTACGACGCCGACGGTAGTGTTACGCCCTACTCCATCTCGACCTCGGAGCGCGAACAGGTGGTGGGCGTGGTGGTCGATTTCGACACGTTGCAGGCGCGTGTGAGCGCCCCGCTGAAACGTATCGAGGTTACACTTTCGACCTCGGCAGGTGAGGTGGCGACGCTCGTCTATGACGTTGTGAGGCGTGGTGCCGAGAGCTGTCGCGTAGCGTGGTTCAATGCGTTAGGTGGTTGCGATCTTTTCACCTTCGAAGGTTTTGGCGCTCGCAAAGTGAGCTTCGAACGCAGTCGCGGTGTCGGCTCACCCGTGCCTATCACCACACGCCGCACGACACTCACGCTCGACAGCGGAATCGTGTCGCGCACCTCGATCGAGGCGCTGATGTCGATCATCGCATCGCCGTCGGTGTGGATAATCGATCAGAGGCATCTGCGCGAGGTTGAGGTCATCACCACCGACTATTCGACCCGACAAGGCGAGTGCCCCGATCGCCTCGTGGCGCAGTTGGGCTACTCGGAAACAATCTCTCGAACTATCTAAAATGCAGCCGTTTATGAAGCTCTATATTGACGAAAAACTCTGTCGGACCGACTCCGCAACCGTCGCTCCGAAGATCGGTTTCGACGCCACAGATCTCAATCGTTTTGAGGCTCTGCGTGCGGGGCGTCGCTACCGACTGTCGATCCCCATCTGTCGCACAAACCGCGCGATCATCGGCTACGACGATCGTGTTCTGGACGCAACCTCGTTCAACGATGCCGACCACAAGGCGCGTATCGAGTTCGATGGTGCAACGCTCATCGAGGGTACGGTGCTGCTCGTGGCTGTGGAGCGTAATGTTGCGGGTGGTCGTTTCGAGATCGAGGTCATCTCGGGTGCGCACGAGTGGGCACGAACAGCTTCGCTGCGTCGGTTGAACGAGGTGGCGATCGACTTCGAGTCGGTATTCGATTCGAATGCGATTATCGACAGCTGGAACGGCGACAGCGTGGTGCGTATGTTGCCTGTGCTACGCGACCGCTACTCAGATGTGCGCTCCGAGGTCGAGCTGATGCCTGTGCAGCAGATACCTGCGCTCACCGATTTTCACCCCTTTGTGCGCGTACCGCGATTGGTCGAGGCGATATTTGCCGACGCGGGTTATACGATCGACTTCCCGTTGCTGGCCACCGAGCCCTTCTCGAATCTGGTGATGAGTGGTCGTTTTGCCGAGCGCGACACCTCGCGTCTGGACGCCCGAATGGGTTTCCGTGCGGGACGTAGTGAGGCTACAACCGCCGTTGCCGACGAACGCGGAATGGTCTATGCCAACCCCTTTACGTCGCTCAATACGGTTGGTAATCTGGTCGATACGGTTGCCCCTTCGGAGGAGGCTGCCGATCTGCACGCTGCCGACGATTCGTTCCGTATCGAGGAGGGTGGGGCGATCTTCTCGCCTCCCGAAAAAGTTACGGCTTCGATCGTCTGCCAAATTCACTATTTGACCGATTACCGCATCGCGACGCGCTACACCTTGCGTGGTTTCGACACCATCTGCCTCGATGTAGCCAATCAGTACAAGTTTGCGTTGGCAAACCGTTTTGTCGATCATCGCCCAACGATTCGTGCCGGAGTGGAGTATCGTGTGGTGGTTTTCAACCACATCGAGGGGTCGAATTATCGACTGATGTACATCGCTAAAAAGGGTACGACCGCGACTGAACAGCTGGCTGTTGAGTTCAGTTCGGATAATGCCCTGCTGACAATCCCTGCGGATGTAACCCCCTATGAACCAACGCTTATGTATCGACCTGCGGGTGCGAATGCCTACCTGCCTTGCCCGAACGATTGGGCGTTGTATGCCGGTTATGTCGAGATGGAGGGGCAGACCGAGGTTGAGGTTACTGTGGCAACGACACCGCGCGAGGTGTCGGCATCGGAGCCATTCGAGTTCCGCAAGATCGCCTTCGCGGGAGCTGCCGAGGGGCAGTCGATGACCCTCTATGCCTCGACGCGCGCTTACCCTTCGTTCCAGCCCAATCCCGCCCTCGGCTCGACCTTCACGCTGGCCGATGTGATGCACCACGATCTGCGTCAGGTCGATCTGCTCGAAGCGCTCGCACAGATGTTCAATCTGAGATTCTACACCGACCCCATCGAGCGTAAGGTCTATATTCGTTCGGCTGCCGAAATGGTTGATCGTGAGCAGATTGTCGATTGGAGCGACCGCATTATCGACTCGCTGCCGATCACTGTCGGATCGCTGGCTGAGAGGGGTGATGAGGCCACGCGACACCGCTACCAAGTGGGCGACGGAGCCGTTGCGCGATACAACCAACAGCACGATGACCGCTACGGGGAATGGGTCGGTGAGGTGCGCTCGAAGTTGGCCGACGAGGGCGAGCGCGACGCCTGCAATCCGATCTTCGCTCCCACGATCAACGCCTCCGAGCTGTTTGCGCTTGCGCCCTCGGTCTCGTTGCCGCAGGTGGGCGACCGCGATGCCGACGATCCGGCACAGCTCAACTTCCCAACCAAAATTCTCATTTATCACGGTCTGCAAATATTGCCTGAGGGCGAGCGCTGGGGATTGCTTGCGGGTGCTTATCCGTTGACCGATTTCCACTCCGCAGAGGGGTCGTTATGTTTTGAGGATCGTGATGGGGTGGAGGGTTTGCACCGTTATTACGACGCTCATTATGAGGAGCTTAATGAGGCTCGATATGTTACGCTGTCGTTGAGGCTTTCGGCTGCCGACCTGCTGCCAATCATCGCCACAGACCCTGCGGGACGCGATCTGCGTGCAGTCTATCGACTCGTGATCGGGGGTGAGGAGGAACTCTACCGTCTGGACGCCATCGAGGAGTTTCGGGCCGAGGAGTGCGTGGCACGTTGTCGATTTGTTCAACTCGTATAAAAAATCAGCTCGTTATGCCAATAGATACACGACCTATCGAGCGTCTGCTCAGCGGTTTATGTCCTCCTCTGCGCGCTCGACGCATTGCCCAGCGATTGCTTTCGGCAAGTCTGCTCGACACCACCCGCCTGCGCGATCTGACCATTCTTCTCTATGTCGATGAACAGACCACTCGCGGACGAGCCAAAACCGAGGCCTTGGAGCAGGCCGCAATCGACTTCGGGTGCTCCTATTCGACTGCTTGCCGAGCCGTCTATGACACAACCAATCAACAAATAATCAAACTATTACGCAAATGAAAAACAGTATCAAAATTCGTTGCTCGGCCGATCGTACAGCGGTGATCGACATCGAGGGAACGATTGGCGTCGAGAGTGCGTCGAGCGCTTCGCACAGCGTGGCAACCTACGAGGCTTTCAACCGCGCACTCGATGAGATTCGCGCACTCGACGTCGAGCAGATCACCGTCAATATCCGCTCGACGGGCGGTAATGTAGCCGATGCACTATTGATCTATGACGCCTTGTGTGAGCTTGACACTCAGATCGTTACACGTTGCTATGGCTACACAGCCTCAGCCGCAACGATCATCGCTCAGGCCGCCTCTGACGGGTGCCGCGAGATTATGTCGAATGCGCTCTACCTGATTCATCGCTCGATGAGCTCGACCGAGGGTAATGCCGTCGATCTGCAACAGAGCCTCGACCTGCTCAACAAAACCGACGAGCGTCTGGCTGCAATCTATTCGTCGCGTAGCGGGCGTGAGGTGGAGCAGATCGTTGCACTGATGAACGAGAACCGAGGCAACGGTCGCTGGCTCACCCCCACGGAGGCTCTCGAAGAGGGACTGGTCGATAGGATTGTCGAGGTCAAGACCTCGCGTCGCACGATGAAGGCTCGCATTGCCGACGCAGCCGAGCGTCTGATATCCACCCTGCGACCCACAGCCGATGAACCGATGCCACGCGCGCTGCTCGACGTTGAGGCTGCCGCAGTTGAGGCGCGCTCGTCGGCAGCAATCGAGGCTCTGCGTAGCGGTCAGAAGCGTGCCTTGCCAACCGAGATCGAGGCGGTCGATGACCCCTCGGATCGTGAGGCCGAGGAGCCCGCAAATGCCGCTTCATATTCGCGCGACGCCGACGCTATGCGCGATGCGAAGTTCTAAAAATTCAAGATTCAAAATTCAAAAAGCAAAATTGGCGAAAACTCTGTTTTCGACACACTCGGTGGCGCCCGCGACTTTCAGTCGCGCCGCCCCACGCCACCGAGTGCGTTTTATTTGCAAAACATCTAAAACCAACAGTCCACACACCTCAATTAATTCATTTTTTATTAACCAACCAAACAACAAAACACTATGAGTAAATTGATCGAAAACCCCAAAACCTATTCGGGTCGTGAGCTCGAAAACATCTTTTTCCGCCCGATGCTGACCGGTCCGTCGGCTTTGGATCTGGGTATCAAGGTGATGTACAATATGCCTGTGCCCACAACGCTCAACTTCTGGCGTCGTAGTGGCGACATCTTGCAGCCCTACGGTGCGGGTTGGAATGGTTCGAAAGCTGCCGACCGCTACCAGAAGTCGATCGATATGAGCAAGGTCAAGGCCGAAATCGCATACTCGGCTTCGGACTACTTCTCGATGGTCTATGAGTTGATCACCAACCGCGCCGATGTCAATATGGATGACCTGTCGGGCACCGAATTGGAGGCTGCCGAGACCGAGTTGTTCCGTCAAGCGATTGCCGAGAGTATTCGCGCGACGATGTGGCTCGGCAACACCGACCGCGAAAACGGTATGCTCGGCACCTTCAACGGTCTGCTCAAAGCGATCCATACCGACCGCGACGAGATGACCTACACCACCTACACCGCTGACGAACTCTCGATCGAGGGCTATGTCGAGGAGTTGTTGCGACAGATGTTGGCCGATGCGCCCGAGGAGCTGCGCGCATTGAAGTCGGAGGGTCAGTTGGCATTCTTCTGCTCGTCGGACATCTATGCTGCCTACGAAAATTCGCTCGATAGCGTGGTGCTCGATGCCGCTTACGAGGCTAAGCAGGCAGGTCGCGTAGGTCTGTCGATGCGTGGTATTCCGGTGATTGACTTGCAGTTGGGTAAGTACGCGGAGCAGACGGCCGACCTGCCGCAGTCGTTCGTGATTCTGACCGATCGTCGTAACCTGGCCTTGGCGGTCAATACCTCGGACTTCCCCGGAACCGAGATCCGTATGTGGTACAACCCCGACCAGATGGAGAACCGTCAGCGTGCCGTGTTTATGGCCGGTTGCGACTACCTGCTGCCTGAGTTGGTGTCGTATGCTCACATCGAGTAGCGATGGGTGGAATTTTCAACCGCGTGTGCGACTCCCTTGTCGGGGGAGTCGCCTCGATTGAACTGATTGAGGTCGAGTGCGACGGGCGAGCGGTATCGTATCTGATACTTGAATGCTATGCCGAACGACGGACTCCACAACTAATCAATTAACCATATCAAACCATTAAAATCAATGAGCAATAAACCAACTAAAATTCTGGCGGCCGCTCCGCAGCACGATCCTTACTTCGTTCGTTCGACGCGCTGCAAGAGCGATAAATTCTGGCGTTGGGGCGACGATAATCTTTTGCCCGTGGCTTTGGCTCTGATGTCGCGACGCTCGACAACTCACCGTAGAATCATCAACGATAAGGCCGACTATATCTCGGGCAAGGGCTTCAACTACGACCACTCGAATCGACTGCTCGGTGCTTTTGTCGAGCGTGTCAATGGTGCGGGCGACACGTTGCGTCAGACGCTCAACCGTTTGGCATTCGACAAGTCGCTGTTCGGTAACGCATTTTTGGAGGTTGTAACCGATGCCGAGCACTCGTTTCTTGCGCTCTATCATCACGACGCGTCGCACTGTCGTCTGGCACGCGATGGCGAGCACGTGTTGCTGCACCACGATTGGGCTCACTTCAACCCTGCGGAGGCTCGGCAACTCGCTCTCTATCCGACGTTCGAGGCCGACAGCGAAGGGCTGTTGCGCGCCGTAATCCACTACAAGGACTACGAACCGATGTTCTCGCACTATGGTGTGCCGCCCTACATTGCGGGTATGAATGTTTCGGCAATCGCCTACAAAACAGATCGTTGGAACATCTCGCGTCTGGACAACTCGTTCCAGCTTTCGGGTGTGATGATGCTCGATGCCGACATCGACAACGAGCAGACGGCCTACGATCTGGTGCGACGTGCCGAGCGACGTTTTGCTGGCTCGCCGGGTCAGGTGATGTTTGTGATCCGCGATGGGGCGGGCGACGACAACTCGCGTTTTATCCCGATCGGCTCGGCCAACGACGGCGATTGGACCGACCTCCACAGTCAGGCAACGAGCGATATCGTCGTGGCACATTCGTGGTTCCGCGCGCTGAGTGGTCTGGACTATTCGTCGGGTTTCAATGCCGATCGTATTCTGCACGAGTACGAGATCGCGCTCAACACCGTGATTCTGGCCGAGCAGGCCGAACTGATGGAGCCGATTGAGGAGTTGATGCACTCGATTTTGGGGCTCGATACCTCGTCGTTGCAGATTGTCAATCGCCCTCCGACCAAGGCTAAGCCGCTCTATATGCGCGTTTGGGAGGCTCGCAAAGCCGATGGGCTCGACTACGACCCCGAGGCCGAGGATCAGCAGCCCTTCTTGGCGCAGATTACCAAGTATAATCTTCGTAACATCGACTAAAATGCTATGCTTATGCAAAATCTAATTTCACCGGCGCAGGTTGCTTCGATGGCCTTCGCTCCTCTCGACCGCGTTACTCCGGAAGATGTCAATCAACTGACTATCAGCGTGGCACAGCAGCGTTTTGTGTCGCCTGTGCTGGGCGATGCGATGGTCGAGGCTATGATCGGGGGCTCTTACTCGGAGCTGGTCGAGGAGTTGATAGCCCCCGCTCTCGCACTCTATACCCGCGTTCTGATGATGCCCTCGCTTGCGTTGCGCACCGGTGCGGCAGGTGTGGTCAAAGGGTCGAGCGATTATCTCGACGCTGCCACCGAGAATGACCTGCGCTCGCTCCGTCGCACGACTCTCGCACAGGCAACGACCCTGCTCCGAAAGGCTGTCTCTCAGATCGAATCCTCACCCGAACTCTATCCCGAATACGATCCGCGTCAAAACATCTGGCGACGTTGCCGTATTGATGGTGGCGTTGTGGCGTAGGCGGTTGCAATTCAAGATTCAAAATTCAAGATTCAAAATTAAGAATTAAGAATTCGAAATTCAAAATAATTCCTTTGCTATCAATGATTTTGGTTGCTATTCAAAGAAGCAAAACTAATTGGCAAAATCTTCGATTTTGACACACATTCGGTGGCTCGTGCGACTTGTCGCACGCCCCCCCAGCCACCGAGTGTGCGTATTCTGAATACAAGGTAATAACAGCAAAGCCCGCCCATCAGCAAAAAAATGCATAAGATTCGCAAGGCGGTTGCTGGTTTTGCAAACTGATTAGGGTTGGCTAAACCGAAAACAGCAAAGCCCGCCCATATGGCGGGGAATCTTGCGTTTTGAATTTACATCAAACCTTTTTTCGCTTATGGAAAACACTCTTTTCAAACTGATTTTTGGCGTGCTGTCGGCCATTGTCGGGATATTTGCCCCGATTGCGGGGCTTGTCTGTTGTGCCATTACCTTCGTGGCAGTCGATTTCATTACGGGTGTCGTAGCCTCGCGCCATCGAGCCTCACGTTTGGGGCAGGTGTGGAGTTTCGAGAGCCACCGCGCGTGGGATACCATTCGCAAGGCAGTCGTGATCGTAGTCGGGATTGCTCTCGCTTGGCTGATCGACTCGCTCATTCTGGGCTTTGCGCACCTGCGTTTGGCTAATCTATTTACGGGCTTCGTCTGCGGTGTCGAGATGTGGAGCTTTCTCGAAAATGGAGCCGAGGCGTGCAACTATCCACCCTTCCGATGGTTGAGGCGTTTTATGCAGAAACAGCTCTCGCAAACCATTGGAACTCAACTACCTATAAACGATGAAACAGCGACCTCTGACACGCGCCGAACGCAACCATAACCCAGGCAATATCCGCCGTTGCGGTGTGCGTTACCGTGGCGAGCGACGCCCTTCGTGCGACCCTGCGTTCAAAGAGTTCGAGAGCGACGAGTGGGGCTATCGAGCGATGTTTGTGCTGCTCGAATCGTACCGTCGTCGCTACTCGATCGACACCCTGCGTGGGATCGTAACCCGTTGGGCCCCGCCGCTCGAAAATGACACCAAGAGCTACATTCGGTTTGTGGCCGAGCGTGCTGAGGTCGATCCCGAGGCGACATTGTTGCCGCGCGACGTGCGCCTGAGGGCGATTGTCGAGGCAATGAGCCGTTTCGAGAGGGGACACGAGCCTTCGCCGGCACAACTCGCGGCTCTCGATTGTGGTTGGAAGCTCTTCCTGCGCGATTATGGCAAATAATTGCGCACCCAATCTTTGAAGCTACGTTCGGTTTCGGGCGTAGCTTTTTTTTGTGTGTGGCGGTTGATTGGTGTGTGGGCAGGTGCGATCGTCAATGCCGATAGCTACATCAAATGAGATCCCTCTCGGTCTGAAAATCGAGAGGGATCGGGTTAGGTTAGTTAGGTTAATGAGTCGCGCGGAATGTCGTCATCGCGACGCTCTTTCCCGCGAATTGTTATGCAAATATAACCATTGATTTCATTAATTCCAAATAAATTTGATGGAATTAATGATAAATTATTAGGTATTTGGCGAATTTGAATGAAAAATTTTCAAAATTACCCCATTGATTTATCTGTTTTATAACCACTCGGCGGGGATTCCGAAACAATCGTTCTAATGCCGGAGCAATCCGCAAACTCTTCGTGTGGGCTCCGTGTGCGTCATAAAACAGGTCAGTTCGACCTGACGGATCACTACTCGCCGACAGCCATTGGCGGCTCGCACTCGTCGATGGGAAGTTGCCCGTGGTCGAATTGATCGTCAGATGTGCCGTTTGCCGCCGCCGTTGCCTCCGAACAATTGACGTGGCGGTGTCGGTAGCCGACGGGCGTATGTCCGTATGCCTTCTTGAATAGTTTGATGAAGTGTGAAGTGTTGGGGAATCCACACTCCAAACCAACCTCCGAGATCGATTTGTTGGTCGAGATGAGCAGCAGCCGAGCGTGCATCAGTCGCTGTTTGATAAACCAGCGATGTGGCGGCTCGCTGAAATGTTTCTTGAACTCCTTTTTGAACGAGGTGAGCGAGCGGTTGCACATTCGCGCCAGCTCTTCGATGGCGATGTCCTCGAAAATGTGCGCATAGATGATCTGCTCGAAGCTCTCTTTGCAGGTGTCGGCGTTATCCATCACCTTGCTCTTGATGCAGCTATCGTCCTGCGAAACAATCAGATAGATCAGTTCGGTCATTTTCAGATTTTCGGCTGTCTCGTCGTGGTTGAAGAGTTCGTCTTTGATGTATTGGTTGGTCGAGATGAAGAAATTTCGCAGTGTGTTTGTCGCCTCGCATACCACATAGTTTTGTTCGCGGCAGGCTGCGCACGAGTGGTCGTTCGAGATGTTGAGGTGGTAGGTGATACTCAGCTGCGAGAGTATCGATGCCAACTGCGCAGGCGTGTAGTAGAACATTATCTGCTCGAAGGGTCGATTGGTTTCGGGCTGATCCTCAATATAGTGGTTGCCCGTAGCGAGGAAGAACAGATCGCCGCGATTGATCTCTTGGCGTACGTCGCCCGAGTAGATATACTTCTTGCCGCGTAGGACCATACCGATAGCGTGGCGCGAGAGGTTGTAGGATTGGATTCCGTTTCGGTAGGGCTGCACGTACTTGGCAATGACGGGTTGTTGTACCGCCGAAGAAAGGTTGGTTACCATAACAAACTGATTTTTACGAATGAAACTATTGCGCCAGCCTGTTTTGCATCGTACGCCGATAGCCGCGACGCAATCAACTTTTGGCATTTGCACGAACAAATGTACAATGATATATTGTATTATCCAAAAATTCGCGGCAAAAACCATTGCCTGCTACGTGAATTGCGGCGTATTGCGTTAATAGTTTGATATATTGTGCGTTATGGCGTGTTATAGGTCGTGTTATCGCAGTTTGTTGCCTGTAATAACCTCAAAAATCAGTCGATAATAATAAAATAATGTCTTGTATCGCGCTTACAAAAAGCCCAAATATGCAGCAGAACAGCCTTTTTGTGCGATTGCAAATTGTGCGAAATGTGCAGATTGGCTTCGTAAATTTTGTATTTACGCTACGACGTGTGCAAGATTGAGCGCCTCAATGCGCGCACACCGATCCCCCGATTCGCTGACCCGCAGACCCCCGATTCGCTGATCCGCGATCGGAGCGCCATATATAATATAGGTGTTGTTGTGCCCGCTGTGAGCGAGTTGTTACAGCGCGGCAGAGAGGGCGTCGTAGTAGCGTTTGGTTACGGGGATTTCGGGCGTTTGGGGCGTGTCGAGCTCGGCCATTATCGCCCCCTCGCGGTCCTTGCGCAGCACCTTCACGCGGCTTGGATTGACATAGAACGAACGATGACAGCGCAGTAATCCGTGTGTTGCACAGATCTCTTCGATCGACTTCATCGACCTGCGTACCAAGTAGTTACGCACACGATCCTCGTCCGTATAATAGATATTGATGTAGTTCTCCTCGGCCTCGATAAATAGCACCGACTGAGCCGCCACGACCAATTTCAGCGTGTGTCGTTCGTCGTAGAAGCGGATACGCTGCTCCTCGCTCGGTTGGTTGCGGTAACGAGTTTGTGCCGCCAGGAAGAGCGACAGAGTGATTATGACGTATGGGAAGATCAGCACCGGAAAGACCCACCCGCAAGCGCGCGATACGACCAAAAAGTAGGGCTCGACCGTACGTTCCATCAGCCACGCGTAGAGCGCAACGAAGAAGACCGCCACGACCATCTCGCCAATGCACCAAAAGAAATATGTGAGGCTGTCGATGCGCCTGCGCACGAGGTAGAAGAGACCTCGCATAATCGCCATCGACCCAAAAATCACGCACGAAATGAGGGTCAAATTGACACCGAAAGAGAATCGTCCGAGTGTCATCGCCTCGGCGACATTGAACGGACGATAGATTAGCACGAAGGCAAAAAACGACAGCGGCAGAGCGACGATATGGATCGCTTGCGAGGCTGCGCGACGGAAATTCGAGGGTAATTCGCTCATTGTTTTAGTCCCGATTAATGTAGTGACGAACGCACAAATATACGAATTTTGTCCCAATATTTGCGTTTTAGTAACGAAAATGGGCAAAAAATCACAATTTTTGCTGTGTAATCACATTTTTTTGACAGCCGAGAATTTAGGCGTTAGTTTTGCAATGTGAAATCACGACCGACAAAAAGAAAACTGAGATGAAACATATCACAACCTTTGGCGATTCGATTATGGGCGGCATTGTACTCGATCCGAAGAGCGCAACCTGTTCGCCTCGTTACACACTTTTGGAAAATAGTTTCTCGGCTCGTTGTGCGTCGGCACTCGGTATCGAGATCAAGAATCACGGGCGTTTCGGCTCGACCACGCGCCACGGACTGCGCGAGGTGGAGCGTTGGCGCGAGCAGGTGGTGCAGTCGGATTTTGTGGTGATGGAGTTTGGCGGCAACGACTGCGACCACTGCTGGAAACAGATCGCTCTCGACCCCGATGGCGAACACCACCCGATCATTTCGCTTGCCAATTTCACAGCGCAATATCGCTCGATGATCGCGACGATCCGTGAGCTTGGCTCGCGTCCCATTCTGTTGTCGCTGCCGCCGATCATTGCCGATCGCTATTTCGACGCCTTCACCCGCCCGATGAACGCGACCGAGCGAGGTAATGTGTTGCGCTGGCTCGATCACTCGGTTGAGAATATCACGCAGTGGCACGAGATGTATAACTTGCAGTTGTTCAAGCTCTCAGCGCAGCTTGACGTGCCGATTATCGACATCACGACGCCCTTTCTGGTCGAGCGCAACTACCGCGAATGTTTCTGCGCTGACGGTATCCACCCCAACGAGCAGGGCCATCGTGTGATTGCTGACGCTATCTGCCGTGTGGCTAATGGTTATATTTAATTGGTATTTGGTTTTTGGGGACCCGCCCGCTCATTGGGCGGGCTTTTTTTATTCAAGATTCAAGATTCAAAATTCAAGATTCACGATTCACGATTTTCCTTAGCTACCATTGATTTAGGTCGCAGACCGAAAAAAAGTAGAACCCGCCCATATGGCAGATTAAACAAATGTGCTGGTTCGCAAGGAGGTTGCTGGTTTTGCAAATTGATCAATATTTGCTCAACCGAAAACAGTAAAACCCGCCCATATGGCAAATTAAATGAACGTACAAATTCTCCAGTAGGTTAATAGTTTTGCAAGCAGAAAAAGATTCGTAAGACCGAAAAAAGTAGAACCCGCCCATATGGCGGGCGCGCGAACGTAGTCGCGCGACCCCCCCCCAGCCGCAGATAATGAGGTTTAATCAAATCAAACCCCAATTTTGAATTTTGAATCTTGCATTTTGAATTGCGTCTTTCGTCTTTCGCCAGCGTCCGTTCGTCCTTTGTCGTCGCACCTCTTTATAATATATAGCACCTCGCATTCTCTTCGCAAAAAATGGCTCGCGCGCCCTCGATTCTCCCGAAATCGTCCGCCGAAATTAAAATTTTCGGGGTGAACGCTTGGAATTCGAAATAAAATTCATATATTTATGGTCGCGAAATTTAGAAACTAAAACAAAAATAACCTCAAAACTATGAAAAACTATTCAACTAAGGAGATCAAGAACGTCGTTCTGATCGGTGCCCCCGGCTCGGGTAAAACCACGATGGCCGAGGCTATGGCTTACGAAGGTAAGGTAATCGACCGTCGTGGTACTATCGAAGGCGAGAATACCCTCTCGGACAATACCGACATCGAGCACGAATACAAACGTTCGATCTATTCGACCGCTCTGTTCTCGGAGTTTATGGGTCGCAAGCTCAATATCATCGACACTCCGGGTTCGGACGACTTCTGCGGTAGTCTGTTCTCGGCATTCAAGGTGGCTGACGTTGGTCTGTGTGTGATCAGCGCTATCGAGGGTTTCGAGGCTGGTACCGAGATTCAGGCTCGCTACGCTCGTAAGCTCAACAAGCCCGTGATCGCTATCGTCAATAAGCTCGACGCCGAGAATGCTAATTGGGAGGAGACCATCGAGAGCATCAACGCATCGTCGCGTGTGAAGCCCGTGATCGTCCAGTATCCCGTTAATCCGGGTCCCGGTTTTGATTCGTTCATCGACGTACTGATGATGAAGATGTATCGTTTCACCGACGAGAATGGTACTCGTGAGGAGCTCGAAATCCCCGCTGAGGAGATGGAGCGCGCTCAGGAGCTGCACCAGATTCTGGTTGAGACCGCTGCCGAGAACGACGAGGACCTGATGATGCTCTACTTCGATAAGGGTGCGCTGACTCAGGACGATATTCGTAGCGGTTTGAAGTTAGGCGTTGCTAAGCGTGATTGCCTGCCCGTATTCTGTGCATCGGCTAAGCGCGACGTAGGTTCGAAGCGTATTATGGAGTTCATTATCAACGTGGCTCCCGGCCCGCTGACCGCTCCCAACTTCCTCTCGACCGAGGGTGAGGAGATCGAGGCAGACGAGAATGGCCAGCCTGTTGTATTCGTATTCAAGAGCCAGGTGGAGCAGCACTTGGGCGAAATCAGCTACTTCCGCGTTGTTCGTGGTAAGATCACCGAGGGTATGGAGTTGGTCAACAGCCGCACGGGTAACAAGGAGAAGATCTCGCAGTTGTTCGCAGTTGCCGGTAAGAACCGTATCAAGGTTTCGGAGATGGTTGCAGGCGACATCGGTTGCACCGTTAAGTTGAAGGCTACCCGCACCAACGACACTCTGTCGGCACCCTCGACACCGGTCGAGATCGAGCCGATCGTATTCCCCGACGCTCGCTACCGTGCAGCAGTCAAGGCTGTTAAGCAGGGCGACGACGAGAAGCTGGGCGAGTTGCTCAACAAGGCTAAGTATGAGGATCCGACCATTCTGGTTGAGTACTCGAAGGAGTTGAAGCAGACCATCATTCAGGGTCAGGGTGAGCACCACCTCAATATTTTGAAGTATCGCCTCTCGACCGAGAACAAGATGGAGATCGAGTATATGGCACCGCGTATCCCCTACCGCGAGACTATCACTAAGGTTGCTCAGGCAGACTACCGCCACAAGAAGCAGTCGGGTGGTGCAGGTCAGTTCGGTGAGGTACATATGGTTATCGAGCCCTACTACGAGGGTATGCCCGAGCCTACCAAGTACAAGGTTGCAGGCAAGGAGATCACCGTTAATATCAAGGGTAAGGAGGAGTACGAGCTCGAATGGGGCGGCAAGTTGCAGTACTACAACTCGATCGTTGGTGGTGCAATCGACGCACGCTTTATGCCCGCGATCTTGAAGGGTATCAACGAGAAGATGACCGAGGGCCCGCTGACAGGTTCGTATGCACGCGATATCCGCGTTGTGATCTACGACGGTAAGATGCACCCGGTTGATTCGAACGAAATCTCGTTCAAGCTGGCAGCACGTAACGCCTTCAAGGAGGCATTCCGCAACGCAGGTCCGAAGATTATGGAGCCTATTTACAGTGTCGAGGTATTGGTGCCGAGCGACCGTATGGGTGATGTAATGAGCGACTTGCAGAACCGCCGCGCACTGATCGAGGGTATGTCGTCGGATCACGGTCTGGATCGTCTGAATGCTCGCGTGCCTCTGGCAGAGTTGTATCGCTATTCGACCACTCTGTCGTCGCTGACCAACGGTCGTGCATCGTACACGATGAAGTTCGCTTCGTACGAGCAGGTTCCCGCTGATGTGCAGGACAAGCTGTTGAAGGCTTACACCGATACCGACGAGGATTAATCCTCATCGGACACAATTGCAAGAGCCGCACTCCGAAAAGGGGTGCGGCTCTCGTTCTTATTGAATCACAACAAACGGGACCACTCACAAAGCGAGTGATCCCGTTTAAGCTGTGCAGAGGTGGTATAAGCCGGGTTCTGTACTCCGACGAGCGGAGCCTCTACCATTTATCTACAATGCCGATCACTCGACACTTCCAGCAACCTACCCCCCGACATTGGACGAGTAACCCTTAATTGTCGGTATACGCGGTCTTGCAACCCGTCAGGCGTACTGACCCGCACGTGTCGCCACGGCAGCGGTGGGCTCTTACCCCACCTTTTCACCCTTACCCGCCAAGCCCACACGTGGGCGGCAGGCGGTTATTCTCTGTTACGCTACTATGACCTCACGGCCATCTTCCCGTTAGGAAGCACGGCACTCTGTGTTGCCCGGACTTTCCTCCCTCCCCTTGCGGGGACAGCGGTAGAGCCCGCCTCTGCGGCTGCAAAGGTACGCATCAATTCACAATTCACAATGCTCAATGCACAATTATTTTTCTCTGACCCCACATTCCGCAATATTTAGGGGACAAAAAAATGGAGTTGCCTTGCGAGCAACTCCACTTTTCTAATAATATAATAAGGTACTTGTTACCAGATCACAACGCGCTCCTCGACGGGCATAAACATCGCGCCGTCCTCGATCGAGAATGCCGTGTAGAAATCCTCGATGTTGCGCAACGTTGCGTTCACGCGGTTTTTGCCGAGCGAGTGAACATCGACCTTGGTCAGACGAGCGATCTCCTCGTCGCGAATGTTCTGTGCCCACAGCGTAGCGTACGAGAGGTAGAAACGCTGCTCGGCGGTGTAGCCGTCGATCGGAGCGGGTGTCTCCTTGCCTTCGAGCGAGTTGCGCAGGGCGGTCATAGCCACACGCAGACCACCCTGATCGGCGATGTTCTCACCGAGCGACAGGCGACCATTTGCGAATATGGCGGGCTGATCCTCCTTTGCTGCCAGCACCTCGATAGCGTCGAACTGAGCAACCAACTTGTCGGCACGCTCGTTGAAAGCGGCTGCGTCGGCTGCGGTCCACCAATCGTTCAGGTTGCCGTCCTTGTCGAACTGACGACCCTGATCGTCGAATCCGTGGGTCATCTCGTGGCCGATCACAACGCCGATAGCGCCATAGTTCACCGCGTCGTCAGCCTCCGAGTTGTAGAAGGGAGGTTGCAGAATTGCAGCGGGGAAGCAGATCTCGTTGGTGGTGGGGTTGTAGTAGGCATTGACCGTCTGGGGAGACATAAACCACTCGTCGCGATCGACGGGCTTGCCCAACTTTGCGAAGTTATCGGCAGTGTACCAAGCATTTGCGCGCTTGAGGTTCTCCCAGTACGAGAGTGTGGGGTCGATTTCGAGCGACGAATAATCCTTCCACTTGTCGGGGTAACCGATCTTGACGGTGAATGCTGCGAGCTTCTCCTGAGCGCGTGCTTTCGTCTCGTCGCTCATCCACTCCAAAGCCTCGATATGCTGACCCAGAGCCACCTGCAAGTTCTTGACCAATTCGGTCATACGAACCTTGTCCTCCTCGGGGAAATATTTTGCAACATACATCTTGCCGACCGCTTCGCCCAAGATCGAGTTGGGCACGCCCATAGCGCGCTTCCAACGGGGACGCTGCTGCTGAGCACCCGACATCTGACGACCGAAGAAATCGAACGATGCTGCGTTCAGTTCGTCGTTTAGGTACGATGCCGCGCTACGCAGGTAACCTGCTGCCAAGTAATCCTTTACGACCTCGATCGGAGTCGATTTGAGCAGCTTGTTCACAGCGTCGAGCACCTCGGGCTGACCTACGACCATCTGCTCGAACTCGCCAATGCCGACAGCCGCAAAGTAGCTCTCCCAATCAATCGCATCGTAACGCGAAACGAATGCCTCGCGCGTGGTGGGGTTGTAGTTTGCGCTGATGTCGCGCAGCTCGACCATCGAGCGGAAATCCTTAGCCATCTTGGTCTCGAAGTCGAGAACTGCCGCAGCTTTCTCGGCTGCACCCTCCACCTCGGCCATCTCGAATGCCTTGGTCAGGAATGCAACGTAACCCTCACGCTTCGATGCGTTCTCCTCGTCGAGGTAGTAGTCGCGGTTGCCCATACCGAGGCCCGACTGCTGAGCGTAGAGAATGTTCTGCGTGCTATTCATCAGATCGGCATCGACACCCAGCCCGAACAGCGGGTTGCTCACACTGTTGTGCAACTCGACCAGCACGGGGATCATCGTCTGCAAGTCGGTGATAGCGTAGATCTTAGCCAGATCCTCCTTGACGGGAGCCAGCGCCTCCTCGTTCAGGCGCACCGAGTCCATACCGAGCTTATAGAGATCCGAGATCTTCTGCTCGACCGAGCCCGCTTCGGCCTTCATTGAGGTCATCGACTGGAAGAGTTCATTGATCTGTTTTTCGTTGGTTTCGCGCAACATATCGAACGAACCGTAGCGCGAAAATTCGGGCTTCAAGGGGTGTTTCTGCTGCCAGCCGCGCGTTGCGTGCTCGTAGAAATCCTCGTTCAAGGCGATCGATTTATCGAAGTTTGTAGTGTCGATCGCAGGCACACTTTCGCGCTTCACGCCACCCTCGGCGCAGCCGATCATTGCAGCTGCCGAAATAAGTATCATCAATCGTTTCATTGTTTTTTGTGTGTGTAGTTTTTTCTAAAAAAGGGGCGGACAGCCTTTATGCGCCGTCCAACCCCGACAAGAAATATCTTAAATACTTGTTTGTTACTCGTTGATAGCTGCTACACCCGGCAGAACCTTACCCTCGATAGCCTCCAACAGAGCGCCACCACCGGTCGAGATGTACGAAACCTTATCGGCCATACCGAACTTGTTGATGCAAGCCACCGAGTCGCCACCACCGATGAGCGAGAATGCGCCCTCAGCCGTAGCCTTAGCGATAGCCTCAGCGATAGCACGCGAGCCACCGGTGAAGTTATCGAACTCGAATACACCTGCGGGGCCGTTCCACAGAATGGTCTTGGCACCCTCGATAGCAGCTGCGAACTTCTCGCGCGTTGCCGGACCTGCGTCCATACCCTCGAATGCGTCGGGGATCTCGTTAGCGGGGCAGATGATGGTGTTGCAATCGTTCTTGAAGTCGTCGCCTGCAACGCAGTCAACACCCAGCACGAGATTTACGCCCTTAGCCTTTGCCTTAGCCATAATCTCCAAAGCCAGATCGAGCTTGTCGTCCTCGCAGATCGACTTACCGATCTTACCGCCCTGAGCCTTTGCAAAGGTGTAGGTCATACCACCACACAGAATCAGGTTATCAACCTTGTCCATCAGGTTCTCGATGATACCGATCTTGGTCGAAACCTTCGAACCACCCATAATTGCGGTGAAGGGGCGCTTGATGTTGCTCAGAATGTTATCGACAGCCTCGACCTCCTTCTCCATCAGGTAGCCGAGCATCTTGTTCTCCGAGGTGAAGTAGTCAGCGATAACAGCCGTCGAAGCGTGCTTGCGGTGAGCCGTACCGAAAGCGTCGTTGATATAGCAGTCAGCATACGATGCCAAAGTCTTAGCGAACTCCTTCTGCGAAGCCTTCATAGCCTTCTTAGCCTCGTCGTAAGCGGGATCCTCCTTGTCGATACCGACGGGTTTGCCCTCCTCCTCGGGATAGAAACGGAGGTTTTCGAGCATCAGCACCTCACCAGCCTTCAACGCAGCAGCCTGCTCCGAAGCCTTAGCGCAATCCTCAGCGAACTGAACCTTCACGCCGAGCTTCTCGCTCACTGCGTCAACGATCTGGCTGAGCGAGAACTTAGCATTCACCTTGCCCTTGGGCTTGCCCATATGCGACATAATGATAAGGCTGCCGCCGTCAGCGAGTACCTTTTTGAGAGTGGGGAGTGCACCGCGGATACGGGTATCATCGGTGATCTGGCCATTCTCGTTGAGGGGCACATTGAAATCCACGCGAACGATTGCGCGCTTGCCTTTGAAATCGTAAGTTTCGATTTTTGCCATAGTTGTAATGAAATTTATTGAGTTATTAGATCTTCGAATTTGCATTGGACATAATCGGGACAAAGTTACTAATTTTTTCGCAATACACATATATATAATTCAAAATTCAAGATTCAAAATTCAAAATTATTTACTTTGCTTTCATTTATATCAAATTAATTTTAAATAAATTCCTTGTGCGCACCTTCGCGGGCAACCGCACCAGCCCGCGAAGAGTGTTTTATTTTAGCTAACCAAATATAGTAAAACCCGCCCATATGGCGGGCTCATCATTGGCGGTGGGGACTCAGCTACTTTCACTTTGCATTCAATTAGAGCTCACCTTCGCGGGCTGGGGCGGTCGCCCGTAGGGCGAGCCCGCGAAGGTGCACGCCATATGGGCGTGTTCTGCTTTTTTAATCTTGAATCGCAAATATTTAATTTTGAATCTTGAATTGTGAATTGTGAATTGTGAATTGTGAATCGTCTTCTTACAATCCTTAACTTGCTGCTGCGTTACGATTTGTAACCTTTTTGTGAAAAAGTTGGGCGAAACGTAGCTGAGTTTGCGAAAAAACTTTTATCTTTGTTCTTGAATTGTGGCGGTGTGCTCGATTTTTGAGCAACCGCAAACCTAAAACGAAGACTAAAACAATAATTTCTAATACTATGTACGGTAAAATCAAAGAGCATCTTCAACAGACCCTCGCGGAGATTCGTGAGGCGGGTCTTTACAAATCGGAGCGTATCATCACCTCGGCGCAGCGTGCCGAAATTACGGTGGCCGACAAACAGGTTTTGAACTTCTGTGCCAATAACTATTTGGGTCTTTCGGACAATCCGCGTCTGATCGAGGCCGCTAAGAAGGCGATGGATTCGCACGGTTTCGGTATGTCGTCGGTGCGCTTTATTTGCGGTACGCAGGATATTCACAAACAGCTCGAAGCGGCTATTGCTGAGTACTTTGGCACCGAGGACACGATTCTCTATGCAGCTTGTTTCGATGCCAATGGAGGTGTGTTCGAGCCGCTGCTGACCGAGGAGGACGCCATCATTTCGGACGCGCTGAACCACGCCTCGATTATCGACGGTGTGCGTCTGTGCAAGGCTCAGCGCTATCGCTATGCCAATGCCGATATGGCCGAGTTGGAGGAGTGCTTGAAGAAGGCTCAGGCGCAGCGTTTCCGTATAGTGGTAACCGACGGTGTCTTCTCGATGGACGGCAACGTGGCTCCGATGGACGAGATCTGCCGCTTGGCTGAGAAGTACGACGCGCTGGTGATGGTCGATGAGTGCCACTCGGCAGGCGTTGTCGGTGCGACGGGTCGCGGTGTAACCGAGACGTTCGATCTGCGCGGCAAGGTGGATATTATCACCGGTACGCTTGGTAAGGCGTTTGGTGGCGGTATCGGTGGTTTCACGACGGGTCGCCGCGAGATTATCGAGCTGCTGCGTCAGCGTTCGCGTCCCTATCTGTTCTCGAACTCGGTGCCCCCCGCAGTTGTGGGTGCGAGTTTGGAGGTATTCCGTATGTTGGCCGAGAGCGACGCGCTGCACGACCGTCTGGTGGAGAATGTCGAGCACTTCCGCGCACGTATGATCGAGGCTGGCTTCGATATCAAGCCTACGCAGTCGGCAATCTGCGCTGTGATGTTGTACGATGCTCCGCTGTCGCAGAAGTTTGCAGCTAAGTTGCTCGACGAGGGTATCTACGTTACGGGCTTCTACTATCCGGTGGTTCCGAAGGGTCAGGCACGTATCCGTGTGCAGGTTTCGGCAGGTCATACGCGCGAGCAGTTGGATCGTTGTGTCGAGGCTTTCGTGAAGATCGGCCGCGAGTTGGGAGTTTTGAAGTAATCGACTAAAAACAGCTGAAAATGAGTAAAGTAACCATAGATGCGATTGATCGCAAGATATTGAAATTTCTGATCAAGAATGCGCGAATGCCCTTCTTGGAGATCGCACGCGAGTGCGGCATTTCGGGTGCGGCAATCCACCAGCGCATCAAAAAACTCGACGAGTCGGGCGTGATTCTCGGCAGCCGATTGATGGTCGATCCGCGTTCGTTGGGTTTCGATGTTTGCGCGTTTATCGGTATCCGCTTGCAGGATCCGACGCAGAACAACACGACGGTAGCTCAGCTGCGTCAGATTCCCGAGATCGTTGAGTGCCATTATGTTACGGGCGAGTATAATCTGCTGATCAAACTCTACTGTATCGACAACGAGCACTTGATGACGACGATCTTCGACCGCATTTTGCAGATTCAGGGCGTCTCGACCACGCAGACCTATATCTCGATGAACGAGGTGTTCCAGCGTCAGGTCTATGTCGATTGTTTGAAGGACTAAAACGCGCTTGATGATGAGTGTAGTACGTGTAACAAAGCAGTTCTCGTTCGAGATGGCGCACACGCTCGACGGCTACGATGGTGCGTGCCGCGAGATTCACGGCCATTCGTATCGTCTGTTTGTAACGGTGCGCGGAGTGCCGTGTGCTGACGAGGGCTCGCCCAAGTGCGGTATGGTGGTCGATTTCGGAGTGCTCAAATCGATTGTCAATCGCTTGGTTGTCGATCGTTTGGACCACTCGTTGGTGATCCGTCGCTCGGAGCGTAACGAGCAGATTCTCGGGGTGCTGAACGATCGTTTCGGTCGCGTTGTCGAGGTCGATTATCAGCCTACGTGCGAGAATATGATCTCGGATTTTGCGGCTCGCATAATGGCCGAATTGCCTGAGGGAGTCGAACTTACGGCACTGCGTCTGTACGAAACGGCCACCTCGTATGCTGAGTGGCTGGCCGAGGATAATGCTTAATTCAAGATTCAAGATTCAAAATTTAGGATTTAAGATTAATCAGCCTGCGGCTGCTTTTCCTCCTTCGCGCCTCAGCCAAACTCAGCCAGCTGGTTCGGCATTCGGCTTGGCGTCGGTTTAAGATTCAAGATTCAAAATTAGCCGTGTCCACTTGGTGGGCGCGGCTTTTTGTATGGGGAGGTTTGCAATTCGGAAAAATCTTTTCTATCTTTGTAAAAAGCAGATAAATTCACCCCCCCAAAAAAACGAGAACACGATGAAATGGATATTCGCGTTTGTGGCGCTAATGCTCTCATTTTCGGCATCATCACAAAATCCTTTTGAGGTCAAATCCGAACGAATGGAGGACAAGAGCGTCCGCATTTGGGCAGAGAAGAGTTTTGCAGGCAAAATTACCGTTGCTCTGACCTTCAAGAAGTTGGAGAATACGTCGCTCTATGGCGACGGAATCTATACTGTGGGAAGCGCGAACCTCAATTTGGAGCGTCTGCGCCCGATCGATGCGGACTCTCATATTGGGTATAGCTATTCATATCGTTGGTTCTATGGCGACGTTGAGGCTGAGCCCGATACGACGTTTGTCTATCGTCTGCCCGTCAGTACACAAAAATTGACCAACAGGCGAAATGTTGTCGATATGTATGATCTCTATTTGAAGAATGAGAATAGATTGATCTCATCGTCGGTATTCGATGCTGAGCCTACCGACACGATCTATGCGGCGCGTAAGGGTGTTGTTGTGAGAATCGAAACACAGACTACCGAACAGAGTAAGTCGTTGATCTCCACCACCGAGCGAGCCTATGTTACGGTCGAGCACGCCGATGGGTCGTACGCCTTCTACAAGATGCTTAACCCTAATGCGATATTGGTCGAGGTGGGGCAGACGGTCTATCCCGACACTCCGATTGGTTTCCCGTGGAGTTTCGAGGGCGAACGATATCTGTTCTTCTTTGAGGTTTGTGATTATGTTTGGACTGAGCGAGGGGTGAAGACTGAGTATCAGCGATTTATTCCCCTCTTCAAAACCGATTTGGGGGTTACGCACTTGCGCCACGGAGTGGAGTATCGGGCGGTGGTCGATGACGAACTTGTGGAGCGTGAGATGACTTCGCGCGAAAAGAAACGCCGTCGTAGGCAATAAATTTGCAAGGAGGTCAGTTATATTGTTAAGTTACATTCCTAAAACGTGTGAACAAAATGAAACGAGTAATCCTTTTTCTGGCGGCTGCGATGATGGCGATCGGTGCGCAGGCGCAGGTATTTGCCGAGCAAGCATTTCCGAGCTATGTCGAGGTGAATGGTGTGGCCGAGCGAGAGATCGAGCCGAACCTTATCTACCTGACAATCACCATAAACGAGCGCGAATCGAAGGGTCGCATTACGGTCGATGAGCAGGAGCAGGATATGATCCGCGCGTTGCGTTCGCTCGGTATCGACACCAAGGAGCAGCTGCGTGTGAATGATATTTCGAGCAGCCGTTTGAAGCGCTCGCAGGCCGTAACTACCAAAAGCTACCAGCTGCAACTGACCGAGCCGTCGATTGTAGGCGAGGTCTATGTAGCGTTGCAGGCGGTTGGCATTACGGCAATCGGGATCGAGAAGGCAACCCACACCGACATCGAGAAACTGCGCGGTGAGGTGCGCGACGAGGCGATGCGCAATGCTCGCTCGACGGCTCAATCGTTGGCTGCGGCAGTTGATCAGACAATAGGCAAGGCGTTCTATATCAATTACTACCAATCGAGCCAGCCCACGGTTTTCCGTATGGCAAACGTGAAGGCCTACGTCGAGGAGTCGGCTGCCGATATGGCTGCCGGTGTGGTCGAGCAGCCCGAGTTCCGCAAGCTCAAACTGACGGCCAACGTGCAGGCGAAATTTGTGCTCGAATAGTTAGCCCGCTCGACAAAACCAAACCGCACCTCTATACGTAGGGGTGCGGTTTTCTATTGTCGTTGGGTGTGGTTACCCGATGTAGGATTTCAGTGCATCGACATACTCGGCAAACGCTTCTCGCCCCGTGTCTGTCATTCGGCAAACGGTGCAGGGCATCTTGCCTCGAAAGCTCTTTTCGACCTCGATGTAGCCTGCCCGTTGCAACTTGTCGATCTGCACACTCAGGTTGCCGGCCGTTGCGCCTGTCTGCTTGCGCAGAAAGACAAAGTCGGCACTCTCGACACCAATCAGTATCGACATCACGGCAAGTCGTAACTCTGAGTGTAACAGTGGGTTAAGTTCTCGAAGCATCGCTCTATGATCTTTTGGCGCGGTGCAGGTAGATGTGCCCAGGCACGATCATCATCACCACGAATATCGCTGCAAAGATAAGAATATCCGAGTAGAATAGAGCAGGGTTGGCGATCTGATAATTGGTTACAAACCAATGTTTCATCGGGAAAATCACCGACATCACGATCGACACCGCGCCACAAACCGTCAGCAGACGTTGGCGGCATATAGCGCCCGATATGGTCGTTCCGATACCCATCATAAACGCAATGAGGAAGTAGAAGGCGCTCGCATTGTCGAAAAACACAACGAATGCAATCCACCACGAGAGTCCCAATACGGTCCAAACGGCACTCACACTGCGGTCGAGGTACGATTTGGGCTGTGCGCCCACTTTGCGCTCGCGGCGACCGAGCAGCAACGTCGCTATGCCACCGATTACGGGGATCAGCCACCACGCCCAGAGCCACGATTTGTTCAGGTCGGCAACCCACACAATGTACTCGAAGAGCGATACAAGCACCGTCGTATAACCCCACGCGAGGAAGTAGAGGCTGCTGTTCTGTTCGATTTTTCGTGAGGTGTCGGCGATCATCTGCGAGATGATTTCCAGACTTCGACGCTCGTCGATCGACTCGCCGACCGAGTGAGCTGTGTTGTTGGTTTTGTTCATAGTCATAACTTGTTTTTTGATTTGTATTAACGCGCTGAGTCGGGCTGCAAGCCGTGGCCACTTGACCCGCAGATTGCCCTTCTCGACTGCAAATATAAAATAGTTTATAAAATAAACCAAATATTTTGCGAGAAAAATTTTTCCGAGGTGCATTTTTTCGGTGGGGGAGAACGCAAAAGGTCGCAAAAAACAAGTGTGCTCCACACGGGGTGCGGTTTTTCGTTTCGGGATCCTCAAAAAAGTTCCTACGCGCATAATAAAATGTCGTGCCGTGTCGTTATGTGTTTAGAAGTAAGTGTATTATCTTAAAATATTCAACCTATGAAACGATTATTGATTTTGGCAATGGTAGCTCTTGTTGCGTGGAGCTGCGACCGCGACAACGACGACGGTTCGTATGTAATATCTAAGTTCGTAATGGGATATTACACCTATGATGATATTACGATCGAGGTGAATAAAGATAACGATATTCTTGTTCACCCTCAGATTGACGAAATTATTTATGAAGGTACCGCAGATTCGAGCGTAAGAGCGCGTTTTGATGCGCTGGCTGCAAAGTACAACGATACGGGATACTCTAAGCAGAAAAGTTATCTGCCTATTGAGTATCTCGAAAACCAAATGCCGGTTGAGAATATTCAATCCATCGAGCTGGTCTGCTTGGAGGAGTTTGATGCACAGCACCCGGCGGAGAGTTTGGTCAATGATTGCGTTACCTTTACGGCGTATAGTCCTCTGCCATTTCTGTTAAGCAATTATCAGAGAACTAATGGGTATGATAGCAATCTCTCATTTAAGTATTTATCGTCGATGTATAGTATCTACACCTATTCGATTATTTCGAAGCCGTTGAGTGAGATTACGGCTGACGATATGGTACTGATTGGTGATGGGCAAACCTATAAACCTATGATCTTCTATCTCTCGCCAACCGCAGGCTCGCTCGATTCGTTTATGGGTAAACGTTTTTGCCTGACACTCAACTACGAAAACCAGGCTCCAATCACAACGGAATTTACATTCTCTCCGTCCAAAATTTGATGTTGATCTCTGAGCAAGAATACCACACGCCCCGTCTTTTGGACGGGGCGTGCTCTTTGGGGAAGAAAGGGTTTTGGAGTTATCGATTTTTTGCTGAATTGCTTGATATTTTGGAGGGTCGGAAAATTTTTTGTATCTTTGATTTGGACAAAAGTGCGATGCGCAAGCCCCAAGCCGAACGATACGTGGCGGTGTCCTGCGCCGAGGCTCTGTCTGATGATCGCTAACAACCTGAAACCTACCGAGCTATGAGAACTGATTTTACTTTCCGATTCGATCGCTACGCCTCGCTAACGGAGTTGCCCGAGGACGAACAGCGACTTGTTGAGCAGGCCGAGTTGGCTTGTGCAACGGCACACGCACCCTATTCGAATTTCCACGTTGGGGCCGCTGCCTTGCTCGAAAGTGGCCGCACGGTGATTGGTAGCAACCAGGAGAGCGAGGTCTATCCTGCGGGTATTTGTGCCGAGCGCAACCTGCTGTTTCACCATCAGGCGCTCTCGCCCGACGATCGAATTGTGAAGCTGGCCATCGCCTCCGACCCTTCGGCGCGCGAGTGCTATCCGTGTGGCATTTGTCGTCAGGTGCTGGTCGATGTCGAGAAGCGTCAGGGACGTCCGATACGTGTCATAATGAGTGGTGCGGGGACGGCTACGGCAGTCGATTCGACCAAGGATCTGTTGCCCTTTACGTTTGAATTATAACGAGTTATGTTTGCAGTAGAAGATATTATTTACGAGGACAACCACCTGCTGGTGGTCAATAAACATTGTGGCGATCTGGTGCAGCCCGACTCCTCGGGCGAGAGCGCGTTGGAGGATCAGATCAAGGCCTTCATCAAGCAGCGCGACCGTAAGCCGGGCGATGTCTTTTTGGGTGTTGTGCATCGCATCGACCGCCCCGTGAGTGGTGCGGTGCTGTTTGCCAAGACGAGCAAGGCGCTGGTGCGTCTGAACGAGATGATTCGTCGTGGCGAGGTGCGCAAAACCTATTGGGCGATCACCGAGAAGATGCCCGTTCCGGAGGAGGGCGAACTGGTACATTACATCAGCCGCGATGGCAAAAATAACCGCTCGCACGCCTACAATTCGCCACGTGGAGATGCCAAGTTGGCGCGTTTGAAGTATCGTGCGCTGGCGGGTAGTACCAACTATCATCTTATTGAGGTTGATCTACTTACGGGGCGTCATCATCAGATTCGTACTCAACTTTCGAAGATCGGCTGCCCGATTCGTGGCGATCTGAAATATGGTGCTCCGCGCTCGAATCGTGATGGCGGAATCTCGTTGCACTCGCGCGTGATCGAGCTGATCCACCCCGTGCGTAAGGAGCCGTTGCGCGTAGTTGCTGCGGTGCCCTACAACGACAATCTGTGGAGCTTCTTCGAGCAGGAGTGCGGTGTGAAGTGATAGCCTACTTGCGCGGAAATTCGATGTAGATCGTCGCGCCGCCCCATTGATTGACAGTGTGGGGTTTGGCATAGACCTCGTTGCCGTTGGCGCAGATGCGCACCTGCACCTCGAAGGGCGGGCATTGACCAATAATGCGCGATGAGGGCAGGGTATTTGCTACTACATATATATATAGGTCAAAGGCTGCGCATTCGGGAGTGGCGAGTTGCAGATGGCGATGGGCAGCAGTCGAGGGCGCAAAGCTATTGCCGTCGGTCGAGCCTTTCGAGATGAGATGAACGAAGTCGCTACTCGCGCCATCGACGTCGCGACACGACCCCATCATAAAGACGTTGTAGCGGCTCCACTCTTCGAAATCGGTGGTGAGCGAAATGGTGTATAGTGCTGTTTCGGCCATAATCAAAAAAGGGGTTTCGTGCCACAAATTTACAAACTAAATGTCAAAAATTTTGCGATTTACGTGTAAATGTGTACCTTTGTAGCCTATTTGCAGTCAAAATGGAGATTTTGAAGCGATATATTGTGCCTTTCAAAGGGCTGAAAATTGGCGTTCATCAATTCGATTTTGAGGTCGATGATGCTCTGTTTCAGGCATTTGAGGGCTCGGAAGTTAAGCACGGTACGGCCAAGGTTTCGATCGAACTGACCAAGGCGGCATCGATGCTGACGCTTGATGTCGAAATTCGAGGAGAGGTTACCGTCGAGTGCGATCGTTGCCTCGATGACTGCATTTTGCCGATCGAATTTGATGATCAAATCCACGTGAAATTCTCGGAGGAGGAGATCGAATTCGATGGCGAGGTTCTCTGGTTGAACCCGAGCGAGGGCGAGATTGAGCTGGGTCGTTACATCTACGACAGCATCGTGCTCAGCCTGCCGTACAGCCGCGTTCACGCCGAGGGCGACTGCAACCCCGATATGTTGGCCCGTTTCACGACGGTCAGCGAGGAGGAGTTCGAGCAGATGGCCGAGGCAGCCGAGCGCGACGAGGAACTCGATGAGGCCAACCGCGAGCAGTGGGCCAAGTTAGCTGCGCTGAAAGCGGAGATGGAGAACAACAAGTAGATCACAACGGGCTGAAAAAAGTTGCGAGCAATACGTTGCCGAGCGTTGTTGATCTGAGGCGAGGAAGTTCGTGGAGGAGAGGGTCGTGAGATCCGTAAGTACGAACAGGCTACCATTAGTAAGTAAGAGAAGGAGAGAAAAGTTAAACTTTATAAATTAATAGACAAATGGCACATCCTAAACACAAAGTATCGTCGACCAGACGAGACAAGAGAAGAACCCACTACAAGGCGGTTGTTCCTACTGTTGCTGTATGCTCGAACTGCGGCGCGGCTACCCTCTACCACCGCGTTTGCCCCGAGTGCGGTTTCTACCGCGGCAAGCTGGCCATCGAGAAGAAGGCCGAGGAATAAACCTCCACAGATTACTTGCCTCACACCACCACGGTGCGGGGCTTTTTTTGCTAACCGAAAAATCGATACGTTATGTATAAAATAGGTATTGATGCAATGGGTGGCGACTTTGCTCCCGAGGCAGCTGTAATGGGCGCGATTGCAGCCGCAGCAGCCGTCGGCGAGGATTGTCGTATCGTATTGTTTGGTGCGAAAGATCAGATCGAGGCCATTCTCGCGCGAGAGAATTGCCCCGTATCGACTTTTGATATCGTACCTACGACCGAAGTCATCGAGATGTCGGATCACCCTGCAAAGGCTTTCACTCAGAAGCCTAATTCGAGTATTACGGTCGGTTTTGGCTATCTGGCCAAAGGTTTGATCGACGGTTTTGCAAGCGCAGGCAGCACGGGCGCAATGATGGTTGGCTCGATGTATGCAGTTAAACCGATCGAAGGCGTTATTCGTCCTACGATTTCGTCGTTGATTCCCACGATTTTGGGCCGTTCGGGTCTGATTCTTGATGTGGGTCTGAATATCGACTGTAAGCCTGAGGTGCTCTATCAATATGGTATTCTTGGTAGTATCTATGCGCAGAGCGTATTGGGTATCGAAAATCCCCGAGTAGCGTTGCTGAATATCGGTGAGGAGCGCGAGAAGGGTAATGCGCAGGCCAAAGCTACTCACGAACTGATGGCAAACAATAATGGCGATTTCAACTTTGTTGGTAACATCGAGGGAACTCAGTTGTTCACGGGCAAGGTGGCCGATGTGATTGTTTGCGACGGTTTTATGGGTAATGTCGTCTTGAAGCAGGCCGAGAGTATGTACCACATATTGAAGAAGATGGGCATCGAAAATGCCTTCCTCGATGGTATGAACTACGAGTCGGTTGGAGGTACCCCTGTGTTGGGTATCAATGCTCCGGTAGTGATCGGGCACGGTTGCTCGACTCCCTTGGCGATCAAGAATATGATTCTGCAAACGGAGCGACAAGTTAAGGCAGATTTGGCAAGCAAATTAAAACAAGTTATAAATAAGAATTAATGAGCAAAAAGATTTCAGCTGCAATTACCGGTGTAGGCGCCTATCTCCCCGACTACATTCTCGATAATGATGAGCTGAGCCGTATGGTCGATACTTCGGACGAGTGGATTATGACCCGTATCGGAATCAAAACCCGCCACATCTTGAAGGATCCGACCAAGGCATCGTCATATATGGGCTCGATGGCTGTTAAGGATCTTTTGGAAAAGACCGGCACCGACCCTGAAACGATCGATTTGGTAATTTGCGCAACAGTAACTCCAGATATGTTTTTCCCCTCGACGGGCAATATGATCGCCTATAAGTCGGGTTGTAAGAACGCCTTTGCGTTCGATATGTCGGCAGCTTGTAGCGGATTTATGTTCGCGCTGGCAACCGGCAGTAAGTATATCGAAACAGGCGCTTGCAAACGAGTAGTGGTAGTAGGCGCAGACAAAATGTCGTCGATTGTCGATTACAACGACCGCGCAACGTGTCCCATCTTTGGTGATGGTGCGGGTGCGGTACTCTTGGAGCCTAACGAAGAGGGTCTGGGTGTGATTGAT
The DNA here is from genome assembly GCA_017442365.1 of Rikenellaceae bacterium. Taxonomy (GTDB): domain Bacteria; phylum Bacteroidota; class Bacteroidia; order Bacteroidales; family Rikenellaceae; genus Alistipes. The sequence continues at coordinate 30,456 of JAFRZW010000008.1, read as the reverse complement.
CACATTCTGCACTCGGACGGTTCGGGCGAGAAGCATCTCTATATGAAGGGCGGTGGTTCGTTGAATCCCGCAACGCACGAAACGGTGTCAAACAATTGGCACACAATCACTCAGGAGGGTCAGGCAGTGTTCAAGGCTGCGGTGTCGAATATGGCTGATGTTGCGGTCGAGATGATGGATCGCCACAATCTGGTTGCAGACGACATTCGCTATTTGGTGCCTCATCAGGCCAACCTTCGCATTATCGACGCAACGGCCAAGCGTATGGGTTTGGAGCGCGATAAGTGTATGATCAATATCGATAAGTTTGGTAACACTACGACTGCGACGTTGCCGCTCTGTCTGTGGGATTACGAGAGCCGCTTGAAAAAGGGTGATAATCTGATCCTTGCAGCATTTGGTGGTGGTTTCACGTGGGGTTCGGTCTATTTGAAATGGGCCTACGACGGAGGAACCTTCTCGAAGTAGTTCGGCGGGTTGCCGCTAACGATAGCTAAGATTGACGGCAGTTGCGTGGGCGAGTTTTCAAATTCATAGGGGGAAAGCAAACTTAACGCATTGTCGTCAATTTTTTTGAAACAGCGCCCACTCTCGGGTGGGCAATGGCTCCATAGTTCAAGGGATAGAACGAGGGTTTCCTAAACCCTAAATTCGCGTTCGAGTCGCGGTGGGGCTACATCTTTTTTTTGGCGAGTTGCTCTTTTGTGGGGCAACTCGTTTTTTGTTTGCTTGCAGGTCGGCAAGCAATGGGCTTTCAACGATATTGTGTGATTTTCAATCAGTTGCGCTTGTCGATCAGACGGTAGCCAATGCTGCGAACGCTGATAATCTCGACGTCGGGGTCGGCTGCAAGGTGGCGGCGCAGACGCGAGATATAGACATTCAGGCTGCGCAGGTTGAAAAAGTTGTCGTCGCCCCACAGTTCGCGCAGCAATCCCGAGGCCTCGATGATCTCCCCCATTTGGCGACAGAGCCGCGCAAGCACAGCCGCCTCACGAGCCGAGAGAGTGGTCTGTCTGCCTCCGACCGAGAGCGTTGAGGTGTTTGTATCAAATTGATACTGACCGATTTGGAATACGGCTTCCGCCTCTTCGGAGCGATTGACGCGACCGGCTAAGGCTTGCACACGCACGATCAATTCGTCGATAGCGAAGGGTTTGCGCAGGAAGTCGTTACCGCCCACCTTGAATCCCTGCACCACATCTTCGGTGGCTGAGCGCGCGGTGAGAAAGAGGATCGGCGTCGTGCAGCCCTCGCTTCGCAGACGTCGTGCGAGGGTGTAGCCGTCCATTCGGGGCATCATCACGTCGGTAACGATCACGTCAAAACGTTTGGCACGAACGGCTTGGAGCGCCTGCTCGCCGTCGTAGGCCAACTGCACTTCAAAGCCTCGGTCGCCCAAGGTGTCGCTCAGAATCTCGGCCAACATCTGTTCGTCCTCGGCAAGGAGTATGTGGGTTTTATCGCTCATTATCAGGGAGTTTGATGATTATGGTGGTGCCGTGTCCCGTGCGACTCTCGGCGCTGATCTGACCGCCGTGAGCCTCAATCACTTGACGTGCATAGTATAGTCCGAGCCCATAGCCGCGCGGACGTTGCACATCGCCCGACGGCACGCGGTAGAACTTCTCGAAGAGGTGAGGGAGGTGCTCGCGCGCAATGCCGCAGCCGTTGTCGGCAACGCGAATTTCGGTTGTGCTATCGACCTTCGTTGCCGCGAGTGTAATGGCAATAGGTCGCCCTCCGTATTTCAAAGCGTTGTCAATCAGCGTCATAACTACACTCTTCAAGTGGTGAGGGTCAGCCGTAACGAGCAACTGCTCATCGCAGTCGATATTCAGTGTTGCGTCCTCGTCGCCGCCAATCTGTACGCCCTCGACGATCTGTTCAAACGCCTCACGCAGAGCCACTTGCTCGATTGAGAGCTTGGCTTGTCGCCCCTCGACCGAGACGGTCAGAATGCGCTCGACCATTGCGGTCAGTTGCGAGAGCTGGGCCTCGACAATTTCGAGGTAGCGGCTGCGACGTTCGATGTCGGCATCGGCCGAGAAGTTGCGCATTGCGTCGGTTGCAGCTACGGCAACCGAGATCGGAGTTTTCAGCTCGTGGGTGATGTTGTGGGTGAAGTCGCGGCGCATTTGTTCGATGGTGCGCTGGCGGAACATCGTGCGTATCAGATAGATAAGCACCACGCTTAGCAGCAGAACGATCACCACCGACGAGGCCAACAATCCCCACATCTGCCCGAAAAATGCGCGGTGGGGCACCTCGATCGTCAGTCGCAGACCGAACATCGCGTCGTCGTCGATCTCGATGAGCGTAACCATCGGGTTGCGGATCGTGGCAGCGTCGCCACGGTGCATCATCACGCGCGAGGAGGCGGTGAGGTCGAGCACCTCAGCTGCGTATGGCTGTAAAGCGTCCAATTCCAAGAGGTTAGGCTCGAAATAGAAGGCAAATTCGTCGAGGTTGATTTTGATCTGCTCGGCGGCGACCAACCCCGGGATTGCGTCCATTCGGAAGGCTTTGTAGATCGACTTGTAGGTTGCCGATTCGACTCGGCGCTCGAAATCTTCGACCTGGTTGCGATACATTCGCCAACCCCAAAAGCATTGAACCACAGCGAGTAACACCAACGACGCGATGACCACCACCGAGATTCGGCGGAAGAACGATTGCGATATTTGGCTCTTCGGGGCGTTCATATATTACAAAGGTAGTGAAAAGTTCGGCTCGCGCAATGGAGTTAACATTTGTTAACATTTCTTAACACTTCGTTCACCTTCTTTGGGCGAAAAGTGTGCTATCTTTGCTCTCGGAAAAACCGGTTTCCGCACACTCAAAATTTTCACAAACTAAAACGAATGAACACAATGAAAAAGTATTTGATTATGGTCGTTTTTGCGATGGCAGCTTTCGCAGCGACTGCACAGGAGAAGAGCGACAAGATGTTATATATTATTGACGGTAAGGTGGTTAGCAAAGCCGAGGTGGACGCGCTGCCGTCGAGCGATGTTCGCAATATCAATGTGGTTAAGGGCGTCGAGGGCGTTACGTTGATCACCACCGTGGCGGCGACAAGCCCGTTGGGAGAGGTGGTTGTGGTCGGTACGGCAGGGGAGCCGATGAAGCTCAACCTCGAAAACACGTCGGTTACGGTCGATGAGAACACGAAGGTGGTTCGCATCAGAAGCGAAAAGCAGAAAGAGGGCGAGCAGCGCGAGGTCAAGACGTTCGTGATGAGTGGTAAGGCGAAGGCGGGCGATCCGCTGATCATAACCGTAACGGCCGACGGTAAAAAGCAGGTAATCAAGGATATGGATAAGATCGACCCTCAGCAGATCAAGGCGATAAGTGTCCTTAAAGATTCGAGCACCGAGAAGTACAAAGAGTATGGCGATGTAACGAATGGTGTGATTATTATCGAGATGCAATAGAGCCTCTTACGCCGAAAAACGAGAGGGCTACCCGCGCAGGGCAGCCCTTTTTTAATTCAAAATTCAAAATTCAAGATTCAAGATTCAAAATTCACAATTCAAAATTTTCCTTTGCTATCATTGAATTTGAACGCGCGACCGAAAACAGCAAAACTCGCCCTTCGGCGGGGGACTATCGGGTGGCAATGCGCTCACCGAGGGCGTGGAGATCCTCGATGCCACTGATCTCGGTCGAGCACTCGCCAATCCAACCATTCTGCTGATTGACTCCGCTATAAATCTTGATGAAGTCTATACCTCTGAGCGACACCGCTTTACCCTCGCTATCGACCGCCCAATCAATGTCAATCGAGCACTCAACACCCGTATTCGCGTCGTTGTCGGCATAGCCGTAGCCAAACTTATAGAGCACAAAATTCTGCCCTGTGCCGTTCGTGTCGATGCCGTTCTGCGGCAGACGCGAACCGCTGAAAGTGAGCTCGTTATCGGTGATCCACTGCGGGAAATAGGGTTGCAGATGTACGCTGTTTTTGACGAGGTAGCCCTCGCCCTGCTTGTTGTCCGTCCAACGAATATATTGTTCGGTCGGCTCGTCGGGTTCGCTTGTGGGACGATAGTAAGTAATCTGATAATCAGTGTAAAACGCCACGTCCAAGCCCGCCTTGTGAGCCAACTGATAGAAGGCCTCGGACTTCACGTCGCGGTGGGCGCTACCCGCAATTTCGTACCACTCGTCGTCGGGCAGACCGTTGCCGTTGGCGTCGCGTGCCACCATAATGATACCCGGCTCACAGCTGCCACCGACGGGTGTTGTGGGGTTGCAGAAGGCGTTGCCCAGCACGCGGAAATCACGTAACCCACTGACATTGGGGATCGTATGGTCGAAACCGACAACCACGTAGCCGCCAAAGCCGCCGAGCGAAATCTGACTGCGGGCGTTGTTGCCGATGGCGGCGAGCACCTTCGCATTCATCTTCTGCTGGGTGTCGCCCGCCTCGTATTTGGGCAGGACATTGACAAACTGTCCCGCGGCAGGGCGATAGTCAAACACGCTGGTAATGTAGGGGTTAGTGTCGTTCTGGTCGGGGTTGATGATGGTCGCAGGCTTCAATTTTCGATGCGTGAAGGCGATGTGCGCGGGAATGTCGCCCGTCGTAACCGACCATTGGCGCACGCCGTCGGCATTGTAGCAGTGGAGCTTGCCGGGGGTTACGTAGTCGCCTGCATCGGTAACCAGAATCTCGCGCGTCTCGGGATTGACCGCCACGCCGTAGGGGAGCACTATCTGACTCTCCGTTCCGTCCTTAATGAAATGACGATCAACCACTTCGCGCGTTGCGAGATTGATAATCGCGTAGCTGATCGAGTGCTTCTGTGCCTGCTTGTCGAAGGCGTTGCTATAAACGTAGAGCGAGTCGCCCACGCGGGTCATATTGCCCACGGGTAGGTCGAGTTTCGTCGCCACCTGGTCGGTGCGGGTGTCGATGGCGTAGAGCGCCGACTGCTTGCCGTTGTAGTCGCCACGCGAGCTGACCCAAAGGTAGCCATAGCGATCGAGTTCGAGGCGGTGCAGATTGATCGCCACCTCGATACGTTTCAGCTCGGTGAAGGTCGCAAGATCGATGACCGAAACCGTTGTGTCATAGTTCGGTACGCGGTATCCGCCCGAATTGGCGACATAGAGTCGATCGCCCACAACGGCCATCTCCTCGGGCTGGTAGCCGACCACACATTCGCCCACGATCGAGAGGGTTGCGGTGTCGATTTTGACCACCTTGCCGGGGCGCGCAGTGGGATCGACCTGCACGGGACCCGCATACGAACTGACGTAGGCGAAACCTTTGTCGAAGGTGATGTAGCGGCAGTTTGCGATCGAGATCGCGCCGATATGTTCGGCCGTCGAGAGATCCATCACCTCGACCAGATTCGAGCAGTTGATGACGGCATACAGACGCTCGCCATAGACTTGCAGGTCGTTACCTACGTCGCCCAACTCCTTGACAACGTGCGGATTGCGCTGCGGGAAAATGTTGCACGAATACTCGCCCGACTCGTAATCGAAGTAGTCAAGCGTGGCCTTGTTGCTACCCATATTTCCCTCGTTCAGCAGGAAAAATCCCTTCACATCGCCCACCATCGGATCGGGGTAGGTTACGATGGTTTGGTCGGGTGGCAGAATCGGCTCGATATTGTCGCGGCAGCCCACCAACGTCAGCGCCAAAATACTGATTACGAATAACTTGTCAATGGTTCTCATAGCGTCCAATTGAGTTTGAGTTTGAAGTTTGTGCCGGGCATTGGGTAGCACTGCACCACTTCGTATTGTTGGTTGAAAATGTTGTTCACTTCGACCGTTACGCGCAACGACGAGCGGTTGCGGAAACGTATGTTGCGCGAGAGCGACAGGTCGCTCGTGTACCACGGCTGAGCGTGGTTTGCGGGGGTGTTGGCGCGCGATTCGTAGCGTTCGCCCGTGTATATGAAGCTGTAATTCAGGTCCCAATCGCGCCAAACAGCGCCCACGACAACCGAGCCGCTATGCCACGGAATGTAGGGAATCTGCCCGCCATACCATTCGCTCTCGGGGTCGGTGCGATCCTCGGCCTCCTGATAGGTGTACGAGAGGCGCGTATTGACCGCCACGGGTCCAAACTGCCATTGCAACTGCGCCGCCGCATCGACACCCACGATCTCGACATAACCCAAATTGAGCATTGTCCATTGGAACTGGTTCGAGGTGGGCATTGCTATAATCTTGTCTTTCACTTGGTTAAAGTAGGCGTCGGCCTGCACCTCGACACGACGAACAATGCTTCGACGGAAGTTGCGACCCCACACCGCACCTATATTATATTGGGTGGTGTATTCGGGATCGAGGTACTTGTTGCCGATGAAGGTGTAGTAGAGGTCGTTGAGCGTGGGCATTCGGAAGATGCGCTTGTAGAAGGCACGAAGGCTCAACTCCTCGTTCTTAAATGGCTTATACTGAGCGATTACGGTCGGAGTCCATTCGTCGCGGTCGCCTGCCGCCGCACCCACATAGCGGGTGTGGTCGTGAATGAAAGTGTAGAGCAGACTCGCCTGCATTTTGAAACGCTCGAAGTCGATCGCCGTCGCCGCCGCACCGAGCACCGTCAGTCGCGTTGGGTAGGCGAAATCGGTCAGGTCGGCAGTAAGTGTATTTAGCTGAACATCAGCCGATAAACTCGCGCGCCACCAATCTTTGATTCGCAGCTCGTTGGCCACCGAGAGGTAGCCCTCCTGCTGGTGGTAGCGATTATCGACATACATCGTCGAGACGTCCTCGCGCGGATCGGACAGATAGTGCAGAAAATCGTAGGCATATTTGGCATTGACCATCAGACTGTAACGCTTGCCGAAATGTTTGCGTAACGACCCCTGCGCGAACAAGTTACGGTCCCACTGACGATCCTCGTGGCGGAACTTGCCCGGCTCTTCGCGCACCGACGCACCGGGGTAGCCGCGCTCCGAATCGTAGTAGTAGATCTTCGCACGCCAACCGCCATTCTGGATTCGCCCGAACAGACCCGCCTCGGCACGCACCGCACTCACGTCGCCATTGCGACGTACCTCGGTGGTGTCGTAGCCGTCGAGCTTGCGGTACGAGAATTTGTAACGCCCTGTGGTATAGAGATATTCGGCACTCACTTGCGCGTCCAACTTGTCGTTGAAACGGTGCTCCCAGAGCGCTGCGGGGTTGGCCGTGCCGAACGAGCCCGTCTTGAACGACAGACGCAGATTGTTGCGTTTCGTGGAGTCGAACACGGGGCGGCGCGTGGTCATATAGACCGCACCTGCCGAGGCGAAGTCCTTGGCCGACTGGAAGATATTGCTTTTCTGACCGTTATAGACCGAGATGGCCTCCATATTGTCCATCGAGAAGCGCCCGAGGTCGATCTGCCCGTTCTGCGCATTGCCCAGCTGCACACCGTCGTAAAAGACGCCCACGTGCTGCGTACCCATACTGCGGATATTGACCGTTTTCAGTCCGCCCACGCCGCCGTAGTCCTTGATCTGAATACCCGAAAAATAGCGAATCGCATCGGCTACCGAAACCACATTCAGACGTTTAAGCTCCTGCCCTGCAAGCACTTGCGCGGGAACGGTCTCGGCAGCGCGACGCTGTGCAGTAGTTACAACAGCGTCGATCCGATGGACTGTATCGGTGATCGAGTGGTCGCTCAGGCGGTTGCCCTCGGCATATTGAGCACGTGTCGCGCCCGCGTATGTGAGTGCGATGATAAATAGTAGAGTGTGTAACGATCGTTTCATTCGCCGCGAATCAATTGTTAGTCAATGCGTTTCGAGGCGCGTTGGCTAATGTGATTCGAACTGCCGATCTTGATTTTCAGTGAGTGAGTCAGTTTCGGTAGATCTCCGCCCATTCGCCGTAGGCCGCAAAATCGCAAGTGATTGCGCAAAGGCAGGTCTTCTGACTCGCTCTATTCGTGGCGGCCTTCCCGAAACGGGTCAGTTTCAGTGGCTTAGGATCGCCTACGAACATTGCGCCCCGAGGGGCGAGAGCTTACAGCAGCGGGAACTGTTGCCGACTTTCACGGCATTCCCTTTTAATCCCGTGCGCGTTGGGCGCACATAATGGGAACCGTTGCGAGGACAAAATTACGAATAAAATTCGGAAACTTACAAATTTATTCGAAAAATTTCTATCGAACCGATTCCGATGCCCGAAAGTTAAAAAGCACAAGCCTGTGTTTTGGCTTGATTGCTAATCGGTTAGCGCAATCGGACGTGTGCCGTGTGAGTACGCTGAGCGACGTTTTGTAAGTTGCAGAGTGGGGCGGAGTGTCGGCAAAGTGCCCATTTTGGAATAAAAGAACGTTTTTCGTAGGTGCATTCGTCGCATTTGTGAGGCGAAATGTGGCTGAAATTTTAATTTCTTCCCCGAAAAAGGGCTAAATAAATTGTTAGCAAAATGGGCTAATGTCGTTATAAACAATCATCTAAAACCTTAAAAGCGCTTATAATATGTTAAGATAGAGAAAAATGTGCCCGAAAAAATTGCTAATGTCTATTTTTATATTTATTTTTGCCGTCTGACATTGGTGTATAGTCGTGTGCACCAAGGTCGGAAAAATGGAAGAATTGTTCGCGGAAACAAATTCGAACATTATATTTTTTAACTAATTAATTAAATGCTTATGATTAGAAAAATTGTACTATCATTGGTTGCAATTCTGAGCTGCGGCGCAATGGCTATGGCCCAGAATAAGCAGGTGACAGGTACCGTTACTGATCCCGAGGGCAACCCGGTGGTTGGTGCGACTGTACTTGTCGAGGGTACGATGAATGCTACCGCTACAAGTGTAACGGGTCAGTATTCAATTTCGGCACCGGCTGAGGCTAATCTGCAATTCTCGTCGGTCGGTTTTACGACTATGACTCAGGCAGTGGGTCAGCGTTCGGTAATCGACGTTGTGTTGCAGCACGAGACTCAGATGGTTGACGACGTTATCGTAACGGCGTTCGGTGCAACTAAGCGAGAGGCTTTTACGGGTTCGGCAGCCGAGGTTAAGGCTGAGGACATCGCTAAGGTGCAGACTTCGAACGTTGCACAGTCGCTCGCAGGTAAGGTTGCAGGTTTGCAGCTGGTAAATGCTTCGGGTAAGCCCGGTTCGGCTCCTTCGATCCGTATCCGTGGTTTCTCGTCGATCAACGCCGGCCAGGAGCCTCTGTACGTGGTGGACGGTATCCCCTACGATGGCGACCTGAACAACATCAACCCCGCCGACATCGAGTCGATGACCGTTCAGAAGGACGCTACCTCGACTTCGTTGTATGGTGCTCGTGGTGCTAACGGTGTGGTAATGATCACCACCAAGCGCTCGAAGAGCCGCGACGCGGTTGTTAATGTTGATGCTAAGTGGGGCGTAACCAGCAAGGCGGTGCAGAACTACGACTACATCACCAACCCTGCTGAGTACTACGAGATCTACTACGCAGCATTGAACAACTACCTGATGAACAACGGTATGGACGCAATCGCTGCTAACGCTCGCGCTAATGAGATGATCACTGCAACTTCGACTAACGGTGGTCTGGCTTACCAGATCTTCAACGTTCCTTCGAACCAGTACTTCATCGGTATGGACGGTAAGGTTAACCCCCGTGCTACTATGGGTAACGTAGTAAACTACAAGGGTAAGGATTACTTGCTGACCGCTGACAACTGGGACGACGAGGGTTATACGACCGGTTTCCGTCAGGAGTACAACGCAAGTGTTTCGGGTTCGAGCGATCGTATCTCGATGTACGGTTCGTTCGGTTACTTGAAGGACGAGGGTATCGTTAACAACACTGATATGTATCGTTATACCGCACGTCTGCGCGCTGATTATCAGGCTAAGAAGTGGTTGACCATCGGTGCTAACGCATCGTACTCGAACTACGAGTGGAACCAGCTGTCGGACGAGGGTGCGTCGGGTTCGACCGGTAACGTGTTCGCATTTACTTCGAACATCGCTCCTATTTATCCCGTATATCTGCGTAACCCCGACGGCTCGAAGATGGTCGATGCTAACGGCATCACTATGTACGACTACGGTGATGGTATGAACGCAGGTCTGTCGCGTCCTTACTTGTCGCAGGGTAACGCTCTGTCGCAGGTTCTGTTGGACAAGAGCTACACCGAGGGTAACGCATTCACCGGTACGGCTTACGTTGAGGCTACCATCATCAAGGGCTTGAAGGCTCGTTTCAACGTTGGTGTTGGTCTGGACGAGTATCGTGGTACTGATATGTCGAACCCCTACTACGGTCAGTTCGCAACTACCGGTGGTACTCTGTCGAAGTCGCACGGTCGTTCGTTCTACCTGAATACTCAGGAGTTGATTACCTATAATACTACTTTCTGCCAGGATCACAACATCGATGTAATGGTCGGCCACGAGTACTATTATAATAAGGGTTACTCGTTGGGCGCTTACAAGACCAACTTGTTCGACGTGAACTATGATGAGTTGAACGGTGTTATCAAGGATCCGGGTTCGTCGTCGTCGAGCCGCTCGATGTACAACACCGAGGGTTACTTCGGTCGTTTGCAGTACGACTACGATGGCCGTATCTTCGTTAACGGTTCGTATCGTCGCGACGCATCGTCGAAGTTCCACCCCGATCACCGTTGGGGTAACTTCTGGTCGGCAGGTGCTGGCTGGTTGATCAACAAGGAGCGTTGGTTTGATGTACCTTGGATCAATATGTTGAAGGTTAAGGCTTCGATCGGTTCGCAGGGTAACGACGGTATCAGCAGCTACCTCTACACCGATCGCTATGAGATCGTAAATGACGGTGCTGGTAACGTATCGCTCAACTGGACCGGCTACGGTAACAAGGATATCACTTGGGAGACCAATACCAATATGAACGTGGGTGTTGACTTCGGTATGTTCGGTGGCCGTTTCTCGGGTACCATCGAGTACTTCTCGCGTAAGACTACCGATATGCTCTACTCGTTCGGCGTTCCGGGCCACCTTGGTTTCTTGTCGTACTACGATAACGTAGGTGATATGCGTAACTCGGGTGTTGAGTTGGATCTGCACGGTGTTCTGGTTAATACCAAGAACGTTCGTTGGAGCATCAACGCTAACGCTACGCACGTAAAGAATAAGGTATTGTATATCGCTGAGGAGAACAAGTCGCTCGGCGTTGAGGGCCACCCCGGTTTCGAGTCGGGTAACAAGTTCGTTGGTGAGGGTCTGTCGCTCTACACCTTCTACCTGCCCAAGTACGCTGGTACCGATAAGGAGACTGGCGAGCCTATGTGGTACAAGGACGAGTACGAGATGAACGAGGACGGCACCGTTAAGCGTGATGAGACCAAGTCGCCTATCGTTAAGAACCGCACCGTTACTAAGGTTTATTCGGAGGCAACTGATTACCTGTGTGGTAGCGCAGTTCCCGATCTGTATGGTGGTTTCGGTACTTCGGTTGAGTTCTTCGGCTTTGACTTCGGTGTTAACTTCACCTATCAGATTGGTGGTTTGACCTACGACGGTGATTACGCAGGTATGATGAAGTCGCCCGTTGCAGGTTCGACCGGTACTAACATTCACCGCGATGTTTACACCGCTTGGCGTGCAGCAGGCGAGGAGAACAACATTCCTCGTTGGCAGTTTAACGACCAGTATTCGGCAGCATCGTCGGATCGTTTCTTGACCAGTGCAAGCTACTTGAATATTCAGAATGCTCAGTTGGGTTACACTATTCCCGCTAAGTTGACCAAGAAGTTCGGTGTATCGACTCTGCGTATCTACGTAGCAGCTGACAACATCTGGTACTGGTCGAAGCGTCAGGGTCTGGATCCCCGTCAGTCGTTCTCGGGTGGCGCAAGTACCGCTTACTACGCTCCCGTACGTACTATCTCGGGTGGTATTAACATTCAGTTCTAAACAGAGAAAGGAGATATACAATTATGAAAAAAATAGCTAAATATATCCTCGTAGCGATAGCTCCTGCACTTCTGCTCAGCAGCTGTATTAAGGAGACTACGCCTATGAATGGTGCCGCAACTGAGAGTCAGGTGATGAACTCGCCTCTGGCTTTGCAGGCACTTGTTGCAGCTATCCCGACCGCGATGAACCTCCCCGCTACCTATAATAGCTCGATGCACTGCGATTTCGGTTATCCCGCAATCCGTATGATCACCGACGCTATGTTGGAGGAGAAGATCGTCGTAGGTGATAACACCGGTTACGACTGGTTCGGTGCTTGGGCAACCGGCCGTTCGCAGGGTAACAGCTACGCTTACGCACAGTATTTCTGGTACTTCTACTACAAGTGGATCAAGAACACCAACGATATGATCCGTATGATCAACGATATGGAGGTCGCTAACGGTGGTCTGACCGATGAGCAGAAGGCTTATCTGGGTATCGCTTATACCTATCGTTCACTCTACTACTTGGATTTGGTTCGTTTCTACGAGTTCAAGCCCAATAACTACACTTCGCGTCCCGAGGTTGAGGGTCTGTCGTGCGTTCTGGCACTCGAAACCGAGTCGATGGAGGCAGCACGCGAGAATGGCCGTGCTAAGGTTGAGGACGTTTATGCTCAGATTTTCGCTGACTTGGCTAAGGCTGAGGAGCTGCTGGCTGGCTACAAGCGTACCTCGATCGCAATGCCCGACCTGTCGGTAGTTTACGGTCTGTATGCAAAGGCATACTTGGAGTATGGCGAGAAGGATAACTCGGCATTCGCAAAGGCTGCTGAGTACGCTCGTAAGGCAGTTGCTACGGGTGGTTACACTCCGCTGACTCAGACTCAGTGGGAGGATCCTACCAACGGTTTCAACAACCACGCATCGAACAACTCGTGGATGTGGGCACTGACCACTTCGAGCGAGAACATCGGTAACTTGCACAACTTCTTTGCTCACTCGGCACAGGAGGCAGAGTATGGTTATACTCCGCTGTCGATGCCCGCAGTATTGAGCAGCTTCTTCGATCGCGTATCGGATGCTGACTTCCGTAAGCACTCGTGGATCGATCCTAAGCGTGAGTACGCATACAAGAGCTGCTACCCCAACGCTGAGGAGTACATCGCATCGTTGCGCGACTACGTATCGATCAAGTTCCGTCCGGGTGGTGGTGATTATTCGGACTATGCAGTAGGTAACTGCGGTGAGGTCAATATGATGCGTATGGAGGAGATGTTGTTCATCGAGGCTGAGGCAGAAGGCCGCGCTAACTTGGAGAATGGTAAGGCACTGTTGAAGGCAATTATGGACAAGCGTATTCTCGATGGTTCGTATGTATGCGCAGCAACCGATTTCAAGACCTTCCAAGAGGAGCTGATCTTCCAGAAGCGTGTAGAGTTCTGGGGTGAGGGTGTATGTATGTTCGACTGCAAGCGTGCCAATATCGGTATGACTCGTGGTTACGAGGGCACTAACGCACCTGCAACCTATTGCTTGAACACCGAGGGCCGTTCGCCTTTCTGGAACATCGTTATTACCCGCCAGGAGACCAACAACAACTTGGCAATTCCTGAGACTCAGAATAACCCCGATCCTACTGGTACAGTAGATCTTTGGATTGCTCCTGCTGAATAGTTATTAACGAGTAAAACAGAGAAAGAATATGAAAGCATTAAAATATTTTGCATCGGCACTTGCTCTCGTAGCACTTTTCACTGCGTGTGAGGAGGAGAGCGAGTATCAGCCCGCGCAGCTTCCCGAGACTCAGGAGGCATACTTCCCCGCTACGACAATGACCGTATCGATGGAGGAGCTGACCAATGGTTTCGAGGTTGAGCTTGCACGTGTTAACTATGACGAGGCTGCAACCGCAACTTTGAAGAGCGAGCGTCCTGAGGGCGTTAATGTACCTTCGACCGTATCGTTCAACGCAGGTCAGGAGAAGACGACCTTCACCGTATCGGTAGATCAGGCTGCACTTGGCCAGGGTAAGACCTTCAAGATCGTGATGAACGTTGATAGCGAGTCGAACTCGCCCTACGCAAACCAGCGTTGCACCGTAACTCTGACCACTTGGTCGCCTGAGCCTCCTGTAACTTGGGAGCCTATCGAGACCGAGGCTATGTTCCGTCAGAACTTATTCACTGTATTTGGTACTGCAGAGCAGACTTACGATGTATATGTAGAGAAGCGAGCTGACTGCGAGATGTATCGTATCGCTAACGCATTCACCTATTACGAGAAGGGCGATAAGGCATATCACTTCCCTTACTATGCTACTGGTGATGAGGTTGCACCTTTGGAGCCCGTAACTTGGACAATCGTTGATTGCTCGGGTAAGTTGGCTGCTGAGGAGGGTCTCACTCTCGCTAAGAACGCTGTTTGGATGCCTATCCAGACTACCAACAATGACTGGGGTTATGGCGAAATGCTGTTTGGCTCGTTCGCATATAACCTGAGCACCAGTGCAGGCCTATTAACTCCTGCTGATTATCCTATCGGTATCTATGATCCCGCGACTAAGTCGATTGCATTGGGTAATTTGGCTCTCTATCTGCCTACTAATGGTTGGTATGCTGTTTACAGTTCACCCGATCCTAAGAGTTGGGCTACTCTGTACCTCGATAAGAACTTGATGGGTACAGACTTCGAGCGCGATTGCGAGTTCACGAAGTTGCAGGACGCTACTCTGATTTCGCAGATCGCTGGCGGTAAGTGGCAGGTTGCTCTCCACGAGGGTGTTCCTACCGACGAGAAGAAGGCTGAGGAGTACGAGGAGACCTTCGGTCAGGTAATCAAGGTTGAGAACGCATACACTGATGGTTTCGATATCTACTTCTGCGTAGATGCTGAGGGTAAGGTTAGCGTTCCCGCTGATTACGAGTTCCAGGCAATGGGTCAGTCGATGTCGGGCTTCGATCTCTACTTGAACATCAAGAAGGGTACCTTCGAGAACAATATGTACACCTTGGAGTGCGTAATGATCGGTAAGGATCCCGCTAAGGTTAAGGCTGACGTGAACTTCGCTGAGTACACCGAGGTTATTAGCGTTGAGAGCGTTATCGCTGCTGAGTCGATTGATGACTTCTGCGGTGAGTGGAATTTCAGCGGTATTGACTACAAAGAGCCTGAAACATCGTTTAGCTATGTAGCTACTATCGAGAAGATCTCGGAGACTCAGGCAGCCTTGAAGTATCTGCTTGATCCTTCGGGCGAGCTCAACGATGCTATCATTATGGATTACGTTGATGGTGAACTCTATCTGGCTCCTCAGAATTTGGGCGTAACGACTCCGACTGGCTACGATGTAGTGGTTAATACTATCGGCTTCTACGATGGTGAGGGCCCGTACTTCTTTGAGCCCGCTACCGAGGATTATCCGTTTGCTCCTGGTATGGTTCTCCAATTGACCGATGCAGGTAATATCAAGATCGTTGATGATCCCGTGAACGCTCAGTATGGTGCAGAGATCGTCGCGTTCTACTACGCTGCATATCAGGAGGGTGAGCACCTTGGTTATTTCACTGAGTACTATTCGTCTGTTGAGATGACTCCCGCAGCAAGCACTGCTACCGCAGCTGCTAAGGCTCTGTCGGTAACGATCTCGAAGGATAGCAAGTTTACGGGTAAGTTGACTAAGAGTGAGATTGACCGCCGTGCTAAGGTCGGTGATCAGCGCGCTGAGGTTAAGACCAAGGCTACTGTTCGTCAGCTTGTAGGTCAGCCCCGCACCGAGTTTGTTACTTTGTAATAATACTCAATAATCTATATTCAAAAGGCCCGAACCATTGCGGTTCGGGCTTTTTGTTTGCACCCGCCATCTGGGCGGGTTTGGCGATTTAACTTTGCTAATGATTAAAATTAATTGCGACAAGGGATAATTTTGCATTTTGAATCTTGAATTTTGAATTAAAAAAGGCTGCTCCCGAGTAGGGAACAGCCTTTTTCTGTTTGAGGGTCAGTTGATTAGAAACCCTTGCCGATAGCGAGGAAGTCCTCAGCTTTCAGTGCAGCGCCACCGATCAGACCACCATCAACGTCCTCCTTAGCGAAGATCTCGGCAGCATTAGAAGGCTTGCACGAACCGCCATAGAGGATCGGGGTGTTAGCAGCAGCCTCGCCGAACTTCTCAGCCAGCACCTGACGAATGTAGGCGTGGATCTCCTGAGCCTGCTCTGCGGTTGCGGTCTTACCCGTACCGATAGCCCAAACGGGCTCGTAAGCGATCACCAGCTTAGCAAACTGCTCCTCGGTCAGGTTGAAAACAACCTCCTCGATCTGAGCCTTGCAAACTGCGAAGTGGTTGCCAGCCTCGCGCTCGTCGAGGTTCTCGCCCACGCAGTAGATGGGGGTCAAGCCGTTAGCGTAAGCCTGAGCCATCTTCTTGTTCAGGGTCTCCGAGGTCTCGCCGTAGTACTGGCGACGCTCCGAGTGGCCCAAGATTACGTACTCGCAACCCAGCGATGCGATCATTGCTGCCGAAACCTCACCGGTGTAAGCACCCTTAGCCTCGGTAGCGCAGTCCTGTGCACCAACAGCGATACCGGTGCCACGAACGACCTTCAAAACCTCGCTCAGGTGAGTGAACGGGGGGCAAACGATGAAGTTCACGCAGTCGCAAACCTCGCCCTTACCAGCAACAACATTCTTTGCCAGCTCAACGCCTTCAACCGGAGTGGTGTTCATCTTCCAGTTACCGGCTACAATCTTCTTTCTCATAACGTAAAAGTTTGTTTATTAGTTAATATTTAAGTAGTTACATCTTGTTTGCATTCTGCCACGCGCGCCCTTGCGGTCGCGGTTGCAGGTCTGACCCACCCCTAAATCCCCTCCTCGGGAGGGGATTTGGTCGCTACGCTCCGAGTGGGGCGTGGCGAGCGGTGTATGTCAAAATTTTGGTGCAGACCTTGCGGTCGTTGCGTATTATTTTTGGCGACCTCTCGATCCAAGTTCGGCGGCTGTGGGGGTCGCGCGACAAAGTTCGCGCGAGCCGCTGAACTTGGGCAGTTTCAGTCGAAACTGCCGTTTTTTACTCAATCCAAAAAACTTTTAATTCTCAATTCTCAATTTTGAATCTTGAATTTTGAATCTTGAATTGCGATTTACGCCTGTGCCTCGATCCACGCCTTCATTTCGGCGGTTGCAAGACCCAACTTGTTCTTCTTGTTGAAGCCGCAGAGGTCGTTGAAGAGCTTCATACCGCCCGACTGAGCCGTGCCGCGCAGTGCCTCGACGGTGATGTAACCCATCTTCTGCACCACAGCAACCCACTCAGCAGGTACGCCAGCCTCGACATACTTTGCGTCGTCGTCGCGCTGAACCTTCTTCTCGGGACGCATTGTGGGGAAGAACAGCACGTCCTGAATCGAGGGCTGGTTGGTCATAAACATCGTCAGACGGTCGATACCGATACCCATACCCGAGCACGAGGGCATACCATACTCCAATGCACGCACGAAGTCCATATCGATAAACATCGCCTCGTCGTCGCCGCGCTCGCTGAGCTGCATTTGCTCCTGGAAACGCTCGTACTGATCGATCGGATCGTTCAGCTCCGAGTAGGCGTTACACAACTCCTTACCATTCACGAACAACTCGAAACGCTCCGTAAGATCCTGATTCTCACGGTGGCGCTTACACAGAGGCGACATCTCGATAGGGTAGTCGCAGATGAACGTGGGCTGGATCAGATCCTCCTCGCAATACTGACCGAAGATAGCGTCGATCAGCTTACCCTTACCCATCGTGTCGTCCACCTCGACATTCAGACGCTTGCACGCCTCGCGCAGCTGCTCCTCCGACTGACCCGTAATGTCGTAGCCGGTCTTCTCCTTGATGGCGTCGGTCATCGTCAGACGACGGAAGGGGGCCTTGAACGAGATCTGCTTGTCGCCGATCGTCAGCTCGGTGGTGCCGTTCGTAGCCATTGCCACGCGCTCCAACATCTGCTCGGTGAACGACATCATCCACTTGTAGTCCTTGTAAGCGACGTAGATCTCCATACAGGTGAACTCGGGGTTGTGTGTGCGGTCCATACCCTCGTTACGGAAGTTCTTGCCGAACTCATACACACCCGCAAAACCGCCCACGATCAGACGCTTCAAATAGAGCTCCGTTGCGATTCGCATATAGAAATCGGTGTCCAGTGCGTTGTGATGCGTGATGAACGGACGTGCCGCAGCACCACCCGGAATCGGTTGAAGGATAGGCGTTTCGACCTCCAAGCAGCCGTGCTCGTTGAAGAACTCACGCATCGTCTGCATAATCTTCGCACGCTTAACGAATACCTCGCGTACGTGGGGATTCACCGCCAGGTCGAGGTAGCGCTGACGATAGCGAACCTCGGGGTCGGTCAGTGCGTCATAGACCTGACCGTCCTTCTCCTTAACGATAGGCAGCGGGCGGATCGACTTGCTCAGAATGGTGAATTTGCGGCAGTGAACCGACAGTTCGCCAGTCTTGGTAACGAACGCAAAGCCCTCAATACCAACGAAGTCGCCGATGTCGAGCAGCTTTTTGAATACGGTGTTGTAGAGTGTTGTATCCTCGCCCTCGCACACGTCGTCGCGGCGGATATAGATCTGGATTCGGCCCGTGTGGTCCTGAATCTCGAAGAACGACGCGCTACCCATAATTCTTCGGCTCATAATACGGCCTGCAACGCGAATGTCCTGATAGTTATTCTTTTCGGGGTCGAAATTCTGCTGAATTTCAGCGGCTGTTGCCGTTACATCGAACATCTCTGCGGGGTAGGGATCGATGCCCAACGCGCGCAACTGTGCGAGCGAGTTACGTCGCAACTGTTCCTGTTCGCTAAGTTCAAATGCCATAGTGTATAATCGTGTTATAGTTATTTCTAAGCTACAAAGATACGAACAATCCTCCGAAATACGAACATTTCGGGCGTCATTTATATAAATATAGGTATCGTTTTTACTCTTTTGCGACGTTATAGAGTCCCGTTCGGCGTGCGATCCATACTCCGATGATGCCGATCACGATGCCAAGAGCGACGCCTGCGATGACCTGCGAGGGGTAGTGTGCGCCGAGGTAAATGCGTGAGTAACAGATCATTGCCACCCATACGAAGGCCACGATTGTAAACCAGCGACGTCGAATGAACGACACAGCGACCGTTGCTGCGGCGACGGCACCCGCGGTGCGCCACAGCCGTTCGTGAATGAACGAGTGAGCGAGGTAGGCGATAGCGGTTGTGGTCGAGGCGTGTGCCGAAACCGTACCATACAGACCCTTATTGACGTAGGGCTCGCCATTGCGCAGCGGGAAGTGCATAAGCGGGGCAACGTCCGCGTCGTGATTGGGTCGCAACATCTGCAAACCGTTCTTGAAGAGGTTGCATATCTGGTCGGCAGCTCCCACCGCAGCTGCGATCAGCAGAACTGCGAAAAGCGTTGTGCGCCAGCCATATCGACGCCAGATCAAGAAGATGATCAGCAGATACAATGGTATCCACGTCAGTCTTCCCGACACCACAAACATCGCCTGATCGATGGCCGAGCCGCCGTCGAAATTGAGTGCCAAGAATACCGCTTCGTCGAGACGTTCCATAGTGATTTAGTCGCGATTGCGGGCGAAACCGAGGTAGTAGAGCAGCGTTGCGATGGCGCTCAGTGCCGCCACCAGATAGGTGCGAGCCGCCCAGCGCAACGAGATCGTTGCACCCTCCATCTGCGAGTCGTCGAGCGTGCGGGTCGAGCGCAACCAATCGAGCGCACGAGACGAGGCGTTATACTCGACGGGCAGAGTTATGACCGAGAAGAGTGCCGAAGCGGCAATCATCAGAATACCAACCCAGAACAGCGCGGGGAAGGTGTTGATCGTGAGCATTCCGAGGATAATCACCCACGTCGAGAAGCGCGAGGTGATCGAGATCAACGGTACCAATTTCGAACGCATTTCGAGCCAAGCGTAACCGCGGGCGTGCTGCACAGCGTGGCCGCACTCGTGCGCTGCAACTGCCGCTGCCGCGATCGAAGGGCTGTTATAGACTGACTCACTGAGATTTACGGTTTTATCTGCGGGGTTATAGTGGTCGGTCAGGTGTCCCTGAGTAGAGGTTACGCGGACGTCAAAGATACCGTTGTCGCGCAACATCTTCTCGGCCACATCACGACCTGTCATTCCGTTCGAGGTGCGTACGTGCGAATATTTTGTAAAGACGGACTGCAAGCGCCACTGCACCAGCATTCCCACGATGCCGATCACGATGATCAGCAGCCATTCGATATTAATTCCTGCTACGGGCATAATTGTCTGTTAAGTTTTTTTAGTGTGTTAAATTCGTTGCAAAGATAACGAATCGTATCTGATTTTATTGCGTTCATCGACCTTTTGACCAATCGAGTACGCTATTTACGCACCGTCAAGTAAGCGTTGGCCTGCTGTTGCGGAGTGATCAGTACGTCGTCGATATTGACGTGCGCGGGCTGGCTGACGATCCAACCGATCACCTCGGCTATATCGCTGCCTGTCAGCGGTGTAACGCCTTTATAGACACCCTTCGCACGCTTCTCGTCGCCGTGGAAACGCACCACCGAAAACTCCGTCTCGACCATACCCGGACGCACCTCGCTCACCTTGATTCCGTGTGCGACCAGATCCGAACGCATCGACTGCGAAATGGCGTGTACGGCGTGCTTCGAGGCGCAATAGACCGCTCCGTTTTCGTAGGGTTGTGTGCCTGCGATCGAGCCGAGATTGACGATGTGGCCGTGTTGGGCCGCAACCATACGGCGCGAAATGATGCGCGTTACGTAGAGCAGACCCTTGATGTTGGTGTCGATCATTGCGTTCCAATCCTCGGTCGAGCCGACGTCGATATGCTCCAATCCTGCTGCCAAACCCGCGTTATTGACCAGCACGTCGATCGGTCGCTCGGTCGAAATCTGTGCCAAATGCTCCTCGCAGGCGCTCTCATCGCGCACATCGAAGATGAGGTTCTGCACCTCGACATTGTGCTCCGAACGGATCTGCTCGGCGATTTGTTCGAGGCGGTTGGCGCGGCGTGCGGTGAGAATCAGGTCGTAGCCCATCGAGGCCAATTTTCGTGCGGTAGCCTCGCCGATACCCGACGATGCTCCGGTTATGAGTGCAAGTTTTGTCATAAAATTCTTAGTATTTGGACAAAAATATAAAATTTTTACCTTACTTTGCATAAAAATAACGAAATTTTGAATCTCGAATTTTTCATAGCCCGCCGCCTCGCCTCGTCGCCCGACGAGGGTCGCCGCAATGTGATGGTGCGTATCGCTACGACCACCGTCGCGATTGGTGTGGCGGTGATGATTGTGGCGCTGGCTGTGATCACGGGATTCAAACGCGAGATAACCGAAAAGATCATAGGCTTCGGCGCTCACGTTCAGGTGGTTAATCTCGATGGCAACTCCTCGTTCGAGCGCGCGCCAATCCTCCGTTCAACCTCGCTCGAAGAGCGTGTTCGGGCGCTGCCCCTCGCGGCCTCGATCTCGCAGTACGCTGTCAAGGGCGGTATCGTTCGCACGGCGGAGGCGATGCAGGGCGTGATGCTCAAAGGTGTGGGCGAAGGGTACGATTCGACCTTCTTTGCCGAGAGTCTTGTGCGTGGCGTGCTGCCGCGTGTGGGAGGTGAGGAGCGCCATAAAGATCTGCTGATCTCCGAATCGCTGGCTGCGATGTTGCGCCTCGATACCGCCTCGAAAGTCGAGATGTTATTCGTGCAGGAGGACGGTCGCCCGCGACGCGACCGCTTTAAGATTTGCGGTGTATATTCGACCGGAATGGGCGAGATGGACGATATGATCGTGGTTACTGAACTGCGTAATGTCCAGCGACTTAACGGCTGGGACGCGGAGCAGATTACGGGCTACGAGATCAACTGCCGCGACTTCTCGCGCCTCAGCGAGTTTGCCACCGATGTCGATCGCATCGCAGCCGAGGTGAGCATCACCGAAGGGGCAAATCTGATGGCTGATGATATCGAGCGACGTTTCCCGACGATATTCGATTGGTTGCGCGCACACAATGTTAATGCAGTGGTAATCATCGTGATAATGATCACCGTCGCGCTGATGAATATGATCTCGGCAATGCTCATCATACTGCTCGAACGCACGCGAATGATCGGTCTGCTGAAAGCGATGGGTATGCGCAACGGGGCGATTCAGCGCGTGTTCCTCTACCGTTCGCTCTATATCGTGGCGCGCGGAGCTGTGTGGGGCAATGTCATTGGCTTGACAATCTGCGCGTTACAGCGTTGGGGACACATCGTTCGGCTCGATCCGTCGGGGTATATGCTCTCGGAGGTGCCGATCAGTGTCGAACTTTGGTGGCTGCTGGCGCTAAACGTCGGCACGGTGGCGGTGATTGTGCTGCTGATGGTGATCCCGACGATGATCATTTCGTTCATAAAACCCGATACATCAATACGTTATCAATAATTACTATGGCCCAAATTACATCTCAATCCAAAGGTCCGATTCGTGCGATGTTTGACCGCATTGCACCGAGCTACGATACGTTGAATCACCTTTTTTCGCTCGGTATCGACCACTTGTGGCGACGACGTACGGTGCGTGAGTTGCGAAAGTTTGCTCCCAAGCGAGTTCTGGATCTTGCGACGGGAACGGGCGATTTGGCGATAGCTATTGCCAAAGGCATTGAGGACGTGAGGGTTACAGGCGCTGATATTTCGACCGAGATGGTCGAGGTGGGACGTGCTAAGGTGGCTCGTCGAGCTTTGGGCGAAAGAGTCGAGCTGGGGATTGCCGATGCTGAGCAATTGCCCTATGCCGAGGGTGAGTTCGATGCCGTAACGGTCGGTTTCGGTGTCCGTAATTTTGCTCATAAAGAGCAGGGACTGAGCGAGATGGCACGTGTGCTGCATAAGGGGGGCGTAGTTGCAATTTTGGAATTTTCGTGCCCGAAGAACAAAATAATTGCGCCACTTTACCGTTTTTATTTCCATAAGGTGATGCCTGTTGTGGGTGGTTGGCTGTCGGGCGATCGTGCAGCATACGAATACCTGCCCGCGTCGGTTGATCATTTTCCCGCGCCCGAACGCTTTGTCGAGATGATGGGTGAGGCGGGTCTGTCGGAGTGTCGAGCATTGCCGCTCACATTCGGAATAGCATATTTATACATAGGAGTAAAACGATGAAACGAGTTCTGTATTTGGTTTTGACGGTGGCGTGCGCGCTGCTTTTGGGGTCGTGTAACAAGGAGCGACAGGCGGAAAAGCTGCGCGAGAAGATTCGTTTCGAGGGCGTCGAGCAGATCGTGCCGCACGGCATGTCGGGTGTCGATGTGGTTGTGTCGGTGGCCAACCAGACGCGCCACAAGATCACGTTGGAGGAGGCTGAGCTGACACTGAAATATGATCGTAACAAGGTGTTGATGTTGCAGTTGCGCGATGTGGTGGAGCTGCCCAAACGCTTCGAGGGCGAGCTGGAAATCTCGACCCGAATGAAGGTTTATGACCCGCTGTCGGCGATTGTGGTGCTCAACCGAGTGCGCAATAAGAGCTTCGACGAGATGAGCGTAACGATCGACGCGAAGGTCAAAGTGGGTCCCGTACGTAAAAATATTTTCGTTGCAGATATGGATCTGCCGAAATTTCTTAGTAAATTTGCATTATCGACCGAGGAGGTTGATCGAATTTGAGGATCTAAACGCGAAGTAAGATGAAACGTATCGTATTGATAATTATGGCGTTGATGGCTGTGGTAACGGTCGGCGCACAAAATATTGATTCGTTCCGCGCTCAACTTGCACAAAGCCAGGGTGGAGCGAAGGTCGAGGTGCGCGAACACGGTGATGCACCTGCGGCAGTGGCCTCGGCTACGACCCAAACCCAGCGCAGCCACGTGCGTGGTTTCCGCGTGGGAATCTTCTACGACAATAGTCAAGATGCGCGCGTGCGTGCGGCACAGGCCGAGCAGCTGTTTCGTGCCAGCTTTCCGTCGATCCCCGTCTATAAGGATTATCGCAATCCCTATTTCATTGTGGCGGTTGGAAATTGTTTGACTCAGGAGGAGGCAACGATCCTTTGGGGACGGGTTAAGACGATCTTCCCCAAGGCTCATATCACTCGAACGGAGATCCCGATAGCAGCTTTCGCTCGAAAAATTGAATAAAAATGCACTATTCTGAGTAATTTATTTGCATTTTTAGAAACGAATACTTATTTTTGCAAGGTTTAACAATCTTTAATTTTTTACGACTATGAAGAAGTTTTTCTCTTTTATGGTAGTAGCTGCAGCTTTCGCATTCGTAGGTTGCGGTAACGCTAACCAGCCCGCTGCTGAGGCAGAGGCTGTTGCTGATGAGGCAGTTGAGGTAGTTGAGGCTGCTGAGGAGTGCACTGAGGCTGACTGCACTGAGTGCGAGGACGCTGAGGCTTGCGAGCAGACCAAGGTTGAGGAGGTAGCTGAGCAGGTAGTTGAGACCGCTGAGAAGGTTGAGGCTGGTGTTGACGCTGCACAGAAGGCTGCTGACGCTGTAAAGGCTGCTGCTGAGAAGGTTAAAGAGGCTACGAAATAATTAGACTCTCGACCAATCAGGCATAAGCGATCCCACGATGGGGTCGCTTTTGTTTTTTGGCTGTGCTCACGCCGAAGGGCGTGTTTTGTTGTTTTCGGCTTTGCGGTTTGTAATCCGCTTGCAAAACCCGTAACCACTCCGTAATCCTTGTCATTCTGAGTGTTAGCGAATAATATAAATAAATCGTTCGCTTCGTTCAAGAAGACAAGCAGCAAGGGTGAGGCTTGCGAAAAAAGGTGAAGTCGCCCAAATCTGTACGAATTTGTTGAGGCGGTTGCTATTTCGCAAAAAATAGTTACTTTTGTGGAAAATAAATGACTATGAACGGAAAGAAGTTGTCGATACTGATCGTTGTGCTGCTCGTGGCAGATCAGTTGCTGAAAATATGGGTCAAGACACATATGGCTTTGGGTGAGGCGATTATGGTTGTGCCCGATTGGTTTCAGTTGCGTTTTGTCGAGAACCCGGGGTTCGCATTCGGAATGGAGCTGGGTGCGGATTGGGGCAAACTGTTCCTGAGTCTGTTCCGCGTGGTGATGGCGGGAGCAATCGCGTGGTATATGTGGCGATTGATCCGCGCAAAGGCACCGACGGGGGTGCTTGTGGGTTTTGCGTTGATCTTCGCAGGTGCGGTCGGAAATATCATCGATAGTGCGTTCTATGGGTTGATCTTTTCGGAATCGACTCCGTTCGAGGTGGCACATTGGGGCGACGGTTATGCGGGTTTGATGCACGGTCGCGTGGTTGATATGTTCTATTTCCCGTTGTTTCAGTGGAACGGTTGCCCCGATTGGCTGTCGTTCCTGGTCGATAGCAACAACTATTTCTTCGGCGCAATTTTCAATTTGGCCGACGCCTATATCTCGGTTGCGGTGGTCTATCTGCTGCTGTTCCAATATAAGTTCTTCAATTCGGAGGAGCCGATTCTGTCGTAAATGATATATTGTATCGAAAAAGTTAGAGGGATAGTGTAAAATATCCCTCTTTTTTTTGTCGATACATAGAAAATTTCTATATTTGTAAGTTCAGAAATGTGCGATTTTTGAGGATCGTGCGCGCTGACAAAAAGAAGATACAAATTAATTAAATATGAATTACGTATGAAGTGTAAATTTTTACTCTTGATGTGCGCAACAGCAATGTTGGCATCGTGTGTCGATCAGCCGATTGACGACGCGATGAATATCGACGGTACGGTATCGTCGCCGACGTTGGCGCAGAAACCCCAGATGGTGTTCAGTGCAGAGCAAGCCATTGCAGGTGAGATTATCGTGAAATTCCGCGAGCCGGCAGTCGAGACGATCGAGTCGGCTACGACATTGATGAGCGAGGGTCAGGTTGTAACGGGTGTCGAGTCGATCGACGCATTCTGCAAGACGGTGGGCGCATACAATATCGAGCGTCTGTTCCCCGATGCAGGTCGCTTCGAGGCTCGTCAGCGCAAGGCTGGTCTGCATTTGTGGTACAAGATTTCGTTCGACGAGGGCGTTTCGATGTCGAAAGTTGGCGAGATCCTGTCGCAGAACGAGGATCTGTCGGTAGTTGAGTACAATATGCCGGTAGTGTTGCCTAAGAATGCTAACGAAAGCGTTGAGGTCTCGGTTGATATGGCATACGACCTGATGGCCGAGTATGATGAGTTGCCGTTCAACGATCCCAAGCTGACTGATCAGTGGCATTATCAGAACCGCGGTACCGATTGGAAGAAGGCTGATGGTACTCCCTATATGGATCTGTCGCGTGCAGGTGCTGACGTGAATGTTGTTCCTGCTTGGGCTAAGTGTACAGGTTCGAGCAATGTGATTGTCGCTGTTATTGATACTCCGGTTGATTGGGACCACGAGGATTTGAAAGATAATATGTGGTGGAACGAGGCTGAGAAGAATGGTCAGAGCGATGTCGATGATGACAATAATGGCTATGTTGATGACCTGTTTGGTTATAGCTTCTTCTATAAGAGTGGCGGTTATTTGTCAGCGGGCTCGCACGGTACTCACGTAGCAGGTACGGTCGCTGCGGTCAATAACAATGGCAAGGGTGTATCGGGTATTGCTGGTGGCTCGGGCGTTGGCGATGGTGTTCGTCTGATGAGTTGTGCAAACTTCAATGAGTATGGCGAGGGTAAAGGCTCGGCTTGCTCGGGTCCTGCAATCGTATATGCTTGTAACAATGGTGCAGTGATCGGTCAGTGTAGCTGGTCGTTTGGTGAGCCTAACGCAGTGGATAAAGACTATTCGCAGATGACTGAGGCGATTGACTACTTTACAAAGTATGCAGGTACGGACGAGACCGGCGAGGTGCAGGTAGGTCCGATGAAGGGTGGTCTGTTGGTGTTCGCAGCCGGTAACGAAGGTTATATGTACAAAGATGGTAAGATCTATCCCGCTGCTGAGGAGAAGGTGGTGGCTGTTGCTGCAATGGCTGCTGACTATCGTCCGTCGTGGTTTACCGCATATGGTACGTGGGTCGATATCACTGCTCCAGGTGGTGATCACCTCTTCGTTGATGAGGAAGATGGTAGCTACGGTAGCATTCTGAGTACCGAATCGGGTGGTACTTATAGCTATAAGTATGGTACCTCGATGGCTTGTCCGCACGTTTCGGGTGTGGCGGCATTGGCGGTTTCGTATGCAGAGCAGTTGGGTATCAAGTTGTCGGCTGAGGATTTGAAGGATTATATCTACGATACGGCGCGTGATATCGAAAGCTATCTGCTTGATGACGATTACAAGGGCGTTACAATTAGTGGCAAGAACTACTTTATGTATATGAAGGACTATCGCGGTAAGTTGGGCGCTGGTCTGATCGACGCTAATGCTATTTTGTCGAAGTTGGACGGTGAGGTTCAGGTTCCCGATGATCACGTAGCTCCTGAGGCTGTTGAGTCGTTCGAGCAGACCGATAAGGGTATTGATAACGCAACAATCGAGTGGAAAGTTACGGGTGATTACACAGGTGCTCCCGTAAATAATTATCGTATCTATTGGAGCAAGGGCGATATCACTGTAACCGAGAAGGGCGCAGTGAGCGCAACCACCACGTTGTATGGTCCGACAGTTGTAGCGGTAGGCGGTCGTGCAGTGGGCGATGCTATCTCAGGTCAGTTGAATAAACTTGCGCCGACATCGGAGTACAATGTAGTTGTGATCTCGGTTGATAAGTGGAACAAGACTTCGGGCGGTTGCTTCGGCACGATTACGACTGATGATCCCGTTGCTCCTGAGGCTGTTAAGGATCTGAGAGTTGTAGCATCAACCTATAACTCGCTGACCATTGGTTTTACGGGCGTGGCAGACTGCATTGGCGACAAAATCGACAAATATACCATTCGTTACTCAACTTCGAGTTCGATGACGTCGGCAATGACCAAGACCGTAACGTTGGCACCGAACGCGTATGGCGAGTTGGAGCTGACCAACTTGACAAATGACGCTACTTACTATATCGAAGTGGTTGCAACCGACCAGTTTGGTCTGAACTCAGCTGCGGCAAAAACTTCGGGCAAAACGCCGAAGAACTACGCTCCCGTGCTGACGGCAGTGGGTGAGACGACCAAGACTTTGCAGTATTGGGACAAGGCTACCGTCGAGTTCGACGTGGTTGAGCCTAACAACGATAAGTGGACCGCTAAGATCGTCGGTACGGTCGACAGCTACGTTAAGATGGCGGTTGAGGGTAACAAGATCACTGTAACCTTCACCGGTAACAGCCAGAACTTGGCTGAGCGTACCTACTCGGCTAAGGTTGTTGTAAGCGATGAGTCGGGTCTGACTTCGGCGCAGGTTCCCTTCACCTTCAACATCATCGGCAACGAGGCTCCCGTAGCTAAGCAGATTCCCGACCTCTATATGGGTGCAACGGGTCAGAAGCAGAGCTACACGTTGTCTGACTACTTCACCGATGGCAATGGCGAGACGCTGAAATATGACGTTGCGATCAATGCTGCGACCGCAGTTGCACGCATTGAGGGTGGCAACTTGGTTGTCGAGGGTTCGAAGTATGGCTTGGTAACCGTTACCGTTACGGCTCGCGATGCTGGTAACAAGGAGGCTGTTACGAGCTTCAAGGTGATGGTACGCGATGATAGCAAGCCCGTTGAACTCTATCCCAACCCCGTTGTTAAGGATCTGAATATCCGTATGGGTCAGTCGGTCAAGGGCTCGATCGGTGTTCGCGTATTCAGTGCGGCAGGTCCGATGGCTATGGAGACCAACGCTACGATCGATCCGTTTGCACCGGCTAAGGTTGATCTGTCGGCTCTGGGCGCAGGCAACTACGTTGTTGAGGTTAGCTACGGCAACGAGGTCTATAAGAGCACAATTGTTAAGAAGTAAAACGTAAGATAGAACTATGAAAAAGATCATAATTTTGGCAGCCGCGTTGCTGTGCGCAATGACTGCTGCAAAGGCTCAGGAGGCTGCGTCGTTGCTCGACATTAACGCCGATACCCGCACAGCTGCAATGGGTGAATTGACGGCAGCGGTTGAGGGTAGTGCCTTCTCGGTATTCAATAATGTGGCTGCTGCACCTCTGTCGAACAAGAAGTTCCAGATCGGTGCTTACTACTCGCCGTGGGCAGGTGGCCTGACGAAGGATCTCGAAAAGAAGAATACGTTGATGGGCGCAGGTGCCTACTTTACGCTGGCTGAGCGTCATTCGATCGCGGTCGGTTTCCGCTACTTGCAGTCGGCTGGCAGCGTGGGTATGGACGCTAACGGCAATCCGACGAAGGATACCTTCTCGCCGAAGGATATGACCATCGATCTGGGTTACGGTATTCGCATTGGCGAGAGCCTCGGTGTGGGTGTTGCGGCTCATTACGTTAGCTCGACGATCGCAACTGATACCAAGGGCTCGGCCATCGCGGTTGATCTGGGTGTTCAGTATCGTCTGGCTCTGGGCGAGAAGTCGAACCTCGATCTGGGTTTCAAGGCTGCAAATATCGGCTCGAAGTTGAAGTATGGCGAGGGCGAAGGCTCGGCTCTGCCCGCAAAGGCGGTGCTCGGTGCAATGTTTACAGCGCAGCCCAGCGACGCACATTCGATTAAGGTCGGTGTCGATGCCGGTTACAAATTTATGGGCTACACGGGCTTCGTTGCAGGTGTCGGTGCCGAGTATATGGCATTCAACACTGTTGCAGCTCGCGTGGGCTACCACTTGGACGGCAAGGCGAAGATGAGCTACGCAACCGTGGGTCTTGGCGTGCGCGTGATCGATATGATTCAGGTGGACGCAGCCTACTATTTGGGTAGCGACGCTCTGAAAAATACCTTCCGCGTAGGTTTGAGCTTGCGTTTCTAAGCCTTAGGAATCGAAATTTTGATCATATCCCGCACCTCGATCGAGGGCGGGATATGATTTTTTTGTGCAATGCAGTCGAAAATGCCCACGCGCTCCTCCTATATAATATATAGGTGTAAAAACTATGCCGAGCGCCATGCGGCAAACCCCATCGCGGAATAGCGTGCCTGAGTGTTGTTTCCGTCTGCTCGATAATTGCCATAGCTGCGACTGATAATGCAAAATAAGACGAAAAAAGTTTGTGGCGTAACCATCGGATAATCAGTGCAATGCAAAAATAGTGTAAAATTTTTATGAAAAAAGTTCAAAAAATGTTTGGAAGTTTGGATAATTATGCGCTATCTTTGCACCCGCAAAACGAAAGAAACACGGTTCTAAGATATACGCGAAAGATGATGCGGCCTGAAACGACGGCTTGTGGAATCGATCGAAAATAGCTTAAAACGCGGAATGTTGAAAAAAATTTGCAAAAGTTCTTGAAAATATTTGGTAGTTAAAAATATTTGCCATATCTTTGCAGTCCCTTTCGATCACAAACGAAAGCCGATTGATGAGAGAGAGGCAAGTAGCGAAAAGATATTTTTCAAACAAGGTTCTTTGAATTACTGGTAAAATTTTAGAGAGAAATGTAGTATTTATCCATCAATTCCTTTTAGGAAATAAGTAGTCAGGACTCTAACAATATTGATAATTTTTTTACAATGGAGAGTTTGATCCTGGCTCAGGATG
>JAFRZW010000007.1 GCA_017442365.1 Rikenellaceae bacterium | reverse complement strand
TGTCGCTCTGCCTCGATGCGTTCCAACTCGGCACGCTGCTTCTCGATGATAAAGTCGTTACGCTCCAAATGCTCCTTGCCCGTAACGGTTTTGGATTGCCCTCGCTCCATTGATAGAATCTCGGATGCCAAAGTCTGCATCTGTGTCATATCGTCATCATTAAGTTTTCGGCTCTTACCCGTATCGTGGTCCATCCAATCGAATACGATATGGGCGTGGTAGTTGGGCTTAAACCAACGACCATCAATTTGAAAACTCTCCTTATCGTCAGGGGCTGGCTCTCCACTGAGCCAATGCCCCTCGTCTTTGTGCAGGAATATTTGAAGCGGTGTGATGCCCCAACGCTCTTGGCACTCCTCGCCAAATCTGCGGACATCCTCCAATGAGGTGTTCGACTTTATGAGTAACACGCCCTCACGAATTGGAGAACATCCAGCCACCTTGATAATCTTGCCACTCTTGGTTTTGCGTTCTCGCTCTTTCTCCTGCATCGTCCGTCCCGTCTTTGCCTTAACCATCTGCTTGATGTTGTCGTAATGCGTCTGTAAATCGTAGTCACCAATGCGAGGGCTTATCCAATGCTCGTTGTTGGCAACGAGTTCGGGAATGAGGTAGATTTTCGACTCCCCGATGTTACGCATATATTCGGGAGTTCTGAGGTTGTGAGCCTCGCTTGATGATATGTTGCAAGGCTTGATATGTATGCTGCTTTTTATTGCCATAGTTCTTTGATTTTATTGGTTACAATTAGGCTGTTTGTTTGCTCGTTTCCATTTACGGGGTCCTTAGGGGCAACGCCCATAAGCGGAGTGCAGAGAGGTCACTTTGCCCCACAACTACACATCAGCGAAGCGTGTAGTTATAGTGGGCTATAACCTGAAGCCTCGTTTCTTCTTCGGCTGCGGTTGCTGCATCCGTTTTACGGATTGGACTTGCGATTTTTTCTCTGCCTGTTTTGCTCGGATTCTGTGGCATAGATAGTCGTTCAAATCCTTATGCTCAGCATAGTGTTTCGACATATCCCGAAGCTTGTCTCCGAACGTCTTTTTCAGGCTCTCCAATGCCGTTTGCCCTGCTTGATCGTTGTCGAGAAAACAGCCGATTCTGCTGTACGGTCGTAGCAGTCGTTCCGCTTTTGAGAGGTTGGTAACTGAGTTTAATACCATATAATCCTGTGCCTCGATGCGTGGCTCTTCGGGGTGGTCATTTACCCGAATAGTGAGATATGAGAGGTAATCCATAAATCCCTCGAAGAGATAACACGCAGCTTGTGGCTCGCCCTGCTGTCGGATATGGGTAATATCCTTTGGAGCGAGACAACCCTTGAAGTAGCGGTTGCGAAGTTCATAGCCTCCTGCCATATTCGGAAAGCCGATGGTGAAATATGGTTTACCGTTATACTCAAATCTCAACTCCTTACACTCTCTTTTGGCGAGGTTGATATTTATTCCTCGCTCCTGAAAGTAGGCGATTAGTGCAGGCGAGGATAACTCGCCAACCTTTATGGCCTCAAAACTATGATTAGAGGTTTGTTGCTTGCCAAAAGAAAAGGAGGCAGGGCGTATGTATGGTGTCCGCTCCGCTATGCGTGCCAACAGATAGGCTACATTCTCGCTATGGTACAGCTCGGCTGCCAATGCGATGATGTTACCGCCCTTACCGATACCGAAGTCATACCATTGGTTGAGTTCGGTGTTTACCTTAAACGAAGCATCGGTTTCGTTTCTAAGCGGTGATTTATACCATAGGCTTTTGCCCTGTTGTTTGATAGGCGTGTAGCCCAAACTTTGCAGATAATCTGCCAACTTGATTTGCTTTGCATCGTTGATTGTCATATTACTACGATTTTGAGGTTAATGAAATTTTGTTGATTTGATGAATCGTTGATGTAATATGCTTATATACAGACTTGTAACTCCTCAACATCTTCTCAACAAACCACTCACCAAAAGAGAAATCTACAAATGGGAGTGTGTGGTTTCTCAACTTCTCTTTTTGCTTGTTGAGATTTTGTTGAGGGTGTATATTGTTTATTACCAGTGTGTTTATGCTCATATTCAACAATTCAACAGAAAAATGATAGTGTTACAAGGATTCGAGTTGCTCTCTTGTGATGGTGTAGTAACGTCCCACTCTCCTTATCGGCTCATAGTGGCAACTTTGATTGTAGTTGCCTTGATAGGTAGTGTAGGTAAGCCCGTTGGGTGCAGGTGTCAGTTTCCAACACTCCTGCACCACCTTACGCACTTGATGTTTTTCTACCTTTACCTGTGAATGCATCAACAGCACGATAAGGTCGTTAAGGCAGAATGAAACGCTATCCACATTCATAGTTGCCATAATGTCGAGCAACAGCTCCGAGATCTCTATCTCCAATCTGTTACGGTTACTGCGTATAATCCTCTGCAACGCTTCGGTATGCAGCAATAAGGGATTGAACCACATTCGGCTCTCCCTCTCGGTGGATAGTTGGCGATGGCTGAGGAAATGGAGAAATGCGGGTATCTCCGCTTTCAAGCGTTGCAGGAAGTTGGTATCATCGGACTGCAAGCGGTTTATCTTGCGTACCCAATAGCGTGTTTCACCTGCATCGATGATTACGGGCAAATACTCGTTGTTGGAACATAGCACGAATTTGGCAAAGAACGCTATCTCATCACGGTCTTTGCCTTTGGCTTCCACCTTGTATGATAATGTGGTACTAAGGTTCTTCAATCGCTCGCTGTCCTCCCTGCGGTTGAGCAGCACTTCATCGACCACGATAAGGAGCTTGCCTGCCCAATCGGAATTGAATTGGCTGCGGAAATCCTCGTTGGTGTTGAATGTGACATTGTTCTGAAAGAGGGCTTTCAGAAAATTGAGGAATGTACTCTTGCCTGTGTTGCGTTCCTCCGATACCAACAGCAGGATTGGCAGCTTCTGAACGGGTTGCAGGTAGAGCAGTTGCAGATAGTCCATACCCAACTCGTATTGCTCACCGAAGATGTGTTCCACCAATGAGCGGATAGAGGGAAAATCTCCCTCTTGCGGTTGGTGGTCTATCGGCTCATAGAGGTTAAGGAACTTGCCGATTACAGGGCGATAGCCGATGTGCTCGGGTACGGTACAGAATCCGTCATACTTGGGAACGCTGCCGATGTAGTCCTTGCCATAGTCTTGGCGGAGCGTTTCATTGTTCCACGGGATACGCTTCTTCACATATCCGCCACTCAGTCTCGGTTGCTCCACAATCTTGTAGAGCGTTGTTCCCACTCGGATAAACTCTTCTTTTGCCATACCACCATCTGATGGTGGTTGATGGCTTGATGTAACTTTGTTTACTTCCATATTTCACTCTTTTGGGTTTGAAAAATGTCAGCTACAAAAATATAAGTGATTGACGGATAAGTTGCTACGCAAATTATAGCAGAATGATGAATAAGATACATTGAGGGTGGGAATCCGAGTGAAGGAGTTAGTTTGAGATGATTTTTAATAGTAGAAATTCTCTCATATTGTTTATTTTGAGTACTTTTGCAAAATATATATATATCAATTACAAATGGCTTATTCGAACATATTGCAAATAAAGAATCGCTCGGAGTTTAGAGAATGGCTATCGGAACACTCTGCCATCGAAAAGGAGTGTTGGGTTGCCGTTAAGCGTGGAAAACCCTCTGGTGATGATAAATTCTATTATCTTGATGCGGTTGAGGAAGCATTGTGCTTCGGGTGGATAGATAGCACCATTCGCTATGTTGATGAAATAGCGATGCAACGGTTTTCTCCACGCAGAAAAAACAGTCCTTGGACTGAACTCAACAAGGAGCGTGTAAGACGATTGGAGAAACTGGGTTTGATGACAGAGGCAGGACGAGCCGTACTTCCTCAAATGGATATATGTAGTTTCAAGATGGATGAAGATGTTGAAACGGCTTTAAAACAGGCACGAGTGTGGAGCAAGTTCAAATCATTCCATCCGCTATATCAGAGAATACGGGCTTATAACATAACGTGAGTTCGATATAAGGATTTATATTTCCCGAAGAAGTTTTATCAAATATAATCGTTTGAATATTTGGTGATTAGCGATAATTGCTGTAAATTTAAGGTTCTAATCAAAACAATTACAAACAACTATCGCTATGTTCACCGAGGGTAAAGTTACTGAAATTTTCTATTTGGCAGATGATTTCTGCAAGTTTTTTGATGCAGAACAGAAGCAAAACATGTTATCGGCTCCTGAAGAGGGGAAAAAACATCGTCATAAATCCAATCGAATGAGCGATGCGGAAATAATCGTCATCCTCATCCTCTTCCACTCGGGAGGATTCCGCTGCTTCAAGCACTACTACCTTCACTACGTCTGCAAACACTGTAGGCATATGTTCCCCAACACCGTTTCCTACAATCGTTTTGTCGAGCTACAGAAAGAGTTTCTCCTGAAACTGACAGTTTTCATCAAACAGGTTCTGCTCGGAGAATGTACAGGGATAAGTTTTGTCGACAGTACTCCATTGCGCGTATGCCGCAACCAACGCATACATATGCACAAGACCTTTGAAGGGCTTGCAAGCAGGGGAAAATGTTCTCTGGGATGGTTCTTCGGATTCAAGCTGCATCTGATAATCAATGACAAAGGAGAAATCCTGAATTTCATGTTCACCACGGGGAACGTTGATGACCGGGAACCCTTGAAGGATGGAGTGCTGCTGAAAAACATTAAGGGGAAGCTCTTTGGAGACAAGGGATATATAGGGAAGGCTCTGTTCGAAAACCTTTTCATAGATGGTGTACAACTGATAACCAAAGTGAAGAACAACATGAAGAATTCGCTCCATCTCTGACAAGATTTGTTTGAGAAAAAGGGCACTCATTGAAACAGTGAATGACGAATTGAAGAACATCGCTCAAATTGAGCACTCCAGACACAGATCATTCAGCAATTTCATTGCAAATGCATTGGGAGCTATTGCGGCTTATTGTTTCTTTGAGAAGAAGCCCGCCATTGATTTGGATTTCATCAATGACGGGCAGCTACAAATGTTCTAATACTTATATCGAACTCACGTTAACATAGGTTTCTCCAAGACAAGATATCCCGATTCATACAAAAGAGCATTGGCTCATCTTATTGAGGAAACCCGAAAGGGAAAAATGTATGGGGAATGGAATGACTATGGACGATTATTGGAATATTAACCGCCCATAGCCATTCAATGCTCAAACAAGGATTCAATTTATAATTTCAACAGATTGATTTGCAAGAGAAAAGAGATAACATACTTTCTCTTTTCGTCCGCATATTCTCTTTAACAACTCACCCCGTATCTTCTCTGCACCGTATGAGTTTATACGGAAAGCGAGGGCTACAATCATATCCATATTGTAGAGGGTAGCCCAATAGGTATATGGTATTACCTCGCAATGTTGCGTGTGTTCCGCTATCACTCCGCTTTTGTGTATGGCTCGGATAGCAGCCTTTAATGTGGGGGCTGCCACATCGAACAGCACCACAAGTTTCGAAAACGACATCCATACATTGCCATCGGGTATGTTCACATAGTCCGATTCGCTGATTGTTATAATTGCTCGTTCCATACCTTATGCCATTATTGTATTGCCGAATGATTGATTCAATTGGTTGCCGAACATCGTCAAATCCTTGTCGATTTTCTCGGTGGTAATCTTCGCATACAGCTGTGTTGTAACGATGTTGGTATGTCCCAAAACTCGGCTTACACTCTCGATTGGCATACCCTTACTAAGAGCGAGGGTCGCGAATCCATGCCTTGAGCAATGAAATGAAATATCCTTATCGATTCCGCACTCTTTTATCATCTTTTTCAAGGGTTTACAGATATTCCAATAGTTCAAATTCGGGAATACGAGTTTGTTCTCTTGGAATGGCTCGTAACGCTTGATTATCTGCAATGGGATATCCAACAACTTCACTTGAAACGGGATTTTGGTCTTGTGTCGCTTCGACAATATCCATTTCTCACCGTTTACCTCTACAATATCATCGGTGGTCAGCTCTTTAATATCCACGAAAGATAAGGCAGTGAAACTTGCGAACACGAACAAATCTCGGATATATGCCAACTTGCTATCGGTAAATTCGTGTGTCATTACCGTTTTCAATTCATCTTCGGTCAAAAACTCTCGTTCCTTGACATTAGGGCTTATGTGGAATTGGGCAAATGGATTCCTCGGCATCAGACCGTTGTAATGGGCACGCATAACTACGCCTTTGAGCCACATACAATTTGCCCAAATACTGCCATTCTGCAAACCTCTGTCTGTTGCGAGGAATACCGCAAACTCCTTGATGAAGTCGGGAGTAAGCTCAATCATCGACATATCGTTTCGCTTATAGTTGGCCTTGATGAACGCTGCAACGTGGTTTCTTGCCCGTACCCTTGACATATAGGTAGACATAGTTCGGTCTGTGCCTACACGCTTCTTGAATGTGGCATTATCTTTATCAAATGCACCGAGCAATGTTTCATACTCCGTTCCTATACCTTGATAGGCATTGCGTACCATTTCGGCAGTTACATAGGCTTCTCTGTCCGACAAGCGTTGATAGTGCTTGATGATTTGAGCCTTGATGTTATCCAAAGCAAGATTGAGTTCTCTTGCCTCCTTACTCTTGCCTTTGGCTCGATTGCCTTTCACATCCCACAGGTCTTTGTGGATGCTCTGTTTGCAACTGAATTGGGCTACTGAGCCGTTGATTGTCACTCGTCCCATAATGGGAACAATACCGTTTTTCTCTTTGCTTCCGTTCACGTAGAACAGCACCTTAAATGTACTTCGCATAATACAACTTTTTTGGTTACAAAATTAGTTATCAGCGAGTTATACATTGCTACGCAATATGATGCAGAACTATGAAACGTTACGACACAAAGAAAAATCTTACTCCATTATCGGGTAACGATTAGGCAACCGTTCTATTTCATTACCTTGCGTTTCTTTGCTAAATTGCTATTTCCCGTATTTCCGAGATTTTCCGTGTAATGCATTTATAGTCAGTGAAAAATGCACTATTATTCCGATTTCAGTTGATTATTCCAGCGTTTTTTCGTAACTTTGTACGTTTTTAATCATATTTCGTACAAAATAAACAATTACATACGCGATGAATATCTCATACAATTGGCTGAAAAATTATCTGAAAACCGATCTCTCGGCTGAGAAGATCGCTGAAATTCTGACAGATATAGGTCTCGAAGTCGAAGAGTTCGAGAAGATCGAAACCATTCGTGGCGGTCTGGCAGGTGTGGTTGTCGGCGAGGTGCTGACCTGCGTCGATCACCCCGATTCGGACCACCTGCACGTAACGACGGTCGATGTCGGTGCGGACGAGCCGCTCAATATCGTTTGCGGTGCCCCCAACGTGCGTGCAGGCTTGAAGGTGCTCTGTGCAACCATTGGCGCGGTGCTCTACCCTATGGGTGAAACCGAGGGTTTCAAGATCAAGAAGAGCAAGATTCGCGGCGTCGAGTCGTTCGGTATGCTGTGTGCCGACGATGAGCTGG
Organism: Rikenellaceae bacterium; assembly: GCA_017442365.1. Taxonomy (GTDB): domain Bacteria; phylum Bacteroidota; class Bacteroidia; order Bacteroidales; family Rikenellaceae; genus Alistipes. The sequence goes on along the minus strand of JAFRZW010000007.1, from coordinate 331,744 downwards.
GCATTGGTGCCGACCACGATGGTATCAAGGAGTTGCCAGCCGACGCCCCCGTAGGTATGTCGGCTAAGGAGTATCTCAATGTCAAGGACGACTATTTGATTGGTATCGGTCTGACCCCCAACCGTATCGACGCAGCGTCGCACATCGGCGTAGCGCGCGACTTGGCAGCATATCTGACAGCTAACGGCCAGCAGGTCGAGCTGACTTGGCCGTCGGTTGATGAATTCTCGGTCGATAATCACGATTTGAAGATCGAGGTCGAGGTTGAGAATCCGAAGGCTGCTCCTCGCTATGCAGGTGTAACGGTTACGGGTTGCCAGATCGCTCCCTCGCCCGAGTGGTTGCAGGATTCGCTGCGCGCTGTGGGCATCAATCCCAAGAATAATCTGGTCGATATCACAAACTACATTTTGTTCGAGCTGGGTCAGCCCCTGCACGCTTTCGATGCCGATAAGATCGAGGGTGGCAAGATCGTCGTTCGCACTTGCGAGGAGGGCACTCCGTTCGTAACGCTCGATGGCGTTGAGCGCAAGCTGTCGGCTCAGGATCTGATGATCTGCAATGCCGAGCGTCCGATGTGTATCGCGGGCGTATTCGGTGGTTTGGAGTCGGGCGTGAGCGATACAACGACCAACATCTTCATCGAGAGCGCGTATTTCAATCCCGTTTGGGTGCGCAAGACGGCTAAGCGCCACGGTCTGAACACCGATTCGTCGTTCCGTTTCGAGCGCGGTATTGATCCCGACCGCACGGTCTATGCACTCAAACGTGCTGCGCTGATGTTCCGCGATCTGGCGGGTGGTAAGATCTCGTCGGAGATCATCGACCTCTATCCCGAACCGATCGCTCCGTTCCGTTTCGATGTATCGTTGAAGCGAGTGAATGCACTGATCGGCAAGGAGATTCCGGAGCAGACCGTTCGCTCGATTATCGCAGCGTTGGAGGTTGAGATCGAGGCTGAGAAGGAGGGCGTTCTGTCGGTTGTAGTGCCCGCATATCGTGTCGATGTGCAGCGCGAGGCCGATCTGATCGAGGATATCCTGCGAATCTATGGCTATAACAATGTCGAGATTCCGCAGCACGTCAATTCTACCCTCTCGTATGCTCCGCGACCCGACAAGTCGAAGATTGTCAATATGGTTAGCGACCTGCTCACCGATAATGGTTTTGTCGAGATTATGAGCAACTCGCTCACCAAGGGCTCGTATTACGAGGGCTTGGAGAGCTATAAGGTAGAGAATTGCGTTCGCATTATGAATCCGCTGAGTGCCGATCTGAACGTAATGCGTCAGACGCTGCTGTTCAATGCATTGGAGGCTGTTCAGCTCAATGTGAACCACCGCAATAGCGACCTGAAACTCTATGAGTTCGGTAACTGCTACTACTATAACGAGGCGGCTAAGAACGAGGAGAACTCGTTGGCGCCCTACTCGGAGAACTACCGTCTGGCGATCACCGTTACGGGTGCAGCAACGGCTCAATCGTGGAACGCACGCGCAGAGAAGTCGGACTTCTATACGCTGCGTGCAGTAGCTGAGAAGTTGTTGCGTCGCTTCGGTTTGGATATCTACTCGTTGAAGAGTGAGAAGGTGCAGAACGACCTGTTCGCTGAGGCTCTGTCGGTGCAGATGAATGGCAAGGAGTTGCTCAGTATGGGCGTTGTTGCGTCGAAGATTCGCACGAAGTTCGACCTGAAACAGGAGGTCTATTTCCTCGAAATGGACTTCGATCGTCTGTTGAAGGCATCGAAGAAACACCGTATCGCAGCCGAGGAGCTGTCGAAGTTCCCCGAGGTTAAGCGCGACTTGGCTCTGCTGGTTGATAAGGAGGTAACATTCGAGAAGTTGCGCTCGATTGCTCTCTCGACCGAGAAAAAGCTGTTGAAGAGTGTATCGCTGTTTGACGTCTATGAGGGCGACAAACTGCCCGCAGGCAAGAAGTCATACGCATTGAGCTTCGTTTTGGAGGATAAGAGTCAGACGCTGACCGATAAGGTGATCGACAAGGTGATGAACAACCTGATGGCTCAGTTCGAGCGTCAGGCAGGTGCTCAGGTGCGCTAAACGTCGGCTGCCTCAGAAAGTGCTACGAATGAAAAACAATTAATAACCAAATAGAACTATGGAGAAAATCTTAATCCTCGACTTCGGTTCGCAATACACGCAGCTCATCGCTCGCCGCGTGCGCGAATTGAACGTCTATTGCGAGATTCACCCCTACAACAAAGTTCCCAATCTGGACGAGTTTATCGGTGTGATTCTCTCCGGTAGCCCCGCGTCGGTGCGTAATGAGGACGCTCCGCAGGTCGATCTGTCGCAGATCAAGGGTAAGAAACCTCTGCTCGGCGTCTGCTACGGTGCACAGTACCTGTCGCACAACTTTGGTGGCGAGGTCGCTCCGTCGGGTACGCGCGAGTATGGTCGTGCAATGCTGACGGTGGCAGAGCCTAACGATCCGCTGCTCAAAGGTCTGTCGGCAACCACTCAGGTATGGATGTCGCACGGCGATACCATCGTACGTGTGCCCGAGAACTACAAAATCATCGCAAGCACCGAGTCGGTACGTGTAGCCGCTTACCACATCGAAGGCGAGCAGACTTGGGGCATTCAGTTCCACCCCGAGGTCTATCACTCGACCGAGGGCAAGCAGTTGTTGCAGAATTTCGTCGTAGGTGTCTGCGGTCATAAGCGGGATTGGACGCCCGCCTCGTTCGTCGAGGAGACCGTAGCTCAGTTGCGCGCTCAGATTGGCGAGGACAAGGTTGTGTTGGGTCTGTCGGGCGGTGTCGATTCGTCGGTGGCGGCTCTGCTGCTGCATAAGGCAATCGGCAAACAGCTGACTTGTATCTTCGTGGATACGGGTCTGCTGCGCAAAAACGAATTTACGGACGTGATGCAGTCGTATGCCAATATGGGTTTGAATGTAATCGGCGTCGATGCGTCGGCTAAGTTCTATGCCGATCTGGCAGGTCATAGCGAGCCTGAGCGCAAGCGCAAGATCATCGGCCGCGACTTTATCGAGGTGTTCGATGAGGAGGCTCAGAAGCTGACCGACGTGAAATGGTTGGCTCAGGGCACGATCTATCCCGATGTGATTGAGTCGGTTAGCGTCAATGGCCCGTCGGCAACGATCAAATCGCACCACAACGTAGGCGGTCTGCCCGAGAAGATGAACTTGAAGATCGTCGAGCCGTTGCGTCTGTTGTTCAAGGACGAGGTGCGCCGCGTGGGTCGCGAGTTGGGTCTTGATCCGCTGCTGCTCGGTCGCCACCCCTTCCCCGGTCCGGGTCTTGCAATCCGTATCTTGGGCGACATCACCCCTGAGAAGGTTGCGATCTTGCAGGAGGCCGACAAGATCTTTATCGACGGTCTGCGCGAGTGGGGTCTGTACGACAAGATCTGGCAGGCAGGCGTGATTCTGCTACCCGTTCAGAGTGTAGGTGTTATGGGCGACGAGCGCACGTATGAGAATTGCGTTGCTCTGCGTGCCGTAACCTCGACCGATGGTATGACTGCCGATTGGTATCCTCTGCCTTACGATTTCTTGGCAAAGATGTCGAACGATATTATAAATAAGGTAAAGGGCATCAACCGCGTAGTGTATGACGTTTCGTCGAAACCGCCCGCAACAATCGAGTGGGAGTAAATCGCCACACTGCGAAAAGCAAAAACCCGCCCCGACACTGCTGTCGAGGCGGGTTTTATATTGAGATACAACCGATTACATCTCAAACGTAAATGCGATCGGATAGTGATCCGAGATGTAGGGAACTCCGTAGTCGCCAGCGAGAGTGTGGTACTCCTGTGGGGCAACACCTGCATAAAATATATGGTCGATAATGTAGCCCTCGGCAGCACGACCCCAATCGTTGAACGTCCCCTTGTTGTCGGTTAGGGGGCTATCGTGGCGAGCATAACCGAGCACCGCCTGCATAGGTATCAAAAGTGAATCTTCGAGCTCGGAGTTGAAATCACCTCCAACGATGATTGCCCCATTGCCAGCAACTCGCAGCGTCTCAACACGCTCGGCTATCAGCTTTGCCGACTCGATACGCGCAACACGCCCAACGTGGTCGAAATGGGTATTGACATAGGTGAATTGCTTGTCGTTGCTACGATCACGCAAGGTTACGAAGGTCGCCATACGATTATAGTCGGCGTCCCAACCGCGCGAGCAGGTATCGGGCGTTGCACTCAGCCAGATGGTCTTTCGCTCAACCAGATCAAACTTATCGCGCAGATAGAAGATGGCATTGACCTCACTTGCAGGATCTTCGTCGTTCTCGCCGACACCGATGCGCACGTACTGCGGGCACTCGCTCTCGACATAACGAGTCTGCTCCAACAACGACTCTTGAAGAGCGAATAGATCGGGTTGTTCGCTCTCGATCATAGCGACAGTGGCAGGTTTGCGGACCTCCCAATGGAGGCTGTCGGTGTCATAATCGGTCAAGATGCGAATGTTGTACGAAATGACCTTGTAACGGCTCACCTCGGGTGCGCCACAAGCGACCAACAGAGCCGCCACAACGAGCACAAATGCGCGCAAAAGAGTTTTCATTGTGTGTGGAGTTTTGAGTTTAGTTCAACACAAAGTTACGAAATATTTTGCCTTTCGCGCAACTTTTACTAAATTTGTAATCACACTGAGGCATATTAACAACAAAAAAGATAAACGATGAAAAAACTTTTGATGCTCCTCGTTGCGGTGTTGCCATTGGTGGCTTCGGCGCAGAAGAAGGACAAGGATTGGGCCGATTATGGTCGCTATGAGAAGGCTAACGCAATGCTCACGAAGGCTCCGACGGTGGTCTTTATGGGTAACTCGATCACGCAGTGCTGGTACGAAATGCACCCCGACTTCTTTGACAACAACAATTTTGCAGGTCGCGGCATTAGTGGTCAAGTAACGCAACAGATGATGAGCCGTTTCCGCGCCGATGTGATCGACCTCGATCCTCGTGCAGTGGTTATTTTGGCAGGCACGAACGACGTAGCTCGCAACAATGGCTACATCTCGTTGGAGCACATCGCGCAGAACATCGAGTCGATGATTCAGTTGGCAAAGGCAAACCGCATCAAGGTAATTCTCTGCTCGGTGCTGCCCGTCAAGCAGTACAAGTGGCGCAAGGATTTGGGCAATGTGTCGTGGCAGATCGTCGAGTTGAACAAGATGTTGCGCAAGCTGGCTCGCAAGTATGGTTGCAAGTGGGTCGATTTCTATACTCCGATGGTCGATCGTGAGGGCGGTCTGGATCGCGCCTACACCAAAGATGGCGTACACCCCACCCCGATTGGTTACGACCTGATGGAGGAGATCATTGCTCCGAAATTGAAGCGATATATGCCTCGATAGTGCGAGGTGAAATGACCGATCAAGGCTGTTTGATCGGGCGGTTTGGGCGGTTGACACCCTGATTTGGGCGTTTCACCGCCCTAACTATTCATTTGACACTAAATTTGTAATATTTTTGCGGCTGTGAAAATAGGAATATATAATGAAAAGAGTACTATCGATATTCGTATTAACCTGCTTGATCTGTGCTAATGCCTTTGCACAGTCGAATGGCAAATTGACCGCCCAGCTGGTCGACGCCTCAAACGGCGAGCCCATTCTGGGAGCAACTGTTGAGTACGCATCGGCTAAAAATCCAGATAAGAAAAAGTATGTAACCTCGGGCTATAATGGTTCGATCTCGATTTCGTCGCTCGCCTACGGCGATTATTCGATCACGATCTCGTTCATCGGCTACGAGAATATCGAGAAGCAGGTCAGCGTCAAGTCGGCAACTACGGCACTTGGCAAACTCGAAATGAAACCCACCTCGGAGATGATCGAATCGGTCGTTAAGGAGGTGCAGGCAATGCGCACCTCGCAGAAGGGCGACACGGTGAGCTACAATGCCGGCGCATTCAAGGTTTCGTCCGACTCGGACGTCGAGGGTCTGTTGAAGAAGATGCCCGGTATCAACATCAACAATGGTGAGGTTGAGGCTCAGGGCGAAACCGTCAAGAAGGTCTTTGTCGATGGCAAAGAGTTCTTCGGCGAGGACGTAACGACTGCTATCCAATCGCTGCCCGCACAGGCGGTCGATCGTATCGAAGTCTATAACAAACTGAGCGATCAGGCCGAGTTCTCGGGTATGGACGACGGCGAGGGATACAAGGCTCTGAACATCGTAACCCACAAACATATGCGTCAGGGGCAGTTCGGTAAGCTCTATGCCGGTTACGGTTACGATAATAACGAGAATGCCATCGACAACCATAAATATCTGGCGGGTGGTAATGTCAATATTTTTCAAGGTAATCATCGCATTTCGCTGCTTGGACTTTTCAATAATATCAACCAGCAGAACTTCTCGTTCGAGGATATTTTGGGAGCATCGGGAGGTGGCGGTGGCCGTGGCGTAGGTCAATATATGGTGCGTCCGCAGGCTGGTATTGCATCGGTCAATGCCGTAGGTCTGAACTACTCGGCTACACTTGGCAAACGCGAGCAGTTCACACTGCAAGGCAGCTACTTCTTCAACAACACCAATACGGTGAATAACTCGCGTACCGAGAAGTGGTACGAGGCTCCGTCGCCCATTGATACGCTCTTTCAGACAGGCTACTCGGATACTCGCAACAATAACCATCGTGTCAATCTCCGTTTCGATTGGAAGATTTCGGACAATCATTCGTTGATGTCGCGCACGGGTTTCAGTTTCCAGCAGAATAATCCCTACTCTACGACCAACGGTTTGCAGTGGGGTCAGAGTGGTCTGAGCCTGATCGACAACTACAACAAGACACGCAACCACGGCTATAACGTCAGCGAGTTCTTGCAGTATCGTGTCAAATTGGGCAAGGCAGGTCGCACGATTACCCTCGATGGCAACATTCGTTACCGCGACCGCGTCTATGAGCGTAACAGCTGGTCGAATACGGCCGAGGCACTGCGATACGATCCCGATCAGGTCAATATCGAGGATTTGGAGGCTCCGATAGATTTGCGTTACCTCTATACCAACACTCCGTCGAACGGTCTGAACTTAGGTGCTAACTTCACCTACACCGAGCCGCTGTCGAAGTATTCGCAGTTGAGTGCCCAATATCGTTTTAACAACGACCACTCGGAGAACAACAAGTCGTCGTACATCACGGGCGAGAACTTCGATCCGACAGGACTCACGCCCGATCCCGAACTCTCGACCAACTCGGAGAGCAACTACACCACGCATCGCGTAGGTCCCGGTTTCCGCTTCTCGAAGAATCGCAATACGGTTGTGGCTAATGTCTATTACCAGCACGCTATCTTGGACGGCTTGGTTGGCAATGACAAGATCAATCGAGATTATGATAACCTTACCTATTTCTTGATGACCAACCTGCAACTCAACCGCGAGAACACGTTGCGTATTCGCGTCCGTTCATCGACCGATGAGCCGAGCCTCACTCAGTTACAGCAGATCAAGGACATCTCGAATGCTCAGTACGTATCGACAGGTAACATCAATCTGAATCAGGCATATTCGCATAGCGTCAGCGCACACTACGTCAATTCGAACGTCGATAAGGGTCGTACCTTTATGTTGATGGGAATGTTCTCGGCAACGCAGGATTATATCGGTAGTAGCATCTATTACAATCCCTCGACCGACATCACGGGATTGGACTACACCCCGCTGCAATACTCGACCTACGAGAATATGGACGGTCAGTGGTCAGTTCGTGGTATGGTGAGCTTCGGTACGCCGCTCTCATTTATGAAGTGTAACCTGAATCTGCGTGCAGGTGTCAGCTACTCGATCACACCGTCGATGATCGACGGCGCAGTGAATAACGCAAGCAATATGGGTTATAACTTTGGCGCTGTGTTGGGTTCGAACATCTCGGAGAATGTCGATTTCACATTGGCTTGGCGCGGTAACTACAACGAGGCTCTGAACTCGCGGGCTAAGAACAAAAACCGCTACTTCAACCACTCGGCATCGCTCAATATGAAGGTGTCGTTCTGGAAGGGCTTTACATTCACGGGTAGCTGCGTCTATAACCAATACAAGGGCTACACCAATAACTACAACGAGGATTTCTTGCTCTGCAACCTCTTCCTCGGCAAAAAGATATTCAAGAATCAGCGTGGCGAGATTCAGATTGGTGTCAATGACGTGTTCAACCAGAACAGCGCGTTCTCGCGCTCGACAGGTTCGGGTTACACCCAGAATAGTTGGAACAACGTGATCGGACGCTACTACACCATTCAATTCATCTACAACTTGCGCCACTTCGGCAAGAAGGGCTCGAAGGAAATCAACGACTACGAAGGTATGGGTGGTCGTGGCGGTCGCGGTGGAATGGGCGGAGGTCGTCCTCCTATGGGTCCTCCTCCGGGCGGTATGCACGGTGGTCCGCGTTAATCGCACCGCACTCAATCAATTAAGGCAGTAATGCAAAACACAATAAACTCCGTTAGGTGTTAATAAATTAGGTTTGATGTGTTGGCAGGGACAGCAGCGAATGCTCTCCCTGCTTTTTTTGTGCGCTTTGGACAGCGAGGTTCATTTGGCATACAACTTGCTCTGAATGCCGTTCGATTAACTTGTTGAACAACAAATGAAAGATGATCAAACGAGTCATCGAAACAGATGCAATGAACTCATTTTTTAATCTAATTCAATGCCTATGAAAACAATTCGATTCCTAATTGCGGCTCTGCTCGTGGCCACGACCGTTTCGGCTCAGAACACCCGCGACGATTACCAACCGGTGGTCTATCTGCTCGGAGTGCAACGCACGACAGTGAACGACGATGCAATGAACGACGCGGAGTATTGCAAACGCAATCAAATGGCTATCGACCGAGCTGTACTCGATTTTGTCGAGACACATCGAGGCGGTTTCGAACAGCCCTACCTGCCTCAGATGATCTTTTCGAGCCGAACGAACAAGATCGCATTTGCCGTAGGTGGCAATGTGAATATGCGCGTGGGATACGACTTTAAGGGTGTGGTCAATAACCGCGACTTTATTCCTGCCGACATTCCCATTCCGGGCAATTACAACACGCGCCAGAAGCTGATGATGGACGCCTCGACCTCGACAATCTACTTCAAAGCGGTTGCCAATAACTCGACGCTGGGTCGCGTTGTGGCGATGTTCGAGGCCGATTTCCGAGGTGGCAGTAGTGGCTACACTCCGCGTGTCCGTCTGGCATACGTATCGCTGTATGGATTTACGTTAGGTCGTGATGTAACCACATTCTGCGATCTCAATTCAGCACCTCAAACGATTGATTTCGAAGGTCCAAACTCTTATACGTTTGGCTATTCGACAATGATCCGCTATTCGCACTCGTTTGGCAACCACTTCTCGATGGGTATCGCTGCCGAAATGCCCAAGGTGAGCGCAACGTATGGCGAAACGATGACTTCGCTTCATCAGCGTATGCCCGATATCCCGATGTATTTCCAATTTAATTGGGGGCGTCGCGCCAATAGCCACGTACGAGTGTCGGGCGTGCTGCGAAATATGTACTACCACAATCTGTCGGCCGACAAGAACTACTCGGAATTTGGTTGGGGCGTACAATTAAGCGGCAATGTAGCCATCGGTGAGCGCCTGAACACCTACATCAATGGTATCTATGGCAAAGGCATCGCATCGTACGTTCAAGATCTGAACGGCTCAGGGCTGGATATGGTTGTCGGCGTCGATAATCCCGCGAGTATGAAGACGGTGCCGATGTATGGCTGGATGGCTGCTGCCAAGTTCAACATCACACGTTGGTGGAGTGTTTCGGGCGGCTATTCTGAGGTTGTGGTCGATCGCAAAGAGGGTTATTGGTCGCCGAGCCAATACAAGAAGGGACAGTACATCTTTGCCAATATGTTCTGCCACATTACGCCTCGATTCGAGTTGGCCGTGGAGTATCTTTATGGCACTCACAAGAATATGGCAAGGAATAAGAATAGTGCCAACCGCATTCAGGCGATGGTCAAATACAACTTCTAAACACTGAGTGAGATAGACCCCAAAAAACAAAAGCACCGAGCTTCGCTGAGGCTCGGTGCTTGTTTTTTTATTTACGTTTGGGATTCTTCGGGAACCAACCGCGTTCGACCCTGCGACGCTGCTCAAACAGCTCGCCTATGCCCCAAAACGACGAGAACGCCGCAACGCCACACACTGCCGACCACATCACACTTTCGATGCAGAGTGCCGCGATGAGTGCGACTACTCCAAACAAGAAAAATGCCCACCAACAGCGCACGCCGAAATAGTATTCGCCCTTGATCACCAACGGGTGAAACAGTCCAATAATCAAAAATGTGAGCAGTCCGATGACCACTCCTTCGAGGTTATATTCTGCTAAAAACTGCATAAAATCAAATTAAACGTGCGCAAATATAATTATTATTTCTATATTTGAGAAAAGTTTTGTCGTTATAATGCCACGATACGCCACGATGAAGACCTTTCTGTCGATACTCTACACTCTGCTGCTTGTCGCTCTGGTGGCAGGCGAAATGCTCTATGTCGAGTGGGTTGTGCCGATGCGCAAATTAGCCGCAACGGTGCGCAACGTGGCTACCCTGCCTCCGCCTACGGTGCGACGCGCGCGGGTGGTGTTTGGTGGCGATGTTATGGCACATACGCCCCAACTCTCGGCGGCGAAAACGGCCGAGGGCTACTCGTTCGAGCGCACGTTCGAGTATGTTGCACCGATATTGCGCGAGGCCGACCTGGCTGTTATCAACCTCGAAACCACCCTATCGCACCAACCACCCTACACGGGTTACCCGATGTTTCGCTCACCGGCCGAGTTAGCCGAGGAGTTGCAACGCGTGGGGGTCGATGTGGCGGCATTGGCAAACAACCACATCTGCGACCGCGGAGCAGCGGGTCTGCGAACTACGACGGAGGTGCTCGATAGCTTGGGAATCAAATATATGGGCGCGTATGCCGACTCCTCGGCACGCACTCCGTTGTACGTTACGGCGGCGGGAGTAAGACTCGCAATGCTCAACTATACCTACGGAACAAATGGACTACCGACGCCGCGTGGTATGGTGGTCAATCGGATTGACACGGTGCAGATGGCAGCCGACATTGCCGCGATCGACCGCACACGAACGGACGTGGTGTGTGTTGTCGTGCATTGGGGCGAGGAGTACGCACGTCGTCCGAATCGCGCGCAACGCGCTGTGGCAGAGTTCATTCACCGACAAGGTGCCGAGCTGATCATTGGCAGCCACCCCCACGTTGTGCAACCCATCGAGTGCGATTCGGCAGCACGTTGGGCGACGGTCTATTCGCTCGGAAATATGGTATCGAACCAGCAGTGGCGATATAGCGACGGCGGGCTGTTGGTCGAGGTCGCGCTGTCGCGCGTGGGCGATTGTGCGCCGTCGTTGTTGGTGCGAACGATCCCCGTTTGGGTTCTGTGCCCCGATTATCGCATTGTACCTCAGTCGATTGGCGATACGTTGCAAATGAATGCCGTAGCGCGCAACCGATACACACAATTCATCAACGATTGTCAAACATTGCTTAAATAAATTCTATTATGAGCAAACGAATTATCATAATGGGAGCGACCTCAGGTTTGGGGCGCGCTTGTGCCGAGGATTTCATCGCACGTGGTTATATTGTGGGTGTGTGCGGTCGCCGCACCGAAGAGTTGGAGCAGATTCGCTCAACAGCTCCCGATCGCGTTCACGTGGCCACAATCGACATCACCGACCCAAAGGCCGACGAACAACTACTCGCACTGATCGAGCGTATGGGTGGCATTGATACCTATTTCCACGTGTCGGGCGTGGGCAAGAACAATCTGACGCTCGACCCCGCGATCGAGCTCAATACGGTGCGAGTGAATTGCGAGGGGTTCTGTCGTATGGTTGGCTGTGCCTTCCGTTACTTCCGCGACAATGCGGTACGCGGTGCCCAGATTGCCGTCGTATCGAGCATTGCCGGCACGAAAGGACTTGGAGCCGCACCCGCCTACTCGGCCACCAAACGTATGCAAAACTGTTATATTCAGTCGCTTGCGCAGCAGTGCGCCATTGCCAAAATTGATATCGCATTCACCGATATTCGTCCCGGATTTGTAGCTACGCCACTGCTCGATCTCGATGCTCGCCGCTACCCTATGCTGATGACCACACCCTACGCTGCGCGTCGCATTGTGCGAGCCATTGTGGCACGTCGTCGCGTGGCGGTGATCGACTGGCGATATGCGATTTTGACTGCGGCGTGGCGTTGCATTCCGCGTTGGTTGTGGGAGCGTCTTCCAATCAAGGCAGCAGAGAGATAGTCCCAACTGCAAGCGCGAAAAAACAGAGTGGCCTCGGCATTCCATAGCGGAAACCGAGGCCATCGTTTTGTTTGAATAATAAAATGGTCCGTTACAACTTATCGAACTCCTCATCAATCGAGCTCATAGCATCGGATTGAATCAAACTGCCATTCTCGTCGAAGAGTTCAGGTTTGCTCTCGCGGATAAAGTTGATTGCATCTTTCAGTCCATTCTCAAATTTTTCGAAGTCCTCCTTATACAAGAACATCGTACGACGATCGTACATAACCTCGCCATCGTGCATCGTGCGCTTACGGCTCTCGGTTATCGTTATAAAGAGGTCATCTCCACGCGTCGCCTTAACATCGAAGAAATAGGTTCTGCGGCCAGCCTTAATTGCCTTAGTATAATTGGGCTCGTCGTAACTTTCGCCCGTTTTTTGATAATCTAACATACGCCTTTTGTTTTATTTTCGGGTTCAAAAATACAACAAAAAATCGACAGAAAAAAATAGTTCTAATGAAAAAACACAGACCGAACCGCTTTCAGAACACTCTGGAACTATTTCAGCTACTCGGATAGGATATTAATCGCTCGCTCGACTACGGGACTTGTGCGATTGATGACCTTGAAATAGGCCGTTGTATTCCACAAGCGTTGAGCAATTAACGCCTTAACCACCTCGGCAATCGACTCGCGCGAGATAGCCATCTGCTCGTCGCGGCGGGCAATTCCCTTAGCCTCAGCAAACTGAGCCAATGCCTCGATCATTGCATCGCTCACTTCGAACTGAGCAACAAATGCGTCGTCGGTCGCATATTGCGCTTGCAGCTCAGCACGGTGCGTATCGAGATGATTCACAACGTATTCGGCCAGCACACCGCGACGGCTCAGCTCGGCCCAATAATCGGTATAGTCAGACGTATCAATCGGCGTTGTGATGTCGGGCATAATGCCACCACCGCCATAGACCGTACGCCCCTTGACTAAGGTCTTGTACTTGGGCAGCGTATCGAGAGCGACCGAATCGACCGCATAATCGCCAGTCAATCTTTTCATAAGGTTGGCATAATACTCCTCGCGCTTACCCTTATCGAATGGACGCTGGATAACGCGACCTGTCGGCGTGTGATATCGTGCAACGGTCAGTCGCACCGCCGAGCCATCAACCATCGGTATCTGTCGCTGCACCAACCCCTTACCAAAACTCGGACGACCAATAATCGTTGCGCGATCCCAATCCTGTAACGCTCCCGAGACGATCTCGCTTGCCGATGCCGATGTTTCGTCAATCAGCACCGCGACCTTACCCTTCAAGAACTTGCCGTCGGCACGTGCCGAGTAGGTCTCAGTCGGGATAACACGTCCCTCGGTCGAAACCACAGCCGACCCCTTGGGCAGGAAGTAGCTCGCCATTTCGATCGCGGGCTCGATCAATCCACCACCGTTGCCGCGCAGATCCAGAATGAGCTGCTTGGCTTGCGGCATACTCTCCATCGCCTCGCGGAACTCCTCCATCGTCTTGCGCGCAAATCGATTAACCTTGATATATGCCGTCGTGGGCGTGATCATATAGGCGGCATCGACCGTCGTAATCGGGATCTGGCGACGCGAGATGGTGAAGCCCAACGGACGAGGCTCACCGTGGCGTGCGATCTCGATATCGACCTTGGTGCCCTCCTTGCCGCGCAGGAGCGAGGGTACCTTGCTCTGTTCGACACCGATAACACTCTGACCGTCAATCGTGATGATGCGATCATTAGGCATTACACCAACCTCGGCTGACGGACCTCCCGCAATGGTATTCACCACGCGGATCGTATCGTCCATCACACGAAATTCGACTCCGATACCACTGAAACTGCCATCGAAATCTTCGCGCACACCCTTCATCTCGTCGGCGTCGATATAGTTTGAATGGGGATCGAGGTCAGAGAGCATCTTCACAATGGCATCTTCGACCAGCTGCTCGCTATCGACCTCATCAATGTAGAAACCAACCAGATAACGGTAGAATTGAACAAGTTTCTGCAACTGCCGCGATGGATCGGCTTGTGGCTTGGTGTCGGCGTTGCTGCTTTGAGCCGCCACCCCGACACTAATCATTAATGCACAAATTATCGCAAGCAATCGCTTCATTTCGAAATTTTCGTCTATTTAATATGCTGCACGAGATCAACAATTGCGACCTTGACCTGCTCGCCGCGCTGCATATCTTTGAGTGTCGCTGCACCCTCAGCCAGCTCGTCGCTACCGATGATCACCACGTAGGGAATGCCACGACGGTTGGCATACTCCATCTGCTTTTTCATCTTCGCACTGTCGGGATAGACCTCAGCCGAGATACCTGCCGCTCGCAACGTATCGACTGCACGCATTGATGCCAACTGCTCGGCCTCGCCCAGATTGACAAACAGCACTTTGGTCGTAACCATCGTATCGGCAGGGAACAGCTCCAATCCGCACATCACGTCGTAGATACGATCGGCACCGAACGAGATTCCCACACCCGACATTCCCGACAGACCGAAAATGCCCGTCAAATCGTCGTAGCGACCGCCACCGCAGATACTGCCAATAGCGTAGTCGAGAGCCTTGACCTCGAAAATCGCACCTGTATAGTAGTTCAAACCACGTGCCAGCGACAGGTCGAGCTCGATATCGAGCGCAACGCCCAACGCCTCGGCATAACCGAAAATGGTACGCATCTCCTCGATACCCTTGCGACCCGTTTCGCTCTCGCCAATCACCTCTTCGAGCTTCGAGAGTTTCGACATATTGTCGCCCTCCAACTCCAAAATCGGACGCAGACGTGCCACCGACTCAGCATCAATACCACGCTCGATGAGCTCGGCATTGACAGCGTCCAGACCGATCTTCTCCAACTTATCGATAGCGACGGTGATGTCGATCATCTTGTCGGCATAACCGATCGTTTCGGCAATACCGTAGAGTATCTTGCGGTTGTTCATTTTGAGCACCACGCGAATACCCAACTTGCGGAATACGCGCTCGACAATGCGGATCAGCTCGACCTCGTTCATCAAGCTGCGCGAACCGATCACATCGACGTCGCACTGATAAAACTCGCGATAGCGACCCTTCTGCGGACGATCGGCACGCCATACGGGCTGCACCTGATAGCGTTTGAAGGGGAACGAAATCTCGTTCTGGTGCTGCACAACGTAGCGGGCAAACGGAACGGTCAGATCGTAACGCAGACCCTTCTCGCAGATCTTTGCTGCCAGCGCGGTGAAGTTCGCCAGCTCTTCGGGTGCTACCTTAGCGGCAAAATCACCCGAATTGAGCACCTTGAAGAGCAATTTATCGCCCTCCTCGCCATACTTGCCCATCAGCGACGAGAGGTTCTCCATCGCGGGAGTTTCGAGAGGTGCATAACCGAAGGTGCGGAACACCTCCTTGATCGAGTCGAAAATATAGGTACGACGCATCATCTCGGCAGGCGAGAAATCGCGCGTTCCCTTTGGTATCGAAGGTTTTTGAATAGCCATTATTGTAAATCGTTTTACTCCATCAATTTCTTATACTTCACACGCTTGGGGGTTGTATCCTCGCCCATTGCGCGCTTGTGCTCCTCGTACTCCGAGTACGAACCCTCGAAGAAGACCACCTTCGAGTCGCCCTCGAACGAGAGGATATGTGTTGCGATACGGTCCAAGAACCAACGGTCGTGCGAGATCACAACAGCACAACCTGCGAAGTTCTCCAAACCCTCCTCCAACGCACGCAACGTATTCACGTCGATATCGTTGGTCGGCTCATCGAGTAGCAGAACGTTACCCTCCTCTTTCAGAGCCAAAGC
This sequence comes from Rikenellaceae bacterium, assembly GCA_017442365.1. Lineage (GTDB taxonomy): Bacteria > Bacteroidota > Bacteroidia > Bacteroidales > Rikenellaceae > Alistipes. The sequence goes on along the minus strand of JAFRZW010000007.1, from coordinate 315,639 downwards.
CAAGTGCAGGCGGTTGCGCTCACCACCCGACAACATACCGCACTTCTTCTCCTGATCGGTGCCCGAGAAGTTGAAACGCGAAACGTATGCGCGGGCATTGATCGTGCGGTTGCCGAGTGTGATCAGATCGCTATTCTGCGAAATTACCTCATAGACACTCTTCTCGGGATCAATCGACTTGTGCTGCTGATCGACGTATGCCAATTTGACGGTTTCGCCCACGCGGAAGCTACCCGACGTCGGCTGCTCCAATCCCATAATCATACGGAACAGCGTTGTCTTACCCGTACCGTTAGGACCAATCACACCGACGATACCTGCGGGAGGCAACGAGAAGTTCAGACCCTCGTACAGAACGCGGTCGCCAAAGGCCTTGCTCACGTCCTGAGCCTCGATCACCACATTGCCCAAACGCGGACCGTTCGGAATGAAGATTTCGAGCTTCTCCTCCTTCTGCTTTGTATCCTCGTTCAACATCTTATCGTATGCCGACAGACGAGCCTTGCTCTTAGCGTGGCGAGCTTTGGGGCTCATACGCACCCATTCCAACTCGCGCTCCAATGTCTTGCGACGCTTGCTCTCCTGCTTCTCCTCCATTGCCAGACGCTTCGACTTCTGATCGAGCCAGCCCGAGTAGTTGCCCTTCCAAGGAATACCCTCGCCACGGTCGAGCTCCAAAATCCAACCTGCAACGTTATCCAAGAAGTAGCGGTCGTGGGTAACGGCAATGACCGTACCCTTGTACTGCTGCAAGTGCTGCTCCAACCAATCGATACTCTCGGCGTCGAGGTGGTTGGTGGGCTCGTCGAGCAACAACACATCGGGCTGCTGCAACAACAGACGGCACAGAGCCACACGGCGGCGCTCACCACCCGACAGCACCTTCACCGACTGATCGGCATCGGGACAACGCAGAGCGTCCATCGCACGCTCCAAAACGCTATCGAGCTCCCAACCATTCACCTGGTCGATCTGCTCGGTCAGCTCACCCTGACGCTCGATGAGGCGCGCCATCTCGTCGTCGCTCATCGGCTCCATAAATTTATTGTTGATCTCCTCGTACTCTTTCAAGAGAGCTACCGTTGCGGCGCAACCCTCTTCGACCACCTCGCGGACAGTCTTCGTGTCGTCGAGCTGCGGCTCCTGCTCCAAATAACCTACGGTGTAACCCGGTGAGAAAACCACCTCGCCCTGGTAGTTCTTGTCGATTCCGGCGATGATCTTCATCAGGGTAGATTTACCCGATCCGTTCAGACCGATGATACCGATCTTGGCACCATAGAAGAATGAGAGGTAGATGTTGTTCAAGACCTTTTTCTGGTTGGTGAAAGTCTTGCTCACGCCAACCATTGAAAAGATGATTTTTTCGTCTGCCATAATGTTATATCTCTATTATTAATATTTGCAAAAGAATATTCGGACAAAGATACGAAAAAAAATGCGATTCACAATTCTAATTGCCTTTCTTCGAACAACTATAAGTATAACAAATGGTCGTATAAGAATAAAAAATCGATTTAATGATACAAAATCCGATTTTTTATCGCTATATTTGCAGTTAAGAAAAATAACAAAACTCTCAAAACAAACAGAAAATATGAAAAGTCTTAAAGGTACTCAGACCGAGCAGAACCTGCTCAAAGCATTCGCAGGTGAGTCGCAGGCACGCACTCGCTACACTTTCTTCGCAAGCGTAGCAAAGAAGGAGGGTTACGAGCAGATCGCAGCCGTATTTATGGAAACCGCTGAACAGGAGAAAGAGCACGCTAAGCGTTTCTTCAAGTTCCTCGAAGGTGGCGATGTAACCATCACTGCAACCTATCCCGCAGGTAAGATCGGTACTACTCAGGAGAACCTGCTCGCTGCTGCTAAGGGCGAGAACGAGGAGTGGGACGTACTCTATCCCGATTTTGCTAAGGTAGCTGAGGAGGAGGGCTTCCCCGCAGTAGCTGCTGCATTCCGTGCAATTTCGACCGTCGAGGCTGAGCACGAGCGTCGCTACTTGAAGTTGTTGAGCCGCATTACCGATGGCGACTTCTTCCGTCGTGATGGCAAGATCTGGTGGCAGTGCCGCAACTGCGGTTATATCGTAGAGGCTGAGGAGGCACCGAAGGCTTGCCCCGCTTGCTTGCACCCGCAGTCGTTCTTCGAGCCCAAGAAGGAGAACTATTAATAGAAAGGATTAAAAGCGAAAAGGCGTTGCTCAGTGCAACGCCTTTTTTTGTTGGATCTGCGCGAGGCGCTATCGTACTCGCACAATATCGTGCTGACGCAGGAAGGCGTCGTTGTAGCGCACGCCCCACAGCTCGTAACGATCGAATTGACGGACGATCTTCTGCGAGAAGTTCTCCCAATTCTTATGCTTGCGCTGCGACCACGCCGTCTCGGCCAATGCCGACATACGCGGAAAAAGACAGAACTCGGCCTTCCACGTATTCTGAATATACTCGGTCCACAGACAGCCCTGAATGCCCATCACGAGTTGTTGCTGCTCGACACTGAGAGTGTCGGTTACGGGATCGAACCCATAGACCTTTTCGAGCGACATCGGCCCACGATGGCCAATCTCGTGCTGTGCGCGGCTCTCTTTGACATTGAAATAGCTCCACTGCGAGCAGGCAAAGATGGTGCGATTGCCCGCATTCAGAGCATTAGCTCCGAAATTCGGGCGTCGCCAATTCATAATGATACAATCCTTCGAAATGCCACCTTCGAGCACCTCGTCCCAGCCGATGGCGCGCTTGCCCTTCGACTCGATCACGCGCTGCACGTGATGGACAATGTAGCTTTGCAGAGCCTTCTCGTCCGCGATTCCGTGAGCCTTCATATATTGTTGCGTTGCCTCGGACTCCTGCCACCACTTTTTGGCACACTCATCGCCACCGAGATGGATATAGGGCGAGGGAAACAGATCGCACAACTCGCTGAAAACATCGGTCAGGAACTCAAATACCTCGTCCGACGGTGCGAGAACATTGTTGCGACGATTGTAGATGCCCCACGTCGGAGCGCAACCCTCGACCTTATCGGGTGCAGTGCTGAAATGGGGATAGACAGCCAGCACTGCCATACAGTGTCCCGGAATATCGATCTCGGGGATAACCGTAATATGTCGCGCGGCAGCATACTCGACCACCTCGCGGATCTGCTCGTGGGTGTAGTAGTTGCCGTAGGGATTGTAGTAATACTTGCCGGGGAACAGACCCTCGATCTCGCCCTGACGATAGGCTCCGATGGCGGTCAATTCGGGACGGCACTTCATCTCGACGCGCCAGCCCTGATCGTCGGTCAGGTGCCAATGGAAGTAGTTGAGTTTGTGCAGAGCCATAAAGTCGATGTAACGCTTGATGTAATCGACCGGAAAGAAGTGTCGCACCACATCGAGCAACATACCACGATACTCGAAACGGGGATAATCCTCAATCTCGACCTCAGGCAGACGAGGCAGAATGCCCGCTTGCGAGGGGAGCAGTTGGATCAGCGTCTGCACACCATAGAATACGCCCGCGGCGTCGTTACCCTCGATCGTAACGCCCTGCTCCTTAGTGATTTTCAAGCGATATCCACCCGAAACCTCGCCATTGCGCAGATTGACGAGTCGCACTCCGTGAGGGAGCGGTTCCACGACAGCCTTCGCGCGCCGCTTTGCGGGCTGAGGCACTACGACCTGCAACGGCATACCGAGATAGTGATCGGCATAGTCGGCCAAATATTCGGCAGGGAATTGCAGATCGGCCTCGGTGCAGACCACAGCCTCGCGCGGCAACAGATAGCCGCTATCGCCCGTAATGATGGTCTCGACGGGTTCGGGAATGATGTTGAGTTGTGTTTTGACGTTCTGAGCCGCGCCGACCGTAGCGATCAGCACAGCAACGAGTGTAAGAAGTTTTGCCTTCATTGTGTTTAGGTGGTTATATATTTGACAAATATACAAAGTTTCTGCGACTATTTGGTCAATCTCGGCAGATTAATTGATTTTGTTTTGCGGGTTGCGGCGAAACGACTATCTTTGCAGGGTTACAAATCGCAAAACCGAACAAGCTATGAACAAATATCTGATGGTTGGACTCAAAGGCTGTGCAATGGGAATGGCAGATGTGGTGCCGGGTGTGTCGGGAGGAACAATCGCTTTCATTTCGGGAATCTACGAGGAGTTGCTCGGCTCGATCAAAAGTATCGACTTGGAGGCTCTCAAAATGCTCTTCACGGGTCGATTCCGCGCGCTGTGGGAGAAGATCAATGGCAAGTTTCTCTTCTCGCTGATCGCAGGTATCGGCGTAGCCATTTTGACAATGGCACGACTGATGACCTATATGCTCGAAAACCACCCTGCGATCACCTGGTCGTTCTTCTTCGGATTGATCATCGCCTCGGCACTGATGGTGGCACGCGAAGTGAATCGTTGGGGCGTGGTGCCGATTATTACGATGATTGTGGGTGCGGTGCTTTCCTATTGGATCACAGTCGTTTCGCCCGCTTCAACGCCTAATGATTGGTGGTTCGTTATGCTATCGGGCGCAATCGCCATCTGCGCAATGATTCTGCCGGGTATATCGGGAGCATTCATTCTGCTGCTGATGGGCAAGTATGCCTACATTATGGAGGCTGTAACCGAACTGAATATCGGCGTTTTGGCATTGTTTGCGGTGGGTGCCGTTGCGGGCATCGTTAGTTTTTCGCACGTGCTGTCGTGGCTGCTGGCCAAGTGGCACGACGCGACCGTAACGCTGTTGATGGGCTTTATGATCGGCTCGCTCAACAAAGTGTGGCCGTGGAAACAGACCCTCGAAACCTATCTCGACAGCCACGGCGTAGAGCAGCCGCTGGTGCAGGCAAACGTTTCGCCCGCGCAGTTTGAGGTGCTGGGTGGCGAGTCGCACTTGGTGCTGGCTATTGTGTCGTGTGTGCTCGGATTTGCACTGATATATATAATAGAGTTGATCGGCAAGCACAGTCGCGCCGGCAAGGAGGCTTAGAGATTATGGCACGCTTGTATGGATTGATCGGTCGCACGCTCGGCCACTCGTTTTCGGCCGAGTATTTCGCACGTAAATTTGCGGGCGACGCTGCGTTGGCCGATTGTGAATATCGCAATTTCGAACTGCCGACAATCGACGCCCTGCCGCAAATGCTGGCCGAGAATCCTTCGCTGTGTGGATTCAACGTAACGATTCCATATAAACGCGAGGTGTTTGCCTATCTCGATGAGATCAGCGACGAGGCACGCGAGATAGGAGCAGTAAATTGTGTCAAAATAGTCGATAACAGGCTCATCGGTTACAACACCGATGTCGATGGCATACGCGCAACTCTCGATGCGCTGATCGGTGGAGCGCGCCCCGCTACCCTGCTCTTGGGTACGGGCGGAGCGTCGCAGGCGGTGCAGTATGTGCTGGCCGAGCGCGGTATCGAGTATGCGATTGTGTCGCGCGATCCGATGCGTGGCAATATGACCTACGAACAGATCGACAAGCGAGTGATGTCGGAGATCGGCTTGGTGATCAATGCCACACCGGTCGGTACCTTCCCGAATATTGACGAGGCTCCCGAAATCCCCTACTCACTGCTCGACGAGAGCCACGCATTGTTCGATCTGGTCTATAATCCTCCCCTAACGCAATTCCTTGCACGCGGTGCCGAACGTGGCGCCCAGACGGTCAATGGACAACTTATGCTCGAACGTCAGGCCGAGCGCGCGTGGGCAATCTGGAACGAGTAGCAAAATCATATCCCTTTTATAAAATCACGCAGTAGCCTCGATGCGCGGGCTGCGTCCTCCTCGCGCACCATCAACTCGGCTGCAAAATCGTCGCCGAGCGGAAGAATCGTTGCTGTATATTCGTTGCGAACGACAGAGTCGATGTTGGCGTTATCGAGTATCGAACGAGCAACGGCCAACTGTTCGGCGCGATCGAAACGGGCCAAAGCAATGAGCGAGGTCGAGTCCATTTTGGTGTCTTTCATACGGTTTCGAAATTGATCAAAATATTGTTAATAAAATCCTCGACATTTGTAGGCAAAATTAGTGCAAGTTTGCTTATCTTTGCCTACAATTGAATCAGTAGCCCAATGCAAAATTTCGTACACTTACACGTTCACTCCCAATACTCGATCCTCGACGGTCAGGCAAGCATAGCCCGTCTGGTCGATAAAGCTATGGCCGACGGTATGCCCGGCATAGCCTTGACTGACCACGGTAATATGTTCGGTGTCAAGGAGTTCTACAACTATGTCAAGAAACAGAACGGTAAGCGACGCGATAAGATCAAGGATCTGAAAAAGTTGCTCGCCGCACTCGAAGGGTTGCTCGCCGAGCACTCGGACGCGGCTGCATACCTTGCCGACCGCAAGTTGGAGCTTTTGAAGCTGGATACGCACAAAGATCCAACACCTGAGGCTGTCATTGCCCACACCAAACTCGAAGCTCACGTCAAGCAGGTCGAGGCGATGGACAAGGAGTTTGGTTTCAGCCCCGCAACAGCACGCGAGAAGATTGCCAAATTGGAGGCGGTGCCCGACTTCAAGCCGATTATCGGTTGCGAGGTCTATGTGGCTCGTCGTGCGCTCAACCTCAAAGATAAATCGCACAAGGAGGATCAGGGTGGCTACCACCTCATATTGCTGGCAAAGAACGAGAAGGGTTATCACAATCTGATCAAGATCGTATCGAAGGCGTGGACCGAGGGTTTCTATATGCGTCCGCGTACCGACCGTACGGAGTTGGAGAAGTATCACGAAGGATTGATATGCTGCTCGGCCTGCTTGGGTGGCGAGATCCCAAAGCGAATCACCAACGATCAGATGGCTGAGGCCGAAGAGGCTGTGCAGTGGTACAAGCGTGTCTTTGGCGAGGACTACTACTTGGAGTTGCAGCTGCACAAGGCGACCGTAGCGCGAGCCAACCACGAGGCCTATCCGATGCAGCTCAAAGTCAATGAGCAACTCAAAAAGTTAGCCGATAAGTATGATATTAAATTGATCTGCACCAACGACGTTCACTTTGTTGATGAGGAGAACGCCGAAGCGCACGACCGATTGATATGCCTCAGTACGGGCAAGGATCTGGACGACCCGAAACGTATGCTCTACTCGAAGCAGGAGTGGCTGAAAACGCGCGAGGAGATGGAGAAGATCTTTGGCGATGTTCCCGAGGCGATGGCCAATACGGTCGATATATGCAACCAAGTGGAGCACTACTCGATCGACCACGCACCGATTATGCCTACGTTCGCCATTCCCGAGGAGTTTGGCACCGAGGCAGAGTATCGCGCACGATTGACCGAAAAGGATCTCTTCGACGAATTTACACGCGACGAGAATGGCAATGTGGTGATGAGCGAGGAAGATGCTCATAAGAAGATTGAGCGTTTGGGCGGTTACGACAAATTGTATCGAATCAAGTTCGAGGCCGATTACTTGGCGCACCTGACCTTTATCGGTGCTAAGAAACGCTATGGCGACCCGCTGTCGGAGGAGGTGCGGGAGCGATTGGTCTTCGAGTTGCACATTATGAAGACGATGGGTTTCCCGGGTTACTTCCTGATTGTGCAGGACTTCATCACCGCTGCACGCGAACAACTCGATGTGTCGGTGGGTCCGGGTCGTGGTTCGGCAGCGGGCTCGGCAGTTGCCTACTGCTTGGGAATTACACAGATCGACCCCATTGCCTACGACCTGCTGTTCGAGCGATTCCTGAACCCCGACCGAATCTCGTTGCCCGATATCGATATCGACTTTGATGATGACGGTCGCGGTCGCGTGCTGAATTGGGTTACACAAAAATATGGCAAGGAGAAGGTTGCACATATCATTACCTACGGCACGATGGCGACCAAGTCGGCCATCAAGGACGTGGCACGTGTGCAGAAGTTGCCACTCGATGAGTCGAACCGCCTGTGCAAACTTGTACCCGACAAGACCCCCGATGGAGGTCGCGTCAAGAGCCTCGGCCACGCTATCGAGCTCGTTCCCGAATTGAAGGAGGCTGAGCAATCGACCGACCCCACAATGCACGACACGATCGAGTATGCCAAAATGCTCGAAGGCAACGTCCGTAATACGGGCGTACACGCCTGCGGTACAATTATTTGCCGAGACGACATCACCGATTGGGTGCCCGTTTCGACGGCCGATGACAAGGAGACGGGCGAGAAGATACTCGTAACGCAGTACGAAGGTTCGGTGATCGAAGATACGGGACTGATCAAGATGGACTTCTTGGGTCTGAAAACGTTGTCGATCATCAAAGACGCTGTCGAAAATGTCTTCTATACGCGCGGCAAAAAGGTCGATATTGATGACTTCTCGATCATCAATGATCCAGCAACATATAAACTCTATTGCGAAGGTCGTACGGTCGGCACGTTCCAGTTCGAGTCGGCAGGTATGCAGAAGTACCTGCGCGAGTTGCAACCCTCGACATTCGAGGATCTGATTGCAATGAATGCACTCTATCGCCCCGGTCCGATGGACTACATTCCGCAGTTCATCGCCCGTAAGCACGGCGACGAGCCGATCGTCTATGATATCCCGATTATGGAGAAGTATCTGAAAGATACTTACGGTATTACGGTCTATCAGGAGCAGGTGATGTTGCTGTCGCGTCTGCTGGGCGGATTTACGCGAGGCGAGAGCGACACGTTGCGTAAGGCGATGGGTAAGAAGATCAAGTCGAAGCTTGACGAGCTGAAACCGAAATTCATTACGGGTGGTCAGCAGAATGGCCACGACCCGAAGGTGCTCGAAAAGATCTGGGCCGATTGGGAGAAATTTGCATCATACGCATTCAATAAGTCGCACGCGACCTGCTACTCGTGGGTGGCATTCCAAACGGCTTACCTCAAAGCCAACTACCCCGCCGAATTTATGGCGGCAGTACTGAGTCGAAACCTGTCGAACATTGAGCAGATCACGCTCTATATGAGCGAATGTAAGCGTATGGGTATCAACGTACTCGGACCCGACGTGAATAAATCGTTCAACAATTTCTCGGCAGATGCCGAGGGCAACGTTCGTTTCGGTTTGGCTGCAATCAAGGGCGTCGGCGAGGCGGCCGTAAAGAGCATTATCGACGACCGACGAGTGAATGGCGAGTTTAAGGATCTGTACGACTTTATGGAGCGAGTCAATTTCTCGGCAGTCAATAGCAAGTGTATCGAAAATCTGGCATACGCCGGTGCTTTCGATTCGCTGATCGACTTCCACCGTAGTAAATTGACGGCTCAGGATATGCGCTCACGCGAGGGCGACACGATGATCCAGCAGCTGATTCGCTATGGTTCGAAGTTCCAAGCCGATCGCCAAGACTCGATGCAGAGTCTGTTCGGCGGTATTGGTGTAGCGGTCGAGATCGCGCGTCCGACGGTGCCCGTTTGCCAAGAGGCCTCGCCAATCGAAACACTCAAAAAGGAGCGCGAGGTGGTTGGACTGTATCTGTCGGCACACCCGCTCGACGACTACAAATATATACTCGACAATATGTGTACGGTGCAGCTGAGCGATCTGAAAGATATTGCCAACAGCCAACCACGCGACGTGTCGTTCGGAGGAATGGTGATCGACACGACACACCTCACCTCGAAGCAGGGTCGCCCGTATGGTCGCTTCAAGATGGAGGATTACAGTGGCGAGATACACGAATTTTCGCTGTTCGGACGCGAATACGAGAATCTTCGCAAGTATATGTACAACGACTATATGCTCTATGTCAAGGGTAAGATCCAGCCGCGCCGTTTCCAGTCGAAGGAGAACATCGCGCGAGGTCGTACCGAGATGGAGTTGATGATCACCTCGATTATGCAGATGCACGAGGTCGAGGAGCATATCAAGGATATGTATGTTACGTTGGAGGTGAATGAACTGACCGAAACTTTTGTGCGTGAGCTGACCGAGCGGATCAAAGAGTCGAAGGGCAAGACCATTTTGCGCATCAAAGTACGCGACAGCGAGAGCGATGTGGCGGTACAAATGTACTCGAACACCTACAAAATTCTGCCGCGAGATATGGTCGCATTCTTCGAGGATAACGGAATAAGTAAAGAGAAATATCAGATCAAATAAACAACAAACTAAAAAACATTTACAGTTATGGCATTAGCAATTACAAATGAGAATTTTCAGGAGGTAATCGGTTCGGAGCAGCCGGTAGTGATCGATTTTTGGGCTGAGTGGTGTGGTCCCTGCCGTATGATCGCCCCCATTATTGATGAATTGGCAGCAGAGTACGAGGGTCGCGTGCTGGTAGCAAAGTGCGACGTCGAGGAGTGCGAAGAGGCTGTTGCAAAGTTCGGTGTGCGCAACATTCCGACCGTTGTCTTTGTGAAGGGCGGCGAGGTTGTCGATAAGAACGTTGGCGCAGCGTCGAAAGATGCTCTGAAAGCTAAGATCGAAAAGTTGCTCTAAAATACCCGACCAGCGATGATACGTCGTATAGATTGGTATGGAATGGAGGCTGTGGAGTTCTCGAAGGGGGACTACACCGCTCTGCTCATTCCGTCGATGGGTGCAAATCTGGTGCGCTTGGCAAACACTCGCCTCGGCATCGAGATTCTGCGCACGCCTAAGCCCGAGGAGGTCGAGAACTTCAAAGTTCGCCCCCACGTCTATGGTCTGCCGCTGCTGTTGCCGCCCAACCGTATTGCCGGCGCGCACTTCGAGTTCGAGGGGCGCAGCTACGATTTCCCCGTAACGATTCCCGCCGAGGGTGCCTACCACCACGGCGTGATCAAGTCGCAACCCTTTGTGGTATCGAAGGCTATCGAGAGCGACGACGAGGTTCTGATCGAGGCTCGTTTCTACTCGAATGCAGCTAACGATGTGATCTTCCGCCACCTGCCCCACGAGTTCAAGTGCAAGATGATCTTCCGCCTGAGCAATGCTGGCTTGGAGCACTCGGTGGTATTCTTCAACCGCAGCCAAAGCGCAATGCCGATTGGCGTGGGTTATCACACCCCGCTCAATGTGCCGTTTATGGCAGATAGCGTGGGCGATGACTACCGTTTGGTATTGTCGGCAGGCGAGCGCTGGTTGCTGACCGAGCAGAATCTGCCGAGCGACACCCGCACACCGCTCGAAGGTGCTTTTGAGCACTTGGCTGACGAGGGCGTTATGCCCGTAGGACACGGCCCGATCAGTGCTGCATTTACGCTCGCTCCGATCGAGGTCGATGGCAAAGAGTATCGAGGCGCCATCATTCGTAACGTTCGCAACGGTCATCGCGTCTTCTATCGCGTCGATGAGAAGACGAAGTATTGGACCGTATGGAACAATGGCGGCGAGGTGCCCTGGATCTGTCCTGAGCCTATGTCGTGGGCAACCAATGCCCCCAATATGCGCGATCTGCCCGACGAGCTGACCGGCTTCGCGTCGATCGAGCCCAATGGTAAATGGTCGATGACAACGTGGCTCTACGCCGAGTAGTGAGCACACACTCTACCAACCAACAATGCAGCCGCCTGCCCGACATCACGTCGTACAGGCGGCTGCTCTTTTCACCAATATTGTTAAACCTGATAATTGAAGTTAGCTCGGTCGAAATTAGATGATTTCGCCCGCTGCTGTGATCTTGACCGTACGGTCGCGGTCGTTTTTCTCGATCTCGATGCGATAGTGGCTGCCATCGGGGGTATCAATCAACTTAGCATCATCGATACGCCAACCCGCATATTTGGTTGCGATGCGGCTGGTTACTGCCTCGGGCAGATCGACGTGGCGAACCTCGGTCTCGGTACGTATCCAACCGAACGACAGATCGAGAATCACCTCGCGCTTAACACCATTGTCGATGATCTCGACTTCGTAGGTGCGAAGCTCGCGGTCGATATCAACCACACGAGCGTTAGGATAGATCGACACAACGGTCGTATTGATTTTGGGCGAACTCTGAGCAAGGCTCATCGAACCAAAGTCGTCGTACTTATCGCAAGCGATCATCGGAATCGACATCGCAATCATAATAGCTGCTACAAATAAATTTTTCATACTCTCTTGTCTATTTTTAATAATTTATTGTTTTAGTTTTGTTGGTACCACAAAGATAAAAACAGAAAATAAAATTACAATAGCCCGACGCGAGATTTAACAAAATTGTAACAGCTTTGAAAAGCGTTCGTAATAATTGATTAACAATAAATTAGCCGCTCGCCCGACACAAGGTCAGACGAGCGGCTAACATTGAATTTCGGCACGCGCAAATGCTATCGTTCGATCAGCTCGATGCTGCGACGAATGAACGAGGTGAGGTTCTTGCCCTTCAACATTCCGTTCGACAACAGCGCCAGGTCGATGATCTGACGCACGCGGCTATTCTCCGAACCAATCTCGCGCAGACGGGTGTTGCGCTCGTCGAGCAACGCGGTGATCTTCTCGTTAAGTTCGGTGCGCATCGACTTCTCCTCGTCGGTCAGGTCGGCCTCCTTCTTATCCTTGATGACCTCCATAAAGCGAGTCTGCTCGGCTGTTGCAGCATCGATCTTCTTGGTCATCGTGCGCAACTTGTCGCCATACTCCTTCTCAACCTTATCGAGCAGATCGAGTACAATCGGGTGGTTGCCATTGACGGCGATGGTGAAGTTGTCGGGCATCTGACCATAGAATTGACTCATACCACCACCACTAACTGCTGCCATCTCCTTCATACGACGCATATACTCGTTCTGGGTGATCACCACGGGGGCGTCGTCAGCGTCCATAGCCTCGAAGGCAATGTTGTATGTAATCTTCTCATCGACGGGCATCTGGCTCTCGAAAACGGGACGCATAATATCCTGCTGAGCAGCAGTGAGCGACATCGTTTGAGCGTCAGCCTTGCGGATCAACTTATCCACTACGTCGCTATCGACGCGCACGAAGCTGCACTTCTCGTTCTTGTTCTCGTACCAATTAATATAGTGGCTGTCGAGCTGACCATTCATCAACAGTACATCGTAGCCGCGAGCCTTTGCGCTCTCGATGAAACTCATCTTGTCGATCGCGTCGTCGGCATAGAGGAATACCAGCGTACCATCTTTGTCGGTCTGATTCTCACGCACCAAGTCGGCATACTCCTTCGGGGTGAAATATTTGCCATCGGTATTCTTCCACAACATAAAGTCCTGAGCTCGCTCCGAGAACTTCTCGTCGGTGATGATACCATACTGAATAAAGATCTTCAGATCGTCCCATTTCGATTCGTATTCGGGGCGCATCGTATTGAACAGCTCCTGCAAACGATCGGCAACCTTGCGGGTGATGTAACCCGAGATCTTCTTCACGTTGCTGTCGCTCTGCAAGTAGCTACGCGACACGTTGAGCGGAATATCGGGCGAGTCGATCACACCGTGCAACAGCGTGAGGAACTCGGGAACGATACCCTCGACCGAGTCGGTAACAAAGACCTGATTGCAGTAGAGCTGAATCTTGCTCTTCTGAATCTCGAAGTTGTTGCGAATCTTCGGGAAATAGAGGATACCCGTCAGATTGAACGGATAGTCGATGTTCAGGTGGATATAGAACAACGGATCGTCGCTCATCGGATACATCTCGCGGTAGAACTCCTTGTACTGCTCCTCGGTGATCTCCGACGGTTTAACAGTCCACAGAGGCTTGGTGTCGTTGATGATGTTATCCTTGTCGGTATCGACATACTTGCCGTCCTTCCACTCCTTCTTTTTGCCAAAGGCGATCTCGACAGGCAGGAAACGGCAATACTTGCGCAACAGCCCCTCGATCTGAGCCGCTTCGGTGTACTCTTTGCAATCCTCCGAGATGTGCAGAACGATATCGGTGCCGTGGCCACGCTCCTCGTCTGTTTCGGTCATCGTGTATTCGGGCGTGCCCTCGCAACTCCAAACGACGGTCTTCGAGCCTTCACGATACGAGCGAGTGCGAATCTCCACCTTGTCCGATACCATAAATGCCGAGTAAAATCCCAAACCGAAGTGGCCGATAATGGCCTGATTCTGATACTTTGCCATAAACTCCTCAGCACCCGAGAAGGCGATCTGGTTGATGTACTTATCGACCTCCTCGGCGGTCATACCGATACCCGAATCCGATACGGTCAGCGTGCGAGCCGCCTCATCGACCGAAACACGAATGGTCAGATCGCCCAACTCGCCCTTGAACTCGCCAATCGACGAGAGCGTGCGCAATTTCTGCGTTGCATCTACGGCATTCGAAACCAACTCACGCAGGAAAATCTCGTGATCCGAATAGAGAAATTTTTTGATGACGGGGAAAATGTTTTCAGTTGTTACCCCAATTTTTCCGTTTTGCATAGTAGTATTATCGTTTTTTTAACATTATTTTCTGTGCTCAACTATTAACAAATGGTGTGCCAGCGCGATTTTGCTGACATTTTGACACACAGAATGGCATTGCAACGGGCGATTTGTCATAGATTGAGTAACCTCGCGTGCCACACAGACTCTTCACACGCACCCACCTAATCGACTCGACAGCTCGACCACGTTCGACTATTGGACGAGATAATTGATAGTCAATATCGAATTTCGATAAATTTATTTTGATAATCGCAACTAAATTCATATATTTGCAAGTCGAAATAGCATAACAACATATATGAAAAAAGGTAATAAAAATCTGCAACGCCGCATTTTGGCACTCTACATCGCCTTTTTTGCGGCTATCATTGCAAGTTTCTGGTTCGGAACTCTCGGCTCAGGTTTGGCAAAAGGGTTCCGCGACGGGTATCGCGTGAGCGACCAAATAGTTAATGAACAAGCCTATGGCAATCAGAACTATTGGGTGGGAGTCTATTACGATCTGCCGAGCGCCGATTCGGAGATCGACATCGAACTCAACAACCCTACCCTTCCCGATGGGACCAAACTCAAAGCACGTATCAATCGCGTCGATCTGATGGTCGAAAATAACAACACGATTCTCGACGGATCGCTTTGGAAAGGGCTGACGACACTGATGGGCACACCCGCAATATTCATCTGCTCGTGGCTTCTGGTGATAGGCTATGCCGTAATTGTAGTGATGATGTTCCTTATTATACGCTCATTGCGTCGCAGTATCAAAAGCGAAAACGTCTTTGATCGCAAGAATTTTGTGCGCACACGCATCATTGGAGCGTTGTTGATTGTCTGCGCTGTGCTGAGTGCGCTGATCAATTATCTGACTGTAAATAAGGCTGCCAAGCTGCTCGAAGGCAGTGCAGTGATACTCGACACCTCGTTCTCGGTCGATTTCTGGGACGTGCTGATGGGTATTATGATTCTGTTGATTGCCGAGGCATTTGCCATCGGTTACGATATGACGCAAGAACAAAAATTAACCATCTAACCTATTGATATTATGAATATTGCAAACGGAAACAACGGGGGGGGGAAGATATGGCATTGATTATCAACTTGGACGTAATGATGGCCAAGCGCAAGATGTCGCTTGGCGAATTGTCGGAGCGCGTCGATATCACGCAGGCCAACCTCTCGATTTTGAAGAACGGAAAGGCACGAGCGATTCGTTTCACCACGCTCGAAGCCATCTGCCGCGAATTGGATTGCCAACCAGGCGACATCATCGAGTATCGCGCCGATGATCCTAAAAATGAGTAAATAACTTAATAACAACCAATTAACAACTGTAAAACAATGAAAAGACTGTTCTTAACCTTAGCTGCGATCGTAGCATTCGTAGCTTCGGCATCGGCTCAGGTGATTCCGGCCGATACAGCTGTGAGAACCGGCAAGTTGGACAACGGTATGACCTACTACGTACGTAGCAATGCCAAGCCCGCTAAGCAGGCCGAGTTCTACATTCTGCACCACGTAGGTGCTATTCAGGAGGAGGACAACCAGCAGGGTCTGGCTCACTTCTTGGAGCATATGGCTTTCAATGGCACGAAGAACCTGCCCGGCAAGATGTTGATCAACTACTTGGAGAAGGTGGGTGTGAAGTTCGGTGCTAACCTCAACGCTTTCACCGCTCAGGAGCAGACCTGCTACAATATGTCGAGCGTGCCTCTGAATCGTGAGGGTATCGTCGATACCTGTCTGTTGATCCTGCACGATTGGTCGCACTTCATCTCGCTCGAACACGAGGAGATCGACAACGAGCGCGGTGTGATCATCGAGGAGCTGCGTACGCGCAACGACGCTAACTGGCGTCTGAACGAGAAGACCCGCCCCGTGATGGTGAACTACTCGAAGTATGGCGAGCGTAACATCATCGGCTCGATCGAGGGTCTGAAATCGTTTACCTATCAGGATATTAAGGATTTCTACAACCGCTGGTATCGTCCCGACTTGCAGGCCGTAGTCGTTGTTGGTGATTTCAACGCCGACGAGATGGTCGAGAAGATCAAGAAGGTGATGTCGGACATTCCCGCAGTGGAGAATCCCGAGCCCAAGCAGGTGATCAAGATCGCAGGTAACGACGAGCCTATGGTTTGCGTTGCAACCGATCCCGAGATGACCTCGACCCGCGTTATGATGATGATCAAGCACGATCCCGTACCGAAGGAGATGAACAACACGGTTCAGGCATTCGTGGCTAATCTGGCAATCGAGATGATCAGCTCGATGCTCAGCAACCGTCTGACCGATATTGCTCAGCAGCCCAACGCTCCGTTCGTTGCAGCGGGTTCGGCTTACGGCGCACTGACCGACTATCAGGACGTTATGCAGGCAATCGCTATTGCACGCGACGGCGAGGTTGAAAAGGCATTTGAGGCTCTCTACGCTGAGGTTGAGAAGGCACAGCGTTTCGGTTTCACGATGTCGGAGTTGGAGCGCGAGCGTGCTGAGGTTTTGCGCTCGAATGAGAAGGGTTACGACAACCGAAACGACCGCCGCAATGGTGAGCTGGTTTGGAAGTATCTGAATGCTTTCCGCACCAATTCGCCCATTCCGTCGGCTGAGACCGAGTATGAGCTTGTTAAGCAGATCGTGCCGATGCTTGATTTGAACTCGCTCAACGCTATGGCAAAGGAGCTCTTCAAGCAGAAGGATAACGTGGTGATCGTTACCGCTCCCGAGAAGGCCGAGGCTCCCGTTCCGACCAACGAGGAGGTGCTGGCTATTATGAATAAGGTACGTGGCGCGGAGTTGAAGCCCTACGAGGACAACGTAGTGAAGGAGCCTCTGATCCCCGAAGGCACCGTATTGAAGGGCTCGCCCGTAGTGAAGACCACGACCGACAAGTTCGGCTCGACGGTTTGGACTTTGAAGAATGGTATCAAGGTCGTTGTCAAGCAGACCGATTTCAAGGCTGACGAGTTGCGCATTTCGGCTAAGGCTCTGGGTGGTTCTTCGCTCGTAGCTGCTGAGGATATCTACACCGCTGCTCTGATCGATATGACTATCGAGCAGTCGGGTATCGGCAAGTTCAAGGCTACCGACCTGCAAAAGCAGTTGGCAGGCAAAGATGTTGGTTTCGCATTCTCGATGGACGACTACACTGCTACCGGTTCGGGTACCTGCTCGCCCAAGGATATCGAAACTCAGTTGCAGCTGATGTGGCTCTACTTCAACGCACCCCGTTGGAGCGAGGAGGACTTCGGCGTACTGATGGATATGCTCGCAACCCAGCTCAAAAACGTCGAGAGCAACCCGATGTACACCTTCCAGAAGGAGTACAACAAGACCCTCTACAACAACAACCCGCGTCGTGGTATGATGGGCTTGGCAGAGTTGGAGAAGGTTGATTTCGCGAAGATGCCCGAGCTGTTCAAGACCGTCTATGGCAACGCTGCCGACTTCACCTTCACCTTCGTTGGTAACATCGATCCCGCAACGTTGCAGCCGCTGGTTGAGAAGTATATCGGCTCGCTGCCCGCATCGGCTAAGAAGAAGGATCGCAAGACTTGGAAGGACGACGGCGTACGTTGGTGGAAGGGCGAGGTGAACAACACCTTCGCAACCAAGATGTCGATGCCTAAGACCACCATTTCGCTCTCGTTCAACGCAGACGTTCCCGTAACACTCGACAATATGCTCGCATTCAGCTTCTTGCAGCAGATTATGCGTCAGCGCTACACCACCTCGATCCGCGAGGAGCGTGGCGGTACTTATAGCGTTGGTTGCGGTGGCGGTTTCTCGCGTCGTCCCGTTGAGGCTGTTCGCTTCATCGTTCAGTTCGACACCAACAAGGAGCTTGCTGAGGAGCTGATCGGCGTCGTTAAGGACGAGTTGAAGAAGATGGCCGAAGAGGGTCCGACGGCTGACGAAATCAATACCATCAAGGAGTATATGGTTAAGCAGCACTTGGATAACATCAAGAACAACTCGGCTTGGAGCGGCACGCTGAACAACCTGCACGTTGATGGTGCGGATATGTTCACCGGCTATCAGGAGAAAGTCGAGGGTATGAACGCAGAGCAGATCAAGGCTCTTGCTTCGAAGATCATCAATAGCGGCAACTCGGCTCTGGTTGTAATGAATCCCGAGGAGTAATCCGTTATACGCTATACGCGAATTTGGCCGCGCTCGATCCATTCGGGCGCGGCTATTTCTTTGTTATTCATAATTCATAATTCAAGATTCAAAATTAGATTCTTCGCTGTCGCTCTGAATGACAATTAGAAGACACACCCCGCAGGGCGTGCAACTTAATGGAACAAGAAACTATCCTTTGATTCAATTAAATTAAAGAAAAATATCGTGAATTGCGAATTGTGAATTGCGAATCGCGAATCGTGAATTGTGAATCGTGAATTGTGAATTGTGAATCGTGAATTGTGAATTGCGACTTGCGAATTGCGACTTGCGAATTGTGAATTGTGAATTGTGAATTGTGAATAAAAAAAGCCCGACCCCACAAGGGATCGGGCATTATCCGAGTAATTAAGTGTTTGCAACGAATTACTTGCTCAACTCAGCAACAGCGGTCTTAGCGGCAGCAGCAGCGTTACCAGCGGTAACCTTCTTCAAAGCTGCGATAGCCTCAGCCTTCTGCTCCTTAGCGTTGTGAGCCATACCCAACGAATAGTAAACGTCCGACTTGTCAGCCTCCTCAACCTGCAAAGCAGCAACAGCCTCAGCCAGCTCGATTACCTTATCGTAGTTCTTCATTGCCAAGTGCTGCGAAACGAGCATCTTGTTTGCAGTTGCGTCAGCAGCATCAGCAGCTACCCACTTCTCAACCAATGCCAAGATAGCCTCGTTATCAACCTCCTCAGCCTGCTGCATCTCAGCGATGTTCTTGGTGAAGTAGTAGGTCATATCAACCTTAGCCTGAGCCTTGTCAGCTGCAAAACGGGGCAGAGTCTGAGCCAAAATCGACTTGTGAACCTCAACTGCCTCGTCGAACTTACCCAACTCATAGTAGCTCTTTGCCAGGTTCAGACCTAACTTGGTATTGTTGGGGTCAGCCTCAAAGCCCTTAGCAAATACCTCGGCAGCAGCAGCATAATCGCCATTGTTGAATGCCGAACCACCCTTCATCGTATAGACGCGAGCAATCATCGTCTTAGCGTTACGCATAATCTTGGGATTCGAGTATAGCTCAGCGGTCTCGGCTGCATTCTGGAAATTAACCAGAGCCTCGTCCAGCTGCTGGCTCTGAGCCTGCTTCAAACCAGCCTGGAAGTAGCAAGTGGGAATGTAGGTCTGAGCCTGCTCTGCGGTAGCCTCAGTGCCCTCAACATCGGCACTCATTGCAACAACCTCGTTCAGTGCTGCAACTGCACCAGCGAAATCCTTAGCGTTCATCAGGTTTGCGGCCTCGTTGAACTTAGCGGTAACGTCCTCAGCGGTCTGAGCCGAAATCGAACCGATTGCAAACAACGCAACAACTGCTAAAAATACCTTTTTCATCGTTTTTGTTTTTTGTAATTAATAATTTTTAGTTCGTAATTTCTTAGTTCAGTGCCCCATCACAGGTGGCTTTATCTCGACAAAAGTAGTAAAATCTAAATACAATCCAAAATCAGCGGCGCAGTTTTTTGAAAAATTCGGTCATCAACGCCTCACATTCAGTCGCCAGCACCCCGCGCGTGATCTTCGTTCGAGGGTGAAAGAGCGACGGTGTATGGCGGCTCGAACCACGCTTCGGATCGTCGGCTCCCCACACCACACGCCCAACTTGGCACCACGCCGAGGCTCCTGCACACATCACACACGGCTCGACCGTAACATAGAGCGTACATTCGGGCAGGTACTTACCTCCGAGCGACGATGCAGCGGCTGTCAGAGCCTGCATCTCGGCGTGAGCCGTAGCGTCGCCGAGGGTTTCGCTCAGGTTGTGGCCACGTCCAATCACACGCCCACCACAAACGACCACCGCCCCGATCGGTATCTCTTCCTTTAATAACGCACGTTGAGCCTCATTTATTGCCTGACGCATAAATTTTTCGTCCTCTGCGAGGGTGGGATTGAGTTCCATAATTGGCAAAATTGTAATTTTACTTAGCACAAAGGTATATAAATTCAAGATTCAAAATTCAAGATTCAAAATTATTTCGTCGCAAAATGTTATTTTTGGGGTCGAAATGATTGTCGGTTGGGAGTAATTTTGTATTTTTGTCAGTTGCATCAGTCATAGACTGAATGTGCGAAAAACCGATACAAAACAAAAATAACAGATACAACTATGTACAGAACTCACACTTGCGGCTGTCTGAGAAGCTGCAACGTCAATGAAACAGTAACCCTCGCCGGTTGGGTGCAGAAGGTGCGCAACCTCGGCGCAATGACCTTTATCGACCTGCGCGACCGCTATGGTATCACCCAGATTGTAGTCGAGGAGAACTCGCCCGCTGAGACTCGCGAGGCTGCGGCTGAGCTGGGTCGTGAATATGTCATTCAGGTAACGGGTCGCGTTATCGAGCGTCAGTCGAAGAACCCCAAAATGGCAACGGGCGATATCGAGGTGGCTGCCGAAAAGCTGACCATTCTCAACGTGGCACAGACTCCTCCGTTCACCATCGAGGAGAACTCGGACGGTGGCGACGATCTGCGTATGCGTTACCGCTACCTCGACCTGCGTCGTCCCCCCTTGCAGCGTGCAATGATCCTGCGCCACCGTATGGCTCAGGCAGTGCGCACGTTCCTTGACAAGGAGGGCTTCCTCGAAATCGAGACCCCCTATCTGATCAAATCGACCCCCGAGGGTGCGCGCGACTTCGTTGTTCCGAGCCGTATGAACCCCAATCAGTTCTACGCTCTGCCTCAGTCGCCCCAGACCTTGAAGCAGCTGCTGATGGTGGCTGGTTACGACCGTTATTTCCAGATCGTACGTTGCTTCCGCGACGAGGACCTGCGTGCCGATCGTCAGCCCGAGTTCACTCAGATCGACTGCGAGATGTCGTTCGTCGAGCAGGAGGACGTATTGGAGATCTTCGAGCGTTGGGCAAAATATATGTTCAAAGAGGTGCTCGACATCGAATTTACGGAGCCTTTCCAGCGTATGCCGTGGATCGAGGCGATGGAGCGCTACGGTTCGGATAAGCCCGACCTGCGTTTCGGTATGGAGTTCGCTGACCTGACGGAGCTGGCTAAGGGACACGGATTCTCGGTGTTTGACGATGCGGAGTATGTTGTAGGTTTTGCAGCTAAGGGTTGCGCTGCCTACACCCGCAAGCAGATCGACTCGCTGACCGACTTCGTAAAGCGTCCGCAGGTGGGTGCTAAGGGTCTGGTTTGGATTCGTGTTGAAGAGGGCGGCGTTAAGTCGTCGGTGGATAAGTTCTACTCGCCCGACGAGGTTAAGGCTATGGCCGACAAGGCGGGTGCCGAGGCAGGTGATTTGGTACTGATTCTGTGCGGTGCGAAGTTCAAGGCACTGACTCAGTTGTGCGCCCTGCGTTTGGAGGTTGCCGAGCGTCTGGGTCTGCGCGATCCCAAGAAGTTCGCTCCGCTGTGGGTTGTCGATTTCCCGATGTTCGAGTGGGACGACGAGACTCAGCGTTACTACGCTATGCACCACCCCTTCACCTCGCCCAAGCCCGAGGACGTTGAGTTCCTCGTGAGCGATCCGGCACGTGTGCGCGCCAATGCTTACGACTTCGTTTGCAACGGTACGGAGATTGGTGGCGGTTCGATCCGTATCCACTCGCCCAAGTTGCAGGCTCAGATCTTCGACACGCTCGGCTTTACGCCCGAGGCTGCCGAGGAGCAGTTCGGTTTCTTGATGAACGCATTTAAGTTCGGTGCGCCTCCTCACGGTGGTTTGGCATTCGGTTTCGACCGTCTGTGCTCGTTGTTCGGTGGCGACTCGTCGATCCGCGACTACATCGCATTCCCGAAGAACAACGCGGGCCGCGACGTAATGCTCGACGGACCGTCAGCAATCGACCCCGCTCAGCTCGAAGAGTTGTGCTTGCAGCTGGTTGAGCCTAAGAACTAAATTATAAAAAGTGTAAAGCCGAGAGTGTCCCACGATGAGCGGTGGGTACATTTTCGGCTTTGCACAACAATAAACGAGCGCTATGAACAAGGAACAAGAGCGTCATATTTATGTTTCGGTGCTGATCTGTCTGGTCATATTTTTGATGCTGTGGGGATCGTTCATTCTCTACCGCTATGCGACCGACACGCTCAACCCCGCAGCGTCGTGGTTTGAGATTTGGAGCACCCCATTGCTGATTGTGGTGGCGATCATCTATACCATCCGCAACCTGCGCAAAATGAGAAAGAAATAACGATTCAAGGCTCTTTGGCGTCAAAGGCAATTTTGAATCTTGAATCTTGAATTTTGAATTAAGGTAATGTCTGCCCCGCTTGCTGAGAGATTGCGCCCACGTTCGCTGGACGACTATATCGGTCAGAGCCATCTGGTCGGTGAGAACGGTGTGTTCCGACGTTTCTTGGAGTCGGGCAACGTGCCGTCGTTCATTCTGTGGGGACCTCCGGGAGTGGGCAAAACATCGCTGGCCAAGTTGGTTGCAGCGTCGCTCGAACGCCCCTTCTTCACATTGTCGGCAATCAATTCGGGAGTGAAAGATGTGCGCGAGGTGATCGATTCGGCACGCCGTCAGCAATTCTTTAACTCGGCATCGCCCTTCCTGTTTATCGACGAGATCCACCGCTTCAACAAGAGTCAGCAAGATTCGTTGCTCGGAGCTGTCGAGCAGGGTATCGTAACGCTGATCGGTGCTACGACCGAGAATCCTTCGTTCGAGGTGATCTCACCGTTGCTGTCGCGCTGTCAGGTCTATGTATTGAAGGCTTTGGAGGACAACGAGTTGCAGACATTACTCGACCGTGCGCTGACACAAGACTCGGAGCTGCGCGAGCGAGATATTCGCGTCGAACAGACCACCGCTCTGTTCCGTTTCTCGGGTGGCGACGCACGTAAATTGCTCAATATCTTAGACATCATTACGGGCGCATTGGAGGATCCGATCGTAATCAACGACCAGACCGTAACCGACTGCCTGCAACAGAACATCGCCCTCTACGACAAGAATGGCGAGCAGCACTACGACGTGATCTCGGCCTTCATCAAGTCGGTGCGAGGTAGCGATCCCAATGCGGCGATCTACTACTTGGCTCGTATGTTGGCGGGTGGCGAGGAGCCGCGATTCATCGCTCGAAGGTTGGTAATTCTGGCCTCGGAGGATATCGGGCTGGCCAATCCCAATGCGTTGCTGCTGGCAAATGCCTGCTTCGACACCGTGCATAAGATCGGTATGCCCGAGGCGCGTATTACCCTTGCCGAGACAACCATCTACTTGGCGACAAGCCCCAAGAGCAACTCGGCCTATGCTGCCATCAACGCTGCCCTTGCGCAAGTCGAGCACGACACCACAAATCGCCCCATACCGCTACATATCCGCAACGCTCCGACCAAGCTGATGAAGAGTCTCGACTACGGACGCGACTACAAATATGCTCACGACTATGCCGGTTCGTTCGTCGAACAGGAGTTCCTGCCCGAGGGTTTGGAGGGGACACGATTCTACACCCCCAACGAGCAAAACCCGACCGAGGCGAAGATTGCCGAACGTATCCGCACGCTGTGGAAAGGCAAATACTAAGACACATAACGTAAAACAAAACTATAAACCTATGAAAAACTACTTATTGATTGCCTCGTTGCTGGCGCTGTTTGCATTGCAACCCGCCAAGGCACAAACCACATTCCAAGATCTGCCCGCCGATTTCCGCGCTAACGGATTTCCGCAGCTGGTTGAGGAGTGTAAAGATGTACTGAAAGCTGCCTATATGGCGCAAACTAAACTCGACACCCGCTACGACGTTCCGAATTGGGAGGGTTATCCCGTTGAGTTGTGGGAGTACTACACAGGTGTCGATGTGAAGAAAAATGTCAAGAAGCGTGGTCTGGTCTATCTGCTGATGCCCTCGCCCGAGAAGCTCGCAACGTGGATCGCAACGACCTGCTGGGAGGTTAAGCAGAGCGTCGATACGACCTACCTGCACTGTATCCGCGACTTTATCAGGTGGCAGTCGGCTGCTCAATTTGCCGTTGCAGGCGTGGTCTATGAGGATATGTACACCCCGAAATTCTATGAGCCTTACGTATTCAAAGATGGCGTAACGGTCTATGTTGCTACCGAGGGTATGGTGCCTGCCGACAAGCACTGCACCGACGAGCAGTTGGAGTTCTACCTGCGTCTGACCAACGACGACATTAAACCCAACACGGGTCGCTATGCACGTATTTGCAGCACCAACCGCGACCAATACTACGCTGCGGGAGGTACGGAAGATGTCGGCGACAACGACCAGAACCGCAACCACAAGTGGCTCGAAGTGGTGCGCAAACTCTATCAGGAGGCGTGGAACTCGGATCGCAACCAACTGATGATCGCTTGGGCCAAGAGCAGTCCCTATATGGTCAAGTAGGAGAGATACCTATTATAATATAATAATACCGCCCGAAACCTTCGCAGTTTCGGGCGGTATTCATTTTCGGACGCAGCGAGGATTATTCCTCACCCTCGGCCATCGTGGTATAAACGTTGGTAACGTCGTCGTCCTCTTCGAGCTTCTCGATCAACTTTTCGAGGCTCTCGCGCTGCTCGGCAGTAACCTCCTTAGTGTCGGTCGGGATACGCACGAACTCACCGCTGATGATCTCGAAACCGTTGTCCTCCAAGAACTTCTGAACCTGACCGTAAGCATCGAACGGAGCCTCAACGGTGATGTTGTTCTCCTCATCAACATCGAGAGCATCAACGCCCAAGTCGATCATCTCCAACTCCAACTCCTCGGGATCAGCACCCTTCGTGTTCGAGAACTTGAAGGTACACTTATGCTCAAACATAAATGCCACGCTACCGCTCGTACCCAACGAACCGCCGCACTTGTTGAAGCAAGCACGTACGTTAGCAACGGTACGGGTGGTATTGTCGGTTGCGGTCTCGACCAAGAATGCGATACCGAACGGGCCGTAACCCTCATAAACCATCTCCTTATAGTCAGCCGTATCCTTCGAGATAGCACGTTTGATTGCGCGCTCGACGTTCTCCTTAGGCATATTCTCGGCCTTAGCGTTCTGAATCAGCACGCGCAGGCGGGTATTAGCCGAAGGATCGGGACCACCGGCCTTAACTGCGATTTCGATCTCCTTACCGATCTTGGTAAATACACGGGCCATATTGCCCCAACGTTTCATCTTTCGCGCTTTGCGATACTCAAATGCACGTCCCATAGTCTGTGATCTTTTTATCTATGTTATTTTATTCTGAATTAGCTGAAAAAGTGAGGGCAAAATTATAAAATTTTCTAACTTTGCACAACATATTAGCAACGAATTTCACTTTAATTCCCAAAATGAAAGACCAAATTGCTCGTGCAGTGCAGGTTCTCCGCAACGGAGGACTGATTCTCTACCCCACCGATACGGTGTGGGGCATTGGTTGCGACGCCACAAATGCCGCTGCCGTCGATCGGATCTATGCGCTCAAACGCTCTGTGAATAAGAAGAGTATGATCGTATTCGTGGGCGACGTCGATTCGGTCGGTCGCTATGTCAATGGTGCGCCCGCCGTGGCGTGGGACCTGCTCGAAACAGCCACCTCGCCCCTCACTTTGATACTCTCGGGAGCGGCAAATGTCGCCGAAAACCTTGTGCCCGACGAGGGAACGCTCGGCGTGCGTGTGCCCGACCACGAGTTCTGCCGACAGCTACTGCATCGTTTTGGTCGCCCGTTGGTTTCGACCTCGGCAAATATCTCGGGTGAGCCTGCACCTGTGGATTTCGACGGCATCGCAGAGGAGATTCGTTCAGGCGTGGATCTGGTTGTGGATCCCCGTTTCGAGGGCAATCCCACACGCAAGCCTTCGTCGATCATCGCCATTGATGAGTCGGGATTGTTCAAAATCATTCGATAGACAGCGCTATGAAATTCCGCACCGAGACCCCAATCCAAAAGCGATTCAACGATATGGATTGCTTTCAGCACATCAACAACGTCTGCCAGCAGATGTATTTCGATGTGGCGAAGAGCGAGTTTCTGGCAGCAACATTGCAGGGCGATGCTAAGGTCGATCGTATGCGCGTGCTGACCGTAGCGACCAACACTTCGTATATGGCTCAGGTACGATTCGATGACGACACGTACGTAACCACCGAATGCGAATCGATTGGGAATAAGAGTTTTACGCTCCTGCAACGTATCTACGACCGTCGTGAGGGTGCGAACCAGACAATCAAAACCGAGAGCCGTTCGGTGATGGTGGCGTTCGATTTCGAAGCACAGGAGTCGGTCGTAGTGCCCGACGAGTGGCGCGAGAGATTGAGTAAGTAACCTACAAGCAACCCCGTAATATGGAGCTTTTTCAGCAGATAATCAATTCGATCAACGATGTTCTTTGGAGCTACGTGATGATTGCAGCGCTGATCGTTTGCGCACTCTACTTCACCTTCCGCACACGATTCGTGCAGTTCCGACTGATTGGCGATATGTTCCGCCAGCTGTTTGCGTCGGGCACTAAAAGCGACGAGCAGAAGGGTAAAAAACGTATCTCGTCGTTCCAAGCCTTTGCCGTTTCGTTGGCGAGCCACGTCGGTGTAGGTAACTTGGCGGGCGTAGCATCGGCAGTTTCGATCGGTGGCCCAGGTGCGGTATTCTGGATGTGGGTGATTGCCCTGCTTGGCGCGGCTAACTCGTTCATCGAGAATACGTTGGCGCAGCTCTACAAGACCCGCGACAAGGATAGCTTTGTGGGTGGTCCTGCATACTATATGACACACGGTCTGAAATGCCGTCCGATGGCCATTCTGTTTTGCGTGCTGACGGTGCTGACCTTTGGTTTTGCTTACAACACGGTGCAAAGCAATACGCTTTGTGCCGCTATGGAGAACGCTTTCGGGATCAATCACGTCTATATGGGCATAGCGATTACAATCGCAACATTGATTGTGATTTTCGGTGGTATTCAGCGCATTGCAAAGGTGAGCGCGCTGATCGTGCCCTTTATGGCGCTGGGATATTTGGCTTTGGCACTCTACGTTGTGGGAGCAAATATAACGGTGATTCCCGACGTGATTGTAACGATATTCAAGAGCGCCTTCGGATTTGAGCAGGCGTTTGGCGGTACGGTTGGTGCCGCGATGACGCAGGGTATCAAGCGTGGTCTGTTCAGCAACGAGGCGGGTGAAGGCTCAGCACCCAATGCTGCCGCTACGGCCGACGTGTCGCACCCCGTTAAGCAGGGTCTGATTCAGATGCTCGGCGTCTTTACCGATACGTTGGTTATCTGCTCGTGCACGGCACTGATTATCTTGGTTAGCGGACTGCCCCTCGATGGCTCGTTGGACGGCGTAATGCTGACGCAGGAGGCTCTGTCGGTCGAGATCGGCCACGCAGGACGAGTATTCGTGGCAGTAGCGATCTTCTTCTTCGCATTCAGCTCGATCATCGGCAACTACTACTATGGCGAAGCAAACATCGCCTTCTTCTCGAAGAAGCGTTGGGCGATGATAGCATACCGACTGACTGTTGGTGCAATGGTGATGTTCGGTGCTGTTACCACGCTGCAAACCGTGTGGAGTCTGGCCGACCTGACAATGGCGCTGATGACGCTCTGCAACTTAGTGGCAATCGTGCTGTTGGGTCGTCGCGTGATTGTACTTTTGGACGACTATATGCGTCAGCGACGTGCGGGCAAAGACCCCGTATTCCGACTCGAAGAGGTCAAGGATAAGATCCCCACCGACGGCATTGAGTGCTGGTAATAGTTCTCCCCAAAAATAACAAAAGCGACCCTCGATTGCGGGGTCGCTTTTCGTTTGTATCGTTATGAGTTTAGAGCGCAAATATCGCTGCACCCATACCGAAAATCAGGATACCGAAGAAGGCCATCAGTGCCAACGTCAGCACTCCGATAATCGTCGCCAGACAACCCCAGCGCTTCTCGCCTTCGGGCAGAGGATCCGAGATCAAAGCCGCCAACAAACCAATCAACGGCGTGAAAATCAAGCTGATAATAAAGGTCCAACCAAAGCCCAAACGACGACGGCTACCCAAAATACCAACCAACGCGCAGAGTGCCGTGCCGGTCAGCAAACCGAAAATCAAAAGTAATACTCCCATAATCTATAATTTTGTTTAACGTTTCATTCGATAATAGACTCCGAGTGGCAGTTGCTTACCCGCGCGATCCTCGAAATAGAGTTCGCCAAACTGCTCTTCGGCAGCAGCACCAAATGCCTGACGCACAGCCGATCGCGCCAACATTGCCGACAGGCCCATCGAGTAGAGATTGAGCACCAAAAATCCCTCGGGCGACAACAATCGCGCACAGCACTCCAACATCTCGGCAATGTTCTGCTCCAACACCCATTTCTCGCCATCGGGACCACGTCCGTATGCGGGCGGATCAAGGATAATACCGTCATATTGGCGACCGCGTTTCACCTCACGACGCACAAATTTCAGCGCGTCATCGACAATCCAGCGTACTCCGTCCAAGCCACTCGCCTCCATATTCTCGCGCGACCACGTAACCACCTGCTTGACCGAATCGACGTGCGTAACCTCAGCACCTGCCGAACGAGCCGCCAACGTCGCGCCACCCGTATATGCAAACAGATTGAGCACCTCGGCACGCCCCTTCTTGGCACGAATCTCTGCCACGCGATCGCAGATATAGTTCCAATTCTCGGCCTGCTCAGGGAACAGACCTACGTGCTTGAACGACGTGAGTGCCAGACGCATACGCAAGTGCATAGGTCCGTGAGCATACTCGACCGTCCAACGCGAAGGCATTTGCGGTTTCAGTTGCCACTCGCCACGCTCCTCACTACGCGCATCGCGACGGAACGAGGCATCGGCCATACGCTGCCACTCCGCCTCCGAGAGCGAGCGGTGCCAAATGGCTTGCGGCTCGGGACGACGCGTAACGTAACGACCAAAGCGTTCGAGCTTCTCGTAGTCGCCACAATCGATCAACTCGTAGTCGCTCCACGTGGGGGTCAAAAGTTCGGGATTCTTCATATTTCGCATTTTACTCTTCATAGATCAAATTCATTTGACAGCGCTTGCAATCGAACTCCAAGCGATAGCGGAACGCACCGTGCTCGATATAGAGCGGATCGCGCAACTTCGAGCCTTCGCGCAAGCACTCGCCCAGCTCACGACGCAGACAGTAGCTGCTAAACAGCACTCGCTCGCCGTGCAGATCAGCACGTGCGTCTAACCCTCGCTCGATACGCTCCACACCGTGGTCGCGGTAGAACTGCTCCGCAAGTCGATTCACCACATTCCAATGGCCATCGAGCTGCGCGATTGGCATTCGTGCCGTGCGATCCTCCTCAGCATAGTGGTGTTCGGGGCGGATCGTCGCGCGTCGCGCGGTCAAACGCTCCAACGCCTCACGTCGCAATGCTCCCAGCTTCGAAAGTGGAACAAAGCGCACCTCACCTTCGATCTGCACCCGATCAACTCGGAAAATCGTATCGCCACTGCGCACCGTTTGTTCGCGCAGAGTCTGCTCCATACGTTCGAGATTCGATGCCGCGTCGAGTTGCTCATCGAGGCGCGCCTCACCCACATAGCCTTCGCAATCGGTATAACGGAGCGTAACGCCCTCTGAGTCAAACGCGACCATTGCCGTCGCAGGGATCACTCGACGTGTGCGACTGCGATCCAGCGCCAATCGGAATCGTTGATCGAAATTGCGATAGACCTCCGCTCCGCGCGTGATACCCTCCATTCGATTGGGCTGCACACGACGACCCTCGACGCTATTGACGTTCGTACCCGTCAGCGCACCATCGGCAATAAAGCACAGACCATCGCCCGCTGCAAGCTCTGCCGAGCGGTCGAGGCTAAACGTGCGCGAATCGACACGCGCCACACGACCTACATACTCGCCCACAGCCTTCGGGGTATCGAACGACGCCACGCCCGCGCGTTTGCCTTCGAACATATAGCTCGACTCGCCACGTGTGAAACTCTTAGCCGGATTGGGCGTAAAATCGATAACACTCTCCCCTACCGACGAACGTTGCACCGCAGGGCGAGCGGCCAACTCCTCGTCGATCCGACGACGATAGTACGCCACCACATTCTTTATATAAGATATATCTTTCAGTCGGCCCTCGACCTTGAACGAGCATATTCCATCGTCGATCATCTCGCCGATATGCGACGAGAGATCCAGATCGCGCACCGAAAGCAGGTGCTTGCCACTCTTTAACTTACGTCCTGCTCCATCGGTCAGGTCATAGGTCAATCGGCAGGGCTGGCTGCACTCGCCACGGTTGCCACTACGCGCGCTCATCGTGCGACTCAACATACAGCGACCACTATGTCCGACACATATCGCACCGTGAACAAAGCACTCCAACTCAACTCCCGTAGCCTCACGTATAGCTCGTATCTGCTCGCGGGTCAATCCTCGCTCCAAAATCACACGCGAAAAACCCGCCTGCTCCAAGAAACGCACCCACTCGGGCGTCATATTGCACATCTGGGTCGAGGCGTGGAGTTCGATCGGCGGCAGATCCATACGTCGGAAAGCCAGATCCTGCACAATCAGTGCATCGACACCTGCCGCAATCACCTCGTGTGCAGTTCGTTCCGCCTCGCGTAGCTCCTCGTCGTAGATTATGGTATTGAGCGTGCAATGGACTCGTACCCCAAAGCGGTGGGCATACTCCACCACTCGCGCCACATCGTCGATCGAATTACCAGCCGCATAGCGCGCACCAAAACGCGGACCTCCCATATAGAGGGCGTCCGCGCCATAATCGACCGCCGCACGTGCCGTATCGTAATCACGCGCAGGAGCCAACAATTCAACCGTATGTACTGCTCCTATTTTCAACGCTGTTTAGAGATCGTCGTAATCAATCGAGAACGAATCACCACGGCTCAAATCACCTGTCAGGTAACCCTTTTTGAGCCACGACATACGCTGCTTCGACGTACCGTGGGTGAACGAGTCGGGAACGGTATATCCCTGAGCCTCCATCTGCAAACGGTCGTCGCCAATCGAGGTCGCTGCATTCAGACCCTCCTCGATATCGCCGTCCTCCAACGAGCCAAAGCGCTTATCGTCATAATGCGCCCAAATGCCCGCAAAGAAATCGGCCTGCAACTCCAAACGAACGGTCAGGCGATTTGCCTCCTTCTCGCTCACGCGCGAACGCTGTGCCTGCACCTGCTCCAAGATACCGAGCAGATACTGAACGTGATGACCCACCTCG
The DNA here is from genome assembly GCA_017442365.1 of Rikenellaceae bacterium. Classification (GTDB taxonomy): domain Bacteria; phylum Bacteroidota; class Bacteroidia; order Bacteroidales; family Rikenellaceae; genus Alistipes. Next base: position 284,070 of record JAFRZW010000007.1, on the reverse strand, counting down.
TGCGCAATCACGTATGCGTATGCGAAATCGCCACCTGCACGCAACTGCGACTCCATCTGATCGAAGAACGAAAGGTCGATATAGACCGTCTGATCGGCCGAGCAATAGAACGGACCCGTCGAAGATGTTGCGCCACCGCAACCCGATTGTACTGCATTCTTAAATATCACCATACGAGGCGGTTGATAGGTACGTCCCATCTCCTCGAACAGCGCACTCCACACGTCCTCGGTACCCGCCAGAATCTGCGACGCAAACTCAGCCAGCTGCTCCTCGCGCTCGGTGGGGACATATTCAGTCTGCTCGCCACCCATCATTGCGCCCAAATCGGCATTCTGCAACACCGACAGCGGGTTACCACCCAGCAACCACGTGATCAGACCTGCGACCAACAGACCTCCCAAACCCATCTTGGTCATTCGACCGCCACCACTCGCGCGGCGATCTTCAACATTCGAACTACGTCTTCTACCTGTAAGTTTCATATCTTAATTCTATTTTCGTTTAGGTTAATTCTCAGTTTCTATGCACGGGGCTTGATCCTGCGCAGACGCAACTTCATCACCCCAAAGAAGGCCTCGCCAAAGATCGAGCTGCTCATCTTCGACTGACCCAACACGCGGTCGATGAAGATGATCGACACCTCACGAATCTTGAATCCGAGCTTCCAAGCCGAGTATTTCATCTCGATTTGGAATCCGTAACCCTTCATCTCGACCTTGTCCAAGTCCATTGTTTCGAGCACACGACGCGAGTAGCAGACAAAGCCCGCCGTAGCATCGTGCACGGGCATACCCGTAACCGTGCGGACATAGATCGACGCGCAATAGGACATCAGCAGGCGCGACATCGGCCAATTGACCACATTGACACCCTGCACATAGCGCGAGCCGACAACAACATCGGCACCCTCCTCGGCTGCCGCAACCAGACGAGGCAGGTCGTCGGGATTGTGCGAGAAGTCGCAGTCCATCTCGATAATGTAATCATAATCACGCTCCAAGCCCCAACGGAAACCTGCCAAGTAGGCCGTACCCAAGCCCAATTTACCCTCACGGCAAAGCAGGTGCAGACGGTCGGGATAATCCTTCTGACGTTCGCGGACTATGTCGGCCGTACCATCGGGCGATCCATCGTCAATGACCAGAATATCGAACTCGACAGGCAGCGAAAAGACCTTATCGACCATTGCCGACACATTCTCGCGCTCGTTGTATGTGGGAATCAAAACCAGATTTCGCATAACTATCTCAAATTTTTCTCGATAACAAATTTAACATTTTTTTGCGGGAAATCACATCATATTTCCAAATTTTTTACCGCCAAACAATCGGCGCACCACCACCGAGCCGCGATAGACCGTTGCAGGCAATTTGGCGTGTTTGGCACGTTCCGTTCTACGCTTTGCACGCAGCGAGGGCAACATTCGGTAGAAACCTACGTGCGCCTGCCACACAGCCTTCACACCTTGCCACTGACCCTTAGTCAGATAGCTCGCCGCAGCCACTCCGTCCAGAACCAATCGCGTGGGCAACACCCAAAGCAGATGTGCGAGCGGCAGGTTCTTATAGAGCATTGCCAAATTGTTGCGGTGATTGAGCATTGTCTTGCGCGGCGAGAGCGCGCTGAGCGTACCGCCGCCCAAATGATAGACCTTCGATCGCGGCTCAACACCCACTCGGTAGCCCGACGACTGCATTCGCCAACAAAGGTCGATCTCCTCCATATGGGCAAAGAAATCGCCATCGAAACCTCCCTCAGCCTTGAATCGCTCGGCACGACAGGCAAACGCCGCTCCACTTGCCCAAAAGACCTCGCGCGGTGTATCATACTGACCCTCATCGCGTTCAGTCGTACTCAATATGCGACCACGACAGAACGGATATCCCAAAATATCGATAAATCCGCCACTTGCGCCTGCATATTCGAATCGCTCACGATCAGCATCTGCCAACAATTTCGGAGCAACAGCCGCCAACTGCGGATCAGCGTCCAAAGCCTCAACCAGCCAATCGCACCACCCCTCGGTTACCTCAACGTCCGAATTGAGCAGCACGTAATACTCCGCCTCGACCTCTTGCAGAGCACGGTTGTAGCCCTCGGCAAAGCCGTAGTTGCGATCCAGGCGCACAATCTCGACCTCGGGAAACGTCTTAGCAACATATTCGAGCGACGAATCGGTCGAGCCGTTATCCGCCACAACCACCCCATACTTGGGCATCGTCGCACGCACAACGCTCGGCAGGTAACGCTCCAAATGGGCGCGACCATTCCAATTCAATATGACGACCTTAACTCTGCTCATAACTATCTCTTGTTATACTCCGTAGCGTTCTGCGCCGCCTCGTCTTCGGCAATATCGAGATGTTTCCAACGGCGGTGCGACCACGTCCACAAGTGCGGTGCGCGACGAATCATCGCCTCCAAACGCTCGGCATAACGGCGCGTAATCTCACCCTCGGCAACCTCCTCTGCGCCATCATAGATGCACTCAAACGTACAACTATATTTAGCTCGACCCACCTTCGCAACGTGCATAAAATAGACGGGCAGGGCGAACTTGCGAGCCAGCCACTCACCTCCCATAAAGAATGCAGTCGGCGAGTTCAGGAAGTCGTACATTCGATTTTCGGCCTCACGTGGCGGTCGCTGATCGGCAATCATTCCGAACACAACGGGGCGCCCTTCATATCCATTGCGATGACGAACTGCAAAGCGAGCTATATCCTTCATCTTGACGGGCAACAGTCCGAAACGCGAGCGAATTGTATAGTAAAACTCGTCGAACGCCTCATTGCGCAGAGGGTGATAGACTCCCAACACCTGCGCTCGCTCGTCGTGCAGTTGATACGCACCGAAATACTCCCAACACCCATAGTGAGCCATCATCGCCACCCACGGTCGATCAGTTGTTGCTGCGCGGTGCTCGGCAAGGTTATCGACACGCAGTCGCGCCGCCATATCCTCACGCGAGATATTGGCCATATCGATCGTATCGATCACCAACTCGCCCAAATGTGCATAGAAATCTCGTTCGATTTGACGCAATTCGTCTTGACTCTTATCGGGAAAGGCACGATTGAGATTGCGACGCACCACCTTCACACGATAGTGCACCACGCGATAGAGCACAAACGAGATGAAACGCCCCAGCCAATCGTAGATAAACCAATCGGGCAGCGCGCCAATCGCTCGGCTCATCGCCATCAAAAGTCTATATTTCAACCCCTTGCCGTTGCTCATTATTCGTCGTCCTCGTCCGCTGCGCGACGTGCTTTAGGTTTGCCTGACACGATCACAACAAACTCACCCTTCGGGTCGTTCGTGGTGAAGTGTTCGATCAGTTCGGCCAGTGTTCCGCGTACGGTCTGTTCGAATTTCTTTGTTATCTCGCGCGACACCGACGCCTCGCGCTCCTCGCCCATAACCTCCGCGAGCTGCTGCAACAACTTCACCACACGGAAAGGCGACTCATAGAAGATCATCGTGCGCTCCTCGTCGGCCAACGCCGCAATGCGTTTGTTGCGACCCTTCTTCTGAGGCAGGAAACCCTCAAAGCAGAAACGGTCGCACGGGAAACCACTCTGCACCAACGCAGGGACAAATGCCGTCGGACCGGGCAGCGTTTCGACCTCCAAGCCCGCCTCGACACAGGTGCGCACCAACAGGAAACCGGGGTCGGAGATACCGGGCGTACCTGCGTCGGAAACCAACGCCACATTACGACCACCCTCGATCGCCTCGGCCACCATTGCCGACGTCGCGTGCTCGTTGAACTTATGGTGCGAATACATCTTCTTCTCGATACCGAGATGTTTCAGTAGCACCGACGTAGTACGGGTATCTTCGGCCAGAATGTAATCGACCTCCTCCAACGTGCGGATTGCACGCAGTGTGATATCTTCGAGATTGCCGATCGGTGTCGGCACAATAAACAACTTTGCCATAATGCGTTAGAGCAACTTGCGGGTAACCAGATCCATCAACATTCGCGCGCCATCGCTATTGGGATTCCAGCGATAGGTGGACATATAGACCAGACACTCGTTGAAGTCCTCGAAGGCGTCCAACTCGTCCATAGCTCGGTCGAAAGCCGCACCATCGCCACCAAACAGATCGCGGATCATAATGAAACGGTCGTTGATTCCGATTGCCGCTCGAAGAGTATTCACGCGGTCGTTCTGAACGGTCTGCACGGTCGGTTGGCTCGCTGCCACCGCCTCGGCCAGCGTGGTCGTACCTGCACCAATCACATCGCCCAGCACCTGCGGACCTTCGGTTTGTGCCGCTGCAATTCGCTCTGCCACCGAGACCGCCTTAGGGCTCTCATCGGCGGGCTGCTCGACGGGTTGGATCGAGTCAGGAGCAGGCTCCACCGCCTTCTCGCGCGTTTTTTCCTCACGCGACGAAGATGTTGCCGACTCACCATAGAGCGACATTATCACCCTGCGACCACTCGACGAACGGGGGCGTCGCACAATCTCCATATCGAACAACGATGCCTGCTCCGACTTTGGTTTTTCCGCCTCTGCCACTGCGGGTTGCTCCTCCTCTTCTATTTTGACGGGTAGCTCCTCTTCTTCTGTTTTGGTGGGTTGCTCCTCTGTTTCAATTGACTGTTCAACCTCTTCTACAACGGGCTGAGTCTCGATCTCGACAGACTGCTCCTCCTCTTCCTCATCGGGTTGAGCCTCGATTTCAGCAGGCTGCTCCACAACTTCTTCGCGGTCTTCAAGCACTTGCTCCTCTTCGGATTGAACCTCTTCCTGCTCGATTTCGGGTTCGGGCTGCTCCTCAATTTTGGGTTCGGGTTCGATTTCCTGCTCCGGCTCGGCCTCCTCCTCAATCGGTTGCTCAGCAACCTCCTGCTCAACAATCTCCTCGTCGTCATCACCAAACGATCCACCGAAAATATCCGACAGATCAATCACTTCGGCGACCTCCTCCGCAGGCTCTGCAACAACCTCCTCCGCAGGCTCTGGCTCAGCAACCACCTTCGCCACCTCGGTAGCCGCCAGCGCGGTATCGAACTTTACCGCCTCGTACAACTCCGCCAAAAGCGAAGCCGCTATATGTCGTTCGACAGCAGGCGCACCCGACTGCTCGTCCCAACCATCGACGATCGCCCCCAAACGAGCGACCAATGTTTTGATATCGTTGATCTGCATACGTATTACAAAATATACATTTTTAATCCTCAAAGTTAGTCAAAAATTTCTAAATCACCGCTATTCGCACGCCCTTTTCGCGCTTTTCGCACGTAAAACTTTTGCCGATCGCGGGATTTGCGCTATCTTTGCACCCAAAATCGAAGAATACAATGAGTTTAGTAGCAATAGTAGGACGCCCCAACGTGGGCAAAAGTACCCTCTTCAACCGTCTGGTCGGTATGCGCCAGGCGATCGTCGATGGTACTGCCGGAACAACCCGCGACCGCCACTATGGCCGCTCGGATTGGGACGGTCGTGAGTTCTCGGTGATCGATACGGGTGGTTACTCGGTCGGATCGGACGACATCTTCGAAGACGAGATCCGTCGTCAAGTGATGTTGGCTATCGATGAGGCCGATGTGATTCTGTTTATGGTCGAGGTCTCGACCGGCGTTACCGACCTCGATATGATGATGGCCGACATTCTGCGCCGCACCACCAAGAAGGTGATTCTGGTTGTGAACAAGGTCGATAACTACGACCAGCAATATGGCGCAATGGAGTTCTATTCGCTCGGTCTGGGCGAGCCGATCACCATCTGCGCAATGAGCGGCAGCGGCACGGGAGAGATGATGGACGAGATCATCAAAGCTCTGCCCGAAGACACTAAGGCCGAGGAGTTTGAGGACCTGCCCCGCATTACGATCGTAGGTCGCCCGAACGTGGGTAAATCATCGATGACCAATGCGCTGCTGGGCGACGAGCGTAACATCGTAACCCCCATCGCAGGCACCACGCGCGATTCGATCCACACGCGCTACAACAAGTTCGGTATGGACTTCTATCTGGTCGATACGGCAGGTATGCGCAAGAAGGGCAAGGTAACCGAGGACTTGGAGTTCTACTCGGTGATGCGTTCGATCCGCGCTATCGAAAACTCGGACGTCTGTATCCTGATGCTCGACGCCAAGCAGGGCATCGAGTCGCAGGACATCAACATCTTCAACCTCATCGTGCGCAACAAGAAGGGCTGCGTGGTGGTTGTCAATAAGTGGGACTTGATCGAGAAGGAGAGCAACACGATGAAGGAGTGGCGCGAATTTCTCGAAAAGAAGTTCGCTCCGTTCTCGGATCTGCCGATTATCTTCACCTCGGTAATCAACAAGCAGCGCATTTTGGAGGTTATGCAGCAGGCTATTCGCGTCTATAACTCGCGTCGCCGCCGTGTGCCGACCTCGGAGTTCAACGAGTACATTCTGCCCATCATCGAGGAGACTCCGCCCCCCTCGACCAAGGGTAAGTACATTCGTATCAAGTACGCTATGCAGCTCCCCTCGCCTACTCCGGCATTTGCATTCTTTGTCAATCTGCCGCAGTACATCAAGGAGCCGTATCGTCGATTCCTCGAAAACAAGATCCGCAGCCACTGGGATTTCTCGGGTGTTCCGATGCAGATCTATTTCCGTCAGAAATAGAGTCGATACACAGTTATATTACGATTCGAGCCGCGCATTGAGTTGCGCGGCTCTTTTTTTCTGAGGAGCACATCAGGTGGTCATACAAAAAAAATAAGCGGATCGAACAGCTTCTCGATCCGCTCGGAATATGCAATGGTGTTTAATTAATCTCCCTTCTAACCTATCCCCTAAAAATCCGCACAATATCTCTCGCACTCTTAGCCATTGCATAGACGCTAACGCGCCATTTATTTCCGAGTGCAAAAATAACATTTTGGGTATCGAATGCAAGTTCTTTCGAACAAAATCGATGTTCAATTTTACAAAAACCGATTATTTTTTACGATTTGATCATCGCGACAAGACATTTTTGCGATATTCTCCGTAAGTTCGACCAATCTCGCGAGTGAACGATCGACGGAATGTAGAGACCGAATTGAATCCGCAGCTCTCGACAATGTCGTGCACCGACACATCGGGATCGCTATCGATCATTCGGCAAGCGCGCTTGACACGGAACGAATTGACATAGTCGTAGAACGACACATTAAGTTCGCGGTTGAGGTAGTTAGACAGATAAGTGCGGTTGGTACCCAACTCGGCAGCAAGATCGCTCAGCGTCAAACGCGAATCGAGATATATCTCGCGTACCGTCATCAATTCGTTGAGTTGGGCCTTCATCTGCTCGGTCAACTGAGAAGTATTGGAGTCAATCTCCTCCTCGGCAGCCGACTCCTCGATCGGAGCTGACTCCTCAACGAGTTGAGAGCATTCGCCCTGAGTGGTCGCAAAGTGGCACTTGCGCGTTGTAGCCGTATCGAATGTTACCTCGATCTGTTTCTTGCTGCGAGCGATGAGCATTATCCACGCAATGAGCGAGATGATGTAATAGACGCTCTTCATATAGTAGTTGTGGTTGAACAGATAGATCGTCCAAACCACAATGCAGACCACAAAAACAACTACGACCGAGTACAACCAATCCAGATTGATTCGTTCGAGATTCGAGTAGTTGTTGCGTATAAAACGATTGTAGCGAACAAGCAGTCGTGCCAAGAAAGCAAGCACCACCACGCTATAAATGCCCACATAGACCAGATCGGCATAGAAGATCACCTCGCTACCCGTAATGGCGTAAGCTACTGTAAAAATGACAAATAGAGCCGACAACCACAAAGCTCTCCGCAGCGTAAACCAGCGTGGCGACACCAATTCGATCAGGTATGCCGCACAGACACCGATCGTCCACATATCAATCGTATAGAGCAGTCGCAGCGCGTAGGTCGATTGCGTAACGGCAGGTATCACACGGATCAAATCTTTCACCTCGCCAAACGCAAAGAAGGCAACGATGAACGCCAGCGCTGTTTTCAGTCGTGATCGCTGTTCGGACTGGAAGAGCGAAATCGACGAAAAGAGGAAGAACATTAACGATGCTCCCTGCAAAATGTATGATAAACGTTCAGCTGAAAACATTGCTCGTTACCCTCTATTAATGTCGACTACGATTACACAACCACAAATCCGCCAGCGCAATTGCCACAGCCGCCTCGACCACTACCGCCGCACGCAATGCGATGCAGGCATCGTGGCGACCCTTGATCTGCAACTCCGCCACCTCGCCTCGCTCGAAATCGTAGGTCATCTGCGGGCGCGAAATACTCGGTGTGGGCTTCACCGCCGCGCGCACCACAATCGGGTTGCCATTGGTAATGCCGCCATTCACTCCGCCATCGTTGTTCGTTGCGGTCGCGCCCTCAGCATTGATTATCAGATCATTATTCTCCGAGCCACGACGACGTGCGACCTCGAATCCGGCACCGAACTCGACACCCTTGACCGCTGGAACCGAGAATAGCAGGTGTGCAATTTTGCTCTCGATCGAATCGAAGAACGGCTCGCCAAGACCCACTCCTGCACCCTCGACACGGCACTCGACAACGCCTCCGACCGAGTCGCAATCGCGCATAGCAGCGTCGATCACCTCGTCGAAATGACTCTCGTCCGTACAGCCACCTATCTCGGCGATGCGTGTAGCAAACGCCACATCGCCCCCAAGCACCCGCTTTGCCACCACTCCCGCAGCAACCAAGCCGAGCGTCAAACGACCCGAGAAATGGCCACCGCCACGGGGATCGTTTGCACCCGCGAATTTGCATTGCGCAACACGGTCGGCGTGCGAAGGTCGCGGCTGACGCACCAGATTCGAATAATCGCCCGAACGGGTATTGGTATTTTCGAACAGCACGGTCAGTGGCGCACCCGTTGTGCGTCCCTCATACACTCCCGAAACAATCTGCGGCTGATCGGGCTCACGTCGAGGCGTCGTGCCACGACGACCACTTGCACGACGAGCCAAATCCTCGGCAAAATCCTCAACCGACAACGCAATGCCCGCAGGCACACCGTCGATACTCACACCGACACACTCGCCGTGCGACTCGCCCCAAATCGTTACTCGAAATATGCTACCAAAGCTGTTCATACCTTATTAATATAAAGGGAGGTGCTCCCTCCCTGCACCGATTAATACTTCATTGCGATACCCGTATAGCTCTGCGGAGTGAGGGCACGAAGCTCCTCCTTGACGCTCTCCGATACGTCCAAGCCCTCGATAAATTCGCGCATAGTCTGCTCGGTTACCTGCGAGTTGGTACGGGTCAGCGCCTTCAACGCCTCGTAGGGCGACGGATACTCCTCACGACGCAAAATCGTCTGGATACCCTCGGCTACAACCGCCCAATTATCCTCCAAATCGCGCTCGATAGCTGCGGGATTGATCAGCAGTTTGTTCAGACCCTTCATAATCGAACGGAACGCAATCATCGAGTGAGCCATCGGCACACCCACATTGCGCAGAACGGTCGAGTCGGTCAGGTCGCGCTGCAAACGCGATACGGGCAGCTTTGCCGACAGGTGTTCGAAAATTGCACCTGCAATGCCCAAGTTACCCTCAGCATTCTCGAAATCAATCGGATTTACCTTATGCGGCATAGCCGACGAGCCTACCTCGCCCGCCTTAATGCGCTGCTTGAAATACTCCTCCGAAACGTAGGTCCAGATGTCGCGGCATAGGTCGATCAGAATCGTGCCGATACGTTTCATCGCGTCGAACATCGCTGCGAGGTTATCGTAGTGCTCGATCTGAGTGGTGAACTGCGAACGGCACAGGCCCAACTTATTATCGACGAAATTGTTAGCGAATGCTACCCAATCAATCGCGGGATAAGCGGCATTGTGAGCGTTGAAGTTACCCGTTGCACCACCGAACTTTGCAGGTGCGGGAACAGCCTTCAACTGTGCAATCTGGCGATCCAGACGCTCCACGAATACCATCATCTCCTTACCCAAACGGGTAGGCGACGCGGGCTGACCGTGGGTACGTGCCAACATCGGCACCTCGCGCCACTCATCAGCCATCGCATAGATACGATCACGAACCTCGCCTAACAGAGGCAGATATGCCTCCTTAACCGCCTCGTCCAACAGCAGCGGTGTGGCAGTATTATTGACGTCCTGCGAGGTAAGACCAAAGTGAACAAACTCCTTATGAGCCGACAGACCAAGCACGTCCATCTTCTCCTTGATCAGATACTCGACTGCCTTCACATCGTGGTTGGTCGTGCGCTCGATCTCCTTGACACGCAGGGCGTCCTCGATCGAGAAGTTGCGGTAGATGTCGCGCAACTGCTCGAACTTCGAGCTATCGATCGACGCCAACTGAGGCAGAGGTATCTCACACAAAGCGATATAATATTCGATCTCGACGCGAACGCGGTAGCGGATCAGGGCATATTCCGAAAAGTAGTTCTCCAACGGCGACGACGCATCGCGGTAGCGACCATCAACGGGCGAAATGGCAGTAATCTTACTGAGTTCCATAATTGTATTGTTCGTTTGTAATGTTTAGCGGTTTTGAAAGTACAAAAATACTATAAAAAAGCAAGTAATAAAATTTAATCGAAAAAATATCGTTATATTTGCGAGTTGATTTACAATAATAGTTATTCGATAGTGGATTTTATTTACAGATTGATAGACTCTTTCGTGGCATTCGTGCGACGAAATCCATTTATATTCCTGATTGCATTATTCGTCGCGTTGGCCTCGCCACAATTGTTGGCCGGCGCGTTCAAAGCAATTATTTACGCAATTATGTTTTTCCTAATATTGATGTTGGCGATCGGGCTCTATATGAGCTATCGCATTAACCGCTTGCGCAAAGAGGCTGCTGAACAGACTATGCGCAACGCATCAGGCTCTTACCGCAACTATGGGCATAAGACCCAACAACCTCGCGAGGGCGAGGTCAGTGTGCACCAAACCGAGCCGCAAGAGAAGAAGATCAATAAAAATGTGGGCGACTACGTCGATTTCGAAGACATCGGTCCAAAAAAATAGTTCGAGAAGGAGAATACAGCTATGATGAAATTCCTTGAAACACTCGGACGCTACTGCCTGCTGATGAGCAAGGTCTTTTCGCGCCCCGAAAAGTGGTCGATCTACCGCAATCGAATTATGTTCGAGATGGAGGCTTTGGGCTACAACTCAATCGGTATTGCAGCCATCATCTCGATCTTTATGGGTGCGGTAGTAACGCTGCAAATGGCCATTAACCTCGAATCGCCATTCATTCCCCGCTCGCTCATCGGTTACGCAACACGCGAAACGATGATTTTGGAGTTCTCATCGACGGTTGTGTCGCTGATTCTGGCGGGTAAAGTTGGCTCAAATATTGCCTCCGAGATCGGTACAATGCGTATCACCGAGCAGATCGATGCGCTGGAAATTATGGGTATCAATTCGGCAAGCTATCTGATTATGCCTAAGATCGTTGCGACGGTGCTCTTCTTCCCGTTACTGTCGATTCTCAGTATGGTGATCGGCGTATTCGGCGGTTGGCTCGTGGCAGGCTTTACGGGTATTATGATGCCCGATGACTATGTCGATGGACTATTCTATGACTTTCGAATTATATCGATCATATACTCGCTGGTCAAGATTGCCGTATTTGCATTTTTGATCACCTCGATCTCGGGTTTCTTTGGCTACTATGCTCAGGGTAACTCGCTCGAAGTTGGTCGCTCATCGACCAAGGCGGTTGTGGCCAGCTCGATCGCAATTCTGATATTCAATTTGATCCTAACACAGTTAATTCTTATCTGATGATTCGCGGAGAACATATCGTAAAAATTTTCGACGGCCGTCGCGTATTGGACGACGTATCGGTGCTGTTCGATGCCGGTAAAACGAACCTTATCATCGGACGAAGCGGATCGGGTAAAACCGTGCTGCTCAAAAGTTTAGTTGGTCTGCACGACATCGACGAAGGTAACATCTACTTCGATGACCTGTGCTACACGCAGCTCGGATTCAAGGAGCGAAAAGCGGTGCGCAAGGATATTGGTATGATTTTTCAGGGTGGTGCGTTGCTTGACTCTTCGACCGTCGAGGACAACATTCGTCTGCCGCTCGATCTGTTCACCGAGCAGAGCCTCGAAGAGAAATTGGAGCGAGTGAATTTCTGCCTGAAACGAGTGAATCTGCCAAATGCCAACAAACTCTACCCTGCCGAGTTGAGTGGCGGTATGATCAAGCGAGTGGCGATTGCGCGCGCTATCGTACTCAATCCCAAGTACTTGTTCTGCGACGAGCCTAACTCGGGACTCGACCCGATGACCTCGATCGTGATCGACAACCTGATCAAGGAGATCACCGAAGAGTACAACATCACCACGATCGTCAATACGCACGATATGAACTCGGTGATGGAGATTGGCGAGAAGATTGTCTTCATTCACGAGGGTCGAAAATGGTGGGAAGGCACCAAGCACGACATTCTGCATAGCGACAACCGCGAGTTGAACGATTTTGTCTTTGCTTCGGCAATGGCAAAGCGCGCTAAGGCCAATATGTAACGTGCGACACACCACCTCATTAGGGCTCGCAATGAGGCTCAGAATGAGAGTTGGCGAACTTTTTTGACGATGGATAATTAAAAAAATTGAAAAATATTTGCATTTTCATTGTACAATATATATTTTTGCAGTTGTTAAAAAAATAACGGAAGTTTTTAACCTAAAATAAATCAAAAAATTATGGCACAGATTAAGATTGGTATCAACGGTTTCGGACGTATCGGCCGTATGGTATTCCGCGCTGCGTGCTCGCAGACCGAGAAGTATGACATTGTAGGTATTAACGACCTCTGCCCCGTAGATTACTTGGCTTATATGCTCAAGTATGACACTATGCACGGTCAGTTCGATGGTACCATCGACTACGATATGGAGAAGAGCCTGCTCATCGTTAATGGCAAGGCTATCCGCGTAACCGCTGAGCGCAATCCCGAGGATTTGAAGTGGAACGAGGTTGAGGCTGAGTACGTAGTTGAGTCGACCGGTCTGTTCCTCACCGCTGAGAAGGCTGAGGCTCACATCAAGGCTGGTGCTAAGTACGTAGTTATGTCGGCTCCCGCTAAGGACAAGACCCCGATGTTCGTTTGCGGTGTTAACACCAACACCTACGCTGGTCAGACCATCGTTTCGAACGCATCGTGCACCACTAACTGCTTGGCTCCCATCGCTAAGGTTCTGAACGACAAGTTCGGTATCACCGACGGTTTGATGACCACCGTTCACTCGACCACCGCTACTCAGAAGACCGTTGACGGTCCTTCGCTGAAAGACTGGCGTGGTGGCCGCGCTGCTTCGGGCAACATTATCCCTTCGTCGACCGGTGCTGCTAAGGCAGTAGGTGTAGTTCTGCCCGAGTTGCTCGGCAAGCTGACCGGTATGTCGATGCGCGTTCCTACTCTGGACGTTTCGGTTGTTGACCTGACCGTTAACCTGGCTAAGCCCGCTAAGTACGAGGAGATTTGCGCTGCAATGAAGGAGGCTTCGGAAGGCGAGTTGAAGGGTGTTCTGGGTTACACCGAGGACGCTGTTGTTTCGTCGGACTTCCTGGGCGACGCTCGCACTTCGATCTTCGATGCTAAGGCTGGTATCGCACTGACTGACACCTTCGTTAAGGTTGTTTCGTGGTACGACAACGAGTGGGGTTACTCGAACAAGGTTCTCGACCTGATCTCGGTTATGAAGGCTTACAACAAGTAGTCTTAACCCTACCGACAAAGAAAAATCCCGAACCGCACTGTTGTTCGGGATTTTTTGTGTCTAATAGCGAGCGGCTACATTATCGGGAAGATGACAAAGACCGCTGCGTCCCACAGGGCGTGCGAGAGAACGATGGCCGAAAAGCGTTCGGGCATCAAACGGTAGAGCAAGCCCCACGCAATGCCGCAGACCATCGACGCCATAATCAGCATAAAATTGAGCGAGCCGATGTGGACCAATGTATATACCGCCGTTGCGACCACAAAGCCCACGTTTGCACCCCAACGCTCCGAGAGTGTGCGCTGCACGTAACCGCGCCAAAAGACCTCCTCGGCAGGACCTATCAAAACGAGCAGAGCGAAGGCGATCAACGAGGGCGACGTACCATCTTTCATTGCATAGATCGAATCGACCTGCGGACGAGCGAAGTCGAACATCAGTTGCGAGAGTTTATCTCCCACCCAGAAGACGCCCCACAGCACAACGGCAATAGCCACACCGAGCGCAATGTTTGTCCAATTCCACTTCAAGTCGCGCGGCCACGAAGGACGTGCCAACGTGGCAATGGTCATCAGCACCACCGCCGAGATGGTCATCGCCGCCCAGAAATTGAGGTGCGGAGCGGTCCACGGCGAGAACATCACCGTCCAAAGCACGAATGCCAGCACGATGGCTAAACCGACACGTTTCATACGAAATATGCAATTACAAATGCGATGGTAAACAGCAGGCTGAAAACGAGTTGCAGCTTTGCGGTGCGTTCGTCGAGGTTTGCGATGATCTCGGTCGATGCGTCATCGTGGCGCAACATATCGCGCACGCCCTGCCAAGCAGGCACCATTGCCACCAACGTCAGCAATGCCCACACGGGCAGCATACCAAGCACCACATACGTTGCAATCAGCGCAAAGGGAGCCAGCACCTCAAAGGCATAGACACCCTTCGAGATTCGACGCCCGAGTTGCATTGCGAAGGTCTTGATCTCGGCACGTGCATCGGTCGCAATATCGCGCGTATTGTTCGAGTGGAGGATTGCCACCGTTATCAGACCAATGGGAATAGCGATCCACAGCACCTCCCACACCAGCGCACCCGTTGCCACAAACGAGGTTCCGAGTGTCGGCAGCAGTGCGTAAGCCAACATAATATCGACATCGCCCAGCGCACTATATTTCAGTCGGGGATACAAAAGCACGGTCAGCGCACCTGCCAGACCAAACCACAACAACGTCCAATCGGTCATCAACATCAGGCCAACGCCCAACACCAATGCCACCACAAGCAGTCCAATGGCCAATCGCAACATCTCGCGAGGCGAAAATTCGCCACTTGTCATTGTCTTTGCTCCGAACGTATCCTCGGCATCGACCCCCTTACGGAAGTCGAAATAATCGCTCCAAACATTACCTGCTGCGTGAAATACAACAATATTGACAAATGCCCACACACCCGCCAACCAATCTATTGCCTCGCCCCGCCACAACAGATAGGCGAGCGTTACGGCTACGGGCATTGCCGACGCGGGGAATGACCACGGACGAACAGCAACCAGCCATTGAGCAAACGAATGTTTCTTCATAATCTTAAATCTACTTCTGACAACAAAGGTCCACTACCCACGCAGGGGCAGCGAGCCTTTGATTCGGTTAATTACTCATCGTGCGGAGGTTTACTCCAAGCCCATACGCTCGATCAGAGCCTTCTGGTCGGGCTTATGACCACGGAAACGAACGTAGAGTTCCATCGGGTGCTCGGTGCCACCCTTCGAGAGCACGTTCTCGCGGAACGAAGTCGAAACCTCGGTATTGAAGATACCCTTCTCCTTGAACAACGAGAATGCGTCAGCGTCCAGCACCTCAGCCCACTTGTAACCATAGTAACCGGCAGCATAACCGCCCGAGAAGATGTGCGAGAACGAGGTAGCCATACCCGTACCCTCAACCTCGGGAACAACCTGCGTAGGCTTCATCGAGGCCTTCTCGAATGCCTCAACATCACCCGTATAAGGCTCCGTCAGGCTATGCCAAGCCATATCGGTCATACCGAACGACAACTGGCGAACGTTCGAATAAGCAGCCAAGTAGTTCTTGGCATCAACAATCTTCGAAATCAACTCGGCAGGCATCTGCTCGCCCGACTCGTAATGTACGGCCCACAAATCGAGGTACTCCTTCTCGGTAGCCCAATTCTCCAACAACTGCGAAGGCAGCTCAACGAAATCACGATAGACGCTCGTACCGGTCAGCGACGCATACTTACCCTCGCCCAACATACCGTGCAGCGCGTGGCCAAACTCGTGCAGGAAGGTGGTAAATTCGTCGAATGTCAGCAACGACGGAGTGCTCTCGGTCGGCTTGGTGAAGTTCATTACCAGCGAAATCAGAGGACGGATCTCGTTGCCCTCGGCGTCGAAGCTCGCGGGACGGAACTCGGTCATCCACGCACCACCACGCTTGGTCTCGCGGGGGAAGAAATCGAGGTAGAGAATTGCCATCATCTTACCCGTAGCATCATAAACCTCGTAAGCGGTTACCTCGGGGTGATATACCGCGATCTCGGTGTTCTCCTTGAACTCCAAACCGTAGAGCTTGGTAGCCAACATAAATACACCCTTCTTCACGTTGTCGAGCTTCAAATAGGGCTTAACCATCTCGTCGCTCAGGGCGTACTTCTCGTTCTTGTACTTCTCGCTGTAATAGCTGAAATCCCAGGGCATTACCTCGCCCTCCAAGCCAAGCGACTTAGCGTATGCGTTGATAGTTGCATAGTCCTTATCGGCATACTTCTTCGTAGCGTCCAGCAGACCCTTCAAGAAGTTATTTACATTCTCAGCGCTCTCGGCCATACGCTCCTCCAAAACATAGTCAGCATAGGTAGCGTAACCCAACAGGTTAGCCATCTTCAAACGCAACTCGGCGATACGCTTAACGATCTCGCGGTTGTCGTTTGCGCCATCGACCATAGCACGCGAGTTGTAGGCACGCCACAACTGCTCCTTCAACTCACGATTCGACGAGTAGGTCATAAACGGACCATAGCTCGGAGCCTGCAACGTTACAGTCCAACCCTGCTCGCCACGAGCCTTAGCGTCAGCAGCCAAACCCTCCTTAACGAAATCGGGCAATTCGGCTACAACGGTCGAGTCGGTGATATTCAGCGTATAAGCGTTGGTTGCAGCCAGCACATTCTGACCAAACTGCAAGGTCAGCTGCGACAACTCAGCCGAGATCTCACGATACTCTGCCTTCTTCTCGTCGTCCAGCGCTGCACCGCTACGTGCGAAGCTCTTATAGGTCTTTTCGAGCAACTTAGCCTCTTCGAGCGACAGATCGAGCGACTCGCGCTGATCATATACAGCCTTGACGCGAGCAAACAACTCGGGATTGAGCGATACATCGTTCGAGTATTCGGTCAGCTTGGGCTGCACCTCCATCGACACCTGCTGCATTTGCTCGTCAGCGTCGGCCTCCAAAATATTGAAGAAGATATACTCAATGCGAGTCAGTTTGTCGCCTGCGCGCTCCAAAGCCTCGATCGTATTTGCGAACGTGGGAGCAGCCGTATCGGCTACGATAGCGTCGATCTCGGCACGAGCCTCAGCAATAGCCGCGTCGAATGCGGGTGCATAGTGTTCAACCTTGATCTCGTTGAAAGGCGGCGTCTGATAGGGAGTATTCCAATCAGCCAGCAGCGGATTGGTGCCCTCACCCTGACAAGCCGCAAGAGTTGTAAGTGCCATAGCAGCAATCAGAATTTGTTTTTTCATAGTGTTTTGAGTGTTTCTATTTGTTTGTTAACGTTAAAAATTCATACTCTTTTTCATTCTCAAATAAAGACAAAGCCGCAATTCTTTTCTTCGTGGTTTCGATTGCAATCTCTGATTTATCAATACCTATCCAGCGACGAGAATGCAACATCGATGCGACCAAAGTTGTACCCGAACCACAAAAACAATCCATCACGATCGAATCGGGCGACGAGGAGGCTTTGACTATAAGTTCGAGCATTTTGAGGTTCTTCTCAGTTGGGTACAAAGGTCTAATCGGATCTTTATACTCCCATATATCTTGAATTTTTTTATCTAAATGGTCATCAGCATAATTAATCTTTCTTGGATTTCCCTTACTCGACCATTCGATCAAACCTTCCGCATCTAAACGCTCCAACTCTTCGACCGAACAACGCCAATGACGACCTTTGGGTGGAAGAATCCCTCGAAATGGTTTATTCGTTTCACCATTCTGGGTTTCACCTGGCGCGTGTATTGGCACAGTTGTGTATCGACGACCATTTGCGTCAATCTTATTATATAATTTTGCAATATCTGATTCGTTGCATTTCTCTTTTGGGGCATTCCAGATCGGCGAAGCACTTTTAGAATAGAATAAAATCATATCCTTAATATTGCCATATCCAACTCGCGCAAAATTTTTAGGATTGCATTTTATTCTCGTAATGTCATTTCTAAATGATTCAGCCCCAAACACCTCATCTAACATTACTTTCACATAATGACCGATTTTATAGTCAATATGCAGATATAATGATCCATTATCCGATAATAACTCGTAAATAAGAGCCACACGCGCTCTAAGGAAATCTATAAAATCCTTCCCTTTTAATGTATCTTCATATGCAACCTCCGAATCAGCCGATTTACTTATAGTAGCAACTCGACCATCTGCATCAACCGCAAACACGCCACCCGTTGCAAATGGAGGATCAATATAGACTAAATCTATCTTGCCCTTATAACCATTTGCAATGAGCCAGTGCATTGCATCTAAATTATCTCCTTGTATAAGAATATTTTTATTCATCGTACTGAATATAAATAATCTCTCAGCAACAATGCGCTCATCACAGGGACATCTTGCTCTGTAATAGCTTTATACATTTTCTTTCGTCCAGGAATATATAGAATACCATCAAGTATTGCGATCTTTCTCACATTTTCATTTGCAACACTTCTGATAGTCGTCATTGCGTCCAAGAATTGATCATTCTGATGACCTCCCTCATCAGAAATAAATTTTGCCTCACCAATAATGTATATACCATTAAAACGTGCTAAAAAATCAATGCCTTTATCATCTGATCTTATATAGCCCAAATGGTTTTGAGCAAAACGTTTTAATTGAGCATCTGAACCTCTAAGTATTGCATTATCATTATTTGCTAAGAACTCCTCTTCATCAACAGGGAAAATACCAAGCACTCCTGACTCGATCCAATTTCTAAACAATGATCCCATCTGACGATTGGTCTCTTTGGGCTGCGTACATCTCTCATATAATCTATCCAGACCCAACTCGCGAACTCTACCGCAAATGCGATTGACAGTATTCGGATTACGTTCAATTGCCGATCTATCTCTTCTAAAATATGGGACATATCCATCTTTTATCGGAAATAAATCCAAGTCTAATAGGGCATTAAACAAACCTAAATTATTTCGAGCATTAAAATTCTCCTCTACTCTTCTCCATACTCGTTCATCAATTACTCGAATCGAATCGGGTGATAGTGGATATACCGAAAATAGCTGATCAAGATAATCTCTTTGATTGGCTAATTCTATACTTTGTTGGGTAAAATAGTTCATACGATCTAAGTTTTCGCGTTAATACAGATTATCATACATCGACTGGCTCTTGTCGTACTTCAAGTCCTGCAACATCGCCGACTTGACGCCAATATGGAAACTCCACGACTTGTGATAGCCGAACGGAATCCACGAAAATCCCATCTGCCAACAGTGCAGGTCGCGCGAGATCGAGATTGACGAGGTGGTCAGCTTACCCGTCATAAGGTCGAAACCACCTTGGAACGTAACACCCCACTTGGGCGTCAGATTTACACTACCGTTGAAACCGAGCGTCTGTGTGATGTTTCGCTTGATACCCGTCGTACCATTATTGACCAACGATGTACCGTAGCTGATCGTATAGTTGAAACTGAAATTCCACGGCAGAGCAAAGTCGTAGTAGCTATTGGCCATATACATTCGTCGCATCATCGGGTCCATCGTACCATATGGATCGGAGAATGGATTGGCGTATGCCGGGTCGATCGGTTGCGACGAGATGTCGTTCATCTTCGCTCCGCTCGATCCCTTATTCTTCGATTGGAACGAGTAACCGAACGACCAGCCGGTGCTCACGATTCGTCCCAGCTTACCCTTAGCCACAGCAAACTTATTGATTCGGCGACCCTCGGGCGTAACCTGATAGGGGTCGAGCGTAGCCGAGAGCTGAATACCGAAATTCTGAGTAATCGTCGTACGGAAACTCAAATTGATATTCGACAGATTCATCGAGTCGGCCAAGAAGTTATATGAGCCCGAAATCGACAGGTCGTCAATGAGCTTGATTTTTCGCGTACCCGTAGTATCACGATCGCTGGCCACCTTCATTTCGAGATTCTGTTTGAGCGAGAAGTTGAGCGACGCCGAACGTCCCGACGAGGGAACACCGTAGGCATTACCCTCGAACGGTGAGTAGATCTGCACACGACCCGTCGTATCGCTCTGCACCGCCTTGTAGTAACCATATTTCTGTTTCGAGAAATCGGGTGCATAAGAGAATCCGATGGTCGGTGTTATGACGTGGCGGATAGCTTTGATCTTAGCATTGGGATTCTTGAAACGGTACATACCGTAGATTTTGGTCGAGCCCGAAACCGAGAAATTGTAGTTGTACAAGCGGTAGAAACCATATTCAGGATCGAGATACTCGACCTGCTTCGTTTCGGGATTCCACACGCGGTCCTGCTTCTTGAAATACCACTTCTCGGTATAGTTTGCCGAGGGCGAGATATTCAGATAGTTGAACAGCGTGAGCGAGGTCGAAACCGGTATCGAGTGCTCGATACCGTGGCGCATCTTATCGATGGTCTGCATCGTGAAGATCTCCTTCTCGGTGGTTTGCACCGAGTTGGTCAGCTTACCCGTATATGACATCGAAATCTTCTCGTACCAACGCTCCTTGCCCAGCACCTCCTTGCGCTTGAAGGGATAGATACGCGACATATTGACAACCACCGTCGGCAGCGTTACCGAGATGGTCTTGTTCTGCGAGTTCTGCGATACGGCCAAATTTGCCGACATCGAGAATGGCGTGCCGGCCCACGACTTCGAATAGGCAATCGACGAGTTGGTCTGCGTAGCCAAGATGTCGTTGAGCGAGGTAGCCGAATATTTCGAGTAGCCACTCGTCGAGAAATTCACACTCGCCGAGAAGGTCGAACCCGGACGGAACTTGGGATCCTGCTGGTGGGTCCATTGGATACGGAAGTTGCCCTGATTGGTGTAGTCGGGGGCACCCTTCTCGCCAAAACGCACCTTAGAGTAGTTTGCTGCCAGATTACCCGAGAATTTGTAACGCTTGATGTAGCGCGACGACGCCGACGCCTCCCACGAACCGAGTGTGTAGATACCGCCTTTGAGCGTGAGGTCGATATAGTCGTTGAATGTAAAGTAGTAACCGAAATCGCGCAGATAGAAACCCTTGATATACTCCTCACCGTAGGTGGGCATAATGAAACCCGACTTGGGACCCTGATTGAGCGGGAAGAATCCCTCAGGCAGACCGAGGAAGTAGATCGGCACGTCCTCCATCACGATATACGACGGACCGATGATCGCCTTTTTACCCGGAATCAGCTTGGCACGGCTCATCGCGAGATAGAAGTGTGGATTCTCGGTCTGGTCGCACGTGGTGAACATACCGTCGGCGATGTGGATCGTATTGTCGGCCATCTTCTTCACATTCTTACCGATCAGATAGCCCTCGCCCTCCTGCGTTGCAATACCCTTGATCAAAGCCTTGCCCGACTCCATATTGTAGTCGATCGTATCCATAGTGAAGGTCTTGCCGCCCTCGGTGAATTGCGGGCGAGTAACCGTCGGCTCGTTATCGACCGTATCGTTGATACCGTATGCACGTATCTGACGGGTATCCATATTGATAGCCATAAAGTCGGCCTTCATCTCCATCGTTTGATATTTCACATCGCCCTCGCGGTAGATATAAACCATTTTATCGCGCACATTAAAGACCAAAGAGTCCTTATTTTTACCCGTAATCGGAGCTTCGAGCGACGAGCCCCTGTGTTGCGCTTTGGGTTGTTGCGACACGCTATCGACCGCGTAAGGAGCGTCGTTGTGAATCCACTCCGATTCGGGAGCGAATCGCGACGAGTCGATACGCGAAGTAAAGTCGCCACGCATTGGCTCGTCCGAATCAACATCGTCGGTCTGAGCCGTTTGCAACGAGGCACGACGACGCGCAGCGCGACTATCGACTGTTTGCGGAGTGAGTTGTGCAGGACTCTGCTCGGAGCTATCGACCGCCATCGCACTACGCGACGCGACAAACAGCGCTCCATTTGGAGCCGCCACACCAAAGACCATCTGTGTTACGGCTAACACAAATGCTACGATTGATAGATATTTTAGCGTTCTTTTGCTCAAAATTCGATATTTTTTTGTAACTTTGCCGACAAAGTCGGCAAAAACGCTCGGTAACACCCACGTAATGCTCTCGCACGCGGCGCGTTACGCGCGTTTTAACCTGCAAATATAACTAAAAAATTTGAGTTACCCAATTATATAAACCGATAATAATGCGTCGCTCGATACTCTTTCTAACGATTTGGGTCGCCGCTTTGTTGTGCGCTACTCACGTTTTTGCTCAAAATGGCCAACCGATGACAATCGTCATCGACCCAGGACACGGTGGCTATGACCCCGGTGCAGTCGCTACACTCAACGGTAAGCAGTACCGCGAAAGTGATATTACACTCAGCGTTGCACTCAAAGTGGGACGTATGATCGAGAAGAGTATGCCACAAGTCAATGTGATCTACACCCGCGCCTCGGACAAGCATTGGAGTACCAACAAGACACGCGACCTGCAAGCACGTGTCGATATTGCCAACAAGGCCGACGCAAGTCTGTTCCTCTCGATCCACTGCAACGCAGCTAAGGCAACATCGGCCTCGGGTGCAGTTACGCTCATTATGGGCGAGAGCAGCCCCAAGCGTATTCAGCAAAATGCCGATGTGATCGAGGACGCATACCGCGACGATCTGGTCGATATGTCGGACGCAGCGACCGCAGCTGCCGTTCGCGCCTATATCCAGACGGTGCAATTCACTCTGTTACAGAACAGTAACACCTTTGCCAATCTGTTGCAGAAGTATCATAAGAATGCCGTAGGACACGGCAACCGTCGCTCGCTGGTCTATGGACAACCGCTGTGGGTGCTCTGTTATACGCAGATGCCGGGCGTGCTGACCGAGATCGGATTTATGTCGAACAAGCACGATTTGCAGATTATGGCGACGGACGCGGGACAGCAGAAGATTGCCAAGGCGATCTACGATGGCTTTGCCGAGTACTACAAAATCTATTTTGGCAATGAGCCTCAACCCGTTGAGGCACCAAAGGTTGAAGAGCCCGAACCTGCTCCTGCCGAGGTCAAGAAAGAGGTAAAACAGGCGGAGCAGAAACCCGCCCCTGCACCAAAGAAGGAAGAGGCGAAGAAGGAGGAACCAAAGAAGGCGGAGCCTAAACCTGCCCCCGCTCCGAAGGAGCAGGCAGCAAGCGACTTTGGCTACACGATCCAGCTCTGTGCCAGCAAGACACGCATCGCCTCGAACAGTTCGGAGTTCAAGAGCTATCGTGGTCGCGTGCGCGAGTTTGTAACGAGCGGAACGTTCTGCTACAAATATTGCACGGGCATATTCTCGTCGAAAGAGGAGGCCGATCGAAAGCTCGAAGAGGTGCGCAAAGTGTTCAAAAGTGCCTATGTCGTCGGTTTCGACGGCAATAAACTTGTATCGCAAACCGTTGTGGCCGAGAAATTGAAAAATAGATAAAAACAATTAATATGAAAAGAGAAGTTAAAATTGGAATTTTTGCAATCGTAATGCTGCTCGCACTGTGGGCCGGCATTCGATTTCTAAGCGGCATTGATATCCTCAGCCGTAACATCACTTACTACGCTTCGTATGAGAATGTCAGTGGTCTGCAAACGGCAGCACCCGTTACAATTCACGGAGTTAAAGTCGGCACGATCGAGAGCATTACCTTCGACCCCTCGAAGGGTAGCGACGTTGAGGTTGCTATCTCGGTTAAACGCCAATATCGTCTGCCCAAAGATTCTCGCGCAGTGATCTACAACGACGGGTTGATGGGCGGCAAAGCAATTATGCTCGAACTCGGATCGTCGAGCGAGGAACTCAAACGTGGCGACAAGATTACCTCGGTGGCAGGTGCTGATATGATGGCCTCGATCGGTGGCGAATTGGGCGACTTGAAGAGCAAAATCTCGGTTGTGGCCGACAATCTGGCCAAGACGTTGGAGAACATCAACACACTCGTTGAGCAGAACACCGAGAGCCTGAGTGGCACGATGTCGAACCTCAACTCGATCAGCTCGTCGCTCGATGGCGTGCTCAAAACCGAACGCAAGAACATCGAGGGTATCGTAACCTCGCTCAACGGTTTGGCCGAAATGCTCGACCAGAACACCGAGCGTTTCGACCGTATCATCGGCAATGTCGATGCTGTGGCTGAGCAGTTGGAGCAGGCAAAGGTCGATTCGCTGGTTAAGGCATTCACCGCAACTGCCGACAACCTGAGCACAATGCTCGCTTCGATCAATGCAGGCGAAGGCTCGCTCGGTGAGTTGTTGAACGACAAGGAACTGTACGCCAATCTGACCGAGGCAAGTGGCAACCTGTCGGTTCTGCTGGCCGATTTGAAGGAGCACCCCGCACGTTACGTTCATCTGTCGGTATTCGGATCGGATCCCGACAAGAAGGCTGAGCGCAAAGCGGCTAAGGCCGAGAAGAAGGCCGCAAAGGCTGCAAAAGCTGCCGAAAAATCAAACGAAGTAACCGAATAACAACCCCGAACCAAATGAGCCGGTCTAACCTGCGAGCAGTAGAGTTAGACGGCTCATTTTTGTATGGAGCAAGATAAAAAATGATCTACCCCGCAAACTTTGAATCGAAGATCGGTTTCGACCGCATACGTGCATTGATCGCCGAGCGTTGCAATACCGAGGCTGCCCGCGCCAAACTCGACGAACATCGTTTCTCGTCGCGCCGCGAGGTGGTCGAGAATCGTATCGCCTCGGCTGACGAGATGCGCACGATCATTCAGATGGAGCACGAATTTCCCAACGAGGAGTTCTGCGACCTCACAGCATTGATCGCAAAGGTGCGCGTCGAGGGTACGTTCCTCGATCTGGAAGAGGCTGTGTTGCTGGCTCGTGCGTTGCGTCAGGTCGATGCGATCAGCCGTTTCATTCGCTCGCGCGAGAGAGCAGTCTATCCCACACTGCACCGACTGACCGAAGATGTCATTTCGCTCGAAGCCATTGCCAATCACATCGATTCGTTGATCGATCGTTTTGGGCAGATGCGCGATAGTGCCTCGGACGAGCTGTACCGTATTCGTCGTGCAATACGCGAACGCGAGGGTCAAGCGTCGAAGCGTTTGCAGCAGGTCTTGCAGGCAGCCAAGAGCGCGGGCATCGTCGAGGCCGACGCTACCCTATCAATCCGCGACGGTCGTGCTGTGATCCCCGTTTCGGCGGGCAACAAACGCAAGCTGAATGGTTTTGTGCAGGGCGAATCGGCAACGGGTAAAACCGTATTTATCGAGCCTGTCGAGGTGGTCGAATTGAACAACGAGTTGCGAGAGTTGGAGTATGCCGAGCGCCGCGAGATCGTCCGTATCCTCAGCGAATTGACCGACCGTATCCGCCCCGAGATCGACATCATCGAGGCCTCGGCCGACTACTTGGCTACGATCGATATGTTGCGCGCAAAGGGTCGTTTTGCTGCCGAGAATGGCTGCGTGCGCCCGATCGTTTCGTTGGACGGTCGTATGGAGCTACGCACGGCACGCCACCCCCTGCTCGCCATTGCGCTGGCTAAGGAGAAGAAGAGCGTCGTTCCGCTCGATATGGTGCTCAATGGCGAGAAACGAATTTTGGTCATTTCGGGTCCCAATGCGGGTGGCAAGTCGGTCTGCTTGAAGACCGTCGGACTGCTGCAATATATGTTCCAATGCGGTTTCCCGATTCCGTGTGGCGAGAACTCGGAGCTGCCACTCTTCGAGTCGATTTTCATCGACATAGGCGACGAGCAGTCGATCGACAACGATCTGAGTACCTACTCATCGCACTTGATGAATATGAAAAATATGCTCAGTGGCGCGTCATCGCGTACGTTGGTGCTGATCGACGAGTTCGGTACGGGTACCGAGCCGATTATGGGCGGTGCGATTGCCGAGGCAATTCTCGAACAGCTGGTCGAGCGCGGTACGTATGGCGTAATCACAACGCACTACTCTAATATCAAATACTTTGCGTCGAATCACGAGGGCGTCGAGAATGGCGCAATGATGTTCGACGTGCAGAATATCCGCCCGCTGTTCCGCCTCGAAATGGGCAAACCGGGTAGTTCGTTTGCGGTCGAGATCGCTCGCAAGATCGGTCTGCCCGAGCAGATTATTCGCACAGCAAGCGAGAAGGCCGGTAGCGACCATATCAATATCGAGCGTCAGTTGCGCGAGATTGCGCGCGACCGCCGCTATTGGGAGCAGAAACGCGATCGTATTCGTATTGCCGACCGCAAAGTCGAGGAGCTCGAAACCTCGTATGCCGAGCAACTTTCGCGCATTAAGGCCGAGCGCCAGCAGATTATCCGCGAGGCAAAGGAGGAGGCACAACGATTGATTGCCGACGCTAATCGTCAGATTGAGAACACGATACGCACCATTCGTGAATCGCAGGCCGAGAAGGAGCTAACGCGCTTAGCCCGTAAGGAGTTGGACGACGTGCGTGAGCGAACGGCACGCGACGAGGCCGCTGAGGCTGAGCGTTCGGCACGTGTCGATCGCGAGATGGAGCGCATCGAGCGTCGTCGTCAGCGTCGTGAGGAGCGTAAGGCGGCAGGCGGCAAGAGCGAGAGCGCGGAGGTTGTCGAAAAGCAGATACCGCGCGTGATTGAGGTGGGTACCAAAGTGCGCATTAAGAATCAAGATGGCGTGGGCGAGGTGCAGGAGGTCAAGGGCAAGAAGGCGACGGTTGCTTTCGGACATATCCTGACGACCGTGGCGTTGGATCGCTTGGAGGCAGTTTCGAATGCCGAGTACAAACGTCAGACACGACCGACGACGGCACGCACGGTGGTTTCGGTCGATGTCTCGCAACGCAAACTCAACTTCAAAGACAATATCGACGTGCGCGGAATGCGTGCCGTGGACGCATTGGAGGCGGTGCAATCGTTTATCGATGACGCGATTATGGTCGGCATAGGTAGTGTTTCGATTCTGCACGGCAAGGGTACGGGTGCCCTCAAAGAGGAGATACGTCGCTACCTGCGTACGGTGCCCGATGTGGCTACGGCTGCCGACGAGCACGCCGATCGCGGTGGCGCGGGTATCACCATCGTAACATTTAGACAATAACAGACAATGAAATATACACTATCTCAAATAGCTACGTTGTGCAGCGGACAGTTAATCGGCACGGATCGCACGGTCGAGGAGGTTACGGTCGATAGCCGCAACTACACCTACGGCGAGCGCAGTATGATGGCAGCAATACGTGGTCGCAACCACGATGGACACGACTTCATCGAGGCAGCATACGCGCACGGTGTGCGATCGTTTTTGGTTTCGCGTAAGCCCGAAATGATTCACGGAGAGGCAGGCTATGTCGTTGTCGAGGATACACTCGCGGCATTGCAGCGGTTGGCTGCCGATCGTCGTGCGCAGTTCGAGGGTCGAGTGGTTGCCGTAACGGGATCGACCGACAAAACCCTCACAAAAGAGTGGTGCGCACAGAGTGCACCAGACGGGGTTAAGATCTTTCGCAGTCCAAAGAGCTACAACTCGCAACTCGGTGTGGCTCTGTCGCTTCTGATGATCGAGGGCGACGAGCAGGTGGCGATCGTCGAGGCGGGAATTTCGCACCCCGACCAGATGGCACGACTCGAAGAGATGATTCGTCCCGACGTTGCGATCATCACAAATATTGGCGAGCAACACGCCGAAAATTTCGCTTCGCTCGACGCTAAAATTGCCGAGAAATTGGTCATCGCACGTCGTGCCACGATCGTAATCTACGACGGTGCCATCGAGCCGATTGCGCAGGCGGTCGCTCAGCTCACGGCTACAAAAATTGATTGTCGCGCATATGCCGATCCTGCGAGCAATCACCGCGACCGTTCGTTGCAACGTTCGGCCGAGATGGCAGCAGCACTCTGGTGCTCAATGGGTTGCGAGAGCCAAGATGTTCAGCAGCGTGTGAGCGCGCTGCGTCCGATGGCAATGCGTATGGAGCTGAAAGAGGGCGTGAACGGTTCGATCATACTGAACGACTCGTCGAATGCCGACGTCAATTCGTTGGCCATTGCGCTCGACGCTCTTCTGCGCTCAGCTGAGGGGCGCGACTGCACACTCATAATCTCGGACGAACTGCATCGCGCAACAACAGCCGACTATTGGCGTCGCGTGGCACAATTGGCTTCGCGTTCGGGCATTCGAACGGTGTTGGGCATTGGTGCGGGCGCAGATCAATTTGCCGATCTATTCGACTGTCAGACACGTTTCTACGCTACACCCGACGAACTGCTAAGCGGACTTTATCCCGAAGATATTGCCAATCGTGCCGTGCTCGTCAAGTGTGCCTCGACGCCCGATTTCGAGCGTATGAGCCACAACCTCGAACAGCGTAGCCACACCACCGTATTGGAGGTCAATCTCGACGCTATGCGCCGCAATCTGAACTACTACCGTTCGATACTCTCGCCAAGCACGATGTTGATGGCGATGGTCAAGGCGTCGAGCTACGGCAACGGTCGCCACGAAATCGCACAAATGCTCCAAAACGAGGGCGTTGATGCGCTGGCTGTCGCTTTTGCCGACGAGGGAACGGCACTGCGCCGACGTGGAATCACAATGCCGATCGTGGTGCTCAATGCCGACACAAACAGCTTTCCGGTGATGGTTACCGACCGCTTGGAGCCTGAGATTTACAGCTTTACGTCGCTGAGCGACTTCGTCGAGGCAGTTAAGCGTGCGGGAGCCTACCGCTACCCTATCCATATCAAGATCGACAGCGGAATGCACCGACTCGGCTTCGAGGAGCGCGACATACCGCAGCTCATCACCGAATTGGAACGCGCGAGCCAATACGTGCGTGTGGCGACTATCTTCTCGCACCTCGCAACAGCTGACGACACCGAGCAAGATGACTTCTCGCGCGAACAAATTGCACGCTACGACGCCATTTCGTCGCAACTTGCGGCGGCACTCCCCTATCGCGTCATTCGCCACACGGCGGCCTCGGCTGCAATGGAGCGTTTCGAGGAGGCGCGATTCGATATGTGTCGCTTGGGATTGGGTCTGTATGGTTTTGATTACTACCGCAATGAGGCGCTGACGCCCGTCGCTACGCTCAAAGCCCGCGTGGTGCAGATCAAGCGATTGGACGAAACCGAGACCGTCGGCTATGGACGCGCAGGAAGGCTCGCTCGCAAGACCGTAACCGCTACCGTTTCGATCGGCTATGCCGACGGATTGAATCGTCGTTTGGGTTGCGGAGCGTGGTCGATGCTCGTGCACGGGCAGCAGGCCCCGATTGTGGGTCGAATCTGTATGGACTGCTGTATGATCGACATTACCGACATCAACGGTGTGCGCGAAGGCGACGAAGTTACCGTATTCTCACCAACCGATGGCAACCGCGTTGATGATATGGCCGCGTTGCTCGGTACAATACCCTACGAGGTGATGACCTCGATCAGCACACGTGTTAAACGAATCTTTATCCGCGAATAACAATGGAAAAAGGAACTCTCTATATGGTGCCCTGTCCGATCGCCGACGATGGCGATATGGCTCGCGTGCTCCCCGAATACAATGCCGACATCGTTCGTTCGATCAACTACTTCGTGGTCGAAAATCTGCGCACGGGACGTCGTTTTCTCTCGCGCGTGGGTATGGGTCGCCCCATCGATACACTCAAAATGGCCGAACTGAACGAACACACCGCACCCGCAGAGGTCGAAACACTCATAGCCCCGATTCTCGCAGGCGAGAACTGCGCGATGATCTCCGAGGCAGGCTGCCCGGGTGTGGCAGACCCCGGGGCTGCGCTTGCTGCGCTCTGCCATCGACACGGTGTGCGCGTAGTGCCGCTGGTGGGTCCTTCGTCGATTCTGCTGGCGCTGATGGCATCGGGAATGAATGGTCAATCGTTTGCTTTCAATGGTTACCTTCCGGTCAAACCGCCTGAGCGTCAGCGAGCCCTGCGCACACTCGAACGTCGCGCCCGAACCGAACATCAATCGCAAATATTCATCGAGGCCCCATATCGCAATCGCCAACTTTTGGAGGCTATCGTTGCGACGTGCGCCCCCGATACGCGCATTACCGTTGCGGTCGACATCACAGCCGAGAGCGAGCGGATCGTTACTCGATCAGTTGCCGAGTGGCGACGCGCAATGCCCGACGATCTGCACAAACGCCCCGCGATATTCATCATCGGTGAGTAACCGACACAACAAAAGCCGCCCCGAAAGAGGCGGCTTTTATTGTAACACAGCTGTCAGAGTCGCTATAAATTGAGATAGACCTTCTCGATATAGTTATTGAACGCCTCGCGGTAGTTGTCGCCAACGGGCAAGCTCACGTCGTCGCTCAGAAATACGCGCCCCTTAGCAATCGCCTTGATATGCTTCAAATTGACGATATACGAGCGGTGGATACGCATAAAATCGCCTGCCGTCAGGATCGGCTCGATGTTCTTCAAGCGCAGCAACGTTGTTACCACTTCGCCCGAATTGAGATGTAATCGCAGATACTCGCTCTCGCTCTCGACATAGTCGATATCGCTGATCTTGACCAAAATAACCTTATGATCGGCCTTAACCGAGATATACTCGCGGTTCTCGACCGTCAGCTCCGAGTCGTCGTCAGCCTCCTGTTCGGCTATAGGTCCATTGGCGGGTTGGGTCGCTGCGCTGAGCAGTAGCTCCTGATGGCGTTTGCACTTGTTTGCCGCGCGCAGAAAATCGGAAAACGAGATCGGTTTTAGTAGATAATCGACCGCACTGAGTTTGTAGCTCTCGATGGCATACTCCGAATAGGCCGTAGTGAAGACCACCATCTTCTGCCCCACCAACGAGCGCACAAAATCCAAACCGTTAAGGTCGGGCATATTGATATCGACAAAAATCAAATCGACCGCCTCATCCGACACAAAGGCCGAAGCCTCGATCGAATTGGTGAACGAGCCGACAAGTTCCAAAAACGGAACCTGCGAGACATATTTATTCAACTGTTTGAGAGCCAACGGCTCATCGTCGATCGTAACACACTTGATCATAATACAGGAATGTTGAGTTCGACACTATATTGGTTCGAGGTATTCTCGATTTCGAGCTGGTAGCGCTTCGGGAAAAGCAGATCCAAACGCTTGCGGACGTTATCCAATCCTATGCCTCCCTGAGTGTTCCACTTGCTCGGATTCTTGGTATTCGTAACGCAGTATCGCACGCGATCGGCCTCCTTGCTCACCTCGATCGAGATGTGAATGAACGATCGGCTGTTGTAGCTAATACCGTGCTTGAACGCATTCTCGACAAAGACAATGAAAATCAGCGGCGGAATCTTAACCTGCGATGGCGACTCCTCGGGCACATCAACCACAATCTCGACCGAATCGCTATAACGCAATCGCATCAACTGAATGTAGTGCTGCAAAAAATGGATCTCCTTTTCGAGCGAAATCGCGTCCTGCTCCGAATCGTAAAGCACATAGCGCATCATTTTCGAGAGCTCGATCACCGTATCCTTCGCGCTCTCCGAATCGATGTCGATCAGCGCGTGGATATTATTGAGCGTATTCATAAAGAAGTGCGGATTGATCTGATATTTCAGATAGACCAACTCAGCCTCCTTGATGTTATGCTTCATCTCGGCCAGCACCTGATCGTCGTGTATCGACTTGAATATCATCATAATACCCACATTCAGACCACACATAAGCACGCCCAGCAACAGATTGACGTGCAGAGGCTGATAGCTAAAAATCCACCTCTTCGAGAGCAGGTCGGGCTGGTTGATGTCGATGTCGTTCAGGTATTGGTAGAGTGCGACCGCCGAAAAGATTATCACCGTTACACCGATTGTCGATAGCGCATAGCTCAAATAGCGTTTGCCAAGCAACAATCGACGCATCAGCACAAAATTGTGGATCATAAACAACGCGAAGTAGGGCAAAATCGCACTCCACGCGATCGCAATACGGTTCCAATTGAACGGATCGCGGCTGAAAATCGATCCACTCAGAATCGGGATCAAAAAGATCGACGTCCAAACCAAAAAGTAGAGCAGGCCCTCGGTCAGAGCCTGCTTACTTATCTTCTCGGATTGTGGTCGTGGAACTCGCATTACTACAACGATTTAGACCCGCAATCAACCCTACTTGCGAATGTGCTTCTTCAAGAGCTTCTGGTAGTGGTCTGCCATAGCCTTGAAACCCAAATCGGTCAGGTGAGCACCATCAACCGAACACTCGCCATCGTTGTACGAAGCACCTTCGTAGAAGTAGAAATTCTTATCACGCTTGAAATGCTCGGCCACCTTCTTCATCTCGACCGTCTTGCCCTCCAACAGACTACGCTGATCGAGGTTGAACTGCGAGGGCGGGAACTTGTAGCTGTCGAGCATAATGATCGGGGTCGTCGGGTGAGCCTTGCGCAGGATCTCGATGAAAGCAACAGCCTTCTCAGCAATAATTTCGGCCGTACAGTTGGGCACAAAATCGAGGAAATAGACCGTCGGATTCAGACGCGCCAAAGCCTCGGCGATGTAGAGATCGCAACGTGCATTACCACTGAAACCGAGGTTGAAGGCCTCGAAATCCATATCGCGCGAGAGAATCGACGAGTAGCACATACCCGGACGATTGGCACAGCCACCCTGCGTGATGCTCGTACCATAGAATACCACCGAGCGGTCAGCGCGCGGCGACGGATCAATAGGCTGAGCGATATCAGCACCGCTATCGATACCAATCTGAACATCGCTAACACCGTCATACAGCGGCAGATAGAGCATATATTCGGCCATCTCGCCGTTCATATGCTCGATCAACACACTGCTATTCTCCTTGCTTTTGGTCGAAGGACGACCCGAATTGACGTGCTGCCAACCCTTATCGGTCAGACGATAGAGATCGATACCACGAATACCAATAGTGGTCATATGACCCATATTCATCTGCTGGCGAACGGTCCACTTTGCAGCAATCGACTTCGAGTTGGTGCGAAAACGCACTGCCATACCTGCCGAATTGGTCGAAAGTGTCCAAAGCTCCTCGCGGCAGCCCTCCTTGACCGAAGCGGGCAGGCGATCGTAGAACGACTCGGTATCGGTGAAACCCTTGCCCACAATGCGATAGTCGCGTGCCGAGTGAAACTCCATCGAATCGATCTTGGCCGCTGCTACCTGCAACGTTGCAACTACAATTGCAACAAGTGTGATAATCAATCTTTTCATCGTCAATAGTTCGATTTTAGATATTATACAAATAACGCTTGATACTACGCTTGGGGGTCTTTTCGAACTCCGAAGGATAGATGATGATCTCCGCCAGACGCTCATAAGGCGCTACCAACGAGTTGATCTGCTTCAAGTTCTCGTCCATATACTTGGCAATATCTGCCTTAGCAATGCCATCAGCTGCTGCTGCCTCATAGTCGGGTACAACCAGCGCAACCAGCTTATTCTCGCGCTGAACAACCAACGACTCCAACACCAGATATAGCGTATTGAGCTTAGCCTCGATCTCCTCAGGATAGATATTCTGACCGCTACCCGTAAGGATCATCGTCTTGCAACGACCACGGATATAGAGCGTACCGTCGGGATCCAACGTACCCATATCGCCCGTATGCATCCAGCCATCGGGTTCGAGCACATCGTTGGTTGCCTGCTCGTTCTTGTAGTAACCCAACATAACGTGCTCACCACGGATCATAATCTCGCCCGCAACCTTCTCGGGATCGGGCGAGTCGATCTTACATTCGAGGTGCTGTTTCAGATAGCGACCGCACGAACCGGGTTTGAAGTTGGTGTGAGCAGCGAAGCTAACCAACGGACCGCACTCGGTCATACCATAACCAATCGTAAGCGGGAAGTTGATCTTCAACAAGAAGGCTTCGGTCTCCTCGTTGATCGGAGCGCCACCGACGATGAAAATATCGACATTGCCACCAAATGCGTCGAGCAACTTTTTGCGAATCACCGAATAGAGTGCCGTATTGAGCAACGGAATACGCATTGCGATACTCATCGGCTTCTTCTCCAACATCGGCACCACCTGCTTGCGATAGATCTTTTCGAGGATCATCGGCACGCAGCAGACAATCGTCGGTTTCACCTCAGCCATAGCCTGCATCAGGATCTTAGCTGCGGGAATACGACCGAGCAGCGTTACGTGGCCACCCGTAGCCAACGGAGCCAGCAGATCGAATGCACAACCAAAGGCGTGAGCCAACGGCAGGAACGACAACGAACGCGAACCTCGATAGAGGAAGGTGTTGTTAGTGTCGGGGTTGATCTCGGTGATACCGAAAAGCACGTTACCCGTCAGGTTGTTGCACGTAAGCATTACACCCTTCGAGTAACCTGTCGTACCCGAAGTATAGTTGAGCAACATCAGCTGTTCGTTCGGGACATCGGGATACTTGATATCCTCGGTGCGGAAACCACGCGGGTAAGCCGTGCGGTAGTGCTTGATGATGTCCGACTGGTAGCGGGTCAGCGAATGACCATCGCGCTCATAAATCGCGTGGTAGTCGGTCAGCGAGAATACAGCCTTGATATTAGGAATCTGATCGGGCTCGATATTATCCCAATAGGTATCGCCCAAGAAGAGCAACTTACTCTCCGAGTGGTTGATGATGTGAATAATGTCATTGGGATTGAAGTCCTGCAAAATGGGGACGATTGTTGCGCCATAGGTAATGGTCGCCATATACGAAATACACCAGCGGGTGTTGTTTCGGCCAATCAACGCAATCTTATCGCCTTGCTTGATGTCGGCCTTTTTGAACAGGAGGTGCAGTTTGGCAATCTCCTTGGCCATTTCGTAATACGAGAAAGTCTCTTTTTTGAAGTAATCGGTCAGAGCCGGCATCTCGCGGTTCTCACGAAAACTTTTCTCGTACATTTTAATCAGGTTTTCTTGCAACATAATTTGTTGTAGTTTGGTTTAAGGGGATTAATACTTTGTTTATTTTCTCCTTTTACTCACGACCTGACCGCTATACCGTTTGATTCAACCGCCAGATCGTAGTTTTATCTTATTTTTTCTCTTGGATCGGTTGATCGTCATAATCTTTCTCGCACTCACCGCGCAGATTGCTGCCCGTGATATCGACATCGGGTTTATGACCATCGGTCGGGAAGATCGAGATCTTCGACTCGGTGCCGGCACGCAGACGCGAGATATTCTTGCGGTGGGTCCAAATGAGCAATATTGCAACAAGGAACGAGAAGATTATCAGTGCTATATTTTCGTTTGTTCGGGGCGATGCTAAGATGAAGATCGGGAACGAAACACCTGCACACATCGACGCCAACGAAACATAATTGAACAGAATGAAGATTACCAGCCACACTCCGAAACAGAGCAGAATGACCGAAGGTGCAATAGCCACAACCGAGCCGACAAGTGTTGCCACACCCTTGCCACCACGGAAATCGGCAAAGATCGGGAAGATATGACCCAACACCGCCGCAACTACGGCAAGCAGCTTGAAGATGGTCAAAAGATTATCGCCCACAGCAGGGCTATACTTCATCAGGCTCATCAGCGTAACTGCGGCAAAGCCCTTCAAAACATCGAGCGCGAAGACAGGCATAGCAGCCTGACGGCCAAGCACTCGCAGGGTATTTGTTGCGCCGGCATTTTTGCTGCCGTGTTCGCGCACGTCAATTCCATAATATCGCTTGCCGATCCACACCGCGCTGGGAATTGAGCCCAGCAAATAGGCCACGATCAGCAGAAAAATCACACTTAAAACGACCATATTTACCTCATTTTACACGGTACACACTCCGCGTATTTTAGGCAAAGTTACGAATAAAATCCCGAAATTCATAATTTTTCCAATAAATTTGGCTTGGCGTATTCTTTGTTTAGGCGGAAAAGTTTATCTTTGTATCCAAATTTTGACAACAATTTTCTTTCGTTTCGATTATGGCACATAACCTTACATTAGCGCAATCGGTTCGCACCTTCGATTGGTGGAAATCGTGGTTTATGATCTTCCTCGGCTGTACTATTTTGGCCGCCGGATTCGTCTATTTCATCAACCCGTACAATATCGTACCCGGAGGTGTCTATGGTACCTCGATCGTACTCCACCACCTCTTCCCCAATATTCAGGTGGGTACGTTCGGCTATATGCTCGATGTGCCATTGATGCTGCTTTCGATCATCATCTTCGGTGGTGGTTTCGGCGCACGTACCGTTGTGGCGGCTCTGACCACCCCCGGTATTATGAACATTATGACCTACCTGAGCTATGACGATATCACCAAGCAGTCGCCCGCAACGCTGCTCGACGGCAAAATTGACCTGTCGAACGACATTATGCTGGCGTCGATTTGCGGTGCTGTGCTGATTGGTGTAGGTGTGGGTCTTGTAGTGCGCAACCAAGCGACTACGGGTGGCACCGACATCGTGGCGATGATTCTGCAAAAGTATTTCAAAATCAAGTTCTCGAATGGTATTTTGTTAGTCGATTCGATGGTCGTGATATTCGGTATCATCGTATTGCAGGATTGGAAGTTGCCTCTCTACTCGCTCATCACGATCTACATTTCGACCCGATTGATCGACTATGTGATCGACGGTGCAAGTTACGACAAGTTGCTGTTTATCAATACCGACGGCAAGCACACCGACGAGCTGCGCAGTCTGATCATCAACGACATCAAGCGTGGCGGCACATACATCAAGGCAAGCGGTATGTACTCGGGTGCCGAGAAGGAGATGATCTTCCTCGTTGTGAGCCGCAATCAGGTTGTAAGCGTTCAGAACCAGATCAAGAAGATCGACCCGCGCGCATTCCTCGTTGTTGTCGATGCCTACGATACCTATGGCGAGGGCTTCAAACCCTTCCCTGAGGAGGAGGCTATCAGCACCAACTAAACTCAAAAAACGTTCAAACCCATAAAAATGGAAATCAGATCACTGCGCCCGCTG
This sequence comes from Rikenellaceae bacterium, assembly GCA_017442365.1. GTDB lineage: Bacteria > Bacteroidota > Bacteroidia > Bacteroidales > Rikenellaceae > Alistipes. Next base: position 247,039 of record JAFRZW010000007.1, on the reverse strand, counting down.
ACGGGCGATGGCAAAAAACTATATATCGAAACATACGGCTGTCAGATGAATTTCGGCGATAGCGAGATCGTAACCTCAATCCTCCAAGACGAGGGTTGGCGTTACACCGAGCAGATCACCGAGGCTGACGCCATACTGCTCAATACCTGCTCGATCCGCGACAATGCCGAGCAGCGCATTTGGGGTCGTCTGCGCGAGATTGACCGCTATCGCAAGGCAAAGCCTTCGGTCGTTGTGGGCGTGATTGGCTGTATGGCCGAGCGACTGAAAGAGCAGCTCACCGAGGGCGAATATGCCGTTGATGTGGTTGCAGGTCCCGACTCGTACCGCGACCTGCCACGATTGTTGGCAGTTGCCGAGGCAGGCGGACACGGAGTCAATGTCGAGCTTTCGAAGGAGGAGACCTATGCCGAGATCGCTCCCGTGCGTCTGGACAAGAACGGAGTTACGGCATTCGTGTCGATTATGCGCGGTTGCAACAACTACTGCTCATATTGCGTTGTGCCCTACACGCGAGGTATCGAGCGTAGCCGCGACCCACAGACCATTGTGGCTGAGGCTCGTGCGCTGTTCGAGGCGGGATACCGCGAAGTAACGCTGCTCGGACAGAATGTCAATTCGTATCGTTGGGAGCAGGGCGAGGAGCAGATCGGATTCCCCGATTTGATCCGTATGGTGGCTGAGATTTCGCCTCTGTTGCGCGTCCGTTTCGCCACGTCGCACCCCAAAGATATCAGCGACCGACTGCTCGAAACAATGGCCTCGATGCCAAACATCTGCCGCCATATTCACCTGCCCGCACAATCGGGTAGCTCGCGTATGTTGCAGCTGATGAATCGCAAATATACCCGCGAATGGTACTTGGATCGCATTGCAGCGATTCGTCGCTATATGCCCGATTGCTCGATCACGACCGACCTGATTTCGGGTTTCTGCACCGAGACCGAGGAGGATCACCAGCTGACTTTGTCGCTAATGCGTGAGGTGGGCTACTCGTCGGCATTTATGTTCAAATATTCGGAGCGCCCGGGCACTCGTTCACAAAAGACGATGAAGGACGACGTGTCGGAGCAGGAGAAGATTCGCCGTTTGAATGAGGTGATCGCCCTGCAAAACGAGCTCTCGCTCGAAAGCAACCGCCGCGACGTGGGCAAGGAGTTCACCGTGCTGGTCGAGGGAACGTCGAAACGTAGCGAAGAGCAGTTGTTCGGTCGCACATCGCAGAACAAAGTTGTCGTATTCGACCGCCGTGATTATGGCAAGGGCGACTATGTACGAGTACGTGTAACCAGCTGCTCGTCAGCAACTCTGCTCGGCGAGGCGATCGAAGGATAAAAGGGATTAAGGACAAAGCAAACAACTCAATGAAATTTTCGGAATTAGAGCTTGAACCCGAAGTATTTGATGGTCTGGACGCGATGAACTTCGTCGAGATGACGCCTGTTCAGGAGCACACCATTCCCGTCATACTTGCGGGACGAGATATAATTGGTTGTGCACAGACGGGTACGGGCAAAACTGCCGCCTACACCCTTCCGTTGCTCAATCGACTCACGATCGAGGGCAACCCCGATAACGTCGTAAAGTCGCTGATCATCGTGCCTACACGCGAGTTGGCACAGCAGATCGATATGCAGTTTCAAGGCTTTTCGTACTTTCTGCCCGTATCGACCACCGTTGTCTATGGCGGTGGCGACGGTAAAGGTTGGGAGGTGCAGAAACGCGGTATGTTGATGGGTGCTGACGTGGTGATCGCAACCCCGGGACGACTGATCGCCCATTTGACCAATAGCGGCGTCGATCTGTCGCACGTCGAGTGCCTCATTCTGGACGAGGCCGACCGTATGCTCGATATGGGTTTCAGCGACGACATTATGAAGATCATCTCGTATCTGCCCAAGGAGCGTCAGACGATTATGTTCTCGGCAACGCTCCCGCCGAAGATCCGCGAGTTGGCACGCACGATTTTGAACGATCCCGCCGAGGTTACGATCGCTGTTTCGAAACCCAACGAAGCGATCTCGCAATCGGCATACATCTGCTACGAGAGTCAGAAATTGGGTATCGTGCGCGAGATGTTTGCCGAGCCAAAGGATACCAAAACAATCATCTTCTCATCGTCGAAACAGAAGACCAAGGAGTTGGCTCACGTGCTCAAACGTATGAAATTCAACGTCGCTGCGATGCACTCCGACTTGGAGCAGTCGCAACGCGAGGAGGTGATTCTCAACTTCAAGAACAATAAGGTCGATATCTTGGTGGCAACGGACATCGTGGCACGCGGTATCGACATCGAGGATATCGGTCTGGTGGTCAATTACGACGTACCGCACGACCCCGAGGATTATATCCACCGTATCGGCCGTACGGCTCGCGCGGCGGCTACGGGTGCTGCCGTAACGTTGGTATGCCAAGAGGAGCAGGGTAAATTCCACCGCATTGAGAAATTTATGGAGCGCGAGGTCGAGAAGACTCCCCTACCCGAGTCGGTTGGCGAGGGTCCAGCATATACGCCCGAGGCCTTTGAGCGCAAGGGTCGCGGAGGACGTTCGGGTCGCAGTCGTGGTGGCGCAAAGCGTGGTCGTGGTCGTAGCGACAAACCGCGTGGTGAGGCAAAGAAGGTTGAGAGCAAGAAGGCGACACCTGCGCCCGACAAGGCAGCCGCACCCGAGAAAGCAGCCGTAAAGGCGACTGCGTCCGAGGGCACGTCAGCAGGCAAGTTGCAAGAGGGAGGCACGAAGCGTCGTCGTCATCGTGGCGGCCGACACCATCGTCGCAAACCCGCAAACGCAACTCCGCAAGAATAGAGCAGTGGCCAACCATCACGTGATGATTGGCCACCGTTGTTTCGTCCGCGTACCTATTAATTATAAATATATCATCGCCAACATCGCTACCACCAGACCACCGAAATAGCCCACAGCAATCTGCGACGGGTTATGCGCCCCAAGATGCAGACGTGCCGACGCCAATGCACCCGACAGCAGAATGGTCGCAACCAATGCCCAAAAGTGTTGTCCTCCGCCCGCCACACTGAGCAGCGTGAATACCGCCGTAACACCTCCCATACAGATCAAATGCAGGCTTATCTTCCAGAACGGCGTTACGATGAGCGCCAACACCTCACAGCAGGCTGCCGCCAAAACAAATTTGCGAATAATCGTCGCCACCGCCACGTCCGAGAGTGTAATGGCACACAGCACATAGCTGATTGCACCCACCAACAACGGCAGCAAGCGCGAACGCTGCGAGTGAAGTCCCAAATTCTTGATCAGTCCCAATCCGCGCATAAAAGCGATCGACAACATCGGCACAATGGCTGCATAGAGCACCACGATCCACGCCAAGTAGCTCTTGATCGACGCAGGCAGACGCGACAGAAAACCATCGGTAAGCAGCATAAAACCAAGCACATACAGCGGGACCACAAACGGGTGCAACAGCCACGACAGGGCGCGCGACAGACGGGTCTGCCACGACGAGTCGTGTGCGATCGACGGCTCCTCAGGTTGTGTCGATTCGATCTCTATTTGATTCTCCTCGGTCATCTTTTGTATTAAATCTGTTTGCGCAGACGTGCAACGGGTATCTCCAACATCTCGCGATACTTGGCCACCGTGCGTCGCGCAATACGATAGCCCTTAGCGTTCAGTATATCCATCAGCACCTCGTCGGTCAGCGGGTGGCGCTTATCCTCCTCGGCTATGCAATCCTGCAAAATCTGCTTGATCTCGTGGCTCGAAACCTCCTCGCCACTCTCGGTCTGCATAGCCTCCGAAAACAACGATTTGAGCGACAAAACCCCAAAGTGAGTCTGAACATATTTGCTATTCACCACACGCGAGATGGTCGAAACGTCCAACCCCGTACGGTCGGCTATATCTTTGAGAATCATCGGGCGAAGACGGCTCTTATCACCATCTTTGAAATACTCCTGCTGGTAATCCAAAATCTCACGCATCGTGTGCATCAACGTATCGTGGCGCTGCTTGATGGCCGAAATGAACCACTTGGCCGAGTCGATCTTGCTCTTGACAAACTGCACCGCCTCACGATTCTCCTCGCTCACCGTACCATCGGGCGACGCCATCTCGCGCATCATCTCAACGTAACGACGATTAACCCTCAACTCAGGCACATTGTACGAGTTGAATTGCAGGTCGAACTTGCCATTCTGGTAATCCAACAAAAAATCGGGAATGATATATGGCGCTGCATCGCCCGTACCCTCGCTGAAACTGCCCCCCGGGCGAGGCGACAGACGACGAATCTCGGCCGCAGCCTCACGAAACTCCTCCTCGGTAATGCGCATACGGCTGATCAGACGCTCGTAATGTTTCTTCACAAACTCTTCGAAGTGATCCGCCAAAATCTTACGTGCCGTTCGACGCGCACGCGACGTCATCGGCAACTGATTCATTTGCAGCAACAAACACTCCTGCAACGAACGTGCTCCGATACCCGCAGGCTCCAAGTCCTGAATCACCATAAGCAGTCGCTCCAACTCCTCGGTCGAGGCCTCAATGCCCACCGTAAATGCCAGATCATCGCTAATGGCCTCCATATCACGACGCAGGTATCCGTCCTCGTCCAGACTACCCACAAGGTAGCGTGCCAGCGTCATTTCGCGCTGAGTGAGGTTGCGGAATCCCAACTGCTCGATGAGCGACTCCTGCAACGATCGCCCGCCCGTGATATATACCGGACGCTGCTTGTCGTCCTTCGAGCGGTTGTTGATGTGAGCCTTGTACGAAGGAGTGTCGTCCTCTTTCAGATACTCCTCGACCGAAATACGTGCAGGCTGCTCGTCATCGTTCTGCTCAGGCTCCTGCTCTTCGAGAACTATGTTCGACTCGATCTCCTCCTTAATGCGCGAGTCGAGCTGCGCCGTCGGCAACTCCAAGAGTTTGATCATCTGGATCTGCTGCGGCGAAAGTTTCTGTTGCAGGGTTTGAACCTGACGTTGATTGATGTTTGACATAGTGTAAGACCTTGTTTCTAAATAATTTTACAACCAATTAGTTACTGGGTCTCTTCGCTTTCGATTTCGGTTCAGTAGAATAGATTGTGCGCCACGCCTTTACGCGCAGCGCACAATCGTTCGTTCAATTCGCTCGTTCGATTAGAACTCTGCGTTCTTCGGCGTGCGCGGGAAGGGAATCACGTCGCGGATATTGGCCATACCCGTTACGAACAACAGCAGTCGCTCGAAACCCAAACCAAAGCCACTGTGAGGTGCCGAACCCCAACGACGTGTATCGAGATACCACCATACGTCCTTCTCGTTCATACCAAGCTCCTCGATTCTTGCACGAAGTTTGCCATAATCGGCCTCACGCTCCGAACCACCGATAATCTCGCCGATTTTCGGGAACAGAACGTCCATTGCGCGTACCGTGCGACCGTCCTCGTTCTGCTTCATATAGAATGCCTTGATCTCCTTCGGATAGTTGATCAGAATCACAGGGCGCTTGAAGTGCTTCTCAACCAAGTAACGCTCGTGCTCGCTCTGCAAGTCGCAACCCCACTCAACGGGGAACTCGAACTTCTGACCGCTCGCCTTCAAAATCTCGATACCCTCGGTGTAGTCCAGACGCTTGAAGTCGTTCTCGACAACGAAGTTCAGACGCTCCAACAACTCGTTGTCCCACATCTTGTTCATAAACTCCAAGTCCTCCTTGCAGTTCTCCAACGCATAGCGAATCAGATACTTCAAGAAATCCTCGGCGAACTCCATATTGTCCTCCAAGTCGTAGAACGCAACCTCAGGCTCGATCATCCAGAACTCAGCCAAGTGGCGCGGAGTGTTCGAGTTCTCAGCGCGGAACGTGGGACCGAAGGTATAGATCTGACCCATCGACAGCGCGCCTAACTCGCCCTCCAACTGACCCGAAACGGTCAGGTTGCAAGGCTTACCAAAGAAGTCCTGCGTGTAATCAACCTTGCCCTCCTCGTTCTTAGGAACATTGTTCAGATCGAGGGTCGTAACGTTGAACATTGCGCCTGCACCCTCGCAGTCCGAGCCGGTGATCAGCGGCGTATGCAGATAGTAGAAACCTCTGTCATTGAAATACTTATGGATTGCGTAAGCCATTGCGTGGCGGATACGCAGAATTGCACCGAAGGTATTGGTGCGGGGACGCAGATAGGCGATCTCGCGCAAAAATTCGAGCGAGTGGCCCTTCTTCTGCAAGGGGTAAGTCGAATCGGCCTTGCCGTAGATCTCGATCTCCGAAGCCTGAATCTCGACGGGCTGACCCGAGCCAACCGACTCAACCAGACGACCTGCAACACGCAAGCAAGCGCCCGTAGTGATATCCTTCAACAGTTGCTCGTCGAACTTAGCCACATCGGCAACGATCTGAATATTAGCCACACACGAGCCATCGTTCAGAGCGATAAATGCGACGTTTTTGTTACCGCGCTTGGTGCGCACCCAGCCTTTTGCAACGACATCGATGTCGCGCTCGACGGATTTGAGCAAATCCGCAATTTTGGTTCTTCCTCCGCTTAACATAGTGAGTTTCGTTATTTTATATTTTTGTTGTTATCTATTTCGAGTATGATCGAACTGCAAATATCGTCAAAATTTTCCGAATCATCGCTATATTACACAATATTTTTTCGCGCGCGAGGAGATGAGGATTCAAAATTCAAGATTCAAGATTCAGAATTGGGATCTTAGACCACGTAGAAATATGCAGCAGCCCACGCCTTTGGCGTGTCATCATTGTCGGGTCGGCCTTTGGCCGAGCCCCCCACCCGACAATGATGAGAATTTGATAGACGCCTTAAAGAGGTTTGTGAATTGTGAATTGTGAATTGTGAATTGCATTTATCGCAGTCGCAAATCGAGATAGCGATCTTCATCGACCGCGAGCACTCCCATCGCATCGAGCACGCGGTCGTAGTCGATGTGATGGCGACGCAAAATCCCGCCCGCAACCGATGTCGGATCGGCTGCCACAAGCAACAGAAGATGCCCCGTATTACTCGACTCACCCACAACCGCAGCCGAGGCAAGGCAATCGTAAATTTTCGAAAAGAAGGCACTGCGCGTGCTCGCTCGCTCTGTTCGGTCGATTGGCTCTTCGTCGTACAATTCGTCCTCGATTTGGGAGCGTAGTTGCGCCACATTATGTTCGCCCGCAAGCATTTGCACGAGGCGTGTGGCGTGGCTGTGCGGCTCGTCGAGCGCAAGCAACAAGAGTCGATCAATCAAATGGTTAGCATTGTCGTTTCGCTCAGCCTTGAAGGCTGCTCTGGCAATAATGGATCCCAGAGTAGAAGTAGGTCTGAAATTCATACTGTCTAAAAAGGTTTAATGTTACGCCAATCGGTTTGGCGCACATATAACGCACAAGGCAGTACAAATATTGTATTGTAATTTTAGCGAGGCCACTCGCCAATCTCCATATCACGGATTTCGCCACCGTCGAGCGTAAAGCGCAGAGCCGTGCGAACCTTATGAAAACCATAGCGTCCCGCCGCCCCAGAATTGAGGTGCAACATCGAGAAACGCTTGTCGTAGATCACCTTCAAAATATGAGAATGGCCCGCCACAAAAATCGTCGGACGCACTTGATAGATATGTGCCAGCGCACGACGGTCGTAATGGTCGGGATAGCCGCCAATGTGGGTCATCAGCACCCGAAAACCCTCAACTTCGAATACCGCCACTTCGGGATAGACGCGGCGCACGTCCCACCCGTCAATATTGCCATAGACAGCGCGCAAAGGTTTGAACGCCGCAATCTCATCGGCCAGCGCCAATGAGCCGATATCGCCCACGTGCCACACCTCATCGACATCGCGCAAGAACTCGCGCAGTGTCGCGTCGAACGTGCCGTGAGTATCCGAGATCAGCCCTATGCGTTTCATTATTCGGAAGTTAGCGTTTAGAGAAATTCATAAACCGTTTTCTGAACATACAACTCGCCCGCCTCTATAACAATCGAGGGGAACTCCGCACGATTGACCGCGTCGGGCAGAGCCATACAGTGCAGAGCCAGCGCCGAATGATCCTCATACTCGCGTCCATCGCGTTGCGCTCCACTGCCACTCATCGCATTGGCCGAATAAAGATGCAACGACGGTTGCGACGAATAGACATTCATCTTGCGTCCCGACTGCGGATCGGTCAAGGTCGCCACGTGTGCCAAGATCGAGCGCTGCCAACCATCAATCGCCAACCAATGGTCCAATCCTCCGCGCTCGCCAATCAGCCCGTCGAAGGTATCCAGATCGCCCACCTCGCGCTCCGAACGGAAATCGAGATCGGTTGCCTCGACCGTCGGCAGCTCACCCGTAGGGACATTGTCGCCACGCATTGCCACGTAGCGCGACGCATTGACCTGCAAGCGGTGGCGCGCAATCGACGTGGGTGTAAATTCACCCGAAAGATCGAACATCGGAGCGGTCGTAATGTCGATTGGCGTTGCGCCATCGGCCTGAGCCACAACGGTAATTTCCAAGCAGTTATCGTCGTCCCAATCGTATATTACCTCCGTACGCAGACCCGACGGATAACCCTCATCGTCCGCCACGCTCTCCAAAGCAAAGACCACACGATTGACCTCGGTACGAGCCTCCCACATACGTGCTCCGAAGCCCTTGCGACCGCCGTCAGCGTGATGGGGAGGTCGGTTTACCGCCAGACGCGATGTCTGCTCGCCAATGACCAAGCGACCGCGCGAGATCACACCACTCGTGCGACCGATAATCTTGCCCATTCCGACCGTATCATCAACATACTCGGCAAATGAATCATATCCCGCCACCACATTACACAGCGAGCCATCGCCATTCGGCAGACGCACACCCACGAGTGCCGCGCCCGCATTGGTCAGCAGCACCTCGCCACCCGACGCATTGCGCATCGTATAGAGCAGGCCTCCTTCGCCCTCGGGCGAGAAACCCCAAAGATTCTGTTCGATTTCCACGTTTTCTTTTCGTTTATACACAACAAATATATGTGGTTTTTCCGTTATAGACAAGATTAAGCGACAAAAATTAGGCGCGCGCGTGATGCACGTATGAACAAAATAGCTATCTTTGTAGATTCGAAAAACTATATATGTAGATATGAAAGCAAATTGGAAAGATAAAATCGCAAACCTCTGGCGCAAACATCGCCTTTCGTTGCGCGACGAACGAGATAACCGCGAGATGTGGTATATGTACATCTCGCCACTAAGTATCGTGGCGGGTATTTTGGCATTGGCGCTGGTGCTGTTTATCGTCATTCTCTCGTCGGTGGCATATACCCCACTGCTCGAATTTCTGCCCGGTTATCAAGGTAACCGCACCCGAACAATTCTGCTCGAAAATATCGTGCGACTCGACTCAATGGAGCGTCAGCTGAGCCAGATGAAGGTTTATAGCGACAATATCGCCCTGATTATGGAGGGCAAGACTCCCGTGATGAGAACTCTCACCGACCAGAACCAAACCACGACCGACAAGTCGATCGTGATGCCTTCGGTCGAGGATTCGATACTCCGTGCGCAGATCGAGGGCGATGGCGACTATTCGATTGCAAATCAGGCGTCGAGCCGTCGCAGCGTGCGCGAGTCGATGGAGTTGGTATCGCCTTTGGCAGGTGGTGTGATCGTCAATCAGTTCAGCCCCCGTTCGGGCTCGATGGGTGTCAGCATTGCCTCGACAGCCGACACGCAGGTAGTGGCGATTGGCGAGGGCACGGTGATCCTCACAACGTGGTCGCCCGACGATGGTTATCTGGTCGAGGTGCAACACGCAGGCGGTCTGCTCTCGATCTATCGAAATATGACCCAATCGCTGGTCGAGGTGGGACAGAAACTCAAAGCGGGACAGATCGTAGGCTACAATGCCGACGCAACAGACGAAGGCAACACTCCGCAGTTGCTGCAATTTGAGATTTGGAGCGATGGCAAGCCCGTCGATCCCGAAAGTTACATCGTATTCTAACATTCGATTATGAAACAACGCATAGCACTCTTAGGTTCAACGGGTTCGATCGGTGTGCAGACGCTCGACATCGTTCGCGAGAACCCCGAACAATTCGAAATAACGGCACTCGTTGCAAACCGTAATTGGGAGCAACTTGCCGCACAAGCTATTGAGTTTGACTCCGATTGCGTGGTGATTGGCGACGAGCAATATTACACCTCGCTCAAAGAGGCCCTCGCCGCGACCGACGTGAAGGTCTATGCCGGAGCGAAGGCGATGGAGGAGGTCGCAGCAGCGTCGAACGTCGATGTGGTGGTCAATGCGCTGGTCGGTTATGCGGGTCTGCTGCCGACCGTTGCCGCAGTGAAGCAGGGCAAGAAGATCGCCCTTGCAAACAAAGAGACGTTGGTGGTTGGTGGCGAGTTGGTGATGCGCCTTGCGGCGGAGCACCGCGCACCGATTCTGCCCGTCGATTCGGAGCACTCAGCTATATTTCAATGTTTGGTCGGCGAGCAATCGCCCGTGCGTCGATTGATCCTTACGGCAAGTGGTGGAGCATTCCGCGACACCCCGATCGAGGATTTGGGTGCGATGACCGCCGCTGAGGCACTGCGCCACCCCAATTGGTCGATGGGTGCAAAGATCACTATCGACTGCGCAACAATGGTCAATAAGGGTTTCGAGGTGATCGAGGCACGATGGTTGTTTGGCACGCCTGCCGACCAGATCTCGGTGCTGATTCACCCGCAGTCGATCGTCCATTCGATGGTCGAGTTCGAGGACGGAGCGATCAAGGCGCAGCTCGGCACACCCGATATGCACCTGCCGATCAGCTATGCACTCTCGTTCCCCGAACGCAAAAACCGCCCGACGGAGCGCTTCGATTTTCTGGCTAACCCCCAGCTCACCTTCCGCGAGGTCGATCGTGTGAAGTATCCCGCGTTAGACGTGGCTTATGACTGCTTGCGTCGCGGAGGTACGGCAGCCTGCACGATGAATGGAGCCAACGAGGTGGCTGTGGCAGCTTTCCTTGCGGGTCGAATCGGATTCTTGGATATTGTGCGCTCGATCGAGCAATCGTTGGCGCGTGCGACATTCATTGCTCGACCGACACTCGATGATTATGCACTCGCTGACGCTGAGGCTCGCGCCTTGGCACGCGAGATTTTGGGGTTATAACACACGCGCATTAAAACACGAACAAAGTAAAACATTATGGATATTCTGATCAAAGTAGTTCAATTCTTTATGAGTCTGTCGCTGCTGGTGATTATTCACGAGTTGGGACACTTTTTGGCCGCACGTATGTTCGGCATTCGCGTCGAGAAATTCTATCTGTTCTTCGACCCGTGGTTCTCGATCTTCAAGTTCCGTCGCGGACAGACCGAGTACGGTATGGGTTGGCTGCCGCTGGGTGGCTACGTCAAGATCGCAGGTATGATCGACGAAAGTATGGACACCGAACAGATGGCTGCCGAGCCTCAGCCCGATGAGTTTCGCTCGAAACCCGCTTGGCAACGTCTGATTGTGATGGTGGCGGGCGTGGTGATGAACGTGGTGCTGGCATTTGTCATCTACTGCGGAATCAGCTACCATTGGGGCGAGCCGTATATGCCCGCTGAGGACGCAAAGTGGGGCTACGTCTGGAACAAGACGGGACACGAGCTCGGCTTTGAGGACGGCGATAAGGTGCTCTCGATCGGTGGCAACCAGATCACCGAGGTCGATCAGATTCTCAACGAGTTGCTGATTACGGCCGATGACCGCGAGGTGGTTGTTGAGCGCGCAGGTGCAGAGCACACCTTCACCATTCCGTTGGAGCAACTTGTCAAAATGCGCCAAGAGGAGGGCTACAAGAATATGTACGCAATGCGTATGCCCTTCGAGATCGACAGCGTGGCGACCGACGAGGCTGTGGCGGCCGGACTTGTTCGAGGCGACCGATTGGTGGCACTCAACGGCGAAGAGGTGCGCTACTTCGATGAGTATAAGCAGTTGTTGCCCACGTTGGCGGGTCAGAGCGTAAAGATTGGTATTGAGCGCGATAGCGCCAATGTGGTCGTAGCTCGTGAGGTGGAGATTACCCTCGCTGACGATGGTACGATTGGCGTTTTGGCTCGCAATCCGTTCGAGGTTCGCACGCGCCACTACTCGTTCTTCGAGTCGATCCCTGCGGGTCTGCGACTGACGGGCGAGGAGATCAGCGGCTATTGGAAACAGATCAAGACGATCGTTGTGCCCGAAAGTAAATTGTATGAGGAGTTGGGCGGTTTTCTGTCGATCGGCAACGTCTTCCCCGACGAGTGGGATTGGGAGCGTTTCTGGCGCACGACGGCACTGCTGTCAGTAATCTTGGCGGTGATGAATATTCTGCCCATACCGGCATTGGACGGTGGGCACGTGCTGTTCCTGCTGTGGGAGGTTATCACACGTCGCAAACCGAGCGATAAATTCCTCGAATATGCGCAGATGTTCGGTTTGATCGTGCTGTTTGCACTGCTTTTGTATGCAAATGGAAATGATATATATAGGTTGTTTATCAAATAGTTAGAAAACACTGCAAAAAAAGTTGCATTGTCGTGGCACAAAATGCCCTCGTCGAACGTCTATATAATAAACACTCTAAATAATAAACACTCTAACTTTGTTTGATTATGAAAAGACTTTTTCTTCTTTTGGCAATTTGTTGCGCAGCGGTGGCGTGCGAACAGACACCCGACTATATGAGAGTCGATATCGAACCGAGCATTAGCGACGGTTGGTACAGGTATGCCAGAATGCAAGGCATAAGATATGTAGATGGGAAGGTAGATCAGATAAGCAATGTTCCAAGTTGGAATGGTGAGCACACAGAGGTCTATTACAAAGTCGAAGATATGAAAATCACAAGATACAACTACGCAAAATGCGATGAATGTGGCGAACAAGTGGCTTTCACGGTCAGTGTATCTTACGATCTCAAAAATAAGACAATCGAAAATGAGGAGCTACTCCAATTTAACGAAGACGCGATTATCTATATCGAACCGCTACAAGAGGCTATCGAACGTTGCAATGATGACAAAGATTTTTGGCGTTCGTACATCGTTTATACTCGTAAAACTCCAAGCGACGAAGAATTGCAAGCATTCAACAATGCCATTGAATCAAAGAATGGGATCTGGGATTTTTTCAATTCACACTCAAATTGCAAAAAACAATAACCTCACCGAGCGACCCCGCAAAAGGGTCGCTCGATTGTTTGTGGTAATCGAGAGGCGAGGTTTGACATTTGGGACTTTTTTATGGCAGAATGTGGCAAGGCGGAACAACCTTTGCGAAATTTTAATACATTTGTATTTCAATACAAAAATATCAAGTTATGAAACTTCGACACCTGCTAATTGCAGCTGCGTTACTCGCGCCCTTTCTGCTACGCGACTACACGCTCAACAATGAGCTGAAATATATCAGCATAGCCGAGGAGGCTCTGCGCGACGGAACGTGGTTCTCGTTCTATAACCACGGCGAGGCGTATGCCGATAAACCACCCTTGTACCTCTGGATCGTAATGCTCTCGAAGCTGTTGTTCGGGTCGTATCAGATGTGGTTTATTGCGTTGGCAAGCGTGCTGCCCGTCGCGGGAATCTTGGCTGTGATGGGACGTTGGGTGCGCGAAGAGATGCCCTCGTTCGACGCGAAGGCTGCCGACCTGATGCTTGCTACGACGGGAATGTTCCTCGGTAGCGCGTTGGTGCTGCGAATGGATATGCTGATGTGTATGTTCATCGTGCTGGCGATCTACACCTTCTGGCGGCTCTATCGAGGTACGGCGCGAAAGTGCCACCGTTGGCTGCTGCCCGTATGGATATTCCTCGCTACGTTCACCAAAGGTCCCGTGGGATTTATGATGCCGGTGCTGGTGATTGCGGTTTTTCTCGCGGTGAAGGGCGAAATCCGAACCTTCGGACGATATATGGGTTTGCGTCAGTGGGCGTTGCTCATCGGGTTGTGCGCTGCGTGGTGGGCGTTGGTCTATGTCGAGGGCGGTGCGGAATATATCAACAACCTGCTATTCCACCAGACTATCGGGCGCGGTATCGACTCGTTCCATCACAAACGTCCTTGGTGGTACTACATCGCACATATTCCGCAGTCGTTCGCACCGTGGGTTTTCCTGCTTGTAGGCGTGTTGGGCGTCGGTGCGTGGCGAAAACTTGTACGCACGGATCTCGAACGACTCTTTATGGTGGCGATCGTGGCGACGTTCGTTATGCTCTCGCTGTTTAGCTCGAAATTGGATATCTATCTGGTGCCGATCTATCCCTTTGTGGTCTATTTGGCGATGTTGTGGTTGCCGCAATTCGAGCAGACGAAGTGGGCAAAGTGGGCTGCGGGATTCGCCCCTGCGGTATTTGTGCTGTTGCTGCCTGCTGCGGTGGTGGCCGATGTGTGCGGATTGATCCCGATTGAGTACGAATCGCTCGCGTGGGGATATGTGGCTCTGGCGGCATTGTTCGTAGCGTCGTGCGTGGCTCTCTGGCAGTTGTGGCGTGGCGATGTGGAGCGTTCGATCGTATGGTGCGGAGGTGGTCTGCTGGCTATGATTGTACTCGCCACACCCGCCATTCCGCAATTCAACCCGCAGTTGGGTGTAGGTGATCTCGCGGCAGAGGCCACCGAGGTAGCCCAAGCGGAGGGTATTGAGCACTACGCTTTCTATCGTTTCCGTAGCGGACAGAATATGGACATCTATCTCGATGCTCCTTGTGAGCCGATCTACGACGTCGAGCAGCTCGACAGCCTCGACTGTCTGCCCCACCGTTCGGTGCTCTTCATCGGGTGGAAAGAGCCTCAACGCGACTCGCTCTTTGCCGAGTGGCTCAAAGGACGCGAGCAGACCGTTGTGGGCAACCGCTCATTCACCATTGTAGGCAAACGAAAACTCAGAATCAAATTGCGCGAAGAGGTTAAGCCGCTCCGTTTGCAGATTGATTCCACGAAATTGAAAACAATAAATTAAGACAATATGAACAAGACACAAGAATATGAATTGACTGTCGTAGTGCCCGTCTATAACGAGGTGGAGAGTCTGCCTCGCGTCGAGCGTGCAATGCGCGAATGGCTGCCGACGTCGCCCATCAAGACGTGCGTGCTGATGGTCAATGACGGCTCGAAGGACGGCTCGCTCGAATTGATGCGTGAGATCTGCTCGCGTAACGAGTCGATGTTCTACATCTCGCTGGCTACAAATGGCGGTCTGAGCGCCGCAATGAAGGCCGGTATCGACGCCACAGAGTCGCGCTACGTGGGTTACATCGATGCCGATCTGCAAACCACACCCGAAGATTTCAATCTGCTGTTGGAGCACGTCGCCGACTATCAGTTGGTGATGGGTATTCGCGCCGGTCGCAAAGATAGTTTCTTCAAGAATCTGCAATCGAAAATCGCCAACGGCTTCCGAAATATGATGACCCACGACGGCGCAAAAGATACGGGCTGCCCGCTGAAAGTGATGTGGACCGACTATGCCAAGCGCGTGCCCTTCTTTACGGGTATGCACCGCTTTCTGCCTGCGCTGATTCAGTTGCAGGAGGGTCGTATGATGCAGATCCCCGTGCGCCACTTCCCCCGCACCGAGGGTGTGTCGAAATACCACCTCTGGAATCGTCTCATCGGTCCGTTCAAGGATTGTTTCGCATACCGCTGGATGCGCAAACGCTATATCAACTACTCGATCGGCGAAGGTAACGTATGACATCGTTCTTGATTGATTGTTTGGGCTACTTGGCGCAGGCGCTCTTCTCGGCTCGATTCTTCGTGCAGTGGATAATGAGCGAACGCGCCAAACGGGTGCTCTCGCCTACCATCTTCTGGCAGATCAGTATGGTGGCGTCGTGCGTCTTCTGCGTCTATGGGTGGCTGCGCAACGACTTCTCGATCATCGTCGGGCAGCTGATCACCTACTACATCTACATCTGGAACCTCAACGCCCACAACTCGTGGAAAAAACTTTGGTTGCCCCTGCAATGGATCGTAATCTCGGTACCGGTGGCAGGTGTGGTGTGGTTGCTATCGAATTGGGACGCCGCCAGCGCTCACCTCTTTGCCCAAAGCGACCTGCCCGCTTGGTTGATCGCAATGGGTACGACGGGACAGTTGGTCTTCACGCTGCGATTCGTCTATCAATGGTGGTACTCGCGTCGTAAAGGTGAGTCGGTGCTGCCGTTGGGCTTTTGGTTGATCAGTCTGAGCGGCTCGGCAATCATCATCACCTATGCACTGTTGCGAGGAAATATGTTGCCGCTGATCTTAGGTCATCTGACGGGTATATTCACCTACTCGCGCAATGTGATGATCGAGCTGAAAAATCGCAAGAAATAGCTCGCTAAACAGCACAACAAAAGGCCACTCCGCGCGTTGAGGGTGGCCTTTGTTGTGTCGGTCGCTTACGGTTAGAACTTCACTATTCCGAGCTGATTGAGCAACACGAGCAGGATACACATCGGAGCGATCCAGCGCAACAAAAAGACGTAGGTCTTAATGCCGATAAAGCGCGCTGTACCGTAGTTGGTAATCTCGTTTTTGAGCAGCGTCTTGTCGATCTTCCAACCCACGAACAGACAGGTAAAGATACCGCCAACGGGCAGCATAAAGTTTGCCGTCAGGTAGTCAAAGAAGTCGAAAATCGAGCGACCTCCGATGGTCCAATCGCTCAGCACGCTGAACGACAACGAACAAACGATACCCAGCACCAACATCGCTCCCGTCGAGAGCCACGCCGCACGGTTGCGACGCACGTTCCACTGCTCGCTGACGTATGCCGTAACCACCTCGTGAATCGAGATTGTCGATGTCAATGCCGCAAGAGCCAACAGCAGGAAGAAGATCGTCGACCACAACCAACTGAACGACAGTGTATTCAGAATATTGGGCAAGGTAATGAATACCAACGAGGGACCTGCCGTAGGTTGGATTCCGACGCTGAACACCGCGGGGAAGATCATCACCGCAGCCAGCACCGCCACGAGCGTATCGATCAGTGCCACACTTACGGCAGTCGAGCCAATCTTGGTCGCGTCGCTAAAATATGACGCATAGACAATCATACAGCCCAAGCCCGCCGAGATCGAGAAGAACGACTGACCCACCGCATTGAGGAAGGTCTGCGAGGTTACCTTCGAGAAGTCGGGTGTAAAGAGGAATTTCAGACCCTCCATACCGCCCTCCATCGAGATCGAGCGACCACACAGCACCAGCAGAATCACAAACAGCAGGGGCATCATCAGTTTCGACGAGCGCTCGATACCCTTCTGCACACCGAGCATAATGATTGCGTGGGTGACGAGCATAAAGATGACCGTAGCGATTGTGGGTTTCCACGGATTGGTTACGAACGCGTTGAAATGCGCCTCATACTCCGCGGGCGTTGAGAATTGCGCCAGCGCACCCGAGGCCGACTCCCAGATGTAGTGGAGCGTCCAGCCCGCCACCACCGAATAGAAACCATAGATCAGAAACGCTGCCAGCACGCCATTGTAACCGATTGCAACCCACGGAGTTCGCGGTGCGAGCTTGCGATAAGCACCTACGGCATTGAGGTGGGTGTATTTACCCACAAAGAACTCGGCCGTCAGCACGGGAATACCCATAATGAGCAGACAGAGTAGATAGATAATGAGGAATGCACCTCCGCCACCCTCACCCGCGATGTAGGGGAAACGCCAGATGTTACCAAGGCCGACGGCACTGCCGACCGAAACGAGTATTACGCCTAATTTACTGCCAAATGTGGCACGTTGATTTTCCATAAACTAACCTAAATTTTGAGCATTTGGTTGCGACGATCGCGCAAACAAACGGCGCAAATATAGCAAAAATTTTATTTTGGCGAGAAAAAAGTAACCGATTCGCTTGGTGCGAGGGCGTAAATTGGTGATTTTAAGGAAATTTTCCGCGCTGAAAGTTTTTTTTCGAAAAAAGTTTGTATTTTTGTGAAAACGATGCAACATTTTGGGCATCTCGAACGTCTATATAGAAAAGAAGAGTGTTAAACCCAAATTATTACGATTATGAAAAAAGTACTTGTTGTTATATTAGGTGCATTAAATCTGATTTCGTGCACCTTCGCGCTGGAAGGCACAGAGGTATATACCGAATCGTTTGTTATGGCTTATTTCGATTATACAAATGTCGAAGTAAGTGTAGGTGATTTTATTGTTGTAAAGCCACATCGTTCGGAATTATATTGCTACAATGATGAGAATAGTCAGCAGAAAGAACGCTACGACCAACTTGCGGCTTATTATGGCGACGTTAATTTTAATAGAACGGTTACGTTAGCTATCTTTCACGCCCTTGGTAATATTATGCCTGCTGAGGATATGAGTGGCATTGAATTAGTTTGCCTTGAAGATATTAACGAACAATACACCAAAGGCTCATCGGTTGCTGACCTATTCACATTTATTGGTTTAAGCCCTATGAAATATATTGAGAGTGGATACACTTATGAGGCAACTTCTCGTGATCTGTATCGTTCAGGATATTTCCCAAATTGTTATGAGCTAATTATGAAATCGTTAGATGAAGTCGAACCCAAAGACTTGATATTATTAGGTAATGGCGAAGGGGGAGATTCTCATATATTATTCGATCTTCGACCGAAAGACAAAGACAACTGCCCCGCGTGGGGTAAGAAGTTGCGCCTAACGCTTAATTACGAAAATCAATATCCGATTTCGAAGGATTTTGTTTTCGAGAGGGGCACATACTAATCGTTGCCACCGATAAAAACCAACCGAGCCGACCTCCGAAAATGGAGATCGGCTCGATTTGTTTGAGTGTTTGGCGAGCGGTCGGCTACTTCTCGACGTGTACCGACAACTGCGGGAACGGGAAGTGCAAACCGTGCTTGGGCAACTCATTATAAATGCGCTCGTTAAGATCGAAATAGACGCCCCAATAGTCGGCATTAGCGACCCACGCACGTGCCGAAATATTCACCGCACTATCGCCAAGTGAGGTCAAATAGACAACCGGTGCGGGATCCTGCATAACACGCTTATCCGAGTTCATCATCTCGATCAGCACACGGCGTGCAACCTCAACATCGTCGCCATACGAAATGGTAACGTTCCAATCGACACGACGCGTAGCTGCCTGCGAATAGTTGTTGATAATACCCGTCGAGATCGAGCTGTTGGGAACGTAGATCGTCTGGTTATCGACCGTGGTGATCACCGTGTTGAAGAGCGAAATCTCCTTGATCGTACCTGCCTGACCCTGCGCCTCGACATAGTCGCCAACGCGGTAGGGACGCAGCAGCAGAATCATCACACCACCCGCGAAATTCTGCATCGTGCCGCTCAGTGCCATACCAATAGCCAACGATGCCGACGCAAACATCGCAATCAGCGAGGTGGTGTCGATACCGAGAATGCCGATCACGGTCAGTGCCAAGCAGATGTAGAGCACCGTCTTGATCATATTCTTGAAGAACTGCTGCAACGAGATCTCGACGCCGCGCTTCTCGCACACCTTATTGACAATCTTAACCAGACGACCAATCAACCAGCGACCAACGAAATAGATCGCCAGCGCAATGGCTACCTTCGCCGCAATCTCGATACCCCACTCGGCCAACATCGACAGGATATCCGAGAATGTCATATTCTTCACCTGCTCGGCGACAACCGCCGTCTTCTCCTGAGCCGTCAGCGTGGTGTCGGCCAAAATCACTTTCAATGAATCAGTAGTTGTTAAAAAATACATTGTTCCTAATAGTTTTTGTTAAATTTCTGTTTCGAGGGTTGCAAAAGTAATCAATTATCCGTAACTTTGAAATTCGATTAGACAAATTTACCAATCATATGGAGCAACAGGCAGAAATTATCCAAATCAACATTTCAGGCATCGATAAACCTGGGGTTACATCTTCACTCACCGACATCTTGGCGCGCCACGACGCATATATCCTCGACATCGGTCAGGCAAATATTCACCAAACGCTCTCGCTCGGCATTCTGTTCAAAACCACTGCCGACCACTCGGGCGAGATTATGAAAGATCTGCTGCTCAAAGCCTACGAATTGGATATCAATATCCGTTTCAGCCCCGTCGATGAGGATCACTATTCGCAATGGGTGGCCCGTCAGGGCAAAAACCGAAATATCATCACTCTGCTCGGTCGTGAAGTTACCGCACGACAGATTGCCGAGGCAACCAAAATCGTTACTCAGCAGAAACTGAATATCGACGCAATTCGTCGCTTGACGGGTCGTGTGCCCCTCGAACCCGACGCTCGCACCCCAAAATCGTGTATCGAGCTCTCGGTGCGTGGTACGGTCGAGGATCGCGACGCGATGCAGTCGCAACTGATGCAGATGTCGAACGAATTTGGTGTCGATATTTCGTTCCAGCAGGACGACATCTATCGCCGTTCGCGCCGTCTGATCTGCTTCGATATGGATTCGACGCTGATTCAGACCGAGGTGATCGACGAGCTGGCCGATCGTGCAGGCGTTGGTGAGCAGGTGCGTGCCATCACCGAGAGCGCAATGCGTGGCGAGATCGACTTCCGCGAGAGCTTCACCCAGCGTGTGGCGTTGCTCAAAGGCTTGGACGAGAGCGTGATGGAGGACATTGCAGCCAAGCTGCCCATCACCGAGGGCTTGGAGCGAATGATGACCATTTTGAAACGTGTGGGTTATAAGACCGCGATTCTGTCGGGTGGTTTCACCTACTTTGGCAACTCGCTCAAACAGCGTTTCGGATTCGACTATATGTACGCCAACGAGTTGGAGATCGAGAATGGCAAGCTGACAGGTCGCTACGTGGGCGACGTTGTCGATGGCAAGCGCAAGGCCGAACTGCTGCGTCTGTTGTGCCAATTCGAGGGTATCAACATCGCTCAGGCGGTTGCGGTGGGCGACGGAGCAAACGACCTGCCAATGCTCGGCACGGCGGGCTTGGGTATCGCCTTCCACGCAAAACCAAAGGTGAAGGCTACGGCTCGCCAATCAATCTCGTCAATCGGTATCGACGGCGTACTCTACTTCCTCGGATTGAAGGACTCACAGATTGAGTAACAATAGCAGAAAACCGCACTCTTCGGGGTGCGGTTTTTTATAATTCAAAATTCAAGATTCAAAATTCAAAATTGATTTACGTTTGCGGGCGCACGCGGTGGCGTGGAGCGGCTATAAATTCTCATCATTGTCGGGTGGGGGGGCTCGGCCAAAGGCCGACCCGACAATGATGACACGCCAAAGGCGTGGACTGCTACTACTTTTTGCGCCGACAATGGATTAAATTGTGAATCGTGAATTGAAAATTGTGAATCAAATCTGCCCCACACGTCGAAAAAATTGCACGTCGAACGAAAAAAATCGAGGCTAACTATTGCAATTTCTATGATTTTTTTCGAAATTTGAGGTCGGCAAACTGAAAATAACCATTTCGGCGCGTCCACGTTGGACCAAAAATCCCGCGCGAAACCAATAAAACAACAAAAATAACCTACAAAAACTTCTAAAATTATGATTATCGGTATTCCCAAAGAGATCAAAAACAACGAAAATCGCGTTGGTTTGACTCCCGCTGGTGCTCAGGAATTTGTTAAGCACGGCCACACTGTCTATGTTCAGGCTACCGCTGGCGTTAATAGCGGCTTCCCCGACAGCGAATACGAAAATGTAGGCGCGAAGATCCTCCCCACTATCGAGGACGTCTATGCAATCGCCGAAATGATCATCAAGGTTAAAGAGCCTATCGCTCCTGAGTACGGTTTGATCAAGAAGGATCAGGTCGTATTTACATATTTCCACTTCGCAAGTAGCGAACCCCTTACCAAAGCTATGATCGAGAGCGGTGCTATCTGTATCGCTTACGAAACCGTTGAGCGCGACGACCGCTCGCTGCCCCTGCTGATCCCGATGTCGGAGGTGGCTGGTCGTATGTCAACTCAGGAGGGTCGTTACTTCCTCGAAAAACCGCGTGGCGGTAAGGGTATTCTGCTCGGTGGCGTTCCGGGTGTGAAGCCTGCACGTGTATTCGTAATCGGTGCCGGTGTCGTAGGTACCGCTGCTGCTCGCACCGCTGCCGGTACGGGTGCTGACGTTACGATTTGCGATATCTCGCTGCGTCGTCTGACCTATCTGGCTGACGTGATGCCCAAGAACGTGAAGACGCTGATGTCGTCGGAGTACAATATCCGTCAGGAGTTGAAGCGTGCCGACCTGGTTATCGGTTCGGTACTGATCCCCGGTGCTAAGGCTCCCAAGCTCGTTACGCGCGATATGTTGAAGGATATGCAGCCCGGTACGGTGATGGTGGACGTGGCTATCGACCAGGGTGGTTGCTTCGAGACCTCGCACCCCACTACCCACGAGGATCCCGTTTACTACGTGGACGGCATTCTGCACTACTGCGTGGCTAATATCCCCGGTGCAGTGCCCTACACCTCGACTTTGGCACTGACCAACGCAACGCTGCCCTACGCATTGCAGCTGGCTGACAAGGGCTGGGAGAAGGCTTGCCGCGACAACAAGGAGTTGAAGAAGGGCCTGAACATCATCGGTGGCAAGGTTGTTTATAAGAGCGTTGCCGAGGCTTGGGGTTTGGAGTACACTCCGCTGGAATTCTAATCTCGACGCCGAGTAATAATACGTATCGTTCCGCTTCCGTCGCTCGGAGGCGGAACGTTTGTTTTGTGCATATCAATTTATTTGCGTACCTTTGCGGGCAGAAAAAAGTATTTACACGATTTAACCAAATAAACACATACTCAGCATTATGGCTTCGTCGAACTTTGTGGATTACGTCAAGATATTTGCCCGTTCGGGACACGGTGGTGCAGGATCGGCTCACTTCCGTCGTGAAAAATTCGTCGCTTTCGGTGGTCCCGATGGCGGTGATGGCGGTAAGGGTGGCAGCATCATCTTGCAGGGCGATAGCCAATATTGGACACTCATTCACCTTAAATATCAGCGACATATCTTCGCCGAAAATGGTCAGTGTGGTTCGGGTGCCCGCTCGTCAGGTAAGGACGCACAGGATATCATCGTGCGTGTGCCGCTGGGTACGGTTGCGCGTGATGCCGAGACGGGCGAGATCGTGGGTGAGGTAACCGACGACGGCGAGCAGCTCGTTCTGCTCAAAGGTGGTCGCGGCGGTCTGGGCAACTGGCACTTCAAGACCGCAACAAACCAAGCTCCGCGCTATGCTCAGCCGGGCGAGGAGGGTGCCGAGGGTGCATTTATTTTGGAGTTGAAGGTGCTGGCCGACGTTGGTCTGGTGGGTTTCCCAAATGCGGGTAAATCGACGTTGCTGTCGGTGGTCTCGGCCGCGAAACCCAAAATTGCAAACTACGCCTTCACTACGCTCGAACCAAACTTGGGTATCGTTGCTTGCCGCGACAACCATTCGTTTGTGATGGCCGACATTCCGGGTATCATCGAGGGTGCGCACGAGGGTCGCGGTTTGGGTACGCGATTCCTGCGCCACATCGAGCGCAACTCGGTGTTGCTGTTTATGATTCCTGCCGATAGCGAGGACATCTGCAAGGATTATGAGATTCTGCTTGGCGAGCTGACGCAGTACAACCCCGAACTGCTCGACAAAGAGCGTCTGCTGGCAATCACCAAGTGTGATATGCTCGACGAGGAGTTGATGACCGAGATGCGTGCGCATCTGCCCGAGGGGCTGCCGACGGTGATGATCTCGTCGGTTACGGGTCTGAACATTCAGCAGTTGAAAGATATGCTTTGGGAGGCGTTGCACAAGTAGGCGCCACGCGATCAAAAGTTTTATGGCCACTCGCGCTTGCGGGTGGTCTTTTTTGTGCCTTAGAAACGTGGATCGGTCATTTGGACGTGATAACCATCGAGCACGCGCAGTTGGTAGCGACGATTGAAATAGCCGAGCAGACCCTCCACCGAGCCACTGCCCGACGGCAAAGGCGTAATGACAATATCGGCGTATGGCGACGTGCGGACATCAAGCGTATCGCCCTTCATATCAATCAGATGACGTGTTGTCGCCACCCGCGTCCATTCTCCCGATAGCGAGTCGAGCACCCAATCGCACCACCCCTTCGGCAGCTCCTCCTCGACGAATTGAACACGATCAATGCGAACAAGCGTCGAAACCATCTCGGGTGCGCACTCGGCAATGGTGATCGAACGTGCCGGAATCTTGATTTGGCAAGTTGAGTCGGTCGTGATATAAAGTCCGATATCATCGTTAGGAATGGGATCGACCTCATACTCGCCCGACGGAGCCACACCTAACTCAATCGTGCCTCCCGATGAGCCGAGCCACAACCCATTGCAACGCACCGCAACCCGCGCACCCTGCCAAAAACGTGTGTATAGATTCTCGGCATCGAGGCGCACGATAATTCCACCCGTCGAATCGGCTACTGACAGTTCGTGATGAAGATTGCCATTGAAATCATTTGCCGCCACATAGCCCTCGATTTGCAACGCGCGATCGACACGCACGGGCATCGAACGATAGAGAAATTTGAGGTAGGCCACCGACACACGTTCGGGGTGCTCCGCGGGTTGATACACCAACGGATTAGGCTCGCTACACGAAACGGCACAGAGCAACATCAGACTAATAACCAACACCCTTCTCATCGTTCATCTTGATAATGAATGCCTTGCGGCTACCTTCGACCGCACCATAATAGAGGATTCCTGTCAGCGACAGCTCCTCGGTCGGGAGCGCGTGCTGAGCAAATCGAGCATAGGGCGACGTCTGCACATAGATCGAATCACCCTGAGCATCGCGGAATTTACGATAGCAGGTATATTCGCCCTCGGCCCACGTCGAAGCCTCATCGTCGGCTTGTACCCCTACGACCGTTACCAACCTGCCACACAAACGACGAGTCAGCTCACCCGCCACCAACCGCTCGGGCGTGGGCGACTCAACCGACGAAGTGCGATAAATATGTCGGTCGGCAACGGCTGCGTGCGACATATACAACGTGGAGCGATAGTCCCACTTGTCGGGTTGCAGTCCTACACGCAGCACCCCGTTATACTCATCAATGGCCAATCCCTGCAAACGCACCGCCAACAAACTTCCAACGGGATAGGTGCGATAGAGATAGTCCATTCCGACCATCAGTTCGAGCGCACCCGTACCATCTTCGATGACCACCGTGCGGAAGAAATTACCACCCTCATCGCTGGTCGTAACACGACCCGTAACGACCATATTCTCGCGGATCGTGGTTGCTACCGCAAACGAATGTCGCACGTCCGATAGCTCAGCATTGGGTGTCCAATTCACCGCATCGTGTTGCTCGATCGGATCGAACCGATCGTAGTCGCAAGCCTCACAAAGTAGCGACGCGAGAATCAATATGCAGCAAAGACGAGTCATTTAGCGAAATCTGTAAGTAATTGAAACATTGAACGATAGCGGATAGGCATAGGTATAACGTTCGGGCATCGGACGGTAGTGGATATTGACGCCCGACCCCGACCGCAGTACGCGCGACGGCTCGTAGGCCGAATAGACTATATTCTTGTCGCACAGCAAGTTTCTCACCGACACGACTGTCGTTAGACGCGACTGCACTCCGCCAATCGACCACGAACGCATTGCCGACAAACCGATGATCAGCGCATCGTCCAAGCGTTGTTGAGCGGTCATCGCTTCGAACTCTTCGGGCGAGGCGGCAAGATCGGTTACGCGGGTCATACGTCTGATAGGCGTCGGAGCGACATAACGCCCCGAGGCAAAGGCCGCTTCAACCTCCACACGCCAACCGTAAGGTGTCGAGTAACGCAACTTGGCCACCGCTGCCAAGGTGGGTGTTTGGGCCGTATGCAGACCACTCATACAACTCACTCCACCCACAACTATCGGTCGATTATCGACATCGGCAAACAGCGACACCGATGGATTTGACGCATAGCGATAGCTGCCCACCGAGAGCGCTCCCTCGGCCGTAAAACGTGGCGAAAGACGTACCGACGCACTCAGCTCCATACCAAAGCTATTGCGGTCGAGGTTGCTTACCACCGCATCAACATAGGTGTAGGTCAGGTCGTCAAATAGGCGCATCGTGGCATCATCGTCGCGCTCGACCTGCGCAAAGGCCTTGGCTGTCAGCTCAACCGATGTCGTGCGCAACGAGTAGGCAAGTTCGCCACTGAAAACCGCACGGAAAGGATCAACCGCCGCCAACGCATTGTTATAGGCAGGTTGAAGAAGTTGTTGATCGACCGATTGCATCTCGCGGGCTGCCGACACCACCGCCGAGAGTCGATGACCAGCCGAGATCGAGTAACGAAATGCCATCTTTGCGGCCGCCTCGACCCCACTCAGCGGCTCCGAGCGACCAAGAGAGCCTGATCCTGCAAATAGCTGCTTCTCATAGAGTCCCGTGCGCCACGCTACTGCCGCCACCACACGACCCGCGACATCGAGAGTGTAGCGATTGTCGTGGTAACGAATGCCAACCTGCGCACCATAGCGTCCCTCGGTCAAACGATAGTCATAACCAAACTTAGCTCCCTGCACCACACGTCGATTGGGATTGCGCAGATCGTTCTGCAACAAGGTCCCGAAACGATCATCATCAATCAGATATTGGTCAATATCAACGATATGCGTTCCTCCGAGCAGGTCGCGCAGACGTTTGTAATATTCCGTCGAGGAGTGATAGACAACAACCGCAGCCCGCGCCGTTGTATTGCGTGCCACTACAAACTCGCCTCCGACCGTCGCCCGCAACTCATACGGCGCCTCCACCCGATCCTCGACAATATAGACTGAGCGACCATCGGTCATCGCATTGCGAACGTACAACTCCTCCCAATCAATTTGAGTGTAGCGATAATCGCGCTCCTGCCACACACGTTCGACCTCGGTGCGTACCTGCTCCAAATCGAAATATGAGGGCAGTTGGCGGTAGTTGTCCGGTGTGGGAATAGGAGCATCGTACCAATTCAACCCACTTATCGACTGCCAGCCCGCACGACCATAAAGCGTTGCAAACCACCGCTTATGGTGCATCGAAACCGCTACCGACGGCATCAGCTCGCGACGCACACGACTATTGCGCTCGCGTCCGTTATACATACCCCACGAGGGGTTGTAGAGGTTATCACCCGTCAGTGAAAACGCCTCGGCCGACGATGCCGAACGCACACCGCGCTGCGACGGAGCCACCATCGCTGCAATCGACATACTGCCCTCGCGCCACCTATGCGAGAGCAGAGCCGCCGCCTCGACACGTTGGGTAAAGAGCCCTCCAACGCGCATATCGCGTCCTCCTTCGCCCGACAACAAGAGCGCGTAGCTCCATCGATCACCGATTGGGCGAGCATCATATAGTCTGATTGTGAGCAGTTTGTTGCGATCGGTAGCCGAAACGGTTGCTTGCGACGAACGGACACCAAACCCCGACACAAGGCTATACGAGCGCGAACCATTAAAGGCGTCGATCGGCTCGGCAGCCATTCCATCAACCACCTGCTCGCGGCGCAACAACCGTCTAAGCAGATACGATTCGCTACGACTGATCTGCACGCCATCGAGATCGAGCACCTCGCCCTCAACACCACGACGCACAAATCGTACTGACGAAAGCGAGTAACGTGTCAGACGATCGAAAAGCGTACTCTCGTCCGAAACGGGAAGGTAGAAAAGAGTCGAATCGAGGTCGATCTCGGGGAGATGTTCGTATTGATTACCGAAGGGATAGTAAAGACCATCAAGTTCCTGCGCCGACACACTCTCGACGCTAAGCCCAAAGACGTAAAGTAGTAAAATGAGAACCGCACGTTTCATTTCAACCTCATTTTAGCAATGCAAAAATAGCGTTTTTTCGCATTCAAACGCCAGAAAGATTGGGCGAAAGATAGATTATTGTCCAAAAAGTTCGTATATTTGCGCTCGACTATGGCAACCAAAGTGCATAATTGGATATTTCGTGCGGTCTTTGCGCTCTGTGCAGTGGCCGTGATGATTGCAGCACTGCCCCACCATCATCACGACGGGAGTGAGGCCGTCTGCTTCAATCCTATGCACTGCTTCGCTCACTCCGATTCTCACTCGGATTGTTGCGACCACGACCACTGCTCGACCGAACATAACACTTCAAGTGAGCCTTCGTCGTGCCATCTGAAAATCGACGTGGCTGAGGTCATTTCACAACTCTCGAAACAATCATTGCTGCCTCCCGTGCAGCTACAAGTGCTGATTGCCGAGCCCCTCGAAATGCTCGCAATGGCCGAGTATAGGACCGAAGAGCAAGACTATCGACAACAAGATCTGTTGCCCGATCCTGCCCAACGCATTGTGCGTTACATCGCGCGTGCCCTGCCGACACGTGCCGCAACCGAGCGCGCTTAACCGAGCCGAGCCGATTGTCCGGTTGGCTCGCTATTCCTTATTTTTTCGAATTAACCCAATTCAGTCCGTGCAAACGAGGAGTCGGCACGGCAAAATTACACATATACAAACGCTTATGAAACAAATATTTATCGCCGCTTTGGCACTTGCCGTTACGCTTTCGCTCGGCAGCTGCGGCAACAGCAATGCCTCACACGATGAGCACGCACACGATCACGCTGCTCACACCCACGAGGGACACGATCACGCAGCGCACGATCATTCGGCGCACTCTCACGAAGGACACGACCACTCGACGCACAACCACGCCGAGGAGGGACACAAGCATAACGAAAACGAGATTACTTTCCCTGCTGAGCAGGCTGCTCGCACAGATTTCAAGGTAGAGGAGATTCAGCCCTCGACATTCAACCACGTGATTCCCTGCACGGCTCGTATTTTGGCGGCTCAAGGCGATGAGGCTACGGTGGTAGCTCCCATCGCGGGTGTGGTTTCGTTCGGTGGCAAGCGTCTTTCGACCGGTGCGCAGGTGTCGCGCGGTCAGTCGTTGTTTGCCATCTCGTCGAGCAACTTGGCGTCGGGCTCGCAGGTCGATAAGATCGCAGCCGAGTATCGTCGTGCCGAGGGCGAATACAACCGTTTGAAGCAGTTGGTCGATGATCAGATCGTTTCGCGCAGCGACTTCGAGGCTGCCGAGAGTGCTTACCTCAAAGCCAAGGCCGAGTACGACGCCATTGCTGCGCGTTCGTCCGAAAAGGGCAGCAGCGTAGGCGCTCCGATCGGTGGCTACATCACCTCGCTGGCTGTCAATGAGGGTGATTTCGTTGAGATGGGTCAGCCGTTGGCTACCGTTTCGCAGAATCGTCGCTTGCAGTTGCGTGCCGATCTGCCGCAGCGTTACTACCGCGAATTGCGCTCGATCAAAACCGCAAATATTGTTGATCCCGCAACGGGCGAGAGTTATCGTCTGGCGGATTGCGGCGGTCGTCTGTTGTCGGTGGGTCGCATTGCCGACAGCGGATCGACGCTGATCCCCGTAACCTTCGAGTTCGACAACCGCAACGATCTGCCTCAGGGCGCTATTGTCGAGGCCTACTTGGTGGGTGCTCCGATCGCTGAGGCGCTGGTAGTTTCCGTAACTGCCGTAACCGAGGCGCAGGGCTTGTATTACGTCTATGTTCAGCTGGACGCTGAGTGCTACGAGCGTCGTGAGGTGAAGTTGGGCGCTTCGGACGGCGAGCGCGTGCAGCTGCTCACGGGTATCGAGGCCGGCGAGCGCGTAGTTACTCGCGGCGCCGTGAATGTCAAGATGGCGGCCGCCTCGGGCGCAATTCCCCACTCGCACCAACACTAAAAAAACCGATACGACTATGCTTAATCGAATCATAGATTACTCGCTGCGAAATCGAATGTTGGTGGTTATCGCAGCACTGCTCCTCTCGGCCATTGGCGTCTATACGGCCAACCGTATGGAGGTCGATGTCTTCCCCGACCTGACAGCTCCGACGGTCGTTGTGATGACCGAGGCGCACGGTATGGCTGCCGAGGAGGTCGAGCGTACCGTAACGTTCGTGATCGAAACGGCCGTGAATGGTGCAACCGATGTGCGTCGCGTACGTTCGGCTTCATCGACAGGTTTCTCGGTCGTATGGGTCGAATTTGATTGGGATACAGACATCTATCGTGCCCGCCAGATTGTAACCGAGAAGCTCTCGACCATTTCGGACGCACTGCCTGCAAATGTTGGTCAGCCTACGCTCGGCCCTCAATCGTCGATCTTGGGCGAGATGATGATCATCGGTCTTACATCGGACAAAACCTCGCTCGAAGAGTTGCGCACGATTGCCGAATGGACCATTCGTCCGCGACTGCTCTCGACGGGTGGCGTAGCTCAGGTGGCCGTAATCGGTGGCGACATCAAGGAGTATCAGGTGCTCTTATCGCCCGAAAAGCTGCGCCTGCTGGGCGTTTCGGTTCACGAGGTGC
Organism: Rikenellaceae bacterium; assembly: GCA_017442365.1. GTDB lineage: Bacteria > Bacteroidota > Bacteroidia > Bacteroidales > Rikenellaceae > Alistipes. The sequence goes on along the minus strand of JAFRZW010000007.1, from coordinate 216,763 downwards.
TGGCCGCAACGAAAGATATGACGCTCAACTCGTCGGGTGGCGTTCTCTATCAATATGGCAATGAGTTTATCGTGCGTGGTATGTTGGCCACCAAAGATGCCGACCAGATCGCCCGCGGTGTGGTCAAACTGACCGACGATGGTCAGCCCATCACGTTGGCAGATGTTGGTGAGGTGCGTATCGGAGCAAAGAGCCCGCGCTTGGGTGTTGCATCGGAGCGCACGCAGCCCGCCGTTCTGCTCACCGTAACCAAGCAGAACCAGACCAGCACGATCGAGCTGACCGAGGCTCTGGAACACCAACTCTCGGATCTGCAAAAATCGTTACCGAAGGATATCAACATCTCGACCGACATCTTCCGCCAGTCGCGCTTTATCACCTCGTCGATCGACAACATTCAGCGTGCGCTGATCGAGGGTGCACTGTTCGTTGTGATCGTGCTGTTCTTCTTTATGATGAACGCGCGCGTTACGACCATCTCGCTCGTTGCAATTCCGCTGTCGCTGCTCGTGTCGATTCTCGTACTGAAATTGATGAATCTCTCGATCAACACGATGAGTTTGGGCGGTATGGCAATCGCTATCGGATCGCTGGTCGATGACGCGATTATCGACGTCGAAAACGTATTCCGACGCCTGCGCGAAAACCATCAACTGCCCGCCGAGCAACGTCGCGGCTGGTTCGAGGTGATCTATACAGCCTCGACCGAGATCCGTTCGTCGATCGTCAATGCAACGATCATCACCATCGTAGCATTTGTGCCGTTGTTCTTCCTCGACGGTATGGAGGGACGTATGTTGCGTCCGCTCGGTATCTCGTTCATCGTGTCGTTGTTCGCCTCGATGATCGTAGCAATGACCTTGACCCCCGTTTTGTGTAGCTATATGCTCACCTCGGAGCGCGCACTGCGCCACACCGAGCGCGAGCCCCTCGTTGCACGTACTTTGAAGCGCTGGTATCACGCAGCTTTGGAGTGGGTGCTCTGCCACAAACGCTCGATTCTGGGTGGAACGATCGCCCTGATGGTGGGTGCGCTCATTGTATTCTTTACGCTCGGAAGCAGCTTCTTGCCCTCATTCAACGAAGGCTCGATGACAATCAATATCGGCACAATGCCCGGCACCTCACTCGAAGAGTCGGACAAAATGGGTCGCACCGTCGAGCAGATTCTCTTGGAGATTCCCGAGGTGCAGACCGTTGCCCGAAAGACGGGTCGCGCCGAGCTGGACGAGCACGCGTTGGGTGTTCACGCCTCGGAGTTGGAGGCTCCCTACATCTTGACCGACCGCTCGCGCGACGAGTTCCTGGCTGACGTGCGTGCTCGTTTGGGTGTTTTGAAGGGTCTTGATATCGAGATCGGACAGCCCATTTCGCACCGTATCGACGCAATGCTGTCGGGTACGAAGGCTAACATCGCCATCAAACTCTTCGGTGAGGATCTGAACAAGATGTACTCGATCGGTAAGCAGATCAAGGGTGCAATCGGCTCGATCGAGTCGCTGGCCGACATCACCGTCGAGCAGCAGGTTGAGCGCTCGGAGTTGCAGATCGTGCCGCGACGCGATATGTTGGCTCGCCACGGTATCACGATGGCCGAGTTCAAGGAGTTTGTAGCCGTTGCTTTGCAGGGCGAGGCTGTGTCGCAGATCTATGAGGGCAACGCGACGTTCGACCTGACGGTGAAGGTCGATGACCGCTACCGCAACACGATCGAGTCGATCGGCAACATCTTGATCGATTGCGCCGATGGCTCGAAGGTGCCAATGTCGCAGGTGGCTGAGATTCGCTCGACGTCGGGTCCGAACGCGATCAACCGCGAGAATGTGAAGCGTAAGATTGTGGTTTCGGCCAACGTTGTTGGTGGCGACTTGGGTGGTGCCGTGAAGGATATTCAAACCGTTATCGACGAGAAGATTACCCTGCCCGAGGGCTACTATATCGAGTATGGCGGTCAGTTCGAGAGCCAGCAGGCTGCAACCCGCACGCTGACCTTCGCTTCGCTCGTGGCGCTGCTCGTGGTCTTCCTGCTACTCTATCAGGAGTTCCGCGACTTCGGACTGTCGGGATTGATTATGATCAACCTGCCGCTGGCACTAATCGGTGGCGTGGCAAGCATCTGGTTCACGTCGGGTATCGTCAGTATCCCCGCCATCATCGGTTTCATCTCGCTGCTGGGTATTGCCGTGCGTAACGGTATTCTGCTCGTGTCGCACTATCGCCAGTTGCAGGGTGAAGGTCTGTCGCTCCACGACGCTGTGGTGCAGGGCTCGATCGACCGTCTGAACCCGATTCTGATGACCTCGCTCACGTCGGCTCTGGCGCTGATTCCGTTGGCACTCAATGGCGATGCGTCGGGTAACGAGATCCAAAGCCCGATGGCAAAGGTGATCCTCGGTGGTCTGATCTCATCGACCTTCCTAAACGGCTTTATCGTGCCGATTGTCTATATCATTTACACCAAATATAAAACCCGTAAGAACAATGCGTAACATTAGATATACTTTGGTCGTAGCGGCACTCGTGGTCGCTCTCGGCTCGCGTGCGCAAGGCATTGAAGGGGTCTTGCAGCAGATCGAGGAGAACAACCTCTCGCTGCGTGCACACAGTTCGCTCACCGAGGCTCGTTCGCTCGACGCCCGTACCGCAAACCAGCTTTCGAATCCTCACGTGCAGTATGTTCACGCGTGGGGCACACCTGCCGAGGCAGGCAAAAACGGCGAGTTGGTTGCGACTCAATCGTTTGACTTTCCGACTGCCTACGCTCGTCGCGCACAGATGGCAAAGATGCAGCGCTCGCACTTCACGGCTGACCACGCACTCGTTCGTCAGCAGACACTGCTCGAAGCCAAGCAACTCTGCATTGACCTGATCGCTCTGCGTCGCCAAAAGGCGGTTGCTGACGAGCGCGCACAGAATGCTGAGCGTATTGCCGAGGTCTATGCCTCGCGTCTGGACGCAGGCAAGGGCACTATCATCGAGAAGAATCGTGCCGATATGGAGCTGACCGCAGCTCGCAACGCAGTGAGTATGATCGAGATTGAGATCGAAGCTGCCGAAAATCGTCTGCGCACACTCAACGGTGGCGTGGAGGTAGCGTTTGCCGACACGGAGTATGCTCCGTTGGCCGAGTTGCTACCGCTGGCCGAGATGGAGGCTCTCTACGCTGACCGCGACCCTTCGTTGCTGGTTGCAGCCTCGCAGGTCGAGATTGCCGAGCAGAGCGTTAAGGTCGAGCGCGCAAAGACATTGCCGCAGTTCACCGTGGGCTATAAACTTGCCCACTCGACGGGTCAGCACTTCAATGGCGTTGTGGTTGGTATGAGCGTGCCCATCTTCTCGGGCTACCGCAATACCCGCGCTGCAAAGGCTCAGGCAGCATACGCCGAGGCAGAGCACCTGAGCGCTGTGAATGACGTACGCACCTCGCTCGCGGCAATGTATGAGCGTGTCGAGGTTTTGGAGCATTCGATTGCCGAGTATCGCTCGATCGAGGCCGAGATGAGCGACTATCGTTCGTATCTCGCGCGTGCGATCGAGGCTGGTCAAATCTCGATTATCGACTACTACTCGTCGCTCAGCAACTATTACGATGTGCTCTCGGCACGTATCGACTTTGAGCGTCAGTTGCAGCAGGTTCACGCCCAGATCAACTCGGTGATGTTGTAACGAACTCTCGAACCGATTGAAAATGAATAGCCACGCTCTGCGGAGTGTGGCTTTTTTGTTAATGAATTTTAATTGGTAAAATCTTTGATTTTATCACACACTCGGTGGCTCGCCCTTCGGGCGACCGCCCCAGCCACCGAGTGTGGATACTAACGAGGACAAAAATAGCCACGCCTTTTGGGGCGTGGCTATAATTTTGAATTTTGAATCTTGAATTTTGAATGCCAATTACTCAACCTCGATCTCGCCGGCAAACAAGAATCCCTTGCCGCCACCGCCATTGTGCCACGGTGATACGGGATCGAGTGTCGCTGCCTTAACACGCAGGTAACGTGCCGTTGTCGGCTCGATATCGATGGCAAACTTGAAGATACCATCGGGCTCACCCTCAGCCTGCGGCTCGATATCCAGATGTCCTACCTCGGTGAAATTCTCGTTGTCGTCCGAAGTCAGCACGGTCATCGACATTGGCAAGAACACCCACGGAGCCTTCTCGGCCAATGTCGTCAGCACCACCTTCGAGTAGCTCTCCGAGCCCTCCATATCGATCGTTATGTCCATATCCTCGAACAGATAGCCAATCCACGGACCACCACCGAAATCGGGACCACCAACGCGACCATCAACCAACGTCTTCGCACCCTCGAACAGATACTTTGCGTGAGGATTGCTATTGAGCGTTGCGGGGCGTGCCGTCGCCTTATTGAACAGAATCGGAACTACGCAATTATCCACGTCGATACCCTCGCGGAATACAGCTGCCGTCAGCGTGCACTGCTCGGCGATGGTCAGAGGCTCGCTATAAACTGCCGACTCAGCAGTGGGCTGGCTACCATCAAGCGTGTAGTGGATCGGAGCGTCGCCCAACGTGGTGAGCGTAGCTGTGATCGAACGCTTCGTGGTGTCGATCTCGGTATCGGCCGTAATGCCAAAGATATGCGTAGCGTAGTTGTAACCCATCACATCGTAGATCTCGTGCATACGGAAATTGGCGATGAAACGATCCCAATTGCGCACACCCTTATCGCACCACTGCACCTCGCTCAGTGCCGACAAACGCGGCAACAACATATAGTAAAGGTGATCGCGGTCGGCAATATACTCGGTCCACATATTGGCCTGAATACCGAGGATATGCTTAGCGTCCTCCTCGGTCAGCTCCTCGGGCAGCTCGTACGAATAGACACGATCGACGGGCAAGAAACCGCCAATACCAAACGGTTCCTTCTCCTTATCGGCCGACTGACAATAGTCGAAATAGAAGTACGAGGTGGGAACCATCACCACATCGTGTCCCAACTTGGCAGCCTCGATACCACCCTCGTTACCACGCCACGACATCACCGCAGCATTGGGACCAATCTGACCTTCGAGAATCTCGTCCCAACCGATCACGCGGCGACCCTTCTCGGCGAGGAACTCCTCGATACGGGTCATCACGTAGCTCTGCAAATAGTGCTCAGCCGAGTGCTTGTCGTCGTCCTTCAAGCCCAACTCTTTGATCTTCGCCTGGCAAGTGGGGCAGGTGCTCCAACGTGTCTTCGGGCACTCGTCGCCACCGATGTGGATCAACTCCGAGGGGAACATTTCGACAATCTCCGTGAAAACTCCCTCCAACAGATCGAAAATCTTATCGTTACCTGCGCAGAGCACCTCGTCCGAGATACCCCAACGAGGCCAAACCTCATACGGGCCACCCGTACAACCCAACTCGGGATAGGCCGCCAATGCTGCCATCATATGACCCGGCAGGTCGATTTCGGGAATGATCTCAATGGCATTTGCCGCTGCATACTCAACAACCTCACGAATCTGATCCTGAGTATAGTAACCACCGTGCGGAATACCATCATAGTTGCCCCACTCCTTACGGATCACAGTGTGCTTACGCATTGCACCCACCTCGGTCAGTTTGGGGAAACGCTTGATCTCTACACGCCATCCCTGATCGTCCGTAAGGTGCCAATGCAGGCGGTTGAGTTTATGCACTGCCATAATGTCGATGTAGGCCTTCACCTCCTCAATCGAGAAGAAGTGGCGCGACACGTCGAGGTGCATACCACGATAGCCAAAACGCGGAGCGTCCTCAATCGTAAGGCAAGGCAACGACCAATCTTTATCGGCAGCCTGCTCCTCACCATATACCTCGGCAGGCAGCAACTGCTTGATTGTCTGGATTGCATAGTAAAAACCGGGGAACTCGCTCGCACGAACCTCGACGCCCTTACCGGTTACCGCAAGGCGATAGCCCTCCTTCTCAACGGTCGGATCAACCACAAAGCGGAAACCCTCCGAGGGCATTGCCGCCACTTTGGTTGCCTCGAACGCAGTACCACTCGTCGCAGTGAGCTGCTCGGCAAAAGTTGCAACCGACGCAAATGCGCGATCGTCCATCGCCTCATCGCACGCCATCGGCGCGCCAACAATCGAATAATGACCCGAACCCGCCTCGACGTGGTTGGGATAGGGGACGAGCGACAGAGGCTCATTCTTAGGCGCACAAGCCACCGCTGCGACTGCCGCCAAAAGGATTAATAGTTTTTTCATCTTTATCTATTATTTCTTGGTTTTCTTTTTACCATTGATCAGTCGCTCGATAATCTTGGGCAGGTCGGTATTCTTCATAATCGAGCCAAACTCCTCAGCTCCTGCACCATACGCAAAGATAGGAACAACCGTACCCGTATGACCCTTGGTGCTGAACGAGAGGACTACGGGAGCCTCGCCGCCTACCTCATACGAACGGTACGACACGCCCGTACCACCCGTTTCGTGATCGGCCGTTACCACCAGCAACGTTTCGGGGTGCGCCTCGACATACTTGACCAGCATCTGCAACGTGCGGTCGAACTCGCGCATCTCCTCGATCATACCCTCCGAGTCGTTATTGTGGCCGTAGCCGTCGATAATTGCACTCTCGATCATCAAGAAGAAACCATTGCGGTCGGCCGTGCGCTCCAACGTCGCCAGAGCCTTCTCCGTTGCACGGGTCAGATACTCGGTCGGATCGCCCGACGTAGGCTCCTCGCCATTCTCGGCTGCCAGCTGCGCCGCCAGACACACCTCGGCTCCTTCGGCTGCACCTGCCGTCGTATTGCTCGATTTGTTGCGACGATGAACGTCCGACATCGGCAGAATCGACACAAAACGATCAGCCGTCGAACGTGCCGTAGCACCCCAATCTAAATAGACATCGTAGCCACGCTTGATCAACTCGGCAGTCAGATCGACCGAGTCGGGACGACCAACAAAGACGCTCAAACCCGAACCGATAGCCACATCGACACCGCTCTCGACAAATTGCTCGGCCAAGCGCAAGCCCTCCTTGCGACTCTTCACGCCGCCATAGAACGCTGCGGGCGTAGCCTCGGTGAGCACCGTATTTACGACGATACCCGTACGCTTGCCCATCGTCTGAGCCTTGCGCAGAATGCTGGTCAGTTGATTGCCCTCAGGATCGACACCCAAGTAGCCGTTGCGAGTGCGTATGCCCGTTGCCAACGCCGTACCGCCTGCGGGCGAATCGGTTACGAAATTATCGGCCGAGCAGGTCTCCGACAGACCAATCACGGGAGCATACTCGAAACCCGTCTTCTCGTTCTGCGACAACAGCAGAGCCGACACCGAGCCAAAGCCCATACCATCGCCAATCAGATAGATCACATTCTTTACGCGCGGCTGACCTGCCGACACGGTCAGCGCCAACAGCGCGAAGATTGCAGTTAAAATAGTTTGTTTTTTCATTGTGTGTGTAGAATATAGTTAGTTTTTGATTTTGTCCATCAATCCACCGACGATACGCACCATCTCACGCATACCCTCGAAACGGAGCAACCACGCCCCACCTGCATAGATCGCAACACCCGTCGCAACCTCCACGATCAATCGCACCGCAATAGGCCACGCCTGCACCGCCCCACTCAACGCATAGACCGCTCCGCACATCACCGCTGCAAGAGCCAACGGCGCAAGCAGATCGCGCACCACGTGCCACACCGAAACGCTCGTATAGCGCAACGTCGCCCCGAAATTGACCACCATCTCGATCACCGACATCACCACCAAGCCCCACACTACGGCCTCGACACTCATCGGGATTGTCAGCGCAAGAATTGCCGTCATTATCAATTTCTTGACTATTTCGAGTTGGAAGATTATGCGACCATTGCTACGTACTTTCAGTATATTGTAGGCCACCATTGCGATTGGTTGCGTAATGCCCGTCAGGCACAACACACGGAAATAGGGCACCGTCGGTCGCCACTTATCGCCAATCAGCGCAAACATATCATCGGCCACCGCCACCAACCCCGCCATCATCGGGATCATCACAAAGGCCATCACCATCAACACCTGACGATAGCTCTCGGCAAACTTCCGTTCGTCATCACGAATCGACGCCAACGCGGGGAAGGTTACATTCTGCACCGCCTGCACGGTCGAGGTTACGGGCAGGTCTTTCAATTTCTGCGCTTGCGAGAAGTAGCCGAGTTGTTGCAACGTGTACATACTGCCAATGAACAGCGACGACACGTTGTTATAGATACCATTGAGCAGATCGGTTGCCAACAATCTCGAACTATAAGGGAACATCTCGCGCAGAGGTCGGAGGCTCCAACCACCCTTCGGTCGCCAATCGCCCCACCACCAGAGCAGCACCGCCTTGACCACCAACGTCAGCAGTCGCTGGCAGACCAAAGCCCAAAGACCGCCGCCGGCAACGGCCACCGCGATCGACACCACGCCTGCCACTAACGACGAGAGGAAGGTGATGGTCGAGAGCTTGCGGAAGGCGAACGTTCGCGTGAGTATCGTGTTCTGAATGACGCACATAGCATTGACCGGCAGCAACAGGAACAGCACCGGTGCGATGCGTGTCATTTCGGGCTCATCGTAGTACGCCGCCAACGGGAACGAGCCCGCAACCAGCAGCGCATAGAGTACCCACGACACCACGAGGTTGAAGGCAAAGACCGAGGTATAGTCGGCTTGTGTAGGTTCGGGTTTGCGGATCAGCGCTTGCGAGAATCCGCTATCGACAATCAGCAACGACACCGTCGCAAAGACCACCATCACGGCCATCGTGCCGTAATCGTCGGGTACGAGCAGTCCCGCCAGCACAAAGCTAACGACCATTTGCAGGAGCATCGAGCCGATCTTCTCGGCCGCGCTCCACGCCACACCGCTCACTACCTTATCTTTGAGTTGCATCGTGCTTTGCGGTTTTACATTTGCGACGTTTGGCGCGCTCCGAGAGCCAACATTCCGAGTCGGTACGAGTCCAGCCCGAAGCCCATTATCGAGCCAATGGCGCGCGGTGCGATGAGCGACACGTGGCGGAACTCCTCACGTGCCAAGATCGACGAGATATGCACCTCGACAACGGGCGTCGAAACCGCCCCAACTGCGTCAGCCAACGCCACAGCCGTATGGGTATAGCCACCTGCGTTGAGCACCACACCGTCGTAGCGACCGATTGATTGATGGAGTTGGTCGATCAGTTCGCCCTCGATATTCGATTGGAAATAGTCCACCTCGCACTCCGAGAATGCCACGCGCAGACGCACGATAAATTGTTCGAAAGTTTCGGTGCCGTAGATATCGGTATCACGATGACCCTGCAAATTGAGATTGGGGCCGTTGAGAATCAGGATTTTCATTTTTCGTATGTTTATATTTTTGCAAAGATAACAAAAAAATGATTCAAAATTCAAAAAGCATAATTCAAGATTAAGTTTCGCGAAATCTTTGATTTCGTTATCATTGGCGGGTCGGCCGTTGGCCGAGCCCCCCACCCGCCAATGATAAGCCTAAATCGCAACAAAAAGAGCCGCGCTTGCCGTGCGCGACTCTATCGGTTTAGAACGAGAATCCGAGTTTGAGATGAGGCATAAACTCTCCTCTCGCAAGTTGAAGAACACCCAGCGAGATATTAAATTTGCTATATTGGGTCATTCTGATAGCTAATCCAACATCAGCCGCCACATCAAAACCAGATTCGAAATATTCTCGATATGTGTATTTTTCCGTATAAAGTCCAACATCAACCGAAACCATCGGACGCACCTTCATTCGTCGCGTCGGAACAGTATATTTACCTCGCACATATAGCTTTCCGTGAAAATCGCCAGATGACATTGGGAGCCATTTCGCTCCCGCACCGACGAACCAACAATCACGACGATCAAGCACAATTCCGTGCGTGGTTTCGATATCCGTGAAAAATGCTCCAAATAAAAAACTTACTCCAACCGACGCATCTCCGCGATATCTGCGAAATGTTGATTGTTCATCGTCATTGATTGAATCACTTTGCGCGCTTGCCGAGAGTGCAAAAAGCGCAAAAAGCAGCGAGAATAGAATCCGTTTCATCGTCGTATTAAGTTTGAGGTTTTATCTATTAGACGCAAAATTAATCAATTTCGTTGCACGTCCGACCGAAAATTTGTGAAAAATTTGTAAATTTGTCTTCAAAGAATCAAAAAACTACGCAAATAATGAAACGCATACTCTCAACTCTCGTGGCGCTATTCGCCATCAGCACTCTTGCGGCGCAACTGCCCGCAAGTCCTTTTACGGTCGTGGCTTGTCCCGATCAGGATACCCGCAACAGCATCAATATCAGTTGGGGCGTCGATACCCTCTCTGACGCAACCTCGGTGCGCTACACCCGTGTCGGCGACATCGATTGGAAGCGTGCCCGCGTGGTCGAGGCCGCGACGCACCTCTGCACCACATACGACGGCATTTCGTCGAAAACACCTCAGGGTAAGACCGTTAATGAGCAGGTTCGATTCACCAAGTGCGAGGCTACTCTCAGCGGTTTGCGTCCGAATACCGACTATATGTACTCGATCGGCGCGGGCGACAAGTGGAGCGAGCCGCATTACTTCCGCACCTCGGGAGCGAAGGAGTGGAGTGCCTGTGTGATTGCCGATTTCCACGCCTACACTCCGCTGCCCCATCGCGTCGATGCAGCAATGGCGATGATCAACACGGTCGAAAAGCACGATCCCTCGATTGATTGGGTGCTGCACCTCGGCGACATCACCGCGTGGGGCGGTAGCTATTCGTTCTGGTCGGACCTCTACACCCGCAAACCTTTCCACGACTATATGTGGGCGGGCGTCAATGGCAACCACGACAATATGACCCGCGTCAATGGTCAGTCGAACGCATTTATCCGCGACGCAAACTTCTATCCGCGAAATGGTTATGGCGACGAGATGGGCGTCTGCTACTACTTCTATTACGGCGACGCGCTGTTCATTATGCTCAACAACGAGGTGATGCGCAAGGACGAAGGTCTGGCCGAGGCTCAGGCGTGGGTGCGCAAGGTGGTTGAGCAGAACAAGGCTCGCTACGTGATCGTATGTGAGCACTATCAGTGGTTCTTCGGACACGACGGACGCGACTCGCAGTATGGTCGTTGGTGCGAGCTGTTCGATGAGTTGGGCGTTGATCTCGCGCTGGCTGGCAACAACCATATCTACGTGCGCACAGCTCCCCTTTATGGTGGCAAAGCGACCGACGGCACGCGCGGAACGGTCTATGTTCAGGTTCCCTCGTCGGACAACGAGCGCGGGCAGGCGATCAAAGAGATGCCCCAGCAGAACGAGGATAAGATTCGTGCAAAGTGGTACGAAGGTCCCAAGACCGTGGGTGCTATCCACCTCTCGGCCAACAAGAAGCGTATGGTACTGACGCTGCTCGATCGCAATGGCAACCAGATCGATCAGTGCGAGGTGCTTGCGAAGAAGAAGTAGATTGGAGATTCAAAATTCAAAATCCAAGATTCAAGATTTATAATTTGCAAAAAGCCGCGCTCTTCGGAGCGCGGCTTTTTCTACATTCTCCAAAATAGGCAAAATCTTTGATTTTGACACACTCTCTGTGGCTGGGGGCGCATTTATTGAAAGCAAGGTAAATAATTTTGAATTCCCTTCGTGCGACCGCCTCAGCCCACGACTATGCGCCCATTCGACAAGCAAACAAAAAAGGTCGCCCCACATTATCGAGGAGCGACCTTCGGTGTAAAGTTATCAGAGAGTGTTATTTGCGGTTGATCGAGGGGGCACTCTTTTCGACCTGACAATTGCCACTATAATTGATTCGGGCACTCGGACTGGTCGTAATCAAGCGCAAACTACCTGTGCTATAAACATTTGCTATCGAGTAATCGTTAGCCTTGATCGTAAAGTTTCGCATATTGAAGTTCGAAGAGTTGCACTCCGATCGACCCGACAGCGACACATAACCTTCACTCGCACGACCCGACCCGATGTTGAGTTTCGAGTAGTTTTCGAGCTGGGCAGATAATTTCTCGCCACTGATCCTCTGAGCCGTAATCTCCGAACGGTTGCAGAGTTCAAATACGGCCGACTGCTCGAACGTAATCTGAGTCGAACGAACGTCCGAATAGTTGTTGAGTTCCATACGGAGCGTATGCGCTGAAATATTGCCTTTGAGTTCGGCACCATTGGTAAGCACGTAGCGCGCATTGTAACACTCGGTATCACCATTCAAGTCGGCGTAGTTGTTCACCTTAGCCACAAAGGTCCGAGTAACCACCGTACCACTAACCGCAGCGCGATTATTGACATTATAGATCACCATACCATTCTCCATCACACTCAGATCGCGATTGGTTGTATGGACGCTGGCGTTGAACTTGCTGTAATTGTCGGCATTGACCGTTACCTTCTGCGCGTAGATATGTGAGGTAGCCGACACCGAAGCGCGGTTATTGACATCGAAGGTCAGCACATCAGCTCGCAGTCGATCTTTGATCTGCACCGAAGCTGAGTTGTTGGCCGAGATACGGCTCAGGTGCGACGATAGGGGCAGATAAACCTCGACCCTCATTTCACCCGTCCAAGCCGGGTGCTTTTTGTGATCGAGCGAAAGGCTGAGCTCACCATCTCGCATATTATACTTCACAATGTCCATAAAAGCTCGATCGCAACGAACTTTGAGTGTCGAGACCGACGGGTCGATGATCACCTTGATACGGCCATCGACACGCAGCGTGTGGTAATTTACAACCTTGCCATAGTCTTGCTCAATGATCTGACCCGTAGGCGTTAGCAACGGCGTGCGCTTGCCATTCAGGCGGTAGTATTGTTGCTTGACCTCGGGCGCAGGAACAGACTCGATGGGCAGCAGTTTGCCATCATCGCCGAGGACGTAGGTGCGTGTGCGGGGATCGTTCATCACATCTTTCACATAGCTGAGCACCTCGTTTTTGTCCGACTCGTTAGCCAACTGCCAATACAGCGCACTATCGAGATAGAAGGTATTGTCGTTCATCGACACATTGCCTTCGAAATCGACGCCCGCCACCCGACGAATTGTCCACGCAAGCGAGCCCTCCGAATTGTAGAGCTGGTGAATCTGAGCACTCGAAAGCACCTCGGCAAAGCGGTCGATATAGTCCAGCTTGACCTGTGCCGTAGCCGCCACGCTCATCAGATTGATCTTCATACCGTTGAGCGGAGTAGCCTCGTCGAGTTGCTCATTGACCGTGCGAGTCGCCTTGGTCAAAGCGGCACGATACTCGTCATAGATCGGTTCGAATTTCTTGCGCGTCTCCTTCGAGAGGTTGAGCGACGAGATCACCTGTTCGCGCGCTGCCGCACGAATCTCATCGGGGGTCTGTGGGTCTTCGGCCGCAGGCTCAATAGCCAAGGCGGTCTGTGCAACAACAAGAATTGCTATGAGTATAAGATAGATACGTTTCATCGTGTGTTAGATTTGTTGGTTGAAAATAATATCATCGTAGTTCGTTGCCGCCACCTCGCGCAACGTTTCGGGCGAGGCGGTTGCCAACAGCTCGGCAAGTGTCGGCTGAGGTTCGGGCTCCGTCGTGGCAAACCAAGCACCCGTAACCGCCACAATAACCGCCGTTGCTACCGCAAGAGCCAACTGCAACAAAGCGGGGCGCTGTGCGGGTTTTGCCGCAACCTCGACACGTGCCGTCGTGCGCAATCGAATCCGCTCGGCCATCACTTCGAAATCGGCGTCCGAAGCGTGGTAGGGAAGTCGTCGATCAATTCTGTTCAAGGTACTCATATCTGCCAATCGTTTAATTGTTCTTTCAATCGTTTCACCGCGTAATGGTAGCAGGTTTTGGCGGCCTGCTCGCTCTGCCCCGTTGCGGTGGCTATCTGGGCATAGCTCAATTCGTCGTAATAGCGTAGGTTAAAAACTATGCGCTGCTTGGTCGGCAGTTCCAACACCGCCCGTTGGAACTCAATCAATCGCTCATCGGCATCGGGAGGCGAGCAATCGGCTACGCGATCCGAGAGCTCGCGGCTCACCCGATCTATCGACGTGAAGATCGACCGTCGCCGCCGTCGCAAGGCACTGATGGACAGGTTGGTGGCAATGCGGTAAACCCAAGCGCGCAACTCGCCATCACCCCCACGGAATCGATCGAACTGCTCGAAGGCTCGTACGAACGCCTCCTGCGTGATCTCCTCGGCCTCGTCGTGCTCGACAACCAATCGTCGCACGTGCCAATAGATTGGTCGGAGCAGCACCCCGACCAGACGGTCGAAGGCCTCGTTGCGAGTGGCCTCGTCGCGCAGTTCGGAGCAGGCTGGGAGTGTTTGTTGGGTCGTTGTCATCGGTTTGTTCAACAGTGCTTTTGACTATATGACGCACGAAGGTACGAAAAGTTAAATCGAGAGTGCGATTTTTTCTCATTTTTTGATGCGACAACCTGCAAAAAAATGCGGACCACGCCAAAACGTGATCCGCTCACAACCTAACTTAACCTAACTAATTACTCCATTTGATTCACACTTTTGCGAGAGCTTGCGACAAATCAGCTATCAAATCGTCGATATGTTCCGTACCAATCGACAATCGCACTGTTGAAGGTGTGATGTGTTGTGCTGCAAGTTCCTCTTCGCTCATTTGAGAGTGAGTGGTTGTGAATGGGTGTATTACCAAACTTTTAACATCGGCTACATTGGCCAACAACGAGAATATCTCCAATGAATCTATAAATTGCCAAGCCTGCTTCTCTCCGCCCTCCAACTCGATGGTAAAGATCGAAGCTGCCCCCTGCGGGAAATAACGTCGATAGAGAGCATTGCTCGGGTTATCGGGCAGCGAAGGGTGATTCACGCGACGCACCTTGGGGTGCGCAGCCAAAAATTCGACCACACGCAACGCATTCTGCACGTGGCGCTCAACTCGCAACGAGAGGGTTTCGAGTCCCTGCAATAGAATAAAGGCATTGAAGGGGCTCAACGTCGCACCCGTATCACGCAAAAGTACCGCGCGGATTCGTGTTACGTATGCCGCCGCACCCACCGCATCGGCAAATACCACACCGTGATAACTCGGATCGGGAGCCGCAAGAGTGGGGAATTTTGCCAGATCACTCTTCCAATCGAAACGTCCGCCATCGACAATCACACCGCCCAACGACGAGCCGTGCCCACCGATGAATTTTGTTGCCGAGTGCACCACGATATCGGCTCCGTGTTCGAGCGGGCGCAGCAGGAACGGGGTGGCGAAGGTGTTATCGACAATCAACGGTACATTATGCTCGTGTGCCACACGTGCCACCGCCTCGATATTGGTGATGTCGGAATTGGGATTGCCGAACGTCTCGACATAGACCGCCTTCGTATTGGGACGAAATGCCGCCCGCAGAGTCTGCTCATCGTTCACATTGACAATGGTGCTCGCAACGCCCTGCGATGCCAAAGTGTGGGTAATCAGATTGAACGAACCTCCATATAGATTATCGGCTGCAACGATGTGATCTCCCGCGAGAGCAATATTCTGCAACGCGTAAGTTACCGCCGCAGCCCCCGATGCCACCGCCAATGCCGCGACACCTCCTTCGAGCGCAGCTATGCGCTCCTCAAAAACACTCTGTGTCGGATTGGTCAAGCGGCCATAAATATTACCTGCATCGCGCAGTCCAAAGCGATCGGCCGCGTGTTGCGAATTACGAAATACATAAGATGTTGTCTGGTAAATCGGCACGGCTCGGGCATCGGTTGCCGGGTCGGCGTGCTCCTGCCCAACGTGGAGCTGGAGAGTTTCGAAGTGGAGATTATCACGTTTCATTTCTATCTTTATTTATATCGTTGTCGATTAATCTCGTTTGTCGTGGCAAAATTAGATTGATATAAATATTTCTCCAAGTAATTTGCAAAACATAGAAAATTACACTAATTTTGCAACTGAAAACAAAATACGAACCCAACAAACGCAGCTTGTAAAGCTATCAAAAAGAAAATATTTCCGACACATTATGACCGAACAACTCGACGCTATCGACATTGCGATTTTGCGCACTTTGCAGCAGGACGCCTCGCTGACCAACAAAGAGTTGGCTGCCCGCGTGCACCTCTCCCCCACGCCCGTCTTTGAGCGCGTAAAACGGCTTGAATCACAAGGTTACATTCGTCGCTATGTAGCTGTGCTCGATGCCGAAAAACTCGATCGTGGCTTTATGGCTTTCTGTTACATCAAATTGAACCAGCTCTCATTCGAGAACGCCAACCGATTTATGGAGGCTGTCAATCATATGGACGAAGTGGTCGAGTGTTACAACATCTCGGGCGAATACGATTTTCTGCTTAAAATTCACGCTGCAAGTATGAAGGCGTACCAAAGTTTCGTGTTGCGAATTTTGGGCGAGTTGGAGTGTATCGGTTCGCTCCACTCCTCATTCGTGATGGGCGAGGTCAAAAACACATACGCCATTCCGATCGGGTAATCGAAAATATTATCGGCGCAGAAAGTTAAATCGAGAGTGCGATTTTTTCTCAAAAAATTAATATATTTGTACATTGGAACAAAACTAAAACACACGATTATGAAAAAACTTATCGTAATTCTGCTCTGCCCGCTGATGATGAGTGCGTGCAGCTCGCTCAACACCTCGAAATTACTTAGCGCAGGTACAAACTTGGCAGCCTCGATGGCTATCACCGACGCACAAGTGGCGCAAATGTGTAGCGAATATATGGTTTATCAAGACCAGCAGAACAAAATCGCTCCTTCGACCTCGAAGTACACTCAGCGCCTCAACAAGCTCATCAAGAACCTCAAAGGTGTCGAGGGTATGGAGCTCAATTTCAAGGTGTATGAAACCAACGAAGTCAATGCCTTCGCTTGTGGCGACGGCAGTATCCGTGTCTATTCGGGTCTGATGGACGCAATGACCGACGATGAAGTTTTTGCAGTGATCGGACACGAGATCGGACACCTCAAACACGCCGACACCAAGAATATGATGAAGCAGGCTTATCGCACCGCAGCACTCAAAGACGCTATCGGCTCGATCAGCCCCACGCTCGAAAACCTGACCAACTCGCAGCTCGGTGCGATCGCTACGGCTTACGGTGAGGCTCAATTCTCACAGAAACAAGAGTTTGCAGCCGACGAGGAGGCTTTCAATATGTGTATCGCCAACGGTCGCAGTCCCTATGCGATGTACAACGCGCTGAACAAGTTGATCCAGATGGCGGGCAGCAGCAACTCGCAGACCGCCTCGAAGGTGGCTCAAATGTTCTCGACCCACCCCGACAGCGCAACCCGCGCCGCACGTATCAAAGAGATGGCTGACGCTTATACAAAGAAAAAGTAAGGAGGATTCACAATTCACAATTCACAATTCACAATTTAAGTTGAAGAAGAGTGCCTTACTATTAATTATTATATTTTGCGCCGTGGCGGAAGCTGCGGCGCAAAATGTTGATTCGCTCCTACGCGAAGTTCATCGTTCGGATCAAGCAGTACGGCGGGCAATGATCGCGCTCACGCAGAGTGATCAACTCGACATTGATGCCGTCATTGCCGCACAAGAGCAAATCGATAAGGTCGATTCGGTCAATCAGGTAGTGGTCGCACGCCTGCTCGAAAAGGGGTGGCCGCGAGGTCTGTCCGATGAGGCTCATCACACAATTTGGCTTGTGATCGACCACGCTCCACTCGCTTACCAACTGCGTTACCTGCCATTGGTCGAAGAGCAGACGGTCAAGGGTGTGATCTCAAAGAGCGACTATGCTACACTATTCGACCGTGTATGTATGCGGCAAGGCACACCGCAACGCTATGGAACTCAGACCGTTCAACGTCGTAGCGCTGAGGCGAATGCGCCCATTTACGTTTGGCCGATCGAGAATCCTCGCAAGCTCAATCGCCTGCGTCGTTCGATGGGGCTGTCGCCAATCAAACGCTACTGCCGAAAGGTTGCCAAAACTTACGGCGCACCCTGTATCTATGATCCATCGCTCTCGGTTGAAGATTTTGAATAAACAAAATTGAGCCACGCTTTTGGGCGTGGCTTTTTTTGTTGCTATAAACACGCGCCCCACCCGCCAATGATGAGACTTAAATTAAAGCACCGTAAATAATTTTGAATTCTGAATCTTGAATTTTGAATTAAATTGCATAATTTTGCGGCCGATTTTGACACACTTTTAACACCAAATCGAAATGAAGGGATTGATGACAATCGGACTGCTCGTGATGTCCAATATATTTATGACAATGGCGTGGTACGGCCACCTGAAATTTAGTCAGATGAAGGGTTTCGACAAGCTCGGATTGGTCGCTATCGTGCTGATTAGCTGGGGCATTGCGCTGTTCGAATACTTCTTCCAAGTGCCCGCCAACCGTATCGGTTTCCGCGAGAATGGCGGTCCGTTCTCGCTGGTCGAGTTGAAGGTGATTCAGGAGGTTGTGTCGCTGACGGTTTTCACTCTCTTTACGGTGCTCGTTTTCCGTACCGAAGCGCTGCGCTGGAATCACGCAATCGGTTTCTTGTTCTTGGTTTTGGCGGTCTATTTCATTTTCCGTAAATAACTAACCCTCACTTAAATAGACTGACGCCACCCCGATCGTTCGAGGTGGCGTCATCGTTTATAGTTGTGGCTACCCTACTTCTGCTCGCGGGCACGCCACATCTGGTAACTATTGACTAAATTTTGCCACACGATATAGGCCGTCGGAGCGATCGACGAAAGCGGATCGAGGAAGGTCTGCGAGATCCACACCACGAGGATCGTATTCTTCTGACCGAGCGACTGACCTCCCGCCGCAGGATCGCCATAGTAACGACCAAGGCGACGTCCGAGCGAGAATTGCGCAATGCAGACCACCAGCGCCACTGCCGCCAATGCCAACTCGGTCATCACGTCGGCATCGGTCAAATCGAGAATAAAGCAGGTGGTGCGCGCCATAATCACAGCCAAGCCCACCAACCACGCATAGAACGAGATCGAGCCGTGGCGCGACACCCAATCGCTCACACGAGGCAACGAATGGCGACACACCTGAGCCACCACAAAGGGCAGCACCAACATCGGAGCTACGCGACCAAGAATCTCTGTAAATGAGCAGGTTCCGTCGCCCACCCACGACAGCACAGCAGGTGCTAAGAAGGCGAAAACAAAGTTACACAGCAGGCTGTATGTCGTCATCGTAACGATATTCGCACCCAACATTCCGCCAATGACCACCGCCGCCATTGCAACGGGTGCCATCACGCAAATCAGTGCTCCCTGCGCCACCGTAACGTTCCACCACGCCAGCGCTGCGTACAATGCCAGCGCCACCACGAATTGAAAGGCAATCAACCAAAAGTGCATCGGTTGCAATCGCATTTGACGCATATCGACACGGCAAAAGGTGATGAAGAGCATCGTAAAGATCACTACGGGTGTAATGCGGTGGTCGCACCACGTATCGAGAGCCATAATCTGTCGGCAAAAGAGTGCGCCCGCGATCATCACCGTGGGCATCGAAATTGTTTTAACGGTCGGATTCATCTGAGTCTGAATGTTCGTGTTTGGGGATTGTTTTCGGGTGCAAATTTAGCGATTTTTCGCCCGCTACAAACTCCCTCAACAAACAAAAACTGACGGTTTGCGCCCGCGCGCATAATACTCACGCACGAGCGCGACGAAAAAAATGTATAAAAAAATTGAAAAAATGGGGTACGAAGTGTTTGATGTCTGACGCGCATTTGTTACCTTTGTGGTCGATATTTCTAAAATTCAATTTTTCTACAACAACTCTACTTCTATGAGTGAGGCACTTAAACACGAATGTGGCATCGCCCTCGTTAGGTTGAGAAAACCTATCTCCTATTACACTGAAAAGTATGGTACGCCCCTCTACGGTATGAACAAACTCTATCTGTTGATGGAGAAACAGCACAACCGCGGTCAAGAGGGTGCAGGTTTGGCTTGTATCAAGCTCACTGCACAAGCCGGCAACGAGTATATTTTCCGCGAACGAGCGCTCGGTAGTGGCGCAATTGGCGAGTGTTTCGCTTCGGCCAACAAGGCTATCGCCGAAGGTCGCGCAGCAGGACTCTCAGACGAGGATATGCCCTACGTGGGCGAATGCTACGTGGGACACCTGCGTTACAGCACCGGAGGTCGCAACGGTATGTCGTACGTTCACCCCTTCCTGCGACGCAACAACTGGCGCAGCCGTAACATCGTTCTGGCAGGTAATTTCAGCCTGACCAATGCCGAGGAACTGATGGCTCACGTGGTTAAGCAGGGTCAGCACCCCCGTCAGGACGCCGATATGTTCCTGATGCTCGAACAGCTCGGTTATATGCTCGATGAGCAGGTCGAGGAGTTGCAGCACCGCTTTATGAGCGAAGGCTACACAGGCTTGGAACTGATCGACAAGATCGAGGACGAACTCAATATTCAGAAGATTATGCGCGAAGCATCGTCGTTGTGGGACGGTGGCTTTGTGATCGAAGGCGCAACGGGTACGGGCGACTGCTTCGTACTGCGCGATAAATGGGGTATCCGCTCGGCATTCTACTACATCGACGATGAGGTGGTAATCGTTGCATCGGAGCGTCCCGTAATCCAAACCGCAATGAATCTGACCACCGATCAGGTGAAGGAGTTGAAGGCAGGCGAGGGTCTGTTTATCAAGCGCGATGGTACGGTGAGCGTCGAGCAGATTATGGAACCTGCCGAGAAGCTGGCTCCCTGCTCGTTCGAACGCATCTACTTCTCGCGCGGTAGCGACTCGGATATCTATCGTGAGCGTAAGATGCTCGGCCGTCTGCTCTGCGACAAGATCCTCAGCGAGGTCGATTACGACATCGACCATCTGGTACTCTCGTTTATCCCCAACACCGCCGAGGTGGCTTACTACGGTATGGTCGAGGGTATGAACAACTATATGAATCGCCAAAAGGTGGAGCAGATCGAGGCTCTGGGTGCAAATCCGCAGGCCGAGCAGATCGAGCGCATTCTGGACCGCAGCGTGCGTACCGAGAAGCTGGCTATCAAAGATATCAAGTTGCGTACGTTTATCACCGAGGGTGCAAGCCGTAACGATCTGGCTGCTCACGTCTATGATATCACCTACGACACGATCACCCCTGAGGTGGATAGCATTGCCGTAATCGACGACTCGATCGTTCGCGGCACGACGCTGAAACAGAGTATCGTCAAGATCCTCAGCCGATTGAACCCGAAGAAGATCGTTATCGTTTCGTCATCGCCTCAGGTGCGCTATCCCGACTACTACGGTATCGATATGTCGCGTATGAGCGAGTTCATCGCTTTCCACGCTGCTGTGGCACTGCTGCGCGAGCGCGGTATGGAGCAATTGTTGCACGATACCTACCACAAATGTTTGGAGCAGGCTAAGTTGCCCGTTAATGAGATGGTCAATTGCGTGAAGGATATTTATGCTCCGTTCACCGATGACGAAATTACGGCACAGATTACCAAGATGCTGACACCCGAGGATTGCACCGTGCCCGTGAGCATCGTCTATCAGTCGATCGAGGGTCTGCACGAGGCGTGCCCCAACAACAAGGGCGATTGGTACTTCTCGGGCGACTACCCCACTGCGGGTGGCAACCGTCTGGTCAATGAGGCCTACGTAGCTTACTACAATCAATACGTTAAATAGACAAACAACATTCAAACCAAATTACTTGACACAAAAAAAACTATGGGAACATACAAACTGAAAAAAGAGGGCGGTTTGATTCCTAATGCCGAGCCGATGGATATTATCCGCCGCTATGAACGTATCAATACCAATGTGTTCGATACGGAGAACGATGGCGTGAAGTATGTAGCCAAAAAGATCGTGGCTGCAATCAAAGCCAAAGAGGCTGCGGGCGAGCGATTTGTGTTGGGTATCACTTCGGGAAGTTCGCCGCTGGGCGTATTCTCGGAGTTGGTGGAGATGTTCCGCGCAGGCGAGGCGAGCTTCCGCAACGTGGTAGTATTCTCGCTCGACGAGTTCTATGGCATCTCGAAAGAGGCTCAGCAAAGCCGCAACTTCCGTATTCACGAGGAGTTTTTGGAGTATGTCAATGTTCGTCCCGAGAACATATTTATCCCCGATTCGTCGGTGCCCGTTGAGAAGGTATCGCAATATTGCCGCGACTATGAGGCTAAAATAGCCGAGATGGGTGGCATCGACCTGATGTTGCTCGGTGTTGGCTCGAAGGGTCAGATCGGATTCAACGAGGCAGGCTCATACTCGAACAGCAAGACCCGTATGGTGGCGTTGAGCAATGCGAGTATTCAGGAGGAGGCCTCGGCATTCGCTTCGGCCGACGAAGTCCCGACGAAGGCAATCACGATGGGTATCGGCACGATACTCTCATCGAAAGAGATTATTTTGGTGGCGTGGGGCGAGGATAAAGCCCAGGTGGTTGGTCGAGTTATCGAAGGCAACATCGACCCGATGTGCCCCGCAACCTATCTGCAAGAGCACGATAACATCGAGGTTGTAGTCGATGAGGAGGCTGCCGAGGAGCTGACACGTGTCAAAGCCCCGTGGTTGGTCGGCACGTGCGATTGGTCGCCGAAGTTTATTCGCAAGGCTGTGATCTGGCTGGCGATGAAGACCCAAAAGCCGATTCTCAAACTTACCTATAAAGACTATATCGACAATTCGCTCGGTCAGTTGCTCGAAGAGCAGGGTCCGTTCGACGCGATCAACATCAAGGTATTCAACGACCTGCAACATACCATTTCGGGTTGGCCGGGTGGCAAACCCAATGCCGACGACTCGACTCGTCCCGAACGTGCGACACCCTACCCCAAGCGCGTCGTGATCTTCTCGCCACACCCCGACGATGATGTGATCTCGATGGGTGGTACGTTTATGCGACTGACCGATCAGGGACACGACGTACACGTGGCTTACCAGGTTTCGGGCAACGTGGCCGTTCACGATGATGTGATCAAGCAGTTTATCTCGACCGCCCGCGAAATGGGCTTGGGCGATTGGGTCGATGAGGTCAATCGCATTATCGGCCAGAAACGTAAGGGTATGCCCGAACCTCGCGCCCTGCTCAACTTGAAGGGAGCAATGCGTCGCGGTGAGGCGTTGGGTGCTTGTTCGGTGTTTGGCGTCAAGGAGGAGAATATCCACTTCTTGAATCTGCCATTCTACGAGTCGGGCGGCATCAAGAAGAATCCGATGGGACAAGCCGACATCGAGATTATCGTTAATTTGTTGCGCGAGATCAAACCCCATCAGATCTTTGCCGCAGGCGACTTGGCCGATCCGCACGGTACGCACCGCGTTTGCATCGAGGCGATATTGGGCGCAGTCGAGCAGGTCAAGGACGATGAGTGGTTCAAGGACTGCCGAATGTGGCTCTACCGCGGTGCGTGGATGGAGTGGGGTCTGGATATGGTTGATATGGCCGTGCCCCTCTCGCCCGACGAGGTGATCAAAAAGCGACACGCAATCTATCGCCACCTCTCGCAGAAGGATCTTGTACCCTTCCCCGGTGAGGATCCACGCGAGTTCTGGCAGCGCGCCGAGGAGCGAACGCAAAATACAGCAATGCTCTACGACAAGCTCGGAATGGCTGAGTATCAGGCGATGGAGGTATTCGTGCGAATGTTCTAACATCAAAACAATTATTAACTAACAAATAAAACATTTGAAGAGATGAGATTAATTATCGAGAACAATGCTGCCGAAGTTGCTAAGTGGGCAGCAAATCACATTGTTGAGCGTATCAATGCGCACAAGGGTCCCAAACCTTTCGTTCTGGGTCTGCCTACCGGTGGTACTCCCCTGGGTACCTACAAGGAGTTGATCGCTATGAACAAGGCTGGTAAGGTTTCGTTCAAGAACGTGATCACGTTCAATATGGACGAGTATTGCAACCTGCCCGAGGAGCACCCCGAGAGCTACCACTCGTTTATGTGGAACAACTTCTTCAAGCACGTTGATATCAACCCCGACAACGTGAATATCCTAAACGGTAACGCTGAGGACTTGGAGCGTGAGTGCGCTGAGTATGAGGCTAAGATCGAGGCAGCTGGCGGTATCGACCTGTTTATGGGTGGCGTAGGTAACGATGGCCACATCGCGTTCAACGAGCCCTTCTCGTCGCTCCACTCGCGTACCCGTATCAAGACCCTCACCGAGGATACGATCATCGCTAACGCTCGTTTCTTCGATGGCGACGTTAATTTGGTTCCCAAGACCGCTCTGACCGTTGGTGTTGGCACCATTCTGTCGAGCCGCGAGGTTATGATCCTGGCTACGGGCCACGCTAAGGCTCAGGCTGTTAAGCAGGGCGTAGAGGGTGCTTACAACCACTCGTGGACCATCACCGGCTTGCAGGTACACCCCAAGGGTGTGCTGGTTATCGACGACGCAGCTGCTCAGGAGTTGAAGGTTTCGACCTACCGCTATTTCAAGGATATCGAGAAGGACAACTTGTAGTCCAAAACGACATACCTCAAACGCAAACCGTCCCGAACATCGGGGCGGTTTTTTGTTTTTACTTTGCTCTCACAATAGACACGCGGTGGCGTGGGGCGGCGCGATTTTCAATCGCGGGCGCCACCGCGTGTGTCGATTTCGGAGAAATCGCCATTTGAGAATTCAAAATGCAAGATTCAAAATGCAAAATTATTTACTTTGCATTCAATGAGAGAGCACCCGCCAATGATGAGATATATCGAGTACAAATTTCAAAACAAAAAAAGCCACACTCCTATGGAGCGTGGCTTAATTATGAATCGTGATTCGTTGATTACTCTTCGCTTGTTGCCTTCGGGTTGTAGGGCTTCAAGATACCGCGCTTCGACGAGCGAATGAAATCCAAAATCTCATCACGCAACTCCGACTGCGGGAACTGCTCCTCAACCAACTCAACCGCCTTACCATAGCTATGACCGCTCTGGAACAGCACTCGGAAGATATTCTGAATCTCTTCGATCTGCTCCGACGAGAAACCACGACGACGCAAGCCGAGGAAGTTCGCACCCACGAACGACACGGGCAGGTGCGCAGCCTTGACGTAGGGAGGAATATCCTTGCTAACCAACGAGCCGCCACCGACCATTGCGTGAGCACCAATACGGCAGAACTGATGTACAGCCGAGTGGCCTCCGATGATTGCCCAATCGCCAACCTCGACCTCGCCTGCCAGCGACACACCATTGACAATCACGCAGTGGCTACCAACCTCGCAGTCGTGAGCCACGTGAGCGTATGCCATAATCAGATTGTGGCTACCAACAACGGTCTTACCCTTAGCCGCCGTACCGCGATTGACCGTAGCACACTCACGCACCACGTTATAATCGCCCAGCTCGGCAGTCGAATACTCGCCCTTGAATTTCAGATCCTGAGGGATACCGGCAATCACCGCACCCGTATGAATATCGCAACCCTTGCCCAAACGCGCACCGTCCTGCAACACTGCACCCGTACGAATGTGGCAATCGTCGCCTACAACAACATCTGCTGCAACGTATGCAAAGGGATCAATCGTTACGTTTGCACCGATCTTGGCGTCGGGATGAACGTACGCCATCGGGCTGATCAGAGAGTTTTCCATAACAGAATGAGAATCTATATTTTTCGTTATTTATTTTACTTATTCTTAGCCATTTGCGCCATCATCGTAGCCTCGGTTGCCAGATGGCCTCCCACGAACGCCTTGGCCTCCATCATCACAATACCACGACGCATCGGCTCGGTCAGTCGCAACTCGAACTGCAACGTATCACCGGGAACAACCTTACGCTTGAATCGCACACCGTCGATCTTCATAAAGTAGGTCGAATATCGCTCAGGATCGGGCACCGAGCTAAGCGCCAGAATACCACCGCACTGAGCCATCGCCTCGATGATCAGCACACCCGGCATAACGGGTTCCTCGGGGAAATGACCCACGAAGAAGGGCTCGTTCATCGTTACGTTCTTGATACCCGCAATCGAATCCTCGTCGATGTGGAAGATGCGATCAACCAGCAGGAACGGCGGACGGTGCGGCAACATCGAACGAATGGCATTGATATCGTAGATCGGAGCCACCGACGGATCATACTTAAAGCGAGGTTTCTCGCCCTCCTTGCGCATCGCGCGACGCATCTGCTTGACCGTCTCGGTATTGGCATAGTGGCCGGGGCGCGTTGCCATAATACGACCCTTGATACGAACGCCGAGCAGTGCGAAGTCGCCAAGCAAATCGAGCAACTTGTGGCGCGCCAACTCGTTGGTGTAGCGCAATTCGAGGTGGTTCAAGTAGCCACCCGTAATCTGGATATCCTGCTTGTTGAAGACCTTAGCCAGACGATTGAGTTCTTCGTCCGAAACGGGATTCTCGACAACCACAATCGCATTGTCCAGGTCGCCGCCCTTGATCAGATTGGCATTGAGCAGCGGCTCCAACTCGTGCAGGAATACGAACGTGCGGCACGAAGCGATCTTATCCTGATAGTCGTCCTCGGGCATAAACGTAGCGTACTGATTACCAATAATCTTCGAATTGTAATCGACGTGAACCGACACATTAAATTCGTCATCGGGATAGAGCAAAATCACCACACCCTTCTCGGGAATTGTATATACGATCTTATCGGTTACTTCGTAATATTTGCGCTCGGCAGCCTGCTCTTCCAAGCCTACCGCAGCGATACCTGCCGCATATTCGCGTGCCGAACCGTCCATAATCGGCGTTTCGGGAGCATCAACTTCGATAATCGCATTATCGACACCCATAGTCCATAGCGCCGAAACAATATGCTCGATGGTCGAAACCTTCGCCGCACCACGCTCGATGGTCGTACCGCGCGACGTATCAACAACGAAATCGCCCAACGCAGGTACCTCAGGAGCACCCTCCAAATCGACACGACGGAAGATCAAACCGGTATCAGCCGCTGCGGGCAGAACGGTCATATTGACATTAAGTCCCGTATGCAAACCGCGTCCCGAGAACGACAGCGGCGCCTTCAATGTTTGTTGTTTTGTTATCATTTGTTGCTTATTTTTCGTTATTTATCCTACAAAGATATGAAATTTTTGTAGAAAATCGTATTTTTGTAGAAAATTAACATCAGAAATGACTTTTCAACCAACAGATAAACCCCAACGACGACAGCGTATTAAGCTCCCGTTCGACAACCGCAAATCCGACGCAGGCGAATGGGCTTTCGATCATCGTGCAGGACTTTGCATTACGCTGATCGTCTATTTGGTTATTGCCATCGCCTTCGTTACCTCGAAGATCGTCGTCAATTCGCGCCCGCATATGCAGGGTATGGTGATCGACATCGAGACCCTCGAAGAGCTGGCTGCCGAGAAGGCGCGCCTCGAACGTGAGATTGAGCGCAAACAGCAGATGGCCGACTATGGATCAATATCGAACCGCATTTCGAATGCCAACTCAAACCTGAGCGAGGCCGAAGCTCAACGCGCTGCCGCAGGCTCGGATCTGAGCGATTATGGCAAAGAGGTTCAGGATCGTATGCGCGCCAACCGCGACGCCTTCAATCAGGGCGTGAACGACGCCAACGCCATCAGCGAGAACCGTCCGCAGGACGCCTCGGGCGAGGCGACTGAGGGGCGCGACGCAAAGGTGGCAGGCAACGTTACGGTCGAGTACTCGTTCACCGATCCGGTGCGTCAATCGCGCAAGTTGCCCGTACCCGCCTACACCTGTCAGAGTGGCGGTCGCGTGGTGGTCAATGTTACGCTCAATCGCAGTGGCAACGTCATTGCGGCTGAGGTCGATCGCTCGCAGTCGGACAACATTGCCGAGCTGCACGAGGCGGCTGTACGCAAGGCGCGCGAATCGCGTTTCAACCTCGACCAGAACGCCCCCGAGCGTCATCGCGGCACGATCACCTATCTGTTCCGACCGCAGTAGCAGGTGGCAATTCAAAATTCACAATTCAAAATTCAAGATTCGAGATTCGAGATTCAAAATTAATTTGCGGAGAATTTGTGGGTTTTGAGAAGTAAGGCAACAAATTTGAAATAAGAGAAACACACTATGGTCATAACCTCCGAAAATTTTGTATTCATCAGCGCAATACTGCTCTTTGCTGCCGTAATGGCAGGTAAGACAGCCTACCGTTTCGGTGCGCCCGCATTGTTGTTCTTCCTTGCGGTTGGTATGCTGTTTGGCTACAAACTCATCTCGTTCGACTCGCCCGAATTGACCCAATTTATCGGTATGATCGCACTGAGTATCATTCTGTTTTCGGGCGGTATGGATACCAAAATCAAGGAGATACGCCCCATTATGACAACGGGTGTGGTGCTCGCCACGTTGGGCGTGGCATTGACAGCACTTGTGCTCGGAGGGTTCATCTACGCAATAATGCCGTTGTTCGGTTTCGAGTTCTCGTTTATGCAGTCGTTGTTGCTGGCGGCGATGATGTCATCGACCGACTCGGCCTCGGTGTTCTCGATCCTGCGAAGCAAAAAGACAGGACTCAAAGAGAACCTACGCCCGCTGTTGGAGTTGGAGAGCGGTAGTAACGACCCGATGGCATATATCCTCACAGTGCTGCTCGTGGGTGTGCTTGCACCGTCGGGCTCGGGCGATGTGAATGTGTGGAGCGCAATCTTCGATTTCGTTATTAAGATGGTTGTCGGTGCGGGGGCAGGTTACGCATTGGGACGCGCTGCCGTATGGTCGATCAACCGTATCAATATCGACAACAAGGCCTTCTATTCGATTCTGCTGCTGGCGTTTGTGTTCATCACCTTCTCGATCTCCGAGATGATATACGGCAACGGTTACTTGGCGGTCTATGTTGCGGGTCTGGTGGTCGGCAACAATAAGATCACCCACAAACGCACGCTGACGATCTTCTTCGATAGCTTCACGTGGCTGTTCCAGATCGTGATGTTCATTGCGCTCGGTCTGCTGGTCGAAATCGACGAGTTGCGCGACCCGAACGTGCTGATTATCGGTGGCTTGGTCGGTGTGTTTATGATCTTCGTGGCACGCCCCCTGACGGTGCTGCTCTGTATGGCTCCGTTCCGTAAATTCACGACCAAAGCGCGCGCTTACGTGTCGTGGGTGGGTCTGCGAGGCGCGGTGCCCATCATCTTCGCTACCTATCCGTTGGTGGCCGACGTTCCAGGGGCGCGATTTATGTTCAATGTGGTCTATTTAGTAACGATTCTGTCGCTGCTGATTCAGGGCACAACGGTCAGCTCGATGGCCAATGCGCTCGGTCTGGCCGAGGAGGAAGAGGAGGCAAGTTTCGAGGTCGAGATGCCCGATAAGATCAAGTCGGCAATGACCGAGATACGTATCAATGCGTCGATGATCGCACGTGGTAACCAGCTGAAACAGATAACGCTACCCGACCATACGTTGGTGGTTATGGCACGTCGTGGCGAGCGCTACTTCATTCCGAAGGGGCACACGACGCTCGAAGAGGGCGACCGCCTGCTGATTATCTCGGACAATGACGAGGAGCTGCAACGTGAGTTGGCTGCATTGGGTATTACGAAGGTGGTTAAACTGCGATAGCCGATACAATATTATATTGCACAATTTACCCCCCCCGAAAAACTTAGCTTTAAAGATTTAAAGTAATTATTATCAGCATTTTAAAGCACTTTAGCATAAAAAAGGCAGAAATACGTGGCTAATTAATTTTTATTGCCGAAAAAATTTGGATTATCGAAAAAATCTCACGTAATTTGCAAGAAACTACAAAAAGTTTCCAATTATGAAGAGAATTTTTCTTATCGCATTTGCTACACTTTTTTGCGTCTTTAATGGTTTTGCGCAAAGATCCGATTTCTCAAAGCTTAATAGTGGAGAGATGGTATCTCGTTTTGGTTTAAACGAAGAGCGAGGAAAAGCGAATGGTCCATACGGACACTATTACCAAACCAACTCAGGCGTCGGTAAATCTTATACTACGGGGCACGATAGATATATGTTTCGCAGATATGGCATTATGACCGATGCACAGAAACGAGCAAAGGCGGAGCGTGAGGCAGAACTTTCTGCTGAAACGACCACCAATGCCGACGGCACTGTAACTGCTCAGTGGTCGGACGGCACGAAATATCGTGGACAGATGTATTACGGCGAAATCAAGGGCGTTGGTACGATGATCTATGCCGATGGCAGTAAATATTGTGGAGAATGGGCTGCTGATCTTCCTAATGGAAACGGTACATTTATGACCCCTGAGGGAGTGATATATAGCGTTAAATGGGTCAATGGCTTGCCTCACGGCAAAGGTGTGATCCAAGACCTCGACGGTCGCAAATACACTGCTCGTTGGGTTGGGGGCGAACTGAAACAAAAGTCTATCAAACCTCTCGAAGAGAAGAAATAACCCAACTGATTGAGAATTAGATAAGACCGCTTTCCGATATGGTAAGCGGTCTTGTCATTTAAAGGCTGGCGCACGCGGTGGCGTGGGGCGGCGCGACTGAAAGTCGCGGGCGCCACCGCGTGTGTCGATTTCTTCGAAATCGCCAATTCAATGCACAAAAAAACCACGCCCGAAAGCGTGGTCCTGTTGTTACTCGCTACAAATCGTGCGACAATGGCGCAGGGACCGTTGACGAGGTATCGAAATCGCCCCAACGATCGGCAATCGAATCGAGCGTAGCCAACAGCTCGGGAATATCAAACAACGTTACCAACTTCAAGCGCGTCGATTTGAAATCGGGCAGACCCTTAAAGTAGTTCGACAGGTGGCGGCGCATCTCCAAAACGCCCACGTGCTCGCCCTTCACCTCAACCGATTTAAGCAGATGGTGCTTGGCAATCTCAACACGCTCAATGACCGACGGCTGAGGCAGTTTCTCGCCCGTCGAAAGATAGTGGCGCACCTCGCGGAAAATCCACGGGCGACCATACGTAGCACGACCGATCATCACTCCATCGACACCCCACTTATCGAAAGCCTCGGCAGCCGACTCCGCCGAGTCGATATCGCCATTACCAATAATCGGAATCTTAATCAACGGATTGTTCTTCACCTTGCCGATAAGTGTCCAATCGGCACGACCCGTGTACATCTGCGCGCGGGTGCGACCGTGAATCGTAAGCGCCGCTATACCAACATCTTGCAGACGCAGAGCGATATCCTCAATATTGCGGTTATCGTCGTCCCAACCCAAGCGCGTCTTGACCGTTACGGGGGTCTTCACCGCCTGCACAATCTGGCGCGTCATCTCGACCATCAGAGGCACATCGCGCATCATACCGCTACCCGCACCACGCGAGGCGATCTTCTTCACAGGACATCCAAAATTGATATCGATAATATCGGGACCTGCCGCCTCGGCCATACGCGCCGCCTCGACCATAGGCTCGATCAAGTGTCCATAGATCTGGATACCAACGGGGCGCTCCGCCTCGGCAATATTGAGTTTGACGAGCGACTTGGCAGCGTCGCGGATCAATCCGTCCGACGAAATAAATTCGGTATAGACAACATCGGCTCCAAATCGCTTACACATATAGCGGAACGAAGGATCGGTTACGTCTTCCATAGGTGCGAGAAACAACGGCTTGTCGCCCAACTCGATATCGGCAATTTTCATCTTTTCGTGCGTTTTGAAAGCGCAAAGATAACGATAAAAAATGAGATCGGATCACTCGCCACAGCTTTTCGTGAGTGCAAGTGATCCGAACTAATTATTTACGTACAAGATTAATAGTTGTATTTACGTATATTCTTTAATTTACCACGTTCAAACTCAATTTTTAGATTCGGCATAATTGCACTTCCAACCGTATAGCTACAATCTTCATACGTACCACCAAAATCAAAACTATCAGGAGTTCCAAGCATCTGCAAAACCTCATCTTTGGGCTGACCAACATAAAGTTTCACATTACCCTTTGGGCCGCGAACATCGATATATTGGCGATTGTCAGCAGGCTTAGACACTTTCTTAGCAACTACTGAGGTTTGTTTCACCTCCTCAGTTGCAACCTCTTCTGCGGGAGCGTCTTGCTCGACCGTCCCAAGTCGCTCAACAAGAGCCGCCTCGACCTTCTTATCGACATATTTCTCAAACTCGCCCGACACCAAAAAGATCAAACAAAAGGCCAATGCAAGACCCAATGCAACATTCAAAATCGTTCTCATAGTCTCCTCATTTTTAAGTTTTTTCGTGCGCCCGCACTAAATAAGGCAATACTTGCTGCGGGCAACAAAATGCGGATTGTTCAGCAGCTCCTTATTGTAGGCAAGGTGCTTGCCGCTGTCGATCGCAACAGTCGAGCCGCCAGCCTCCGCCAAGATCAACTCGCCCGCTGCCGTATCCCACTCATAGGTATTCGACGTGCGGACATAGTAATCGACCGTACCCTCGGCCAGCATACAGAATTTATACGAGCTACCCTGCTCAACCACCTCCAAATCGGGCACACACGAACGAATGGCGTCGATATGGGCAAATGTTTCGGGAGTATTGTGCGAGCGGCTGATGGCAATCTGCATCGGCTCATTGCCCTTCGTTGCTACGGGTAGCGAGATCAAGCCTTCGCCAATCGAGGCGTAGTCAGCCTCCGAATCGGCCGATGCCGTTACGTTCTCCTTGACGTAGGCACCACCGCCCTTAACGGCCATAAACATACGACTGATATAGGGCACATAGACCACCGCCGCAACAGCCTCATTGTCGCTCATCAGAGCGATATTGACCGTAAATTCGTTATTGCCATTGATGAACTCCTTCGTGCCATCGAGCGGATCGACCAACCAGAACAGTTCCCAATTCTTGCGCTCGTCGTAGAGCATTTCGCGCCCCTCCTCCGAGAGAATCGGAATACGCGTCGAACCGAGGTACTCCTTAATGGTTTCGTGAGCACGACGATCGGCAATGGTCAGAGGCGACTGATCGTTTTTAAGGCTGATGTGATAGTCCTCGCGCTTGTAGATATCAAGAATCACCGCCCCAGCGCGGACGGCCGCATTGTAGGCCTTAGCCATCAACTGTTGTTGGATATTTTCTGTCATAGTGCAGTGTTTGCTTTATCATTGTGATAAAGATACGAAAAACTTTTGAATTTTATTGCACTTCGACCAAAAAAATCACACTAATAGACCCGAAAAGAACAACGCAATAGCCGCCTGAGGCTCTTTATGCGCTCTTCGCCCTGCTCACCCCGCACAACCAACCGCGTGCGAAGGGCTATGCTCGACGACGCTAACGCTGTTGCATAGACCGCCACAATGAGCAACAAGGCCTCGCGCGCACCCTCCCAATCACGACGCACCAACTCGACAAACAGAGCCACCGTCGGTGCAAGACCTATGCCCAGAAAGAGCCTTCGCAACGGATTCTCCGAGCGATGTCGATAGGCCGTCGAGTAGGCCAACGGCAGGCTGAGCAATCGACCGCGAAGGCTGCGAATCATCTTCACTCGCGGGTGCTCACCCACAAAACCACCCTCGGCTATCACTGCCGAGCGCGCAAACATCGCCACACGACGTCGATCGAAAAAGTGGGTCGGGGCAACTTGTGCCGCCAGCACCTCATTGCGGCACTCACCACTCTCGTGCAGCTCCATCACCCAGCGCGGCAAAGCGTCAGGCAACAGAAACCGATCCGATTCGAGCGGCACAATGCGATCGAACGACGCCACCACCACCCCACAATTCCAATCGTCGGCCCGCGAGCGGTGCAGCCGATCAACCACAACCAACCTCCGATAGCGACGTTGGCGCGAACGATAGAGGCGCGGAGCTCCATCAATCGACAGCTCATCGACCGTCGGGAAATTGACGCGAATCAGCGAATATTTATGACAAAGCCGATGCAGAAGTTGCGCATCGAGCGTCGAATCGACCACCACGATCACCTCATAGCGCCAATACTCCGACGAAAGTCGCTGCTCAATCTCACGCTCCGAGCGTACCCCACTCACCACCACACTGACACCCGTTTGGCTCATCGCCTCACTCCCGTAACCGTGGCACGAGGCCAGCATACGCCCTTTGCGCAATGCTGCCAATGTGCGCAACGACGCAACAACCACCGACAACAGTGTCAGCGCCAACAGCGTAAGGATCAATATCGAAAGCCAATACATAAAACTACATATCAGTTCATCAACGCTCGTTTATACGACGCCACCGTCTGCTCGACATATTCGCCCAACAGCGACAACTCCTTCTCGGGCACTATCTGCGCAATGGCACGCGACGAGTAACCCTCCGAGGCCAGATGTCGATACCACGCCCGACGCTCCCCCTCGCTCATACGCCGTGCCGCCTCGCGCACCAATTCACGATCCAGACGCAGACGTAATGCGCAGAGCGTAAATAGAGCCGACTCAGCCACTTCACGATCGTCGGTGGCAATGGCAGCTACGATATCCTCCTCGGCCTCAGTAACCCCAAAATAGCGCACTATACACAAACCCAACAGCCGAACATTTGCCTGCTCGGCTCGCAACAGAGGTTGATAGGCTACGGGAATCAATCCGCGTTTGAGCATCATCAGCACCTCGGCCAGATCGAACGGCGACAGCCGACCACGACGCTCGGCAAGAATCGCTATGCTCCGTTCGGGCGAGTGGTTGAGTGCCGCGAGCGTCATACAGAGCGCAATGTACGAATTGCGGCTACGACCATAGCGGTTCATCATTCGTTGATAGATCCGATCACTGCACTCGATCTGCGCCAACGTATGCAGCCACTCTACGCGACGCATTCCGCCACTCAATCGCGCCTGCTCCAACAGCAACCGATCGAGCCCATAACGACGCACCACCTTGGCCAACACCCGACGATCATAACCGTAGGTCATCGCGCCTATCTGCGCCACCACGACCGCCAACGTAAGGCGCGACGAGCGACGCTCGATGAGCGGGAAGCAGCACCACGCACTCCCGCCTTCGAGCAAACGGCGATTGAGAACATTCACATAGCAACGTTCGAGCGTGCGTCTTATGCCAATGCGACGTTGTCGCACACGGGCGTGCAACATCGACGCCGCAGCTAACAGCACCGCCCCAACAAGCAGTGCGAGAGTATATGCACCAACCACCTCACCCATTGCGCCACTCATTGATTTGAGCCGTTATCTTGCCGCACAAACGCGGGATATTGACCGGCAAGGTAAAATATTGATCGACACCACTTTCGAGCAGACTCAGCACATTCTGCTCGTCGTGCAGCCACGAGAGCACATAGATCCTCGGACGTCGATTCGACAGCCGCAGACGACGCGCCACATCGGCTCCATTCAGGAACGGATAGCTCTCCAAGGTCAATATCAGATTGTAGTGCGACAGCGGCTCGATCAGCGCCTCACTCCACCGCTCAAAACAGGCCACCTCGGCCTCGACAAGCGAAAGCGAATTGCATAACAACGCCCACAAAAAACGATCGGGAGATATGATTGCGATTCGATACATCAACACAAAATTCACTAAAAATGCGGCTTCGAAGAGAGTCAAAACTATGCCAAAACCCGAAAAACAGCCCCGAAACGAAAAAAAGAGCCCGAACTCTATTGCAGTTCGAGGAAAAGTTACTATATTTGCGACCGCGAAATTATGTTTAACACATAATCAACAAACAAATTAAATGTACGTAATAGTAGAAATTGCAGGTCAGCAGTTCAAGGCTGAAAAGGGTCGCAAGCTCTATGTTCACCGTCTTTCGGGCGAGGTTGACTCGTCGGTGAGCTTCGACAAAGTCCTGCTTACAGACAATGACGGTCAGGTTAAGGTAGGTGCACCTGTTGTAGAAGGCGCCTCGGTAAAAGCGAAGATTCTGAAACACTTGAAGGACGACAAAGTCATCGTGTTCAAGAAACGCCGCAGAAAGGGTTACAGAGTGAAGAACGGCCATCGCCAGTGCTTGACTCAGATCCTGGTAGAAGACATTATTGCTTAACTCTTAAAACGAAAAAGAAATGGCACACAAGAAAGGTGTAGGTAGTTCGAAGAACGGTCGTGAGTCAGAGAGCAAACGACTGGGCGTTAAGCTGTTCGGTGGTCAATTCGCTAAGGCTGGTAACATCATCGTTCGCCAGCGCGGTACTGTACACAATGCCGGTGAGAACGTCGGTATGGGTAAGGACCACACTCTCTTTGCATTGGTTGATGGTACTGTTAGCTTCTGCAAGAAGAGCTCGGGTAAGTCGTACGTGAGCGTTACTCCTATCGCAGAGTAAGGCCCCGACCGAAGTTTACCGCTTCAACAAAACGTAGCGCAATTCCCAAGCGGGAGTTGCGCTACATTTTTTATTTATATTAGGTATCGAAAAGACTAATGGTGATGCGGTTCGAGGACCGTATGCGGAACGTGGCCGTGAGCGATGATCTGAATCGGGCAGTTGTAGTTGTCGAGCTGCTCGGCTGTGATCACGTTCGACGAGTGGCGATGAACGTGCCCATTGACGCAGACGATACTCTTCACCACGCTGGTAATCGTGCCCAAGTCGTGCGACACCATCACAATAGCAATGCGCTCGTTCAGCTCCTTCAAAAGCGCATACAACTCCCCTTCGAAACGGTTATCGACGAAGTTGGTCGGCTCGTCAAGAATCAGCAGACGCGGGTCGGCAATCAGCGCACGACACAACAGCGCGCGTTGCATCTGTCCGCCCGAGATCTCGCCAATCGGAGCACGCACAATCGACTGCAAACCCGTCTGTTCGAGTAGTTTGTCGGCCTTAGCGTAATCCTCACGCGAGTAGCGGCGTGTCATACGACGCACAGTCTGCAAGCCCGACACAACGGTTTCGCGCACCGAGATCGGGAAGGCGCGGTCGAAGTTGCTCTGCTGGGGCATATAGCCAATCAAGCGGCGTGTGCCGTCGTAGAGTTCGGGCGCAAACTCGATCGTTCCCGTATGGGGCACAGCGCCAAGAATTGCCTTAACGAGGGTGGTTTTACCGCCACCGTTCGGGCCTATAACACCCAAGAAATCATCGGCATAGACGTCCAAATCGACATCGTGCAGAACACGGTGCGAATCGTAATCGACCGAGAGGTTGCGTATCTTAATCAGCGTATTCATTCGAGAGCCATTTTAACGGTTATTGAGCGGATCATACCACGCACGTCCTCAGCTAACGGATCGAACTCAACCGCCTCAGCCCCAATGCTCTCAGCCGCGACCTCGACCACCGACGCGGGATAGGGACGTTGGTAGAATATCCGCTTGACACTATCGCGGCGGGCACGCTCGATCAACGTGGTCAGACTACGTGCCGACGGCTCGCGTCCCTCCTGCTCGATTGCCACCTGCTCTATGCCGTAGGCACGTGCGTAGTAGGTCAGCGCGGGGTGATAGATGATGAAGTAATCGCGGTCGGCCATCGCCCAGCACGACGCCACGTAGAGGTCAAGTTCGACCAACGCACTATCCAGCTGCGCATAGCGAGCGTCGTAGTGGGTCGAGTCGGGGAATATGGTGCGCAGATGGCTGTGCAGGTTCGACGCCATCACTCGCAACTCGCGCGGTGAGGTCCAGATGTGAGGATCGGCACCGTGGTTATGACCATTGTGGTAGTGGCCGCCAATGAGTTCTATACCCTCGCAAAGTGGCGTGGTCGCAATGCCTGTGCGGGCGGTCAAGCTACGTTCAAATTCGATCAGTCCGACGGTATAAACCGCTCTGCTATCGGCCATTGCGGTAATTTGGCGCGGTGTAGGCTCGAATGTTTCGGGACTTGCACCCGCAGGGATCAGCACCTCGACACGCACCCCATCGCCCACGATCGCCTCGGTGAGCGATTTGAGCGGTGCAATCGACACGGTGATTGTCGGTCGGTTGTCGGTCGGGGCATTCGTGCCACCACACGCCACCGCCAACAGAGCGCAAAGTATGATTAGAATCTTTCTCATTTGGTCAAAATTGAACTTACAAAGGTAATAATTTTTCGGCAAAATGCGTGCGACTGCAAGCGTCGGTGTGCGCCCAACGAAAAAAATTGCCAAAAAGTGAAAAAAATTTTAACTTCGTTGCAACATTTTGGCACTCTCGAACGTCTATATAGAAAAGAGTGCAATCTAAACTTTAATTTCGAGCTATGAAGAAGATCATTACCAAATCGCTGTCGATTCTCGGTTTCACAATCCCAATGTTTGGGTGCGATGCGCCCGTAATGTACGGTACACCTTGGGCAGATTACGAAGTGGAGGGCAAAGTGCTCGACGCTGACGGCGATCCGATTAAGGGTATAAAAGTGTCGTTAATTGAGGATCAATACAATTCTCAATCGACCCAAAGCCTCGAAAATGGAACGTTCAAAGTCAGCCTCGGAACAATTCCTTTCGATAAACTGAAACTAACAGCCCAAGACATCGACGGTGCGGAGAATGGTGGCGAGTTCGAGGAGAAGACCGTCGAACTCGATTTCAGCAAAATCAAGTATACGGGCGAGAGCGACGGCTGGTATCACGGCAAAAAATCGCTCGAACAAGACATCGTGCTCGAAGAGAAAGAAAACTAAAACAGAGCTGAATATGAAGAAAATCATTACCAAATCGTTGTCGATTCTTGGATTTACAATCCCGATATTTGGGTGTGGCGGTCTTGATATGTACGGCACACCCTCGGCGACATACGAGGTTAAAGGCAAGGTATGCGACACCGACGGTAATCCGATTAAAGGCATAAAAATCGCATTGCAAGACAACGCGACCGATCCTAATCCTTACCAAATCGCAGAGAGTCAGAGTCTTGAAAATGGCGACTACAAGATTAGCAATACAACCTTTCCCCGAAGCAAACTCTATCTCTCAGTCGAGGACGTCGATGGCACGGCGAACGGTGGCGAATTCGAAGAGCAAACCATCGAACTCGATTTCAGCAAAGTAGAGGCTACGGGCGACAAAGAGGCGTGGTACAACGGCACCAAATCGCTCGAAAAGCATATCGTAATGCAGGAGAAGAGCGACGAGGCGCAAGAGTAATTTCTCGCTCGGAAATGCGCAACTTTCGCGC
Source organism: Rikenellaceae bacterium (assembly GCA_017442365.1). Taxonomy (GTDB): domain Bacteria; phylum Bacteroidota; class Bacteroidia; order Bacteroidales; family Rikenellaceae; genus Alistipes. The sequence continues at coordinate 177,893 of JAFRZW010000007.1, read as the reverse complement.
AAAATGCGTACCTTTGTATTGAAGTGGTCGGGAGGTTCCGATCACCAACACCGCAAAGCTATGAAATACAAAGTTTTAGCAACAATGATGGCTATGCTCGGTTTCGGAGCGTCGTGCTCATCGACACGCCAACATAAGGCTCCCGAACAGCCCGAAGAACAGCCTGCCGTACAACAAGATACGGTCGAAATGCCGCAGATCAGGCTGATGTATGGCGTGCCTCCCGTGGTGTTCCGCGAGGGCGCAGTCAGGAACTCGACCGAACAGAGCGAGCAGGCACAACCTGAGCAGAGCGAAAATCCGCTCAAAGTAATTGATAACGAATAGATTCCGTACAATGAGTAACGACCTGAACGGACGCCGACTCGGTCTGCGCAAAAGACTCGGCTTGGAGCTCTTCGCGCAACTCTACAAACGCAACGTCGAGGAGCACCCGCTGCGCACGCTCTTCTGGGAGTGCACGCTGCGTTGCAACCTCAACTGCCGCCACTGCGGCAGCGATTGCCGTGCCGAGGCGACCGTGCCCGATATGCCGTTGGAGGACTTTCTGCGTGTGGTCGATGAACAGATCACGCCGCACGTCGATCCGCACAAGGTGATGGTCGTCATTTCGGGTGGCGAGGTGCTCGTGCGCAAAGATTTGGAGCGCGCAGGATTGGAGCTCTACCGACGTGGCTACCCGTGGGGAATAGTTACTAATGCGTTGGTACTCACGCCCGAACGATTCGAGAGTCTGCTGCGTGCAGGACTGCATTCGATCTCGGTCAGCTTCGACGGCTTCGAGGAGCAACACAACTACATTCGTCGCAATCCGCACAGCTACGAACGCGCTCTGGCCGCTCTGCGAATGATTGCCACCGACGGGACGGTAGCCTACGACGCCGTAACCTGCGTAACGGGCTCGCTCGTGCCACGCCTCGAAGAGATGAAGGAGTTGCTCATCGCAAACGGAATTAAACATTGGCGAATCTTCACGATTTTTCCCGTTGGACGCGCAGCCGACGACCCGACCCTACGACTCTCGGACGAACAATTCCGCGAGGTGATGGAGTTTATCCGACGCACCCGCCGCGAGGGTCGAATCGAGCTCACGTATGCTTGTGAAGGCTTTTTGGGCGGTTACGAAACCGAGGTGCGCGACACGTTCTACTACTGCTCGGCTGGCGTTACGACGGCCTCGATACGTGTCGATGGCGCGCTGTCGGGTTGCACCTCGATTCGCTCGAATTTCGATCAGGGCAACATCTACCACGACAATTTCTGGGAGGTGTGGAGCAAGCGCTACGAACCATTCCGCAACCGCGAGTGGGCCCGCCGCGACGAGTGTGGCGACTGCAAGATGTTCCGCTACTGTCTGGGTGGCGGTATGCACCTGCGCGACGACGAGGGCAAGTTACTGATGTGCCACTACAAACGTCTGTAAATCACTATGAAAAAAGTACGCGTAGCCCCGCGGGGCGACCTTATATTTACCGTTGAACAAGAGTGCTCGCTGCAACAATTTCTGACCGAGAAATTTGCAGGCAAAAGCCGTTCGGCCCTCAAATCAATGCTGACACATCGACGTGTGAGCGTCAATGGCACAATCACAACAGCCTACGATTACGCTCTGCGCAAGGGCGATCGCGTTTCGATCAATCGTGGGCGCGTGGCTGCCGAACTACACCACCCGATGTTGCGCATCGTTTTTGAGGACCAGCACATTATAGTTGTCGATAAACGCAACGGACTGCTCTCGATGGGCACCGACCGCGAGCGCGACAAGACCGCCTACTCGATCCTCAGCCAACACGTCAAGCGGGAAGATCCGTCGAATCGAATTTTTATCGTCCATCGTCTCGACCGCGAGACTTCGGGATTGATGGTCTTTGCCAAGAGCGAGGAGGTCAAACATCGTCTGCAAGCAGATTGGCATCGCGTGGTGATCGACCGCAAGTATGTCGCTGTGGTTGATGGTGTTATGCCGTCGGAGGAGGGCGTGATCGACGCACCGTTAGCCGAAAATCGCAACCGCAAAATGTTTGTCAGCCGCACACCCGACGAAGACAATGCAGTCGATGCCGTAACGCACTATCGTGTTTTGCGTTCGCGCGGAGGTCGTTCGCTCGTCGAACTCTCGCTCGAAACGGGTCGCAAAAATCAAATTCGCGCTCATTTGGAGCACGTTGGGTGTCCCGTTGCGGGCGACAAAAAGTACTCTTCACGCTCGACGGACGCCGGACGTGTATGTTTGCACGCTTACAAACTTGCTCTGTATCACCCAATTACAGGCAAAGAGTTATTTTTTTCGACATCAATCCCAAAATTATTTGATAATTTAATATAATTTTTCGTATCTTTGCACACGCAATTTCGGGGTGTAGCGCAGTCCGGTTAGCGCGCCAGCTTCGGGAGTTGGAGGTCGCTGGTTCGAATCCAGTCTCCCCGACAAATTGACGAGTCCGCCTAAAAAGGGCGGACTTTTTTTGTTTGAGAGGGGGGGCGGTTTGTTATGGAGCGCGCGCTGTTTGCGGACATTTTTGGTTGCAGGCAGTAGCGAAACGCCGTTTTTTCACTACCTTTGCGAATATGAAAATCACGATTGATAGCGCAATTCCGTTTATTGCGGGGGTGTTCGAGCCATACGCCGAGGTGCAATATCTCGCAGGCGAGCGGTTCGACGCCGAGTCGGTGCGCGATAGCGACGCCCTGATCGTTCGCACCCGAACAAAGTGCAATGCAGCTTTGCTCGACAACTCGCAAGTACATCTTATAGCCACTGCCACAATAGGTTACGACCACATCGATCTCGACTATTGTCGTGCGCACGGTATCGAAGTAGCGACGGCTGCGGGCTGCAATTCGCGTGGCGTGTTGCAGTGGGTTGCGGCTGCTTTGAAGAGCGCAACCGAGCGCAATGGCAGCAAACCCTGCGATCATCGTTTGGGCATTGTTGGCGTGGGAAACATTGGTCGATTGGTCGAGGAGTATGCTCTCCGTTGGGGTTTCGAAGTGGTCCGCTGCGACCCGCCTCGAAAGCGTGCTGAGGGTGGCGATTTTCGATCGATTGACGAGGTAGCCTCGACGTGCGACATCATCACGTTCCACGTGCCTTTGATACGCGAGGGCGAGGATCGTACGGTGCATTTAGCTGACGAGCATTTCTTCTCGCAGTTACGCCACAATACGGTGATACTCAACGCCTCACGTGGCGAGGTGGTCGATAACGAGGCGCTTAGTCAGGTAATTTCCGAGGGGCGTTGTTCGGCATATCTCGATGTATGGGAGAACGAGCCGCAGATCAATCACACGTTGCTTGCACAGGTGTTCGCCTCGACCCCCCATATTGCGGGCTATTCGGCACAAGGTAAGGCTAATGCCACAGCGATGTCGGTGCGGGCCGTAGCGCGCGCATTCAACTTGCCCTTGATGGATTTCTACCCTACTGAGGTTGAGCGCATTGCACCACAGACGATCGAGTGGGCGGAGATGTGCGCAACGATTGATCGCTATTGCGATTTGGCGACCGAGAGCCGTGCGTTGCGTGAGCACCCCGACCATTTCGAGCAGCTGCGCAACGAATACCGCTACCGCGAGGAGTACTTTTAGCAATTACTATTTATGTCTGCTACATATAATATTTATGAGGTGTGAATTGTGAATTGTGAATTAAAATTTCTACCTTTGCGCCATAATGGAGTAACAATCAAACTATGTACACTCAGATTATTCGCCCGTTGTTGTTCTGCCTTTCGCCTGAGAATGTTCATAAATTGACCATCGCTGCGTTGCGCTTTGCAGGTTACATTCCCGGATCGAAATGGCTGATGGAGAAGCTTTTTGCCGTTAAGCACCCCGCACTCGAACGCGAGGTCTTCGGTGTCAAATTCGCTAACCCGATCGGTATTGCCGCAGGTTTCGACAAGAATGCCGAAGTCTATAACGAACTCTCGGCGCTCGGCTACGGTTTCGTCGAGGTGGGTACGGTTACACCCAAAGGACAACCCGGCAACCCCCGTCCGCGCCTGTTCCGCCTGCCCAAAGATAGAGCAATCATCAACCGTATGGGATTCAACAACCACGGTATGCAGAACGCTATCGAGAATCTGCACAATCGTCGTCAAGGCACCATCGTGGGCGCAAATATCGGCAAGAACTCGCTGACTCCGATCGAAGATGCACCGTCGGATTATCTCAAATTGTTCCGCAATCTGTATCAATATGTCGATTATTTCGTGGTCAATGTCAGCTGCCCCAACGTGGCTAAGGTTACATCGTTGCAGAACAAGCAGAGCGTAACCGAGATCCTCGAACCGCTCTTTGAGTTCCGTCGCGGACAGAGCCAATATCGTCCCATTCTGCTCAAAATTTCGCCCGATCTGGATGACGCTTCGGTGGACGATATGACCGACGTGATGATCGAAACCCCGCTCGACGGTATCGTTGCAACCAACACAACCACCTCACGTGCAGGGCTTTCGACCGACCAGAAAACCATCGACACGATCGGCAACGGTGGTCTGAGTGGTGCTCCGCTGACCAAACGAGCTGTGGAGGTTGTGCGTCGCGTGCACGACCGCTGTCAGGGTCGCTACCCGATTATCGGCGTGGGTGGCGTGATGACCGTCGAGGACGCAAAGGCGATGCTCGATGCCGGTGCAAGTTTGGTGCAGGTATATTCGGGAATGATCTATAATGGTCCCTCGTTTGCTCGTCAAATCTGCAAGCAGTTGATAGCCGACTATGAGGCTACGAAGGCTGCCGCTCCTGCCGAGCAAAAAACTGAATAACAATCATATATGCAAGCTCAAATCATCACTATCGGCGATGAGATCCTGATCGGTCAGATCGTGGATACCAACGCCGCTTACATCTCGCGTGCCCTCAACTCGGCGGGTGTGGTCGTTACCGAGCGTCTGTCGATTGGCGACGACCGCCAGCGAATCATCGAGGCACTCGACACGTCGCTCGCGCAGTGCGATATGGTCATTATGACGGGTGGATTGGGCCCCACGAAGGACGACATTACGAAGCGCACGCTGGCCGAATATTTCGGAATGAAGTTGGTGCGCAACGAGGCTGTCTATGAGCACGTTAGAGCAATGCTCACCGCCCGCGGGATCGAATTTAACGAACTCAATCAAAGTCAGGCCGACGTCCCCGATCGTTGCACCGTGCTGCATAATGCACACGGAACAGCCCCCGCAATGTGGTTCGAACGCGAGGGCAAGGTGGTGGTGTCGTTGCCGGGTGTGCCGTTCGAGATGGAGCACTTGATGCAGGAGGAGGTGCTGCCTCGTCTGCGCGCGCAATTCGCTCTGAAACAGGTGGTTCACCGCACGATGATCACTACGGGTTTGGCCGAGTCGATGCTCGCCAAGAGGATCGAGGAGTGGGAGGACGCCTTGCCCGAATATATCAAATTGGCATATCTGCCCTCGCCCTCGCAGGTGCGACTGCGTCTGTCGGCATACGAGGTCGATGGTCGAGAGGTAGGCGACGAGATCGATCGCCGTTTTGAAGAGTTGGAGGAGCTGATCCCGCAATATGTGGTTGGTTACGAACACGAATCGATCTTCACATATGTCCATAACCTATTAATTAACAAAGGCTTAACGCTTGCCGTAGCCGAGAGTTGCACGGGCGGTGTGATCGCCTCACGATTTACGGCTCAGGCAGGTGCGTCGAGCTATTTCCTTTGCGGTGTGGTTTCGTACAGCAACGAGGCCAAGGCACAGGTGTTGGGTGTCAATATGGCCGACATCGAGCGCTATGGCGCAGTGAGTCAAGCGGTTGCCGAGCAGATGGCCGAGGGCGCGCGTCGTATTAGCGGTGCCGACTATGCCGTTGCGACTACGGGCATTGCAGGTCCTTCGGGAGGCTCGGAGGAGAAGCCCGTGGGCACAGTTTGGTTCGCTGTGGCTACGCCCAACGGTGTCCGCTCGGAGCGTCGAGTGCTCGGTACGGTGCGCTCGCAGGTGATCGAGCGCGCTGCGGGTGTCGCTGCAACACTGCTCCGCGACGCCATTATCGACCAAAAAGGTGAATAAATGGCACTCTCGACTATCTATTGTCGAAAAAGTGGTTGCAAAAAGTTTGTATTGTAGGAAAAAGTTCGTATATTTGCACGCCCAAAATATATGGGTGCAATATTAACAAATAATTAAACGATGAAAGTCTGCGAAATTACTGGTAAGGTTGCGATGGTGGGTAACAATGTTTCTCACTCGAACCGTAAGACCAAGCGCAAGTTCAGCCCCAATCTGAAAACCAAGCGCTTCTGGTCGGAAGAAGAGAACCGCTGGATTACACTCAAAGTGTCGGCAGCAGGTATGAAAACTATTAACAAAAAGGGTCTTGCAAACGCTCTCAAAGAGGCAGCAGCAGCTCGTAAGGTTTACTAATTAAAACGAGGTAACAACAAATGGCAAAGAAAGGCAACAGAGTTCAGGTGATCCTCGAGTGCACTGAGCAGAAGGCAAGTGGCGTTCCGGGTATGTCGCGCTACATCACCACCAAGAACAAGAAGAACACTCCCGATCGTTTGGAGCGTAAAAAGTACAACCCCTACCTGAAAAAGGTAACCGTTCACCGCGAAATTAAATAGTAAGCATTATGGCAAAGAAAGTAGTTGCAACCCTGAAAACCGGTACTGGTAAGAACTTTACCAAGTGCATCAAGATGGTTAAGTCGGAGAAGACTGGCGCTTATATGTTCAAAGAGGGCATTATCGCTAACGATCAGGTGAAGGATTTCTTCGAGAAGAAATAATCGCGCTGAACTAACCATTCAAAATTGGAGTTGTAAGACCTCGGTCTTCAACACAAAAACGCAGACCTCATCGGCCTGCGTTTTTGTGTTATAGGGGGGGGTGCGACTATTTGTCGAATGACAACAACCACTTATCCTCAACCTTTACCATCTTAACATCTTCGGTCTTCTCCGAACCATCGCCATAGACGATTTTGAGCTGAACATTAGCCGTATTGCCGTCCTCGCTGATGGTCTCACCCGTAGCCTCGACGCTCTTCACGCCACCCTTCTTCTCAATCTCAGGTGCAGCCTTCTCCTTGTACAGAGAGATAATCATTGCCTTGCCCTCAGCAATCTCCTCAGGGTCGGTAGTGTCGTAGTGGATTGCATTAGCAAAAGCCTCATAGTCGCCATTGGCTACACACTGATAGTACTCAACAGCCGCATCGCTCGGGGTTGCAGGCGCTGACGAGCAAGATACCATAAACATCGCTACGGCAACTGCCAAAAGTGAAAAAAATTTCTTCATAGTCATTTAGGTTTTAGAATGAATAAATAGGGTTAAGTTTGTTATTCTTTGTCAAGTCCGACGGCATAATGTAATCGCCCGTCATACTCGGAAAGTTCACGTGAGTTTGTCGCCCCTCGCTCATCGACACTCCACCCAGCCCGAAAACATATTCGACCAGCTCGGTGCAGTACAGCGCCGTTGTGTCGCCGAGGTCGTAATCGTGGTCGAATGGTCGCTGCTCGGCACTGAGTCTTAGCGCATTACGCACCGCTACTGCGATTGTTTCGTTCGACACGTTTGGGCGATATACCGTCCCATTACCCGCACGAAATTCGTCATAGAAGCGCTCAATCGGCTCGCACTTTACCCTATCGAAGTCGCCCTCGAAATCGGGCTCGTCGGGAACTGCGTGCACCACGTGCCACTCATTATCGACCTTAACGGCAATACCCACGTGCGAAAACCTCCCTTCGTCGTCCGTCGCCACCACCGCGCGCCCCAGCACACCAATACCTCGACGAAAGAGCAGATCGCCCTCACGAAGCTCACGTTGCAGCAGCTCGAAATCGGCCTTAGAGCCGCCTCTCGCGCCACTGCACCCACCGAAAGCCGCCACTGCGACCAGCCATAGAGTGATGATTTTGAGCACTTTCATTCACAAATATAGCAATCGAAAAGATTAAAAGCAAGTATTCAAACGACACGAGCAAAAAAATTTGCGTAAAAGGCAGAAATCTTTTATATTTGTAATGACATATTGCCTAATCGCCATCGAACTACCACAACTGATTAAGATAAGGCTTTTGAATAACCCCATTAAGGCGAGTACCGCTATGCGTGTGCTTGCTTGTAGGGGTTGTAGGGTGTGGTAGCCCTCGATGGCGTGCAAGTGGAGTGCACGCTTTTTTTGTTTAACTATTAATAACAAATGAATTATGATCAAGAAATCTTTTTCAACATTAGCCGCTTTTCTGTTGGGAGCAGTGATTAGCATTACCGTAGTCGCCTGCGCTGACGATTTGAAGGAATTTGTAGAGTGTAATTGCAACGATACGATCAAAGAGCTGTTTGCTAAAATTGACGGTTTTGAAGATAGAATTGTTAAGATTGAAAAAATTGATTATGATTCATTGGCACAAATTGTTTTTCAGCGTATTAACACGAACAATACTATAAATAATTGTGATTGCGAAGAAAAGTGGGAGGAGCTTGATAAAAAATTAGAAAGCCTTAATAAAGATATATTGGAATTAAAAACATCTACGCCTAAAAGCAATGTAGCAACTTTTGAGCAATATTGGGAGGGCAACAAGGATTACACGGCTTCGTTTATTTATGACACAAATGGCAGAATGATAGAGGCTAGAACTACTGGTCAATACGAGAATAACTCATACGTAATGACCTATGAAGATAACGTATGCACAGTATATCAAAATGGATCAACATATCGAATATATACATTAGACAATAAGCAAAGTACCGATTTCTCGTATATTAATTTAATGATTCAATCTGATCTCTGCGCTTATTAATCTTGAATCTTGAATCTTGAATTTTGAATAAAGAAACCAGCCGCGACCCATAATGGATCGCGGCTGGTTTGCAAATTACGATATTCGATTTACTTGCGCTTAACCTCAACCTGCTCGTAGCCCTCAACAACGTCGCCTACGCGAATATCGTTGAAGCTCTCGATGTTAAGACCGCACTCCATACCGTTCGTAACCTCCTTAACGTCGTCCTTGTAACGCTTCAACGAGCCAAGACGACCCGTGTAGATCACAATACCGTCGCGGATCACGCGAATCGACGTGTTACGGGTGAGCTTACCCTCACGAACGATACAGCCCGCAATGGTACCAACCTTCGAGATCTTGAAGGTTTCGAGCACCTCAACCGAGCATACAATCTCCTCCTTCATAACGGGCTCCAACATACCCTCGATTGCGTCCTTGATATCGTTGATCGCGTCGTAGATGATCGAATACAAGCGGATCTCGATCTCCTCCGACTCAGCCAGACGGCGTGCGCCTGCCGACGGACGTACCTGGAAACCGACGATAATCGCATTCGAAGCGGCTGCCAACAGAACGTCCGACTCCGAGATCTGACCTACTGCCGAGTGGATCACGTTCACCTGAACCTCCTCCTTCGATAGCTTGATCAACGAGCCCGTCATTGCCTCAACCGAGCCGTCCACATCACCCTTAACGATGATGTTCAACTCCTTGAACGAGCCGATAGCGATACGACGACCAATCTCGTCCAACGTTACGTGCTTCTGGGTCATAATGCCCTGCATACGCTGCAACTGCTCACGCTTGTTTGCGATCTCGCGTGCCGAACGATCGTCCTCCATCACATTGAACGTATCGCCCGACGCGGGAGCACCATTCAAGCCCAACACCTGAACGGGAGTCGAGGGGGGTGCCTCATTGACCTTCTGACCGCGCTCGTTGAACATCGCCTTAACACGACCCGAATGAACACCCGACAGCATCACATCGCCCACGCGCAACGTACCGTTCTGCACGAGCAACGTCGCAACGTAACCGCGACCCTTATCCAGCGTCGATTCGATCACCGTACCCGTTGCACGGCGGTCGGGATTAGCCTTCAACTCCAACAGTTCGGCCTCCAAAAGCACCTTTTCGAGCAACTTGTCGAGGTTCATACCCTTCTTAGCCGATACCTCCTGGCACTGGTACTTACCACCCCAATCCTCGACCAGATAGTTCATATTAGCCAACTGCTCCTTGATGTGGTCGGGATTTGCTGCGGGCTTATCGATCTTATTGATTGCGAACACGATAGGCACACCTGCTGCCGAGGCGTGGTTGATTGCCTCGACCGTCTGCGGCATCACGTGGTCGTCAGCCGCAACGATGATAATCGCAACGTCGGTAACCTTCGCACCACGAGCACGCATCGCAGTAAATGCCTCGTGGCCCGGGGTATCGAGGAAGGTGATCTTCTGACCATTCAGCTCAACGCTATATGCTCCGATGTGCTGCGTGATACCGCCGGCCTCACCCTCGATGACGTTGGTCTTACGGATATTATCCAACAACGATGTCTTACCGTGATCGACGTGTCCCATCACAACCACGATCGGCGGACGCGAAATCAGCTCCTCCTCCGAGTCGCCCTCGTCCTCGATAGCCTCTTGAATCTCAACCGATACGAACTCAACCGTGAAACCGAACTCCTCGGCAACTACAACCAATGCCTCAGCGTCCAGACGCTGGTTGATCGACACCATCAGACCCAAGTTCATACAAGCCATAATGACCTCATTGACCGAAACGTTCATCATCGTAGCCAACTCGCTGACGGTTACGAACTCCGTAACCTTCAATACCGAGCGCTCCATCTCCTGACGCTCCATCTCCTCGTTCATCTTGGCCGAAACAGCCTCACGCTTCTCCTTACGATACTTGGCGCCCTTGCTCTTCGAGTTCTTAGCCGTCAGACGTGCCAGCGTATCTTTAACCTGCTTTGCTACCTCCTCGTCGCTAACCTCGGGGCGTACAACGGGTTTGGGTGCGGGTTTCTGCTTGTTCTTTTTCTTCTTGCCACCACCCTGCTGCGCTGCCTGCTGCTGAGCCGCATTCTGCTGCTTGGGCTGGTTGGGCTGATTAGGCTTATTGCCGCCATTATTACCCTTCGGCTGACCACCCTGCTGGGGCTTGGTTACATCAACCTTATCCTTGGTAATGCGCTTGCGCTTGGGGTGGCGACCACCCGGCTGGAACTGCGACACGTCGATCGTGCCAATCACATTCGGACCCGACAACTGCGACGACTGAGGACGGAAGATATCATCTTTGCTCTCAGCCAGACGCTCGTCATAGGTCTTGTTCTGGATATCGTTCTGCACAGGCTTTGGCGCTGCTTTCGGTGCGGGTACGGGTGCAGGTGCTGCTACGGGCTTCTCCACCTTCGGTTGTACGGGCTTTTCAGCGGGTTTAGGTGCAGGGGCGAGCTGCGGTGCAGGTGCAGGCTTTGCCTTCTTGCCGCCCAGATCGATAGTACCCAAAATCTTCGGGCCCATCGCCTTCACCTCGTCCTTGACCGAGATGCTCTTACTCTTGATCACAACCTCCTCTTTGAAGTCGTCATCACCCTTCTTCTGACCGATCGACACTGCCGTCGGTTTCTGCGAGATACGCTCGCGCACCTCACCGCGCGGATTACCGCCACGGTTCGATCCGAACTCCTTTTCGAGCAGGGCATACATCTGCTGATCAATCAACGTATTGGGCGTGCGATCGATCTTAATACCCTTCTTTTCGAGAAATTCGGCTATGCTGCTTACTCCAACTTTGAACTCTCTCGCAACTTGATTGAGTCTAAGTTTACGTTCGTTTGACATACTGTTCGTTCTAAAAGATTTACAAAATTAAAAATTGAGAGTAGTGCAAAGATTTAGCTTTCGTAAATCTTTCATTTATTCAAATTCAGCGCGGAGAATTGCTACCACCTCCTTAGCGGTATCCTCCTCCAAATCGGCACGGCGAGCCAGCTCGTCGATAGGCAGTGCGATGACGCTCTTGGCTGTATCGCAACCGATACCCTTCAAAGCGTCGATGATCCACGGCTCGATCTCGTCAGCAAACTCCTTCAAATCAACATCTTCCTCCTCGACCTCACGATAAACATCGACGTCATAACCCGTCAGCATCTTAGCCAGACGGATATTCAGACCGCCCTTACCGATAGCCAACGAAACCTGATCGGGCTTCAAATATACCGATGCGGTCTTGCTCTCCTCGTCGATGGTGATGGTCGAGATCTTAGCGGGGTTCAGCGCACGCTGGATCATCAGCTGGGTGTTGGTCGTGAAGTTCACAACGTCGATATTCTCGTTGCGCAACTCCTTAACCACCGAGTAGATACGCGAGCCCTTGACACCCACGCAAGCACCTACGGGGTCGATACGATCGTCATACGACTCAACTGCAACCTTAGCACGCTCGCCGGGGATTCGAACGATCTTCTTGATGGTGATCAGGCCGTCGAAGATCTCGGGAACCTCCTGCTCGAACAGACGCTCCAAGAACTCGTTAGCCGTACGCGACAGAATGATCTTCGGTGTGCCGTTGATCATCTCCACGCGCGAAACGATAGCGCGGATCGTGTCGCCCTTGCGGAAGAAATCGCTGGGAATCTGCTCGCTCTTGGGCAGCAACAGCTCGTTGTCCTCGTCGTCGAGTACCAATACCTCCTTCTTCCAAACCTGATAAACCTCGCCCGTGATGATCTCGCCCACCTTCTCCGAGTACTTCTCGTAGAGGTTAGCCTTCTCCAAGTCGAGGATACGCGACGCCAGATTCTGACGCAGCGACAGCACGGTACGACGACCGAACGAGTTGAGTTTGATCTCGTCAGCATACTCGTCGCCAACCTCATAGGTGGGGTCGATCTGCTTTGCCTCCGAAACCGAGATCTGCATATTGGGGTTCTCAACCTCGTCATCGGCCACAACCGTACGGTTACGCCAAATTTCGAGGTCGCCCTTCTCGGGGTTGATGATCACGTCGAAGTTCTCGTCCGTCTCGTACTGCTTCTGCAATGCGTGGCGGAAAACGTCCTCCAACACACCAATCATCGTGCTCTTGTCGATGTTTTTCAGCTCTTTGAACTCTGCAAAGTTGCTGATAAGATTCAGATTGTCCATCTTTCTTTTAGCTTTTATTTTTTGTTATATTTATAATCTTTCATTTCTGTGCTGTCGTATGATTCGCATATGTGTTCCACGTTGGCTCATATTCTTCAATTGCCTGATTGCCCCACATATCCCAATTTTTACGATTACCTCTCGCAAACATTTCTAAATAAGGTGCGCCAGAACAACTTTCTATTAAACCTACAAACTCATCGGGTTTTCTTGAATGCTCACGTTTAATTGAACGTACTATATTAACTTGCGATCTACCTGCATCCAAAGTCCTATTCTTATTCCCTTTTACACCAAATAATAATATCTCTGTTACATTTCTAAAATAAAACCCCACTCCTCTACCATCTGGCATTCCATCTTTACGCACTTTTTCCCATATAAGATTGGTTTTATAATCAAATCCCCAAGCCTTCATCACAGCTAATCCTTCTGGTAATAACGCATTCGGAACCCATAAATATAAATGACATTTATCATCTGCCACCTCTGATACAGGAAGTTGCATTATTTCTTCAAGCGTCATAGTACTATACCTATTGAGTCTTTTATGCTCAGGAGCCACCTTGCCCGTTCGGTTCTGAAACTGCCAAGGAGGATCTGCATATATTGTCTTATACTTTTTCCCCTCAGTATAGCGTTTAAAATTTTCTATTGTTTCAATTATATTATTCTTCTCCATATTCAACACAAGCCTTTTTAATTCCTACTGCGAGAATTGGGCAGCCTCCATTTCTTCGTGATTTTAATCGATATTCCAATTTCCCCATCCACGTAGTACTTGCTCCATATTTAGACATAATATTACGCCCTAATTGCTTAAAGACATCATCTAAATCCTTTGACCTTGTTACAATCACACCAACCTCTATAAGCCCACAATCAAAATAAGTACGCATTGCCAATAAATCTCTATCAAAAGTTTGGTCCTTACTATTCCATTCTAAATCAAATGCCACCTTCCCTTTAATAAAGTCAATATTATGACCATCAATATACCCTTCAATAATTTTCTCATCAGATGGATGTTTTTCAAATCTTCCTCGCTGATTTTGGCGACGAGGATACAACTTAACTAAAAGATCACCTGTTATACGAATTTCTCGCCAACCTAACGGATATAAAACATCATCAAATTTTTTGGGAATTGCTGTTTCATTTCCACCTGCTGCCATAATATCAGCCGTCGAGATAGTTAAATTTTCCAAGCAATCTTGTATTTCATTCCATTCGTTAGGAAAAGCTTCACTTAAAATTTCTAAGGCGTGTCCATAATTATGGAACTCGAATTTATCTAATAACGCCTCTCGAATATAATTTTCCATTTTGTTACTATTTATAATCGAGATACTCTTTGGTCCATTTGACCTCGGTAAGCGGATAGCTATTGACCACCGTTACCAGCTGCTTGCGCTTTTTGCCCTCGACCGCCTGCTTCTCCTCATACGAGAGGGTGATCGACTCGGGCGTAGCCTCGGTCATCGTTGCCAGAATCTTGGTGCCACACGCGAGCAACACCTCAACAGGGCGACCGATCAATTTCTGATATTGGCGATAGACCTTCAACGGCGAGCCGATACCAGCCGAGGCTACCATCAACGAGAAATCCTCCACATCACGATCGAACTGCTCGTTGATCGCGCGGCTCAGATCAACACACACATCAATAGCTACCGACGTATCGCTATCGATAATCAGTTCGACCTCATTGGCGTTGTTACACGTACATTCTACGACGAACATATCGCTCTCCGCGAGCAACTGTTCGGCAATTTCGACTATTTTACTGCAATCAATCATTGGATCTTCAACTATACTTACACTTCAAATGACTCTCCCGAAACAAATCGATATGCGCTGCAAAAACAACTCGCCATCGGGATATATTTACGAAACGAGGGGACTCTCGTCCCCTCATTGTTCTTGTTTACTGCCGCAAATATAATACTTATTTATATATAGAGCAAATTTTATCGCAACTTTTTGACTTTTAGCTACATTTTTTTTGCCATTTGCCACAACTCCTCCATCTCGTCGAGCGTCAAATCACCCAATTCGCGTCCTTGCTCAGCCGCACCACGCTCGATCGCGCCGAAACGTTGTATGAACTTGCGATTGGTACGCTCCAATGCCTGCTCAGGGTCGATCCCATACAGACGCGAGGCGTTGATCAGCGCAAAGAACAGATCGCCAAACTCACCCTCCAAAGCCTCGTGGTCCTTGTTGTCGATCTCCGTCTGCACCTCGCCAATCTCCTCCTGCACCTTAGCCCAGACGTCCTCGCGACGCTCCCAATCGAAACCCACCGAGGCCGCCTTTTCGCCCACGCGGAATGCCTTGACCATCGAAGGCAGGCTGCGCGGAACACCACTCAGCAAGCCTCCCGCGCGCTTCTTCTTGCGCAATTTGAGCAACTCCCAATTCTGTTTGACCTCCTCGGGGGTGTCGGCGTGAATGTCGCCAAAGACGTGCGGGTGGCGATAGATCAACTTATCGCACAACGCATCGGCAACCGTGCCTATATCGAACAGTCCCTGCTCATCGCCCATCTTCGAGTAGAATGCCACGTGCAGCAGCAGGTCGCCAATCTCCTCCTTAACATTGTCCATATTGCCGTCGGTGATGGCATCGACCAGCTCGTAAGCCTCCTCGATCGTATTGCTACGCAACGACTCGAAGGTCTGCTTGCGATCCCACGGGCACTTCTCGCGCAACTCGTCGAGCACCTCCAACAGACGTCCTATTGATTGTAAACGTTTATCCTCCATTGTTTGTTTTCATTTCGCGGTTAAACCGAGTGCAAAGTTATGATTTTTACGAACGGTCTTGGCACCTCACGACAAAAAAATTACAATATTTTCACGAAAATACAATATTCAGCACCCATCGTTATCGCATTTTTGACCATTTCGACAATCCAACATTCAAAAAATTGTGCGTTTCTATAAAATTGTTTTTAATTTCGCACAATACAACTTCAACTAATCTATTGACTATGACTCAATACGCCTCGACAATTACCAGCCACAACCGTACGGCATTTGTAATATTACTCGACCGCTCAGGCTCGATGGCCGAACCGATCTCATTCAATGGACAACGCGTATCAAAGGCCGAAGCTCTGGCCGAGATTACCAACCGACTGATCTTCGAACTGCTCTGCCGCGCTCGACGCAGCGACGGCGTGCGCAACTATTTCGACGTGGCGCTCATCGGATACGCTGGCGACGCACTGCAACCCATCGTAGGCAATCGCAAAGGTTTTATCCCCATAACCGAGTTCGAACAGCTGGTCTGCATTGAGCCTTCGCGCGGTGGATTTGCCCTACCGCATTGGGTTGCTCCCGCAGCCGAGGGATCAACTCCGATGTTCGAGGCTCTGCTCGAAGCCTCGGAGATGGTCGAAGAGTGGTGCGCCCGCCCCGAAAACGCACACAGCTACCCTCCGACAATTTTCAACATCACCGACGGTGAGGCTTCGGACGGCGACCACGCCGACATAGCCGAGATCAGCGATCGCCTGCGCAGCTGCTCGACGACCGATGGCAACGCACTGCTGATCAACATTCATCTAACATCAACCGCAGGCGAGCGATCGGTAATCTTTCCGCGCTCGATCGACGAGTTGGAACATAATTACTACGCTCGTCTGCTCTACGAGTGCGCCAGCGAGATGCCCTCGAACTACTCATCGGCAATCGCCTCGTTGCGTGGCGAGGCAGCAGGCGGTCGTTACCGCGGTATGTGCTTCAACGCCTCGGCTGCCGAGGTGGTTGCAATGATGAACATCGGCTCAATCAGTCTAAACGTAATGTAATGATGATCAATTCGATAAATGATTATATCGCAGCCGCATCGAGTTGTTGCGCCTACGCGAATCTACGAGGTATTCGTCTCTCACTCGGAGCTGACGGACTACCACGAATGCGAACTTCGAGCCGTTACATCGAACTCGACGCACGATGGGGAGATCGTCCCTGCCGCATCTGCTGCCCGATCGACCCTTCGGCAACCCACGACGCTGCCCGCCTGAGTGCGGCACTGAAACGCATAGACACTCCGCTTTTGGTTGGTTATCGACTACTGCACAATGAGTTGCGAATTGGCGATCGTCTGAATGATATCGTGATTGAGGTGTTGCCCGAAGGCCAGACTCTCGATCGTATTCTGAGTGCAGGCATTTCGGCCAAAGACGCTCGAAGATTGGCCGCAGAATGGATCGCAACGGCTGAGGCTCTCACCGAGGTTCCGTTCGCACATCGTGCCCTCTCGACCTCGCGTATCATCGTGTGCGCAGACGGCGGTATGGCTCTCTATGGTCTGCATCACGGTCGTATCGAGCGCTCCACAGACGACCACCGCGCCATTGTCGAGATCACATACGCGATTCTGCAAACTGCCATACCCAATGCCACCTACCCTTCTGTCGCTGAGCTACTTGCAACGACCGACCGCACAGAGCTCTGCGCTCGTTTGCGCGCCATTGCGGGCGAGGCAAAGGTGCGTCCCACAAAGCGTCCGACCGCGAATCTTCAACTCATTACGCGCCAACTGCTCGATCGCGTCGATTTCTCCAATCGCGAGTGGATCGGGATCGTTTCGGAGGATCGAATAGCTTTTCGTGAGGGCGACCGCTACGGCTATCTCGATATGTTGAACAACGTCATCATCGAACCGCAATTCACTAACGTCGAGCCATTTCACGAAGGGCGCGCCGTGGCAGCGACCGACTGCGGCGTAGGATTGATCAACAAGCAGGGCGAATGGATCATCGCACCCGAGCACGAAGACATCTGTTGGTCAGCCGACTACAACATCGCAACCGCCCGAAACGCGCACCGCTGGTCGCTCTACGATTCGCTCGGACGTCGCATCAGCCACTACTACGACTACTTGGGCGAGTGCTCCGACCACCGTATTGCGGCACGCACTGACGATCGTTGGGGCTATATCGACACGCACGGTTGCGAGGTCATCGCTCTGCAATATGACGACGCCTTCGAATACAAAAATGGCCGCGCGCGAGTGGTACTCAACGGGCGGCCATTGGAGATTGACATCGACGGTTTAGAGGTTCTCTAACGTATAGCGCACCATACGCTCGCGCACGTGAATGCGACCCGCAGGTACCATCGAATGGTTGTCGTCGGGATAGATCGCCAGATCGAACTGCTTACCGGCACGATTCAGTGCGCGCACCATCTCGACCGTATTCTGGAAATGGACATTATCGTCGCCCGTACCGTGGATAATCAGCAACGAGGTGCGAGGCGACAGACCCTCGGCAAAGTTGATCGGCGAATTATCGTCATAACCAACTGCATTCTGCTGAGGCAGACCATTATAGACCTCCGTATAGACCGAGTCGTAGTAGCGCCACGAGGTTACGGGTGCCACGGCAATCGCCATCTTGAACAGGTCGCCACCACGCAGTGCCGCACCCAACGCCATAAAGCCGCCATAGCTCCAACCGTAGATACCTATTCGCTCCGAATCGATCCACGCGAGCGTTTGCAGATAACGTGCCGCCGAGATCTGATCCTCGACCTCCAAGCGACCCAACTGCCCGTAGGTCAGCTTCTTGAACTCCTCGCCTCGGAAGCCCGTACCGCGACCGTCGACACAGACCACAACATAGCCATTCTGCACCATTGCGTCCTCCCAACCGAGCGCCCAACTATCGGCCACGCTCTGCGAGCCCGGACCTGAATATTGAGTCATCAGCACGGGATATTTCTTCGTCTTGTCGAAATCCGACGGACGCACCATATATCCATTCAGGCGGTCGCCACGCTCCGTTGTGAAGGTGAAGAACTCCTTACGCGGCAGGTCGATCGTCGCCTTCACATAGTCGGCATTGTCCTCCAAAACACGCACCAGAGAGCCATCGGCACGATGCAAAGTTACGGTCTGCGGATCGTCTGCCGACGAGAAATAGCTGATATAGTAGCGCATACCGCGGCTGGGCGCAATGCGATACATACCATCGCGCTCGGTAATACGACGCTTATCACGACCATTGAGTTTCACCGAGTAAAGATTGCGACGCAAGGGCGAGGTTTCGGTCGAGAGGTAATAGACTCGCTCGTCCGTAACCTCAACAACCTCAGTTACTTCCCACGCACCCTCGGTCAATGCTCGCAGGCGACCACGCGACACGCTGTAAAGGTAGAGGTGCATATATCCGCTCTCGGTTTCGTTGCGCACCACAAAGCGATCGCCGTCCGCGAGGAACGTAACCGTACGATCATCGACACGCTCGACATAGCGTGGCGAACGCTCGTCGTAGATCACCCTCGACGCACCATCGGCCGACGCCAACAGCACCTCAAAGTGGTTTTGCAGGCGATTCTCGCGGAAGAAATACAACTCACCGCGTGGCGTCCAGCCAATGCGCGGAATGTATTGATCGCTCTCGCTGCCCACATCGACCTTCGTGCGAGCACCCGTTGCAATATCATAGACATACAACTCGACCGTCGAGTTTCGCTCGCCTGCCTTCGGATACTTGAATTTGTAAGGGCGATTGTAGAGTTGGGCATCGTAGCGCATCATTTCGAACTCCTCAACCTCGCTCTCGTCGAAACGCAGGTAGGCCACCTTCGCGCCATCGGGCGAGAAGGCAAACGCTCGCGTAAATGCAAACTCCTCCTCATAGACCCAATCCGTTGCGCCGTTGATAATGTGGTTGCGCTTGCCGTCGGTCGTCAAGCGTCGCACCGCGCCACCATTCTGCATATCAGCGATATAGAGGTCATTCTCAGCCACAAAACCCACCCAACGATTGTCGGGCGAGATGACTGCGTCGCGCTTGCCCTCGATCTCGGGAGCGAGTTCCTCGGCACGACCTCCGACCTTTGCGACATAGTAATCGGCCGTGAATGAGTGGCGATAGATCGGCGAGTGATTCGACGAAATGAGCAACAGGCTCTCGTCCTGCGAGAACTCATAGTCGCCCACACGCACCGCACCCTCGGCCTTTGCGTCGTAGATCACATCGGTCTGCGCACCCGTTGCATACGCGAAACGGCACACCGACCCGCCGACCATTGCCGTATAGTGCTCACCGTCGGCAGTCGAGCGCAGTCCATAGACCGAGCGTTGCTTGGCACTGAGGCGGACAATATCAGTATAGGTATAAGGCTCTGCGGCATTGGCAACGGCAGCCAACACCAAAGCTACGAATAAAAATACTTTCTTCATATTCAATCGTTTAGCAAGCCTTCAAACTCATATCGAGGCTCTTGATCTGGTGAGTCAGCGCACCCACCGACACGAAATCGACACCGCACTCAGCGTAGTCGCGCAGCGTATCGAGCGTGATACCGCCACTCGACTCGATCTCGCAACGACCCGCAATACGCTTCACTGCCTCACGTGTCATTTCAAGAGAAAAGTTATCGAGCATAATGCGATCGGCACCACCCGCAGCAAAGACCTCGTCGATGTTCTCCAACGTGCGCACCTCGATCTCGATCTTCAAGTTGCGACCCGTGCGAGCCAGATACTCGCGGCACTTGGTCAGCGCCTGCTCCACACCACCCGCAAAGTCGATATGGTTGTCCTTCAAAAGAATCATATCGAACAGACCGATACGGTGGTTCTCGCCACCGCCGATCTTCACTGCCATCTTGTCCAGCACGCGCATACCGGGTGTGGTCTTACGGGTATCCAACACTTTGGTTTTCAGACCCTCCAAGCGATCGGCATAGACCGCCGTCTGAGTCGCCACGCCACTCATTCGCTGCATAATATTGAGCAGGATACGCTCGGCCTGCAACAACGATTGCAGACGACCCGACACGTAGAACGCCACGTCGCCCACCTTCACGCGAGTACCATCTTCGAGCAGCTGTTCGAACTCCATCTCGGGATCCAGACGGTTGAGCACCATCTGCGCAACCTCGATACCCGCAATGATACCCTCCTGCTTGCACAGCAGGCGCATACGACCGCGCTCCTCGGCGGGAATGCAGCAGAGCGAGGTGTGATCACCATCGCCAATATCCTCTTTAATAGCAAGTTCGATCAACTCTTCAACGAAGGGAATGTATTCAGCTTTCATAGTCTTATATATGTTTTTAATTGTTTCTAAATGGCAAAGTTAGCGATTTTTCGCAAATATACCTTAATTATATGGCTGTTTCCGCTTAATTCTCATCAATCTCGCGCTCCACCCACTCGCCATCAATCAGCAGACGTGCCCGACCATTGCGCACCGACTTGATTGCCGAGGCCTCCGCACAGATCATCTTCTGTCGAGCGTGGCGGTCGATATATTGCCATACGTCGCCCAACTGCACCGCCGCATAACCTTCGCGAAAATCAAACGCACTCCGATAAACGGGCTGTATCACCCAGCGACTCTGCGTATCGGTATAACCCCAACGACCACCTCGTGGCGCGAGTTCCAGATTGTCGGCGTCGGGCACACCTTCGACAGCTTGTAGCAGCGCCTCGTGCAATCCTTCAATGTGATGCGTAGGCGTAAGTAAGCTATTGAGTATCACCGTGTGAGCCGCGTCGCCCGCACGTGCAAACAGGCGTTCGATCTCTGCCACAATCGCACTCATTCCCGCAACTGCCTCCGAAGGATCGATGAGCACTCCATCACCTCGATCGTTGCGACGATAGAGATCGTAATCGAGTGCCAAAGCGGCCAACGTCGTCGAGATCAGCGCAATCGGATAGTCGTCCAAATGGCGATCGAAATCACTCTCCGTTCGCGACGGGTGGCGATACCCCTCCGTACCGAGTTGCGTCGTGGTCAGCCCCGCAAGTTCGGGCGTATAGATCGAGTCGATATCAATCAAACGCATACCGTTCGGTGAGCAGACGATGTTTTCGGGTTTCAGATCACCGTGCGCCCACTCCTGCCCAAGCAGAGCCAATGCCAACCGATCAAACTCGGCTGACAACCGAGCCAATCGCTCCGCGTCGCGCTCAACCACTACGTCCAAAATCTCATCGGCCAACGTGCGACCTTCGATCCACTCGCCCACCGTAACTCCCACCTCGGTCGTTCCGCCCGCATCGTCATCAATCGTCAGCTCCCGATCGAGCCACCGACAATAGGCCGTCAGTGGCGTTCGTTGCGAGCAGGCACAACGTGCCTCAATCATTTGAGGCGATCGCAGATAACATTTGAGCATCATCGTCCGACCCTCGCTCACAACACGAAAGACCACCGCGTCGTTACCCGTGCGGAAGCTCCCCGCAGGCACAACACGTGGCACGCCGAGCGTTCGAAAACGCCCAACGGGATCGGCCAACGCCTTCAAATATTGAAAAACCGAGAATATCATCACTACTCACACAAAAAAGGTTGCCCACAACGCACTCGCGCGCGGGCAACCTCTTAGTTCGGTCGATCGAATTACTTATTCAATCTCTCGCGCACACGCTGGGCAGCCTTTTCGAGCAACTCGGCGGGGCAGCACAGAGTGATACGAACGTAACGCTTACCCTCGCTACCGAAGATCGCACCCGGTGTTACGAATACGTCGCACTTCTCCATCACCTCGTCCGAGAATTGGAACGAATCGCCCTCGTAGCTCTCAGGCAGCTCCGCCCAAATGAACAGACCAGCCTGACCCTTGCGATAGGTACAACCCAGAGCGTCAAGCAGTTCGTAGCCCTGTTTCTCGCGAGCATAGTAGATCTCGTTCAACTCCTTGAACCACTCATCACCCAACGACAGAGCGGTCTCGGCAGCAGCCTGCACGGGATAGAACATACCCGAGTCCATATTGCTCTTGAAGCAGAGAATTGCGTCGATCCACTCCTTCTTGGCGAAGATCGCACCCACACGCCAGCCTGCCATCGAATGACCCTTCGACAGCGAGTTGAGCTCCATTGCAACCTCCATTGCGCCCTCAACCTGCAAAATGCTCATTGGCTTGGGGTTACGAACAAAGCTATACGGATTGTCGTGAATAATCAGAATGTTGTGCTTAGCACCGAATGCAACCAGCTTCTCGAACAGATCGGGAGTCGGAGTCTGACCCGTCGGCATATTGGGATAGTTCACCAACATCATCTTCACGCCCTCCAAACCGGCCGCCTCGATAGCCTCGAAATCGGGCAGGAAACCCGTCTGCTTGTTCAGCGAGTAGGGAACCATCACACCACCCGACAGCTTAACCGCTGCGCTATAAGTGGGATAGCCAGGGTTGGGGACCAACACCTTATCGCCCACATTGAGGAAGGTCTGGCAGATGTGCATCAAGCCCTCCTTCGAGCCGAGCAGAGGCAACACCTCCGAGCGGAAATCTACCTCGACATTGTAGTAGCGCTTGTACCAATCGGCAAACGCCTTACGCAGAATAGGCTCGCCCTGATACGACATATATTTGTGAACATCGGGACGCTGTGCCTCTTTCGACAGACGGTCGATAACCGACTGATGAGGCGGCAGGTCGGGACTACCCATTGCCAAACGAATGATCTGACGGCCCGTAGCGGCCTCAATTTCGCTGATTTCGCGCAACTTACGCGAGAAATAGTACTCGCCGATACCGTCCAAACGATGTGAACGCTCGATAGTAACTTTGTTCATAGTTGAGTATTGATTATTAAGTATTTGTCGTTATTCGTCAAATGTAACCCACAAAGGTAATAAATTTCTTGCGAATTGATTCGTTCGCCCGCCACTTTTTAACTCTCAGCGCTCTCGCTCGACTCTTCGGCCGACTCTTCGGCTGCATCGAGCAGGTTGGCGTTGAGCAACTTTTTGGGATTGATACCGTATTGGCGCAAGCGCTCGCTATTGCGGACAAGGTTATCGTTGCCCGACGTCAGGCGCTTGTAAGCCTCGTCGTAGTTGCGTTGCGCCTCGCCAAGACCCTTGCCGACACCCTCCAAGGCTCCCACAAAACGGACAAACTGATCGTAGAGTTTGACTCCAAGTTGGGCGATTCGCTCGGTGCTGCGGTTGCGATTGTCGCGCTGCCACAGATCATCGACCAACTTCAACATCGCAAACAGATTGGTCGGCGACGAGAGGATCACCTTACGATTGTAAGCCTCCAACCACAGATCGTCGCGGCACTCGCGCATCGCCTCCAAAAATGCCGACTCGATGGGCACGAACATCAGCACGAAATCGGGCGTACAGTCCAGCAATCGCTGATACTCCTTGCGACTCAACTCCTTGATATGCTGGCGTATCGACTCGATATGGCGAGCCATTGCCGACGTGCGCTCGGCATCGGTTTCGGCGCGTGTATAGTCGAGGTAAGCCGTCAGCGACACCTTCGAGTCGATCACCACACGCTTGCCCTCGGGCAGGTTCAAAATCACATCGGGACGCAGGTTGTTGCCCGCCTCATCTTTCAGATTG
Organism: Rikenellaceae bacterium; assembly: GCA_017442365.1. Classification (GTDB taxonomy): domain Bacteria; phylum Bacteroidota; class Bacteroidia; order Bacteroidales; family Rikenellaceae; genus Alistipes. The sequence goes on along the minus strand of JAFRZW010000007.1, from coordinate 153,626 downwards.
GCCTGCACCACATAGTGCTCGCCCTTGATGAGGTTCGAGTGGTCGAGAATGGTCGTCAGAATCATCTCGCCCATATCGCCCTGCACCTTCGAATTGCCACGAATAGCCTCGGTCAGATTATTGGTCTCATCGGTAATACGACGGTTGAGTTCCATCAGGTTTTTGAGCTCGTTTTTCAGTGCTCCGTGGCGCTCGACATCGTCGCGATGGATCGTCTCGACGCGCAACTTAAAATCGGCAATATTATCGCGGAACGGTTTGAGCAACTGCTCGATAGACTCCGAATTGGTCTGACGGAACACGCGGCTCTTCTCCTCCAAAATATCGCTTGCCAAATTGCGGAATTGCTCCTGCATCACCTTCTGCAACTGCTCCTGCTCGGCACGCTGCTGCTCGGCTGCCACACGTTGCTGCTCGCGTTGCTCCTCGCGCTCCTGTTCGAATGCTCGTTGCTGATCCTCCAAACGCGCTTCAAGAGCCTCGATACGCACCGCACGACGCTCCGCCTCGGTCTGCGCCTCGCCCTTTGCCGCAGTCAGCTCGACGATACGCTCCTGCAACTCCTCGGTACGTGCCGCCTGCTCGTCAGCCTCGCGACGTGCCACCTCGCGCTCGGTCGCAGTCTCGGCCCGCGACTGGCGCAACTCGCGTCGCGAATAGATCAGTGCCACCAAAAGTAGCACCACAACGATTGAAAATGATATGATTAGTGCAATATTCATACTCAGTGGGATTAACTTTCGGCAAATATAGCTATATTTTTCGAGAAATATGCGTACCTTTGTCCGTAAAGAACAATCAAAATTTTATGGAACGAATTATCTCTCCCTCGATGCTCTCGGCCGACTTCGGCAACCTCGACCGCGACACCCGTATGATCGACCGCAGCGCGGCGCAATGGATCCATATCGACGTGATGGACGGCGTCTTTGTACCCAACATCTCGTTCGGTTTCCCCGTGATGAAACCCATTCGCAAGGCGTCGGACAAGGTACTCGACGTGCACCTGATGATCGTCGATCCCGAAAAGTATGTGGCGCGATTCGCTGAGGCGGGTGCCGACATCGTTACATTCCACTACGAGGCAACACAAACCCCGCGCGAGGCTATCCGCCTGATTCGTGAGAGCGGTGCCAAAGTGGGTATCTCGATCAAACCCAAGACTCCCGTAGAGGTTCTGCACGAGTTGCTGCCCGAAGTTGATTTGGTGCTGGTGATGAGCGTTGAGCCGGGTTTTGGCGGTCAGAGCTTTATCGAAGGCTCGACCGACAAAGTGCGCGAGTTGCGAAAGATGATCGACGAGGCAGGTCTGAATGTAACGATCGAGATCGACGGCGGTGTTTCGGCGGCCAATGCGCGCGAGCTGTATGAGGCTGGTTGCGACGCACTTGTAGCCGGCAGCGCAGTGTTCAAGGCTGCCGATCCCGAAGCGGAGATTTTGAAGATTCTCAACGCATAACGCCGATGATTGCAATCGACAACCTCACCGTCAGTTTCGGCGGTTGGACGCTCTTCGATGAGATCTCGTTCTTGGTCAATCCGAAGGATCGAATCGGTCTGGTGGGCAAGAACGGTGCGGGTAAGACTACCCTGCTGCGAATCATCACGGGCGAACAACAGGCAACATCGGGTGCTGTAACACGAAATAGCGACTGCACGATCGGCTATCTTCCACAGCAGATGAAGGTGGCCGACACCACTACGCTCATCGACGAAACGGCCAAAGCCTTTACCGAGGTGCTGGCTATTGAGGCTGAGATTGAGCGCATTACAACTGCGCTTGCCGAGCGCGACGACTACGAATCGGCCGAATACGAGCAGTTGATGCACCGTCTTGACGAGTGCAACAACCGCTACCACATCTTGGGTGGCGACAGCCGCGAGGCCGACATCGAAAAGACGTTGCTCGGATTGGGTTTCCGACGCGAGGACTTCAACCGCCCCACGAGCCAATTTTCGGGTGGCTGGCGTATGCGTATCGAGTTGGCAAAGTTGCTCCTGCGTCGCCCGTCGGTGTTCCTGCTCGACGAGCCTACGAACCACCTCGACATCGAGTCGATTCAGTGGCTCGAAGAGTATCTGCGAAATTACAACGGTGCGGTGCTGCTCATCTCGCACGACCGCGCCTTTCTCGATAACGTAACAAACCGCACGATCGAGATCTCACTCGGCAAGATCTACGACTACAAAGTGCCTTATAGTAAGTACGTTGTACTGCGTCGTGAGCGCCGCGAACAACAGATGGCGGCATACGAAAATCAGCAACGTATGATCGAAAAGACAGAGGAATTTATCGAGCGTTTCCGCTACAAGCCTACAAAATCAAATCAGGTGCAGTCGCGTATCAAACAGCTCGAACGATTGGAGCGTATCGAGGTCGATGAGGAGGATCTCTCGACGTTGAACATCAAGTTCCCGCCCGCACCTCGTTCGGGTCAGATTGTGGCCGAGGTGAAGGAGGTGGGCAAGAGTTTCGGTGCGAAACACGTTTTCAGCGGTGCCAATTTCGTGATCGAACGTGGCGAAAAGATCGCACTCGTCGGTCGCAATGGAGAGGGCAAGACCACGTTGGCACGTATGCTGGTCGGAGAGCTGTCGCCAAGCGAGGGCTCGATCCGCTTGGGGGCTAATGTCGATGTGGGTTACTACGCTCAGAATCAAGAGGATCTGATGGACGGTGAGATCACCGTTTTCGATACGTTAGATCGCGTTGCGGTGGGCGATATCCGCACCCGACTGCGCGACATCTTGGGTGCTTTTTTGTTCCGAGGCGAGGATATCGACAAAAAGGTCAAAGTGCTTTCGGGAGGCGAGCGTTCGCGCTTGGCAATGGCGCGACTGATGCTCTCGCCCCACAACCTGCTCATTATGGACGAGCCAACGAACCATATGGATATGCGCTCGAAAGATATTCTGAAAGAGGCACTTATGCGTTTCGACGGCACGGTTATCGTGGTGTCGCACGACCGTGAGTTTTTGGACGGAATGGTCGATAAGATTTATGAGTTCCGCGACGGTGGCGTGAAGGAGTATTTGGGCGGTATCTACTACTTCCTCGAAAAGCGCAAGGTGGAGTCGATGGCCGAGATCGAACGCAAAGCTACGCCCACAACCACCTCGAAAGAGGGTGCGACCGTTTCATCGGGCAAGCTCTCGTACGAACAGAAAAAGGAGCAGGAGAAACAGATTCGCAAACTGCGAAAGGCGGTCGAGGCGATCGAAACGGAGCTGGCCAAAATCGAGTCGCAAATTGCTGATTATGACGCACGTTTTGCCTCGGCAACCGAATATAACGAGGCCGATTACCGCGCCTACGACGAGCTGAAAACACGCTACGACCACCAAATGCACGAATGGGAAAAAGCGTCGTACGAATTGGAATTGATCGAAGAAAATTAGAAACGAAACAAACGATATGGCAGACAACCTTATTTTCGGAATCCGCCCCGTGGCTGAGGCTATCGAGGCACGCAAACAGATCGAAAAACTCTATATCCGCAAGGGTGCAGAGGGTCAGTTGATGACCGAGTTGCGCGATCTGTGCTACCGTCATCATATTCATATTCAGGAGGTTCCCGTCGAAAAACTCAACCGACTGACACGCGGCAACCATCAGGGTGTAGTGGCGCAGATCGCTGCGATCGAATATGCCTCGATTGAGGATATTTTCGAGCGCGTGCCCGACGACGAGACCCCGCTTGTGGTGGTCTTCGATGGCGTTACCGACGTGCGAAATTTCGGAGCAATTGCCCGCTCGGCCGAGTGTGCAGGTGCGCACGGACTGATCGTACCGCTGAAAAATGCTGCACCCGTCAATGCCGAGGCAATCCGCTCGTCGGCAGGTGCGCTAACCACGATTCCCGTGTGCCGTGTCGGCTCGATCCGCAACACGATCAAAATGTTGCAAGCAGAAGGTTATCAGATCGTTGCAGCCACCGAAAAGAGCCGCAAACTGCTCTACGATGCCGACTTCACCCGCCCCACAGCGATCGTGATGGGCAACGAGGAGCGTGGCATTTCGAAGGAGGTAATGAAGTTGTGCGACGAGCAGCTGGCAATCCCGATGATCGGTCATATCGAGTCGCTCAATGTATCGGCCGCAGCTGCCGTTATGCTCTTCGAGGTCGTTCGCCAGCGAATCGGCTAATCAAATGAAACAGAGCCACAACCACCCCGTACTCGGTCCGATCGAGATCGAGCGAGTGGCGCGTGCCCGCAATATTCGCATTTCGGTGCGCAAAGGGCGCGTGCGGGTGGCATATCCGTGGTTTTCGTCGCGCGAGCGGGCTCTGCAATTCCTTGATACTAAATTAGATTGGGTGCGTGCGACACTCGAAAAGCAACAACGCACCGAGGCTGAGCGCGTGATTCGTCCGCCCTTCCGCACCCGTCAGCACGAATTGCGAGTAGTGCCCGACGAGAAGGCTACACGAGCGACCGTTCGCGTAACGAGCGACGCCATCACGTTGCGACTTCCCACGTCGGCAGACATTGCCAACTCGGAGATTCAAGAACTTATAAATAAGGGAGTTAAAGAGGCTTTACGACGCGAGGCACGCGAATTGCTACCACCGATGGTCGAAGCCGCGAGTTGTCGCACGGGACTCGATTATCGCTCGATAACGATTCGTGCCACACGCAGTAAATGGGGCAGTTGTTCATCGCGTAACGATCTGTCGCTCAGCGTATATCTAATGCTACTACCCGACCACTTGATCGAATACATCATCATTCACGAGCTCTGCCACACGGTTCATCGCAACCACTCGGCGGTCTTTCTCTCGTTGGTGGATCACCACCTTGGCGGACGCGAAAAGGAACTCAACCGCGAATTAAAGCAGTATCACCCGCTCTAACTCACGCTAACCGACACTCGCAAATTTCGTTAGTAGTCCAAACCTGCCGCAGCAAGTCCAAACAGCACAATAAACAAGAAATAGAGCACATAGACACCGAGTGCCGTAAACAGACCTATCTTGCTCCATTTCAGTGCCTCACGCGACAGACGTTCGGCCTCCATTTCGTCGCCCGAATAGAAGGCATTTTCGACACGAGCAGCATTGATTATGCCCACGATTCCAAACGGCAAGCAACAAAACAGCGTTACCAATATCGCCTCAACCAAATGATTCTTAGGCGGATAGCGATTCGGGCGATTCATTTGAGGGTTGTTGTTGATCACTTCCATAGGATCGAATTATTGAAATTAGCATTACAAATGTAGCAAATCTGCACGAAAAAAGCTATATTTGTCATAACAAATTTCACGCACTATGAAACAGAATTGGAAACCCGGGACGATGGTCTATCCTCTGCCCGCCGTGCTGGTCAGCTGCGGCGCGACGCCCGACGAATATAACCTTATCACAATCGCTTGGACAGGCACCGTATGTTCCGAGCCGCCAATGTGTTACATCTCCGTACGACGCGAACGACACTCCTACGACATCATCAAGCGCACGGGCGAATTTGTCATCAACCTCACCACCGAGGCATTGGCCGAGGCGACCGATTGGTGCGGAGTGCGCTCGGGACGCGAGTACAACAAATTCGAGGTGTGCGGACTGACACCCTCGCCCGCAGCGATGGTCAATGCGCCGATTATCGAGGAGGCTCCGATCGCAATCGAGTGCCGTGTGCGCGAGGTGATTGAGCTCGGCTCACACGATATGTTCCTGGCCGATGTGGTCAATGTGCAGGCCGACGAGGCATACATCAACCCCGAAACGGGTCGTTTCGAATTGGAGCGTGCCCGCCCGATTACCTATATGCACGGTCATTACTACACTCTCGGTCAGCAGATTGGGCGTTTCGGCTGGACCGTGCAACGTAAACGCAAGAAAAAATAGACTGATACCTATTATATAATAAAACCGCGCCCCTCGCAATGAAGGACGCGGTTTTTCGTTAATTGTCGAAACGATTACTTCGCAAAAGTCATTCCGAGGCTCAATCCGTCGTACTGCTCGGCAGCCTTCGAGATTGCCGCAATCGACGTATTGTTCGACACTGCCGACAAGCCCCTGACAATCTTCAACATCTTATCGGCCGCAAACAGCAGTTTCAGATCGCCACCCGACAGCTGCGCCTCGCCCCTAATCTTGCCAATCTTGACCGAGGTCTTGGTCGTGAAGTTGAGCGTCAAAGCATTGGTCGTGCTATCGAACTCGTATGTTCCCTGCAACGTGCGCTTACCCATCGTCAGCTTAAATTGTTGATCCTCGGTGAGCGTAATCGCCGCCGAGCCTGCCTTCAAGCCGACCTTCTCGTAGTAGGTCGCCATCTTCTTTTCGATCGTGCCCGACATCAGCGAGCCACCAGCCTGCGCCAAAATATTGTCGCTTTTGAGTGCGATTGCGGGCTTAGTGTAACCCCACTCGCCCACAATGGTCTGCTCGGTGGTCGTATTGCCCGTAACGGCACCCACCAGACCACCCAGAATATCTTTCAAACTCTGCGCCTCGACATTGGCAATGCTCATCACCGACACTGCCACTAAGATCATCAATCGCTTCATCTATCTCTTGGTTAATCGTTTGAGCCACTCAGCCGACACCGCATCGCTGGGCATCTGCCAATCACCTCGCGGCGAGAGTCCTACCGAACCAACCTTCGGACCATCGGGCATTGCCGAGCGCTTGAACTGCTGAGTGAAGAATCGACGTACAAACGTCGTAAGCCAATGATTTATTGTCTGTTCGTTGTACTCGCCATCAAATGCCCGACGCGCCAAAAACTCGATCTTCTCGGGCACATAACCGCAACGCACAAAACCGTGCAGGAAGAAGTCGTGCAATTCGTACGGACCAACCAGATCTTCGGTCTTTTGAGCGATGTTACCCTGCTCGTCGGCAGGCAACAGCTCAGGACTGATCGGGGTCGCCATCACATCGCGCAATGTAGCTGCAACAGACTCATTCTCAGGCTGCGACGCAAACCAGCCCACCAAGTGGCGCACCAACGTTTTGGGCACACCGCCATTGACACCATACATCGACATCTGATCGCCATTATATGTAGCCCAACCCAATGCCAACTCGCTCAGATCGCCCGTGCCGACAACCAGCGCGTTCTCCATATTCGCCAGATCCATAAGCAGTTGCGTTCGCTCGCGTGCTTGCGAATTTTCGTACGTTACGCTTCGATCCGTCTCGGGCAGACCCAAATCCTTGAAGTGCTGGCGACACGCCTCGACGATCGGGATTTCGCGCACCGTAATACCCAACGCCTCCATCATTCGCAGAGCGTTGTTATAGGTACGTCCCGTCGTGCCAAAACCCGGCATCGTAACGCCAATCACACCCTTGCGATCCAATCCGAGCAGATCGAACGTCGCTACCGTAACCAACAGAGCCAGAGTCGAATCCAAGCCACCCGAAATGCCTATCACAGCCTTCGATGAATGAATATGGTGCAGACGTTTGGCCAATCCCAACGTTTGGATTTTGAAGATTTCGGCACAACGCTCCGCGCGCTGTTGCTCCTCGCGAGGCACAAATGGCGACGGATCGACCGCGCGGTCAAATCGCATTTTGACATCACCCTGCGGCAACTCGATTGCGACCGTCGTCATCGGTGGCTCCATAAAATTCGCGCCGTGCTGTATGGTCGAACGACGTCGCTCCGAACGCAAATACTCGATATCGACATCACAAACTACCAACTGCTCCTTGATCGCAAATCGCTCACCCTCAGCCAGCACCTTGCCATTCTCGGCAACCATCGCAGCACCATCGAAGACCAGATCGGTGGTCGATTCGCCAAAGCCTGCCGAAGCATAGACGTAGGCCGTCATCGTGCGTGCCGAGTGTTGAGCCACAAGCGCACGTGAATATTGGTACTTTTCGGCCAGCGCAGGCATCGCTGACGGACAGAGAATCAACTCCGCTCCATCGAGAGCCATACGCGACGAGGGGGGCACAACCGCCCACAGATCCGCGCCAATCTCAACACCGAAACGGACATTCTCGGCCGTGAAGATCAACTCACTACCGAAAGGCACACATTGTCCGCAAATGCAGACACTATCGCTCACCACACCGAGTCCCGTCGCAAACCAACGTTTTTCGTTCGACGCGCCGCTATCCGACAGATAGCATTTAGGCACAACACCCACAATCTGACCACGCGAAACAACTGCTGCACAATTATATACGCTTCCACGCACCTCGACGGGCAGACCCACAACAAATGCGCCCTGCAACTCAGCCGACACATCGACCAAACGTTGCAAGCCCGCCTCGGCAGCCTCCAACAGCGCCCCCTGCAACAGCAGATCGCCACACGTAGCTCCCGTCAGCGACAGCTCGGGAAAGACCGTTACTGCCACGCCCGCCTTCTCCGCACTGAGCATCAATGTCTCGATACGTGCGGCGTTGGTCGAGCAATCGGCCACTGCGGTCGTCGGAACGGCCGCAGCAACCTTCACGAAACCAAAGTTTTTCATCGCCTTACTATTCGGCCCACAGACGAGCCAGATTCAGAATAACCTGCATCGCGCGACCCATCGTCGTCAGTGAGCAGTATTCAAATTTGCCGTGGAAATTCATACCTCCCGTGAAGAGGTTGGGGCACGGCAGACCCATATACGACAGACGCGAACCGTCCGTACCACCACGAATCGGGCGCACCAGCGGCTCAACACCGGCCTCGCGCATAGCCGCCAACGCACGCTCGATCACCTCGGGGTGCGGCTCAACCATCTCGCGCATATTGTAGTACTGATCGGTCAGTTTCAGTTCGATCACGCCCTCGCCATACTTCTTCGAAAGCAGCGCAACGACGCTCTCCAAGTATGCCTTCTTCTGCTCGAACTTCGCGCGATCGTGATCACGAACGATATAGCTCATATCGGCCTCCTCGACCGCGCCATTCAAGCCTACCAGATGATAGAAACCCTCGTAGCCCTCGGTGTGCTCGGGACGCTGCACTGCGGGCAACATCGAGTTGATCTCGCAAGCCACCTGCAATGCGTTGATCATCTTATCCTTAGCGTAACCGGGGTGCACGTTGCGACCCTGAATGTGGATTTTGGCACCTGCGGCGTTGAAGTTCTCATACTCCAACTCGCCCTCCATACCGCCATCGACCGTATAGGCAAACTGAGCACCGAACTTCTCGACATTGAAGTAATCAACACCGCGACCGATCTCCTCATCGGGCGTAAAACCGATGCGGATCTTGCCGTGCTCCACCTCGGGGTGGGTCAGCAGGTACTCCGCTGCGGTCATAATCTCGGCAACACCCGCCTTGTCGTCAGCACCGAGCAGCGTCGTGCCGTCGGTGTGAATCAACGTATGACCCTTGAAGAACTCCAACTCGGGGAAATCCTCGACACGCATCGTCAGCTGATCGTTGAGCTTGATGTCGCCACCCTCATAGCACTCAATCACCTGAGGTTTAACATCTTTACCACTCATATCGGGTGCCGTATCGACGTGCGAGATGAAGCCAATCACGGGAGCCGACTCCTTGCCTTTCGACGCAGGAATCGTACCCATCACGTAGCCATACTCGTCCATCGTAACCTCGGTCATACCCAACGAGCGCATCTCCTCAGCCAGATCGGCCAGCAGCACCTTCTGCTTGTCGGTCGAGGGGAAAGTCGTACTCTCTTCGCAGCTCTGCGTATCGTACGACACGTATTTCAAAAAGCGTTCTTTCAATTCCATAATTCTATCCGATTGTTTTGCGGTTAAACTACTCCTCCTTCTTAGCGCGGCACGAATCCCAGATCATATAACCGATGATCAGTACGTACATCGCAACCGACAGCCACTCAGCGCCCTTCGAGGCATTCCACTCGGCTGCAAACCAGTCGATCTCGCAGAAGCGCAACACTGCACTTACAACACCCATCAGCGCACCACCGGCGATGAATCCCGACGCAATCAGCGTACCACGATCGGCACGAGCCTTGTTCAGCGCCTTATCCTTCGAGCGGCTCGATACGAACCAAGCGATCAAACCACCTACCAACAGCGGAGTATTGAGCGACAGAGGAATGAACATACCCAGCGCAAATGCCAACGCAGGAACACCGATCATCGTCAGCGTCAGCGCCAAAGCAGCACCTGCGAAGTAGAGAATCCACGGAGTCTCGCCACCCGACATCAACGGACGGATAACCTCAGCCATTGCATTTGCCTGAGGAGCTACCAGCGGGCTATCGGGACCGAAACCGTAGGTCTTGTTCAGAATGATCATCACACCTGCAACCGTTGCAGCCGAGATCGCCGTACCGAGGAACTTCCAACCCTCCTGCTTCGAGGGAGTAGTACCCAACCAATAACCGATCTTCAAGTCGGTGATGAAACCACCAGCCATCGACAGCGCGGTACAAACCACACCGCCAATGATCATTGCTGCGGTCATACCTGCCGTACCGTTCAAGCCGATGCTGACCAGCACCAGCGACGAGAGGATCAGCGTCATCAGCGTCATACCCGAAACGGGGTTCGAACCGACGATTGCAATTGCATTAGCCGCTACGGTGGTGAACAAGAACGCGATAACGAATACGATCAGAATTGCGACGATCGAGTACAACCAATTGTTCAGCACACCAAACTGGAAGAAGATGAACGTAGTGAGCAGAGCCGCGATCAGCACGGTCAGCACGAGTTTCATCGACAAATCGCGCTGCGTACGCTCCGTTACCTCCGTAGCACCACCCTTCTTACCGCCAAGCTCCTTAGCTGCCAAACCGACAGCCGACTTGATGATACCTGCCTGGCGCACAATGCCGATAATACCCGCCATTGCGATACCGCCAATACCGATCGGCTTAGCGTATGCTGCGAAGATCGACTCAGCGGTCATTGCTGCCGTCGCATCGCCACCCGCCATACCAATCACGGGAACGATCACAAACCATACGAGGAACGAACCTGCGCAGATAAATGCCGCATATTTCAAACCGATGATATAACCCAAACCGAGCACCGCTGCACCCGTATTGACGCTCATCACGGTCTTGAACTTGTCGGCCATCTCAACGCCCCAATCGCAGATGCGAGTGGTTACCTGCTCGTGCCACCAACCGAAGGTGCTGATCACAAAGTCATAAAGACCACCGATCAAACCACTAACAGCCAGCAGTTTAGCCTGATTGCCACCCTTCTCGCCCGAAACCAACACCTCGGTCGTAGCCGTAGCCTCGGGGAAGGGGTACTTACCGTGCATATCCTTAACGAAGTACTTGCGGAACGGAATCAGCAGCACGATACCCAGCACGCCACCCAGCAGCGACGAGAGGAATACCTGATAGAACTGCGCCTCCAAACCCAAGATATAGAGTGCGGGCAACGTGAAGATCGCACCTGCCACGATCACACCCGACGACGCGCCAATCGACTGAATCAGAACGTTCTGACCCAACGTATTGCGTTTGCCGAGCATATTACCGACACCCACAGCGATAATTGCAATGGGAATTGCGGCCTCGAATACCTGACCGATTTTCAAACCCAGATAGGCAGCCGCTGCCGAGAACAGAACGGCCATCAAGATACCCATCGAAACCGAGTAGGGAGTAACCTCTGCGGGAGTCGATGTAGGCGACATCATAGGTTCGTACTTCTCGCCCTCGGCCAACTCGCGGTAGGCATTTTCGGGCAGCGAAGTGAGCTGTTTTTGTTGATTTTGTGTCATAATTTATTTAAGTTTTTGAGATTAATTTCGTTTTGAGCATTCCACCTTCGGCACAATACATCACGCAAATATACATAAAAATTCCATACGCGCGCATACCCGACACGCGCGCGAGGAGATTTTTTCGTCCGAACAATTCGAAAACTATAAGATTATCTACGTGTGCGCATACTCGCAGGCTGAGAATTTATTGTTTGTAGGCGGTCGCACGAAGAGAATACAAAATTCAAAAATCAAAATTAAAAAATATTTACTTTGCTTGCAATAAAAATGCGCACCTTCGCGGGCTGGGGCGGTCGCCCGAAGGGCGAGCCCGCGAAGGTGTGTCAAAATCAGAGATTTTGCCAATGGTCTATAAGTGAAAAAATTGTGAATTGTGAACCGACGCCAAACCGAATGCGGAGTCGAGCGGTAGCTCGAACTCGGCTGAGGCGCGAAGGAGGAAAAGCCTGCGTAGCAGGATTAATTGTGAATCTTGAATTTTGAATCTTGAATAAAAAAAAGAGCCACCCTCGGGCGGCTCTTAATTCTCAATCGATTAGGTCTCGACTGCGACCGTGGCACATATTAGAGCGTCTGCTCGCAATACTTATCGTAGTGCGACTTCACATTGCGCACGTATGCCAAGGTCTGCTTGATGCCCGTGAATCGGCCACAACGTACGACCGAATCCTCATAATACTCGGGCTGACCTTTCAGTTCGAGATAGCGCGACACGACCTCCCATTTCTCGGGATTCTCGCTGTTCTTGGCTGCCAAACGCTGCGCATCGCGCACGTGGCCAATACCACCTACATAGCTGGCTAACATCAGACACAGACGATCGTCATCGGTGGCCTCTGCCGACAGACGCAACGAGCGGTCGATCTTATTCAACAATTTCGACGCCAAGCGAATATTGATCTCGGGGTCGCGCGCCTCCTCTTGTGGCACATTGAATTGCTCGGCCACACGGGGCATAATCTGCATCAGACCGAATGCACCAACTTTCGACACCGCATCGGGGTTGAATCGCGACTCGTGGTAAGCAATTGCGCTCAACAGTCGCCAATCGTGTCCCGACTCGGCAGCCGCACGACGCATCATATCGTCGTAGGCTGAGATGGTACGGCGGCCCGTCGGTTTAGCTTTGGGCTGAGGTGCGGGCTGCGGGATTTCGGCCATTACAAAGCCACAATGTGCAACCTCATCGGTCGGCAACAGTGGCGTAACAATCTCGGTACGATCCATTTGAGCAGCCTCACGCGAGGGACTCAACAGATGTCCTGATAAAATTAAAATTGTAAGAACGGTTAAAAACGAGACTGTTAAAAGTGTCTTTTTAAGCATAAAAGTTTGTTTTGCGGGCAGCTACCGAAGCTGTCGAGCACGCTAATCATAGAAACCCCACGAGAATCCCAGCTTCAAAACGCGCGTGTTGAGCGGATAGTGAAGCGCAGAGAAGTAGGTACGTTTGCCGAACAGATCGTAGTTGACGTGTTGCATCTTGACGAATATTCGCATACGCTTCCACTTCGCCGAAACAAAGGCGTCGATCATCGGATAGCCTCCGACTTTTGCCTCGCGTTGGTTGTAGAACGCAGCCAGCGCAGGATTGTAGCCGAAGGCGTAATACTTGGTATTGTAACGACCTTCCAAACCTGCCTGCATACGCAGTACATCTTTCACGATGTCGAACTCATAGTAGTACGACAGCACGACGCTTGCTTTGGGCACGGGGATTACCTTTTGATCCGTACTCCACTGCAACAATACCCTATTGTCCAGATGGAGTCCGCCAATGCGGAAATCCTTGCGAGCATACAGACCCGTAACACTCACCGCCGAGGCACTTTGACTGATATGGCAGAGCGAGTCGATATAGATTTTATCGCTCGACAGACCATACCAAGCACCCACTTCGAGAGCATAATCGGGAGCCGTCAAGGCTACCTCAAAACGGGTCTCATTCTCCTTTTTCAAAGGAGTAAACCACGCATAGTGGTTTGAGAAATAGTTCTCCTCGAAATACGAGGGAGAACGGAGCACATTCGTGAATCGACCCGAGAGCTGAATCGGTCGATTCTTAATAAAGGCGCGCAGAGCAATATCTGCACCAATTTCTAAATCTCCGCCGCGATAACCCGACGGATAGAACTTCACATCGCCACCCCAATCGACATACTTCTTGATTCGACCGTCGATCGAGCCGTAGGCGTAGTAGCTGGTCTTGCTCACCGCCTTACGCTCTCCCGACAGATAGTCGTCCATCGTGAATTGATAGTAGCGATGGTTATCCAACCCCACACCGGCATCGATCACACCCACCACGCCATTACGATCCCACGGCTGAATCTGCACAAAAACGCGGTTTGAGATTCTCGACTCAAATGTCGAATCGACCGTTTGCGCGGGGTCGATAAACCAATTTTCGTAGTATTCGTGTTGGGTCATTCCGCCCGACTCGTCGCGTTCGTCGGTGAAGCGCGTACCCGAGCGCGTATCGGTATATTTGCGGTAGATGCGATTATACTCAAAGGCGTGTCCGATGAAGACTGCCGGACGGTCGCCCATCGTGAAATCGTCCTCGGTGAGTCCGATCAGCGGAATACCGAACGACTGCACGACGTAGAACGAGTTGGTTCGGATCTTATTCTTGGCGTCCTGCAACTTAACGGGCACATTAGTCGTCAGCTCGAACATCGTATCGACAATAGCCCAATCGCCCACGATACCACCATTCTCGCGTGTGTCGATCGCATTGTAGATATATCCCGCGTGAACCGAATAGCGACGCCCCGTATGTGCAAAGGCAACCGAAAGATCCTTCACACGAGCACGTTGCCACGTATAGATCCCTCGCGTACCTCGGCTCTTGTAGTCGATATTGACATTGGTCGAGGGCGAGATGTTCTGCGCGTGGATTACGCGGAAATTATCCTCCTGGCGGCTTTTCTGTCCCGCCGTCGTGTAGAACAACTGAGTGAATGGGTGCTTTGCGTTATAGAAATCGACATTATCCATCTTCATCAGATAGCCATCGTAGGCGTCGGCCATCTTGAAGTTGAAGTTCTGCGGTCGTTCGAAATAGTTGAGCGGCGTTGTCGCACCACCCAGATTACCCAAATAGAGGTCGCCCACACCCTCTTGCAAGAAGGGGTAGTCGATTCGCCAATCGCGCAGAATGGTATCCAACGGTTGGATCTTCACTCGGTTGGCGTAAGGGTCGATGTTCCACTTGAAGTTATTGAGAGCGCGGATCGAGTCGCTGAAAAAGTATGATTCGAGCGGTTTGCGGATTCGCTCCTTTTTGGTCGAGTCCTCCTGCTCGCCCTCACCCTCCTCGATCGGGTCGCCATTCTCGTCGTACTGCTGCTGGCTGAATGGGTTTGCACTCGCCTGATCCATTCCCGTAGTACGACCTTCGCGCTGCGCACGCATCAACTCGGCAGCGGCATTCGTATTGTTTTGCGCCAATACGACCGAAGGCCACAGCACTGCCGCAGCCACTACTATCAATATATTGATCAACTTCGATCGCATCGTCGCAACTATTCTATTCTTTTGATTCTGATCTCTTTGCAAGCAGATGGCGCACCATCGAGACCAAAACGTATGCCACAATCACCGTCGGCACCGCCTTCACCTGCCACACCGCAACAGCCACCGCCGAGAGTATAACGAACGTAAAGCGCAATTCATTGCCTCGCCAGCCAAAACTTTTGATTTTGAGCGAAAACATTCTCACGGGCAGAATCAGCAACGTCGCCATCACCACAGCATCTACTGCATACCTCACAGCGTCGGTCCCCGGAAGCAGACCCTTGTCGAACATCCAACCCGTAGCCACAAAAAATATCGAGCAAGCGGGTGTCGGCAAACCGAGGAACTCGGAGTGTTGCGATTCGTCGATATTGAATCGCGCCAGACGCAGAGCCGAGAACAGCACGATAATGAATGCCACGTAGCACCACGCGCTATTTTCACCACCGAACTCCAACGTGCGCAGAATCGAAAAGACCACTGCCGAGGGCACCAGACCGAAGCTGACCATATCGGCCAGCGAATCGAGTTGCACACCGAGTGCCGAGTATTGATTGAGCAGACGCGCTGCGAATCCGTCCAGAAAATCGCACAAGGCCGACAACATCACCAGCCAGAACGTACGCACCAAATCGCCCTCAAATGCAGCCAACACAGCCAACGAGCCGCACAACAGATTGGAGAGCGTCAGAAGATTAGGTATGGTAAAATATCTTACTTTCATCTTTATCGAGTGAAAAATATTTAACTTTCGGGCGGCAAAGTTACGGAAAATTTTTTATCTTTGTACTATGCTACACAATATATAACGCGCAGGCGTGCGATTTTCCTCGACTTTTCGACCTTAAATGACGATTTTTCGGGATACTACTGCACCTCAAAACGGCGTTTATATTGCAGATTGTGATTTTTCGAACGACAACAACAATACATTCAATATGAGCAAAAACATCTATTGCATCATTATGGCAGGCGGAGCAGGTACCCGTTTTTGGCCCCTCAGCCGCCAGTCGATGCCCAAACAATTTCTCGACATCTTAGGCACAGGACGTTCGTTCATTCGCCACACCTACGAGCGATTTGCTCGTTTGGTGCCGCCCGAACACTTCCTCGTGATGACCAATAACGCATACAAAGATCTTGTGCTCGAACATCTTCCCGAATTGCGCCCCGATCAGGTGATGTGCGAGCCGATCGGTCGCAACACCGCCCCTTGTATTGCCTATGCCGCCGAGCGTCTAGCTAAGGAGGACCCCGAAGCGATGATGATCGTTACGCCATCGGACCACCTGATTTTGGACGAGGCGGGATTTATCGACGTGGCACGCGAGTGCGTCGAGTATGCCTCGGCAAACGACGCGCTGATGACCATCGGTCTGCGTCCCACACGTCCCGAAACGGGCTACGGCTACATTCAGGTCAATTCGCGCGAGGCAATCAGCAAGGTCAAGACCTTCACCGAAAAACCAAACCTCGAAATGGCTCAGACGTTCCTCGCAAGCGGAGAGTTTTTGTGGAATTCGGGCATATTCGTTTGGAGCGTCGAGCAGATCCGCAAGGCGTTGCAGCAATTCCTGCCCGAGCTGTCGGCACTCTTTGCGCAGGCAGCCGAACACATTGGCACTGAGGGCGAAACGGCGGCTATCGAGCGTGTTTTCTCGGAGTGCCGTTCGATCTCGATCGACTATGGTGTGATGGAGAAGGCCGAGAATGTCTATGTACATACGGGCGACTTCGGTTGGAGCGATATGGGCACGTGGGGCTCGCTCTACCAATACTACCCCAAAGACGACGAGGCGAATGCCTGCTCGTCGGAGGCCGTGATGTTCGACGCGACGGGTTGTTTGGTATCGATGCCCAAAGATAAATTGGCCGTAATCAACGGATTGAAAGATTATATCGTAGTCGATACTCCCGACGTGCTGATGATCTGCCCGCGCTCGAACGAGCCGATCATCAAGACCTTCATTAACGAAATTCGTTTCCGTAAGGGCGACAAACATATTTAGCACTATGTCAGCACTATACGATATTTTTCGCCGTTCGACGGGTGTAACCACCGACTCGCGCACGATCAGCGAGGGGTCGTTGTTTTTTGCCCTGCGCGGTGCAAGTTTCGACGGCAATCGTTTTGCCATTGATGCGTTGCACAAGGGCGCATCGGTGGCTGTCGTTGATGACGCAACGGTCATCGAAAATGCCCCCGAAGAGCTGTCCGAACGACTGTTTCTGGTCGATGATACCCTCACGGCGTTGCAGGATTTGGCACGCGAGCACCGCGAGGTGTTGGCTATTCCGATCCTCTCGGTGGCGGGTAGCAACGGCAAGACCACAACCAAAGAGCTGGTGGCACGTGTGCTGGCCGAGAAGTACGAAGTCTATGCCACACGTGGCAATCTGAACAACCATATCGGCGTACCGCTCACACTGCTTGCAATGGATCAGACGACCGAGTTTGGAGTGGTCGAGATGGGCGCAAGCGCTTGCGGCGAGATTGCTCTGTTGGCGTCGATCGCAAAGCCTAACTACGGAATACTGACCAACATAGGTCGCTCACACTTAGAGGGTTTCGGAGGTGTCGAGGGCATTCGTCGCGGCAAGGGCGAGCTGTTCGACTACCTCAATGCAACGGGCGGACGAGCATTTGTTCCGTCTGATGACGAGGTGTTGTCGGCAATGGCGGCAGAGCGCGAGAATATGGCTGTCGAGTACTTCGCATTTGCCACCTCGAACGGTGTCGAACACCAGCTCGAAGGCGACTACAACCTCAAAAATATTGCGGCAGCGATGTCGATTGGTCGCTATTTCGATGTCGATGAGCAGAGAATCCGCCACGCAATTGCAACCTACACCCCGACAAACAACCGCTCGCAACGCACCGTAACCGATCGCAACACACTAATTGTGGATTGCTACAATGCCAACCCTTCGAGTATGCGTGCGTCGCTCGAAAGTTTCCTTGCGGAGAAGAGCGAACTACCCCGAATGTGTATCCTCGGCGATATGCTCGAATTGGGCGAGTGGTCGGCCGAAGAGCACCGCGCGATTTTGGAGTTGGTCGTGGCGGGTGATTTCGAACGTATCTGGCTGGTAGGCAAGCATTTCACCGAGGCAGCCGCAACTATCGGCAACGACGAGCGCGTGAGCTGTTTTACCTCGCGCGAAGAGGTTGCCGAGAGGCTCGCCGCAGACCCGATCGAGGGCGCGCTGGTGCTGGTCAAAGGGTCGCATAGCATTGGCTTGGAGAAGTTGATTCCATTGCTCTAAATTTTCGCAAAAATGAAGAAGATTGTTGTATTTACAGGTGCGGGCGTGAGTGCCGACAGTGGCATTGCGACCTTCCGCGACTCGGACGGGCTGTGGGCCAACTACCGCATTGAGGAGGTCTGCACACCCGAGGCCCTCGCACGCGACCGCGTCAAGGTGGTCGAGTTCTACAATATGCGCCGCCGCGAAACACTCTCGAAGGAGCCAAATGCAGCGCACCGCGCCATTGCCGAATTGGAGAAATATTTTGATGTCGAGGTGGTTACGCAGAATGTCGATAATCTGCACGAGCGCGCAGGCTCGACCCGCGTTACACACCTCCACGGCGAGCTGACCAAGTTGCGCAGCACGGCCAATCCCGACCTGATTTACCCGATCGAAGGCTGGGAGCAGAAGCTCGACGCGAGAGCCGAAGATGGGTCGTATCTACGTCCGCATATTGTCTTTTTCGGCGAGTCGGTACCGATGTTCGACCGCGCGACAAGGATTGTCGAGAAGGCTGACGTTCTGGTGGTTGTGGGCACATCGTTGGCAGTCTATCCCGCTGCGTCGCTGGTCCATTACGCGCAACGCAACGTGCCCATCTATCTGGTCGATCCCGGACAGCCCGATGTGGCTATGATCCGCAATCCGCTGACCCACATACGCGAACGAGCTGCCGTTGGAATGCCGCAGTTGCTCGAAACGCTCACAAAGGATCTCTAAGAAACGAATTAGTGCCACCCCCGCAGGAGTGGCACTAATCATATAAATCGAACTACGACTAATCCAACTTTGAGAGGAAATCAGCGATCGTTGCCACCAACGTCGGAGCGAGCGGCAGCGTGTCGTTGATGTAGGTCATCATCTGCGCCTGCTGGTCGAGCGAGGCGCAGGGTTTCAGCACGTGGTTCATCTCGCTGATGATCGCCAAGCGTGTGCGCGGATTGACCGTCGAGAGCTTTATCGCATCGTTCAGATTGATCTGAATATCGGTCGTTCCCTGCACCACGAGCAGCGGTTGCGTCAGCGTACGCGCCTCAGCCGAAGGCTCGTAACGCATTTGCGAAATCAAGAAAGGTTGCACGCTTGGGCGGAACAGAGCCGCCAACTCGGGCATTGGATCGCTCACCGTGCGACCCGCCTTCAACTCGTCGATAATACGCATACACTCCGAGCGATAGGGCTCAGGCTGAGTGCCGAGCTGACGACGCAACGTTGCGTCGATCGACTCGCCCACGCCCGCTAGCGTAACCACCGCCACCACTTTATCCGAACGTTTTGCCGCCACCAGAGCGATCAATCCGCCCTCGCTATGACCGGCAAGCACCACGCGGTCGAATCGCTCATCAGCCGCAAGCCACTCTGCCCACGCCGCAGCATCGTCGATATAGGCTTCGAAGGTCAGTTGCGACTCATCGGTTGCGGCCGCCGCACTTGCCGCAATGCCTCGTTTGTCGTAGCGCAACGAGGCGTAGCCGTGAGCCGCCAACGAGTCGGTCAACATCTTATAAGCGTTTGTAGCGATGCCTGTTACCGAGCTATTACCGTTGCGGTCGGTCGGTCCCGAGCCAGCAATGATCAGCACCGCCGTGCGCGAGGCATTGTCGGGCACCAAGAGCGTTCCGTAGATCTCGCCCGTAGCCGTTCGCAACATTGCGGGCTCGTCGGCTGACGCCACAACCGCCATCAGCGCAAAAATTATCGCAATTATAATTCGTTTCATACGGCAGAGGGTTTTATGCTATCGCGCAACATTCGATAAAGATGTGTATCGATCGACGAAATGATGTACTTCTGTTTGTCGGTTTCGATGAGCAGAAGATTGCGCATTTCGGTTGCAAAGAGCTTATAATTACCTATTTGACGATGGTAGTGGTCGCCCGTGTAGGCCCACAATCCGCCATTGCCCATCGTGCGCATCGAGCGACGAACAACCTTCGACTCGACACGCTCGACACGAACGATATCGCCCAGCGAGATTGTTACGGGCTTCATACGACGACCAATCGTCAACGTATTGCGGTCGATCATCAGCGTCTGAGGCGCTTGCAGCCACGTCACCACCATCAAGGGCACAAAGATCAACGACAGCACCACAAGTGGCAACCAACCCGCATCTTCGAAGAAGTAGAGAAACACGCCAACAAACAGTATTGTCAGCATTGTTGCTATCGTCGACAACCAAACACCCGCCGAGCGTTTCATCGGCACAATATACATATTGGCAGCCATAGCTTACAGATTTTTCGTTTTGTTACGACGCGACTGAGCGCGATAGTTCTGGATCTCATACGCCGAGCGATTGCGCACCCTGCGCCACAGGTAGTGAAACACTATCATCAGCACGAACGCTACGCCCGCAAAGGCAAGCAACTGGTATTGCATAGTAGTATCCTCCGTGCCTCTCAGCAGGTTGTAGCAGGGCATAACCGTCCAAATCACACCCATTATAAAGCACGCACCGACAGCAACCTCGTAGCGACGACGCGGAGCACGACGCCACCAGCGCCACAACAGTTGCCCGAAGAAGAGGATACACGACGCCCACGTCCAGATATCAAACGCCAGCTCGTATCGCTCGTAAAATTCGGCAGCATAGTGCTTAACGGCGTATGGCACCATCAGCATCACAAACGAGCATAACGCGAACCACGGGAAGGGAGTGCGACTCTTCCAGAACCGCTTATCGTTCCGATCCGTACCCAAATCGCGACGAATGTCGGCTGCCGAACGTCGCTTGCAAGATGACCATACGCAATTTTTCAGCGACATACCCTCATCGCTCGTAACGTGCGGTTGTTTCTTCTTGTTATTCATAACTCAGTGAATATTAATCGTTCGTTCCTTCGTTCTCGACCGAGGTTTTCTTGCGTTTTGCGGGACGCGGTTTGCGGCCGCTGCGACGCAACGCCTCGGCTATGATCCATTGCAACTGGCCGTTCGTGCTGCGAAACTCGTCCGCCGCCCAACGCTCGATGGCGTCCATCGTCTCGGCGTCGATACGTAGCACGAAACTGCGAGTTGATGACTCTTTAACCGCCATAATCCCACGCGATTAGTGATTCAATGTACCTGCATTCAATACCGGCTGTGCCGACTCGTCCGAGCAGAGAACAACCAACAGATTGGTAACCATTGCAGCCTTGCGCTCCTCGTCAAGCTCAACAACGCTCTCATCATCAAGACGATCCAACGCCATCTTAACCATCGAAACAGCACCCTCGACGATCTTCTCACGTGCTGCGATGATCGCATCGGCCTGCTGGCGACGCAACATAACTGCCGCAATCTCAGGAGCGTATGCCAAGTAGTTCAAACGTGCCTCAACAACCTCGATACCTGCCATCGCCAGACGCTCGGTCAGCTGCTCGGTCAGCTGGTCGTTGATCTCCTCGCCACCCGAACGGAGCGTGATCTCCTCATTTGCGGTGGTGTTCTCGTCGTATGCGTACAGACCCGCTACGTGGCGCAGTGCCGCGTCGCTCTGAACGGCTACGAAGTTCTCCAATACGTTCATACGTGCCGACGACTGGACACCCACTCCCGTCGGAGCGTCGATCTCGAAGACTGCCTTATAGATGCCGTCGTGCTTGATTCGCCATACGAGCACCAGACCGATCAGAATCGGATTACCCGCCTTGTCGTTCACCTTGATAGGATCGACATTGAGGTTACGGGCACGCATCGAAATACTCTTCTTCGACATAAAGGGATTGACCCACCAGAAGCCCGTCTCGTAGAACGTACCGCGATACTTACCGAAGAACAGCAGCACGCGCGCCTCGTTAGGCTCCAACTGGATAAAGCCGCACGTCAGAACGATCGACGCGATGATCAGCAGCACACCCACCACTGCCGCGATGGTCGAGGGTACGGCGTTGCCCTCAAAATGAACCGACAGAACGATCGACGCGATAGCAGCTCCGATCATAACCAAGATCATAAACAACGCCAAGAAACCATTCATTTTCCAGCCCGAGTAAGTGTAGTTTTCGTTTGTCATAATTGTAAAGTTTTTAAGTTTGCGAAATAATATCATTTTGATATTACAAAGATACAACCAAAAATCTCGAACTTCCAAATTTTTCGATCGATTTTTTTGATGATTTTCGCATTTTTTCGCTCGCATTTTGGCGTTACGAAATCAAAGATTTCGTAAAAATTAAATCTAAAAACTGCTGCCGACCACCCCTGCCCACAACAATCGCCGAGCAACAAAAACAATTTTGAATTTTGAATCTTGAATTTTGAATCTTAAATCTTGAATTTTGAATCTTGAATTTTGAATTAAAAAAGCCGCACCCAAACTCGGGCACGGCCAAACCGATCACGATCGAATGAACGAAGAAACAGGGGGGATTATTTCTTACGTTTTTCGCCCGTTTCGGTCTTCTTGGTGGTTGAAGTCTTCGACTTGTCGGTTGCTTTCGAGTCGCAGCCGCAACCATTCTTGTTAGTTTTTTCCATCACTGTTAATTAAATTTATCGTAACGCGCAGCCACAATCTACTCTAAAAAATGCAGCCCCGCAGCAGAACAATGGCCCTGCCGACAGCATTGCACTTCACAAAATATGCCAAGATATTGGGTCAAAAGGTCGAATATCGGCCCACACCTTATATAATTGAGAAAAAAAATCGTAACTTTGTCCGATATTTCGGATCGTGGGCGCGTAATACCCAACGGGCAACGATCGCAAAACCCAAACAAACTTTTATCAAAAGATTATGATGAGTATCGAAACATATAACACATTTCTATGGGTGATGGCAGCGTCGGCTGTGGTTGTCTTCGTGGCGCTCTACTTCGTCGAGGCAGGCTACGGAATGCTGTTCGACCGTCGATTTGGTCCTCCCGTACCCAACCGCATTGGCTGGGTGGTGATGGAGGCACCAGTTTTTGTGGCAATGACCGCACTGTGGTGGGCATCGGAGCGCACGTGGGAGGCTGCGCCGTTGGCGTTGTTCCTATTGTTCCAGACGCACTACTTCCAGCGTTCGTTCATCTTCCCGTTCCTGATTCGAGGCAAGTCGAAAATGCCCCTCGGAATTATCGCAATGGGCGCAACGTTCAACACCCTCAATGCGCTGATGCAGGGCTGCTGGATCTTCTATCTCGCACCCGCCGACCGCTACACCGTCGAGTGGCTCTGGTCGCCACAATTTATCATCGGTGCGCTGGTGTTCATTGCGGGTATGGCGATCAATCTCCACTCGGACTACATCATTCGCCACCTGCGCAAGGAGGGCGACACTCGCCACTATATCCCGATGGGCGGTATGTTCCGCTACGTCTCGTCGGCAAACTATTTCGGCGAGTTCTTGGAGTGGGTCGGTTTTGCTATCGCCTCGTGGTCGTGGGCAGGCGCGATCTTCGCGCTTTGGACCTTTGCCAACCTCGGTCCGCGCTCGGCATCGCTCTATCGTCGCTACGAGAAGGAGTTCGGCGAGGAGTTCACCCGCTTGAAACGTAAAAAGATTATTCCATTCATATATTAACGCGTATGGAAGACAATAAACTGAAAGAGTCTAAGCTCTTTACGCCCTACAAATTGGGCAACGTTACCCTGCGCAACCGCACCATTCGTTCGGCTGCGTTCGAGTCGATGGGCGCTAAGTTCGGCCCTACACAACAACTCAAAGATTACCACGTGAGTGTGGCTAAGGGTGGTATCGGAATGACCACGTTGGCATACGCTGCGGTGTGCCGTAGCGGATTGTCGTTCGACAAACAGCTTTGGCTGCGTCCCGAGATCGTTCCCGGGTTGAAGGATATCACCGACGCCGTACACGAGGCGGGCGCTGCCGCTTCGATACAGATTGGACACTGCGGAAATATGACCCACTACTCGACCGCCGGTCAGATTCCGATCGGTCCCTCGACGGGTATCAATATGTATGCCTATACCCCCGTGCGTCGTATGCGCAAGAGCGAGATCGCACAGGTTGCCAAGGACTTCGGTCGCGCCATTCACACTGCTCACGAGGCAGGTTTCGACTGCGTCGAGGTGCACGCCGGACACGGCTATCTGATCTCGCAATTCCTATCGCCATATACCAACCACCGTCGTGATGAATATGGCGGCTCGCTCGACAACCGTATGCGCTTTATGCGTATGTGTATGGACGAGGTGATGGAGGCTGCTGCAAAAACGGGCACCTCGATTCTCGTTAAGCACAATATGGAGGACGGCTTCAAGAGCGGTATCCAGATTCCCGAGTCGCTCGAAATTGCAAAGGTGATCGAGAGCTACGGCGTCGATGGCATCGTGCTGTCGAGCGGATTCGTGAGCAAAGCTCCGATGGCTGTAATGCGCGGTCTGATTCCGATCTACACAATGAGCTACTATATGCCTCTGTGGTTGCGCTACTTTGTGCGCTGGTTTGGTCCCGTGATGATCAAACAGTTCCCCTTCGAGGAGAACTTCTTCTATGAGAATGCAATGAAGTTCCGCAAGGAGTTGAAGTGCCCGCTGGTCTATGTCGGTGGTCTGGTCAGCCGCGAGGGTATCGACAAGGTGCTCGACTCGGGTTTCGAGATGGTGCAGATGGGTCGTGCGCTGGTCAGCGAGCCCGATTTCGTCAACCGTTTGGCTGCCGAGGGTGCGGGTTGCCGCAGCCGTTGCGACCACAAGAATTACTGTATCGCCCGTATGTACTCGGTCGATATGAAGTGCCACAAAGATTGCCCCAACCTGCCGCGTAAGATTACCGACGAGTTGGCTAAACTGCCCTAAACGCAATGCGAGGAGTGATCGAAAAGGGCTCGGCGTGGGCCTTGGTTACGGGGGCAAGTAGCGGTATCGGATTCGAATACGCGCGACAGATGGCCGCACGTGGCTACAACCTTGTTGTGGTGTCGAGCGACAAAGAGAAACTGACCGAGGCGGCTCGAAAAGTTGCCGAGGAGTTCGACGTCGAGGTGCGAGTGAAGGTGCTCGATCTGATTCCGCGCGAGGCGGCACACGAGCTATTCGCTTGGACCGAAAGCGAGGGATTGCAGATCGAGGTGTTGATCAATAACGCGGGAGCATTCTCGTTCCTCGATGTTCATCGGACCGACTTCGAGCGCATTGATCGTCTTGTGGGACTGCATATTACCACGCCCACGATCACCTGCCGCCTGTATGGCGAGCAGATGGCCAAGCGCGGACACGGATATATTCTCAATATGTCGTCGTACTCGATTTGGATGCCTCTGCCCGGTTTGACGATTTACAGCGCGAGCAAGGATTACTTGAAGAGTTTTTCGCGCGCATACGCCAAAGAGGTGCGCGAACGAGGTGTTACGGTTACGGCGGTCTGCCCTGCGGGTGTGGCGACCGATCTCTACGGTCTGCCACGCGATTGGCAACGTTTCGGCTGCCGTATCGGCGTGCTGATTACAGCCGAGAAGTGTGCCCGACAAGCCCTACGAGCAATGTATCGACGCAAGAAGGTCTTTGTGCCTGCATCGTGGTTTAGAATCTTTGTGCCGATTCTCACCGCTCTGCCCAAGCCCATCACCAACTTCGCCCGCAAGCACACAATGCGATTCCAGAAATAGGCGCAAAACGCCCCGAAGATACAAAACGCCCCGAACTGCACGTTCGGGGCGTTTGCTTTGAGTGCGTGGCTACTTCACTCGGGCAGCAAAGAGCCACGTAAGGCGTTCGTTAAGGCTCTCTATGCGCGAACGGAGAAACACTCTATCAATATTTCCGCGATTATTGAATATCATATCGTAGAGCGTATAGGTCGCAGTCGTTGCATCGTCCAAAGGCTCCTTCACGCCCTTCCACACCGCCTCGCGCAGGACAACCTTGTAGCTATCAGCAGTAATCTCGACCGTGAAGTAGAGCGTCCCCGCCCAACGCATATAGGAGGGCAACGAGTTCAGGTCATCGCTTTGACGCACCAACTGCACATCGTCCATTCGGCAGATCAGACGCCCCTCGAACTCACGCTCGATCGCCACCTGCGGATTGGTCATCAACGTACGAACGATCGTTGCGCTATCGCAATGGTAGGCCTTGGTCCATATCGGGCGCTCCTGATAGAGGTCGTCCATAATGTAAAAGTTATTCTCGGCAAGCATCTCCTCGGCAGTCGGTCGTGCCGCCGTTGCCGACAGGCTCACAAACAGAGCCACAAAAAGTAAAAATCGGTTCATAGTTTTGCGTTTTTTGTTTGTAACAAAGATAGGACAAAATGGCGTCGGGCGCACCTCACGCGCGGGTGAAACGGTCGTTTTACCTTTTGAAACAACCAATTTGGCGGATAAAAAAACAGCAGAACTTCGCAAAGTTCTGCTGTCGTTCAGAAACGAGTCGGGGTAGCGGGATTCGAACCCACGACCCCCTGCTCCCAAAGCAGGTGCGCTAACCGGACTGCGCTACACCCCGTAGGTTTTCGGGTACAAAGGTAATAATTTTGTGCTTACGAACGAAATATTCCGCAAAAAATTATTCGCTCCGCCCTACTCCGTCGGCTCGGTGCGCTGCCCGTTCCAATTCATAAAACCCGTATTGAGTTCATAGACGCGGTAACCCATTGCCGCCAAACGACGCGCTGCCGTCTTGCTGCGCGCACCACTGCGACAATAGATCGCTACGGGACGCTCCTTGCTGAGCGTAGCCTTCGCCTCGCGGTCGAAATTATCGCCACGCACGTCGATATTCTTTGCCTCAGGGATATGACCTGCGGCAAACTCAGCCGGAGTGCGCACATCGACCAACTGCACCGTCGTATCGGCTATGAGCGTTGCAAACTCGGCGTTATCCATCGACTCGAAACGAGCCGACGAGCGTCGCTGTGAATAGACGTAGGCACCAACCAGCACAAACGCCATCAAAAGTAAAATCTTCTTCATCTTTCGAAAAACTTTAATCTTCGACTGCAAATATAACGAAAAAAGATGAAGCACGCCACTTGTGCGTGCTCCAACGAATAGGGTCAATTTTGATTATATGTGTGCGTTTGATGTTTCGACTATCTGCCGCGGCTACTGGTGCCCTTGTCGTTCGAACTCTTCGAGCTGTTCGAGCTGCGGGTCGAGCCACCGTTGCGAGTTGCATTGTTGCTGCCTCTGTTCGAGCTGCTCGACGAACGATACGAACCCTTGTTGTTCGAGGGGCGGTTGCCACCGTTGCCTACATTACCCTTGTTGTTCGAGGGGCGATTTCCACCGTTACCTACATTACCCTTGTTGTTCGAGGGGCGATTTCCACCGTTGCCTACGTTACCATTGTGGGGTGCCGTGTGAGGCTTGGTGTGCGGATCTCTGTGGGGCGCTACGTGCGGCTTGGTGTGCGGATCCTTGTGGGGCGCGGTGTGGGGACGAACGTGGGGATCCTTGTGGGGATTCTTATGTCCGCCACCGATGTGAACGTGGGGGCGAGCACCGATGTTGATCGAGATCGAAGCGCGAGGACGATTGTAATCTCCAAAGCGGTGGCCGTAGCGGTTGCGCCACTTACGCATCTGACGATTGTTCAGAATCACGTCCAAATCGCGGGTGTACTCATAGTACCAACGATCGACTATTATATCAAGATCCACTCGATCGGTGTAGCGATCGCAACGGTCAGCCCACTCCAAATTCAGATAGAAGAGTTTCGACTCCTGACGCGCTGTAAGATCTAACGCCATAGTCATATAGCGGGTCATACGCTCAGCCTCGAAGGCTACACGCTCGCTACGACGACCGATGGTTACTTTGACGGTCGCTGCGCTCGTTGCGGATGCGGCCGATGCTGCATCGACGGTGAAAAGTGCCGCCATTGCTACTGCTAATACTCTCAATAACGTCTTCATAGTCGTAAATTTTTAAGTGGTTAATATTCTGTTTCAACTTTTGTCGAGTTGTTTTCTTGGAACAAAGGTACATACTCGATGTGCAAAAACACTCTCCCGTATCGTCGAAACGTCCGTTTCAACCGCTGAATCGACCATTACGTACGGTGAACCGACCCCAAATTGACCACTAATCGACCAGTATACGAGCGGTTTTCGACACGCATTTGCTCACATTTAGGTCGAAATGCACAATAAAAAAAGCCCACTCGAAGCTACTCGAATGGGCTTTATGCGCTCCTCAATGCGCAATTACTCGCGGGTCAGCTCCTCGATATGGGCCAAGATCTCGCGCACACGACGCTGCGTGCGATAGCGCACCTTGCCACCTACGATAAGGCCGAGGATAAGGCCAATGATGCCGCCAACAACAAATCCGCGGAACAACGGCGTGCCACCAACCTGCTGATAAGCCTCCCAAAAGAGCCACGCAAGCCACAGGATCAACATCGGAATAGCGAACCACAGCCAGCGGTCGTTCAACTGTTTTAGTCGCAGGACCTTCTTACCGACCGACACCACATCGCCATCGAGCAGTTCGTCGGCGTGCAGACCGCGCTGACCCCACCACGTTGCCGCAATGCACACGACCAGCAGCAGAGCCGTTGCAATGCTGAACGACAACGATATGCCCAGTTTATCGAACACGAGGAAGTTGTAGGGAATTGCCAGCGTGCCGATGATAATCACCGCACGGTTGTCGCGCGTGATACCTCGCACCTTGTCGTGCATTGCTCGGCGCAGCAGTCGCTCATTGACGATAGCCTCTTTGTCGAGTTTCGAACGCAGCAGCGTGATCTGTTCGCGCATCTGCTCCAATTCGGTTGTCATAATATCTCTCTCCATTTTGCTCAAAGTTTTACTCGTTAGACATCTGTTTCAACTCCTCCTTGATCCGATACAGACGTACCGAAACATTCTTGACCGTGATGCCGACAATCGCGGCAATCTCTTCGTAACTCATATTTTCGAGCCACAGCAACACGATGGCACGGTCGAAGGGTTTGAGGCGACGAATACGGTCGTAAAGCATTTTGATCTGGCGCGAGTCGTCGTCCTTATCCTCGAACAGATTGATGTTCATCGAGAGCGGGATCGAGTTCGAGCGGCGGCGTTTGCGGTCAGTCGAGATGCAGGTATTGAACGCTACGCGCCACACCCACGTTGCGACGTTGCTCTCGCCACGGAACGAGCTGTAACCGCGCCACAGATTGCAAAGTACCTCCTGAAAGAGGTCATCGACCTCCTCCTTCTGTTTCGAGAACATAAAGCAGACGGTGTAAATCGTGCTTTTGTGCTGCGAAACCATTTGCGCAAATTGGTTTTCCAGAGTGTTCATTTTCGTTTTGTTGATCGTTTTCGGATCGTTTTGTTCGGATTTTAGTGAATGAGTTTTGCTTGTTAGACGCAACCCACCCCCGAAAAACTACAAAAATATGCTAATTTTTGTCTAAAAAAAGCGAATACTATATATAAAAAAAGCAGCACCCTCCTCTGAGAGTGCTGCTTTTTACGTTTCGACTGATTGAGCCAACCTACTAATACTCCTCCTCGTTAAAGAAGAAATCGTCCTTCGAAGGATAGTCGGGCCAAATATCTTCGATAGACTCGTAGATATCGCCCTCGTCCTCGATCTCCTGCAAATTCTCCAAAACTTCGAGCGGTGCACCCGAACGAACTGCATAGTCAATCAGCTCCTCCTTGGTCGCGGGCCAAGGTGCATCTTCAAGCTTCGATGCCAATTCAAGAGTCCAATACATAGCTTATAATCTTTTAATGTTCGAAAAAATCCAACGCAAACCACATTCTTTCAGCGCATTACGCCCCAAAATACGGCCTTCGTGCGTCATTATTGGACTGCAAAAATAGTAAAAAATTCAATACTGCAACTTTTTCGGCAAAAATTATATAATTATTTATCTATCCGACCTCTACGGCACCCACAAAATCTCCTCAACATCAAACGCTTCGTTCAGCGCACGACCCAAGATATAGAGGTAGTCCGACAGGCGGTTGAGATAGACGAGCGCCTGAGCCGACACCCCGTGCTCGGCATTGGCCCGCAGTGCAGCGCGCTCGGCACGACGGCACACCGTGCGGCAGACGTGGCACATCGAAACAATCTTGTTGCCACCCGCAATGGTGAATTTTGTGATCGGCTTGACGCGGGCCGACAGCTCGTCGATACGGCGTTCGAGTGCTGCAACAACCTCCTCCGACGGCTCGGCAACCTTGCCTTCGCCACCACAGCCCACAGCCAGCAGTGCCGCAACGGTCATCAAGTGCGATCCCACGCGATTCAAATCGGCAACATACTCCTCGGTGTTCGCCTCATCGCGCAACATATCGCTGAGCAGAGCCACATTGGCCGACAACTCATCGACCGTGCCGTATGCCTCGACACGCACGTCGCACTTCGAAACGCGCTCACCTCCAATCAACGTGGTCTGACCACAATCGCCCGTTTTGGTATAAAGTTTCATATTCCGTTCTTGGTTTTATAGTGAAAAATGTTGTTTCGGCAACCCCTCGACATTGAATAGCAGCAGATAGCCTCGATTATCGACACTCGTGCCGTGATGTTCGCTCACCAATCGACGACATTGACGGTTGCGAGCACGTTCGTCGCGCGGCGCAAGGATACACAACGTGGTCTGCGTGCGTTGAGCCTCGTCTGTCAGCAAGTGCAGTTCCTCAACCGAGCACTCGCGCGGCACGATACACATCTCAACTCCATCGAGCGCCATCGGCAGACTATCGGCAAACAGGTAGTTCTCATACCCACAATGCGAGTAGAGATTTTGCAACTGTGTAGCCCTTCGGCGCGACACGTGGCGCAATAGCAGTTCGGTATAGAGAGCCGTATCAGTCCCCTCCACGCGACGACGCATAAAAACCTGACGCACCAACGAATAGACAAACGGCGAATGGACTCCGTGGCCACGATAGTGGCGCACATTGGCCGCACGCACCGACCCCGCAGCAACACGATACAGACGCTTGGTTATGGGTTTAATGACGCTCATCGCTTACTTTTTGAGCATACCCGCCAGACGACCCGTCGAGAAGGCGATCTGCAAATTGTAGCCACCCGTCGCAGCGTCCAGATCGAGCACCTCGCCCGCAAAATAGAGGCCACGAATCAGCTTCGATTCCATCGTATATTGGTTCACCTCGTCGCAATTGACACCACCCGCCGTTACGATCGCCTCGGTGAATGGACGGTAGTCGCTAATCGGGAAGACGTAGTGTTTCAGCACCGTTGCCAAACGTGCCAACTCCTTGTCGCTCACCTTCGAGATATACATCTTAGAATGGACGTCCAGCTCCTTGGCCAACGCCAGCACCATCGGACGCGGAACGAGCTTACGCAACAACTCCGAGAAGAGTTCGGTCGGAGCCATCTGCTCGATCTCACGACGAATGCGGTCGGTGATCTGCTCGGGCGTGAGGGCGGGTTTCAGGTCGAGAACAAGTTTCACCTTGCGTTCGTCAATCAGTGCATCGACCGCATCGCGGCTCAAACGCAACACTGCTGCGCCCTCGATACCTCGATCCGAGAACGACACCTCGCCAAACTCCTCGCCTGCAAGCTCGTTATCTACAAACATCTGCACATTGACATTGCGCAGCGTCAGCCCCTTCAATTCGTGCAGATGGGCGTAGGTCGTTTCGAGCGGAACGAGCGACGGACGCACCGGCTCGATCGAGTGTCCCGTAGCGGCAGCAAAGTCGTAGCCATCACCCGTTGAGCCTGTTGCGGGATACGACACACCGCCCGTAGCGATGATCACCGCCTCGGCCTCCTCCTTACGTTCGAAGCCTCGTCGATTCTCATACTTGACGCCCAGCACGCGATTGCCGACCGTCATAATCTCCTTGACGCGCGAGTCGCACTGCACCGTAACACCCTCCTCGCGGCACCAATCGACCAATGCCTGCGCCACGTCCCACGCCTTGCCGCTACGCGGAAAGACACGGTCGCCACGCTCGACATCGAGTTTGACGCCCAAGCGCTCGAAAAAGCGCACCGTCGCGCGGTTGTTAAACTCGGCAAATGCCTGCGCAAAGAAATCGGCATTGACGCGCACCTTCTCGGCAAACTCCTCGGGAGGACGCATATTGGTCAGGTTGCAACGACCCTTACCCGTGATACGAACCTTGCGGCCCGTCTTCTCCATCTTTTCGAGCAACAGTACGTTGCGACCTCGTGATGCGGCTGTTCCTGCGGCCATCAGACCCGCAGCACCACCGCCTATAACTATCAAATCGTACATTTCGTTGTTTTTATTTGCACAAAGATACTCTTTTCGCGAAAAAATAGTTACTTTTGCAGTCGAAAAAACGTTCAAATATATGTTGTCTCGCAGATTACTCAGGCTCAAAGCAGTCAAAAACCTCTATTCGCACCTCAAATCGAACGCTACCGATCTGGCCGCGTCGGAGAAAACTCTCCAACACAGCATCGACAAAGCGTACGATCTCTATTTTCAGATGATGTTGCTCATCGTCGATGTCGCTGACTATGCCGAAAGCCGTATCGAGCTGGCTAAGCAGAAACATCTGGCAACATACGAAGACCTCAACCCCAATACCCGTTTCGTCGATAACCGCCTCATCGCCCAGTGGCGTGCAAGTGGCCGTATCAACGACTTCGCTGCCAAGCGCGGTCTGGGTTGGGCTCAGTATCCCGAATTGATCAAAACGCTCTATAACAACCTCGTAGCATCGGATTACTATCAGGCTTATATGACCGCCGAGAAGGCTACCTACCGCGATGACGTGCGCCTTGTCGAGCAGTTCTACACGCGCGAGATCGAGAACCTCGAAATGGTCGAAGAGGTGCTCGACGAGCAGTCGATTATGTGGAACGACGATCTCGGATTCGCTCTGGTGATGGTCATTCGCACACTGAGCAACTGCCGCGCATCGCACACCGAGGTGCCCGTACTGCCCAAGTTCAAGAACGACGACGACCGCGAGTTTATCGAGGAGCTGTTCCGTCGCACGTTGGTCAATTACGATAGCTATATGAAGATCGTCGAGCGTTTTACGCGCAACTGGGACGTGGAGCGTATCGCATTTATGGACAATCTGATTATGACAACGGCTATCTCGGAGATGATCAACTTCGAGTCGATTCCCGTCAAAGTTACGCTCGACGAGTATATCGAGATCGCAAAGCACTACTCGTCGGTGGGTAGCGGCACGTTCATCAACGGCATTCTGGACAAGTGCGCCGAGACGCTCACGGCCGAAGGTGTGATTGTCAAGAGTGGTCGCGGACTGATCTAAACCAGTGCGCCCGCCCTCAATTGATTTATGGAGCGACTTTTGCGGGTCGCTCTTTTTTGTAACAACCGAGCAAAAAGGATATGCGCAAACTATTGATACTTTCACTCTTCGGATTGATGATCGCGTGTGGAGGCCGTAGCTCAGCCCCCGCCCCCGCCCCCGAAAGAGCAGCCAACACTCCCCTGCAAACAGTTATCGGCGTAGGCGATTCGCTCATCGTGGCATCGTGCGACACGTTGCGATTGGGACGTATGCATTCGGGCGAGGTGATTGCAATGGGGGTCGGAGTGCGCAACCTAACGGACACCCCCATCGTCATCACACGCACCGAGACCACCTGCGGTTGCACCGACATCGACTACCCCTCGCAACCGATTGGCGTGGGCGATACGGCGCGCGTCGAGGTGCGTTTCGATTCGCAAGGATTCTACGGCTGGCAGTTCAAGCGCATAAGGCTCTATACGTCAAATGAGGTGCGCCCTTTGACCATTTATATAGAAGCCGAGGTCGAATAAATCGTGCGAGGGTTTGTAATCCCGCGAAAAAAGCGTATATTTGCCAAAATGTTCGAAACAGAAAATTAAACCAATAACAATTTTACACTATGTTTACATTCTTACAGGCTGCCGGTGAGGTAGCACCTCAGGCTCCCGGTCAGGGCGGTTTCTGGATTATGATCGTTGCAATGATCTTGGTTATGTGGCTCTTCATCTGGCGTCCCGAATCGAAGCGCCGTAAGGAGATGGCTAAGTTCCGCGACTCGATGGTCAAGGGTACCAAGGTGATCACCGCAGGCGGTATCCACGGCAAGGTGCGCGAGGTGAAGGAGTCGTATGTTGTAATCGAGGTTTGCGACAACGTAACTCTGCGTGTCGATAAGAATATGATTATGGCATCGCCCGAGGCTCAGCCCCAGCAGAACAAGTAACAATGTGCGCCTCAACGCGCCAACACATTCAAACGGGTGCGTAACTCCCTGCAATCGAAGGAGAAACGTGCCCGTTCGTTTTTTCGCGTAACAATCCCTATGAAATCTATTCGCACACTCCTCGCACTGCTCTGCGTGGCGCTGGCAATGCCCGTGTCGGCGCAGAAATTTCTGTGGTCGGCGGATTTCGATCTGAACTTCGACAACCGCGAATATGCCAATCTGAGTATCCCCTCGCAGACCCTCTTTGGCGCACGACTGACGCCAATGGTCGGTATGGGTTGGGGCAAAGGGCAGCACGCGCTGATGATCGGTGCCGATATCACAAAGAGCTTCGGACGCGACACTCGCTTCTGCGAGAATCCCGAATTGGTGCTCTATTACGCCTATCGCGGGCGACAGTTCAACGCCACAGCGGGTATCTACCCCCGCAAAATGCTCTTGGGCGACTACTCGGGTGCCATTGCGAGCGACTCGGTGCGTTTCTACGACAAGAATCTCGACGGAGTGCTGTTGCAATATCGTGGTACGGGAGGCTTTGTCGAGTTGGGCGTTGATTGGGACGGAATCTACTCGGTCGAGGAGCGCGAGAAGTTCCGAATCTTCTCGGCAGGCGAATATACGCGACAAGTCTTCACGTGCGGATATACCCTCTCGGTCTATCACTATGCGGGTCGCGTCGGGCTGGCGGGCGTGGTCGATAATATTGCCGTTCAGCCCTACGTCGGAGCCAAGTTCGAACACCTCTTACCGCTTGACCGTCTGTCGCTTACGGCGAGTTGGATACAGACATTCCAGCGCGACCGCATAACGGGCGAAAAGGGTGTTCAACCCTATGGTGGCGAGCTGCGCCTGCGACTCGAAAAGTGGCACGTCGGAATCGACAATCGCCTCTACATCGGCAACAATCTGATGCCCTATTTTGCCAAATATGGTGGAGATCTGTACGCAGGCGAGCGCTTCTATGCAATGGAGGGCGGTGCGAGCAAATGCTACAACCGCACCGAACTCTACTACGACCGCACGTGGTGGAGCGACGCCGTACCCGTGAGCCTGCACGCAGGAATTTCGTTGCACTTTACAGCGGGCAGAGTCGTAACCTCGCAACTCGTGCTACTGAGTGTCGGAATCGACAGCCGACGCCTTGCGCTTAAACGTAAAAACAAAGCAAACTAACTCAAAATGCGAAAGATAACTAACGAGGAGTTGAATCGCCTCACCCCCGATGAATTTGCCGCAGCCGAAAAGCTGCCCGTCGAAATTGTGCTCGATAATATCCGTTCGTTGAATAATGTAGGCTCGTTTTTCCGCACGGCCGACGCCTTTGCTTGCGCGCGTGTGCATCTGTGCGGTATCACCGCCACACCGCCCAACCGCGAGATTCACAAAACGGCTCTCGGTGCCGAGCTGACCGTCGAATGGCGTCAATGGGCATCAACCGTCGAGTGCGTCAAAGCCCTCAAAGAGGAGGGCGTGCGCGTGTTGGCAATCGAGCAGGTCGAGGGTGCCGAGATGGCTGGCGAGTGGCGTGCCGAGCGTGGCGTGCGCTATGGTTTGGTCTTTGGCAATGAGGTTTTTGGCGTCGATCAGGCGGCCGTTGATCTGTGCGATGGTGCGATCGAGATCCCCCAAGCGGGCACCAAACATTCGCTCAATGTGGCTGTTTCGGGCGGTGTAATCCTTTGGGAGGCATTTCGACAATTGCGATAAACGCGCGATTACCAAATGAATATGCGGTTGCTCTCCAACAAGGGCAACCGTTTTTCGTAAAAAATCTCTCGGCACATTAAGTCTTTTTCGGCTTTTGTGCATTATATATTCGGGAGTGCGGTTCGTGCGGTGTGATCCTTGGGTGGGAGTGGCCACGCGATAGCCTTCCAGAGTAAAAATAAAGTTAGATGAGGATTGTTCTTTCCGCGGGGAGCAATCCTTTTTTTCGATAAATTTGCAAGTGCGTTAAGTCTTTTTCGAATATTGAGCGTTATATATTCGGAAGCGCGTTTCCAACAAACGGAAAACAAATTATGAAACTAACAACCGAAAACAAACAACTCACCCGCCTCGCCGAGCTAATGCAGTCCGAGCGCAACGATCTGTTTCGATATGCCTGCTATCGGTTGGGGTCTGCCACCGAAGCTGACGACGTGGTGCAAGACCTCTACCTCCGACTCTCGAAGCAAGGCGCACGACTTGCCGAGATTGAAGACCTGAAAGGCTACGTTTATCGTTCATTGACAAATAGTTGCACCTCAGCCTTACGCTCTCGACGACAGTTTGCCTCGACCGAAACGCTCGACAATCTGAGTAGCGACGACCTCGCTCCGAAGGATTTCGAACAAGAGTTTCGATTGATCGAACGACTGATGGCGCTCCTACCCGACGAGCAGAGCGAGGTGATCCGATTGCGAATCTATGGCGGTCGTCAATTTGACGAGATTGCCTCGATCTGCAACATTCCTCTCACAACGGCCAAATCACGTTTTCGCTATGGCATTGACAAGTTGCGCGAAGCCCTCGAAAAGCGCGGGCTGATTTAACTCACCGTAAAAAAAGACCAACATTATGAAAACTAACAACAATTTAGACAATTCGTCGGACAATCGCGTTGAGAATCTTCTCACGCCGCGTTTCGCCCCCACCACCTCACTCTCGTTCAAAGCCCCCGCAGCGCGCCGCCGCCCGCTATGGCAGGCAGTACGCATTAGTGCCGTTGCCGCTATGGTCGCCGTGGCAGTTGTCATCGGCATTAGCGGCGTGCAGACCAGCACCGCCCGCGAGGTGGTCGAGCGAGCGATGACTCAACTGCTCGAATCGGATAGCTATTTGGTGCACTTCACCGCAAGGGTCACCAAGAGTACTGACCCGCACGATCTTTACGAGATAGTTGATTCCAATGCCGCTCCGATGCAGGGCACCGTCGAGATTCGCAAAGAGGGCTCGAAGGCCAAAATGGCAATCAAATGGCAGGACGATGAACGTAGTATGGAACTCTATGACGGTCAGACCTATCGTCGCTACCAAAATGGACAGTTGGTACTCGAACGACCCGACAAGGGTATCGATCTCACTCCGTTTGCCTCACTCGAAAAATTGAAACCGTATGCCGCTGCAATGGGTATGCTACTTAAATTCCGCGAGGAGGGCGACACGATCATCGTCAGCGATAGGAGCGACAAAGTGGAGATCGTTGCCCGATTCTCGAAGAGCGAAGGACGCCTGCTCAGTGCCGAATGCAAGACCCCAAACAACGTTACGGTACTCACCGTCGATCAGATCGACTTCGATGTGCCGCCCACCGAGTAGCTCCTAATGCAATATCTACACACGTTTCATAACAATAGCCGCACCCCTCTCGCAGGAGTGCGGCTATTAATTTTCGGGTCGGAATTGGTTACTTCACCATTGCGTCGAGCTCCTTAGCACGCTTTTCGACACGACGGCACAGATCCATCTCATCGACACCCAGCACATCGCCACCATCGACCAGCACCTCACCATTAACCACAACCATATCGACGTCCGACGCCTTGGCTGTGTATGCCAAGTTCGCCACCACGTCGTAACGCGGATAGAGGTGCGGTTTCTCCATATCGAGCACAATCACATCGGCCAGCATACCCTCCTTGATCTGACCCAACTCATCGCCACGACCGATCGCCTTTGCGCCACCGACCGTCGCCATTCGCAACAATTCGTACGCCGGAATCACGCACGGATCACCAGCACTCAACTTCTGCAAGAACGACGCACTGCGCATCTCCTCCCACATATCCAGATCGTTGTTCGAGCAGGGTCCGTCGGTTGCGATCGTTACATTCACGCCCTCGCCCAACAGCGTTGCCACGGGCGATACGCCACTCGAAATCTTCATATTGCTCTGCGGGTTATGCGCCACCGAGACACCTCGTTCGAGCAGTGTGCGACGGTCGCTATCGCTCAAATGAACACAATGTGCCGCAATCGTTCCCTCGCCCAAAAGTCCATAACTATCAATCAGTTCGACGGGCGAGCAGCCGAAACGCTCCTTAATCTGACGCTCCTCGTCGTGAGTTTCGGCCAGGTGGATCGTAATGGGCAG
Organism: Rikenellaceae bacterium; assembly: GCA_017442365.1. Taxonomy (GTDB): domain Bacteria; phylum Bacteroidota; class Bacteroidia; order Bacteroidales; family Rikenellaceae; genus Alistipes. Next base: position 115,070 of record JAFRZW010000007.1, on the reverse strand, counting down.
ACCATACTCCTCGCTCAGCTCAGCCGCACGACGCAAATTCGCCTCCGAGCAGCTATACGGCGCGTGCGGAGCAATCATCACCGACAAGCGGTCGCACTTCGTTGCCTTCGCCACCGTTGCGGGCAGGTCCTCCTCGAATGCCTCCATACGTGCATCGACAAAGCAGGGCGACAGCACCGCGCGGATACCCAATTTCTCAGCCGCATCGGCCACCGCCTCCTCGTACCAATACATATCGACAAAGGTCGTTACACCCCCGCGCAACATCTCGACAATACCCAACTCGGCACCCAACTGCACATCATTGCGGTCGATCAACGCCTCATAGGGCCAGATCTTGCCATTGAGCCACTCCATCAGCGGAATATCGTCGGCATAGCCGCGCATCAGCGTCATCGCCACGTGGCAATGGGTGTTGATCAGACCAGGCATCAACAGCTTGCCTCGTCCGTCCACCTCGCGCAGGTCGCCACAGCACGCCTCACGAAAACGCGCAACCTCATCTGCATCGCTCGTAACCATCGTAATACGCTTGCCCTGCACACCCACCGACGCCTCGAAATACTTCTCCTCATCGGCAAGCGATGCCGTCATCGGCAGAACGGTTATATTATTGAATAGCAAGTTCATATCGCGTCTATTTTTTCTTATCAATCGAATTACCCTTGACCGTTACGATCTTGCGTTTGTCGGCCGTATTGGTGAAAATCTGGATCACCTTGTGGAATACACCAGGCTCCTTCTTGTGGGGCTCGTAGATGATCTTGATGGTCGATTTTGCACCCGCGGGGATAGGCTTTTTCGAATACTCGGCCTTGGTGCACGAGCACGACGTTACTACGCGCGTGATTACCAACGGGGCGTCGCCATCATTGACAAACTCGAACGTACACTCCACATCGCCACCCTTGCGTGCGATGTCGCCAAAGTCGTAGCTATTGGTCGTAAAGGTCATCTGCGCACCCTTCTTGGTTGCACTCTTCTCTTGGCTCTGCGGCTCGGTCGTCTGCGCCGATACCGACGTTGCGACAACTGCCAACAACGCCACCGCAAACATAGTCAATATCGATCTCTTCATCATCGTCTGTTGTTTTTAAGTTATTATATTACTGCAACTTAAATACGTATGTAATCGTACCTTGCTGAATATCTTGCGTTTCGCTCGGGGTAAATCGCGCTTTGTAGGCAGCCTTGATTGCGGCATTGACCAGCACGCCCACATTGGTCGTCGATCCAACAGGCTGATACTTAGCATTGGTAACCTTACCGTTGCGATCGACCCAGATCATAACAACCACCTTACCCGAATAGTTCGACGGATAGTCAGCCTGAGGCCAATCGCCAATCATACCTCGACCAGCCAAATCGAAACTACCGTTGCTACCCTGACCCATACCATCGTGGCTACCCTCGGGCGAACCACCCTGCTCGCCTTGGTTACCAGCACCTTCGCTCGTTCCCTCCGAAGTCGATGAGCTACCCTGCGTGCGACCCGAGAACAGCGCACGCTTGTTCACCTGACGCGGTGGTGCCTGCTCGGTCTGCTCCGTGGGCTTCTTTGCTTGCTGCTGGGTTTGAGTCGGTTGCGGCTTTTGCGTCTTCTGCTGCTGAGCGATCTCGGGGGCCTCCTCATCGTCCGATGTCAATTGAGGATCGGTCGGTTGGGGAGCCGACGAGGGCTGCGACGCCGATTCATCGACCTCGCTCATTGACGGATCGGTAGCTCCTCCTGCCTCGGCCACCGTACCGAAATCGATCAACATTCCGTTACCATACTCCGGCTCCTCGGGCATTGTGAACTTGACAAGCACAAACAACAACGCCAAAGTCAGGAAATAGAGCAACGTAGCGACCAATGCCGCCACACGTCCCGTGCGTTTATCTGGGTTGTAATAATACATTCTAAATCAATTGGTTTAGCCACCCGTCGCCTAATTGGGCGAGGTAGCCAAAATCAGTTTATAGCCGTTGTCGCGGGCGATGTTCATCATCTGCACCGCCTCGTCGATCGCCACCGTCTTGTCGCAATGCAACGACACCACGGGAGCCTCTTGACCGTCCAAACGCGCCTTCAATGCTCGCTCGACGCCCTCGATACCATCAACCTGCTCCAACTCTACGTAGTAGCGATAGCGACCACCGCCGAGATCCTCAACCGACACCGTCGTATAAGCCTTATCTTTGAGCTGGTTAGCGCTCTTGGGCAAGGTCAATTTCAGCGCGTTAGGGTTGATCAGCGTCGTCGCAATGAGCAAGAACAACAGCAGCAGGAACATCAAGTCGGTCATCGATGATGCCGAGAACGACTGCTCTACTTTTGATCCTCGTTTGATTGCCATAACGCTTTATTTCTGAACGGGTTGATTCAAAATATCCATAAATGCGATCGAGTTAGCCTCCATCTGGAACACCAACTTCTCGATACGCGCAACCAGATAGTTATAGCCAAAGTATGCGGGAATACCCACAATCAGACCAGCAACCGTCGTTACCATCGCCACGTACATACCCGACGCCAAGATCGACATATCGACCGTACCACCTGCTGCCGACATATCCATAAAGGTCTGAACCATACCGAGTACCGTACCCAAGAAACCGATCATCGGCGCACCACCCGAGATCATTGCCAAGTAAGGCAGACCATTTTCGAGCTTCGACACCTCCAAGTTAGCCACGTTCTCGATAGCGTTCTGCACGTCGCTCATCGGGCGACCGATACGCTCGATACCCTTCTCGATCATACGAGCAATGGGGGTATCGGTGCTCTTGCAAAGGTCGATAGCTGCTGCGATCTTGCCATCGACAATAAAGTCGCGGATACGATTCATAAAGTTCATATCCAGACCCGACGCCTTGCGGATCGCCAGCCAGCGCTCAACGAAGATAAAGACCGTAACGCCACCTAACGCCAACAACGGCCACATCAGCCAACCACCCTTAGTGAAGAGTTCCCAAAGACCCATACGAACACTCTCCTCGGCAACAACATCTTGTACTGCCTGTGCTGCCTCGGCAGCCTGCAAAAATAGATTCATAGTTTTTTCTGTGTTTTTTTAGTTTCTTATTTATTATTCTTTCTCTTTATCCTAATCTAACGGATCAACCGCGTGCTTTATTGCTCCGATGTACCGCTTTCGTTCTCAGTTGTTTGAGCCTCTTTTGCCGCTTTTTTTGCCCGTTTTCGCTTGCCAAAATTAGCAAAACGTTCCTTAAAATTGCGCACAATATCGCGGAAAGTGGCAAAATCCTCCTTATAGTAGATACCGATACCACTCTCTTGCAGACCTTGGTTCTCGTCGAAACGGTCGATCGTCTGCGTGAATCCTCGCAGTTTCAAATTGCCCGCGCGGTCGATCAACCACGTGATGTAGGCCTCGCCCATCAGGTTGCTATTTTGACCGCTCACCGTGCTGCGATCCGACACATAGTTACCCTCGACCTCAACCAGCAATCGGTCGCTGATCAGACTCTTCGAGAATCCCAAGTCGAACTCGTCGCCACTCATTTCGGTCGAAGGTCGATAGCGCACGATAAAGCTCAAATCGTCGGTCGAAAGCCAATTGCTCAGCTGATTCGACAGCAACTCAAAGCCCGTCGTTGCCGTACCCACCGCGCCGAAGTTCGCCGCACCGCTGGTGCCCGATTCGTTCATAAAGCTATTGAAAACCAACAAGTAGATGAATTGGTTTGCGATCTCCTCCTGCGTATTGAGCATATTGCTCACCACGTTCTGCACCTCGGTATCGGCATTGGGGACCTCGATACCGAACGTTACGGTCGGATTCGACAGGCGATCGGTCAGATTGATAATGCAATCCACCGGCGAGCGTGCGCCACCCGATCCCGACGCCGACGTAGCACCAATCAGCGGCTGCAACGAGGTCTTGATCTGATAGATCGCTCGGATATTCAAAATCGCATCGAGCGGATCGCCTCGCCACTGTATCGTACTACCTGCGTCGATGGTAAATTTCTTATTGACAACATTTTGCAGCGTGAACAGATAGCTACCCTCCGTAATCTCGCAGTCGCCATACATATCGAACACGCCACTACGCGGGTTGATATGCATATTGAGCGTACCCTCACCGCGACCACGAATGATATCACCCACCGTCGGGTCGATCACCAGCTGGAACTCGGCATTGGGGCGCACATTGATTGCCATCGAGATATCCATATTGCTTCCGCCACTTGTCTTCTGTCTTTGGCGGCGCTCGTACATCATCTTCTTACGCGCCAAGTAGGTCATCGAGGTATCGCTCCTCATTCGTGGCGAACGGAAGACCACAAAGTCGGCCTGCGAGATGTTCGACGCGCCACTCAGCGGCAGGAAGAACTGCGAATTATCGTCGGTCGTGGCGGCAATATCCATCTTCACGCCCATCTTGTCGCCCGTAATACGCGCCGAGCCCGTGCCATATATCGTACCGTAGAACAGATCGTTATCCTTCTCGTCGGTATCCATCACCAACATTCGATCGGGGCGCGCCACGATCTCGAACCCGATGTTCGACAAGTGGCTCAGATCGAGCTTCATCTCGGCCGTACCGCTATTGCCATCGCGGTCGTAGAAACGTGTCGAGGGCAACGTAAAACGATTCTTTGCCACCTCGATATGTGCCGACGGAATCGAATACTCGACACCCGTAAAGTCGATCGTCGAGCGCAGGCTATCGACCTCGATCGTACCGCTCAGATCGGCCTCACGTCCTCGTCCCATAAATTGCAGCTTAGCATCGGCCGTTCCCTTCGTGCCCGAGATCACACCCGTCAAGAATGGCTCGATCAGCCGCATCGGAATCTTATCGATACCCGCCTCGATGAAGTAGCGCTTCGAGTCGGGAGCATAGTAACCACGAATAACCGTATCCTGTTTCATTCGGTCAGCCAACAACAGTCGCGCACGATTGCGCTGCATATCCCAACGTGCCAATACCTGCAACGGTGGCACTACCACATCATTCACCTCAACATCGTCGAGCAGTATATTACCGTCGATTCGACCGCCCTTCAAAGCCGAGTGCATCACCGCGCGACCGTCGCTCGTACCCTCGATGCGGTAGCCTCCAATACTTTCGAGCAGTTGAGTTACGGGTGCGAGGTCGAAATTTCGCAACGAGAGAACCACCGAGTCGGCCATCTGTTGCGACGCCACACCATCGAGCATCAGCAACTGCTCGTCGTTGCGCACCATAAAGCGGTCGATCGAGATATGTCGCGGATTATAGATTATCTTATTAGCACCGATATACCACGTTTGATCGCCCTGACGAATATTCGACGGTTTCAGGTCGAGCGAGATGCGTCGCGTGCCGTCCTCATTGCGAGCTATCACAGCATCGACACCCAACAACGCCGACACCGACTGTGCAGCATTATTGAAGCCTGCCGACAGCGACACGTGGTTGTTCTTGGCACCCGCCTGCACCGACAGATCGGGCATATTGAATTGGCGCAGATAGAGATCCTCCGAACGCAAGTAGAGCGCCAGCGAATCGTAGCTGTTGTTGGCATTCAGATTGATCTTGGTCGCCATCATATTGTTGCGCTCGATGTAATCTGAGGTCAGTCGGAGCGTAAAGCGGTCGTTATCGGGATTGAACATAAACGACAGCTCGGTGTTATCGGCAATCTGCAACCCCGACAAAATGGCCTCCGAGAGCTCGGACGTATTCTTCAAGTTGACCGACAACAGCGAGTAACGATCGACACTGCCTATTTCGTCGGTTGCGTGGCGATGGACGTGCCCCTCGTCGTGAGTCAGCGACGGCAGATAGGCAAACAGACCATCTTTCAGGTATTCGAAAATGGTCTTGTAACTCAGTCGGCTACGGAACGTCGCATCGACAAAATCGGAACTGAGAGCCATATATTTGCTGGCCTCGCTATTCTGGCCCTGCAAACGCAACGCTGTGGTACGGATCGTATCCTTCATACCGACATACTCGGCCTCGTCAATCACCAACGTACCGTTCAGATTATCAATCGAGTTGCCCGCGCCCTTGGCTGTCAGTCGCGCTCCGAGCACCGAGAGCGAATCGCGGCGGTTGAAGTTCAGTGCGTGCAGGTCGGCACGATCCAGTTGCAATGCAAAGTCGTAGCGCGGCACCTCGCTATTGAAATCGACCTCACCATTGAAATCGAAATCGAGATTGTGGTCGTCGCTACCGATCACACCCGTAAATCGACGGTTGTCGATCTCACCTCGCAGCGAGATCGAATCGTAGCGATAGTCGTTAAAGTCGAGCAGCGGCACGCGACCGTCAATGTTTGCCACGAACTGACCGCCTCCCATCGCGCCATCGAGATCGGCCGCGAGGCTCACGCGCCCCAACTTCTTCATCGCCAACAGACCCGCAAGATCGAAATTCGTCGTTGCAACATCACCCGTAAAGCGACTACGTCCCTTCGATACGCCCTCCTCCATCTTCATTCGACCGTCGATTGCACCAAGTGCGGTTGAGACTACCGCCTCGGCGTCAAACGCCTTCAAGCGACCATCAAATTCGCCCGTCAGTTCGATCTGCTCAGCTCGCGCCAACATCTTTTGCATATTGGCCGGCAACGCGCGTCCCGTCAGATCGTTCATCACCGCCATCGCGTCGTCAATGTTGGTCGAAAGTTGCTCGATATCGAACGTGAAGCGTGTGCGCTCCACTTCGGGCAGTCCCACCATACGGAAATCTACCGCCACGGCGGTCTGCTTGCCCAGCTCGGCGTGCTCAATGCGACCCGCCATATCGGCCACCGTACCTCGTCCTCGTAGCTCGACATCAGAGAGTTGCGTATGCCAATGAGCAATCTGCGGCGCGAAATAGCCAATCGTCGCAAAGTCAATCTGCGAATCCTCGGCCTCGATATCCATCACCACCTTATTGATGTAGTCCGAATACTCCTCCCAGCCATTGCCAATGATCGTAAGCATCGGCATATTGATCTCGGTTGCACCCGACTGCAAATGCAGATCGGCAAAGCGCATACGTCCCGACACCACCGAAAGCCAATCGGTCGAAACATCGTCGATACGTATTCCGCTACGTTCGTCAAACGCCATTCGATCCAGTCGCACCGCAATCGAATCGCCGTCGATCAAGAAATCACGACCCTCAACCTCAGCGTTGTAAATTTGCATTGCCGACCAATCGATACCGCCACGCTCGCGGTGCGAGGTGTCGTTACGGAATAATTCGAATCGGAAATCGGAAATTTCGGCACGATTGATCGCCAACGAGAAGTTACCCTTGCCATTACCTTTCAGGTGCTCGACCACCTGCTTGATGTTCATCTCATCGTCGGGAGTCTGGGCCAATCGCAGCAGTGCGCCATCGACCTTCGCAACGCCCAGCGTCAGCGGTTTGAACGAGGTTATTCCCGTCTCGACCTGCCGCGCATACAGCAGCGTATCGCCCTGATAATCTTCGACATAGAAACCCTCGATCTGCAACCTGTTGAATAGTCCCAGATCGACGTGCTCGACACTCACCGTTGTACCCAACTTGCGCGAGGCAAAGCGCGCAGCGGCATCGACAGCCAGGTTCTGCACCGCCCCGATATTGATCAATACCGATAGCGTCAAAGGCAGAATTATCGTTACCAACAGCAGAGTTGATACGATATAAGTCAATATTTTTATACCTTTGCGCATTAAATGTCGATTATTAACTTACAAAGTTAAGCATTTTTAGCTAATTTTGCAATATGAATATTACAATCTTAGGCATAGAATCCTCGTGCGACGACACATCGGCTGCCGTTGTGCGTGATCGCGTGTTGCTCTCGAACGTCATCGCCTCGCAAGCCGTACACCAAAAATATGGCGGTGTGATCCCCGAATTGGCCTCACGAGCACACCAGCAGAACATTATTCCCGTCGTCGATACCGCCCTGCGCGAGGCTGGCGTAACGCTCGACGAGGTGGACGCCATTGCCTTCACGCGCGGTCCGGGTCTGCTCGGCTCGCTGCTTGTCGGTGTATCGTTCGCTAAGGGATTGTCGATAGCAAACAACATACCGCTCGTCGAGGTCAATCACCTGCAAGGTCATATCCTTTCGCACTTTATCGACCTGCCCGACGCGGAGGTTCCGCACCCCGATTTCCCGTTTTTGTGTCTGCTCGTCAGTGGTGGCCACACTCAGATCGTGAAGGTCAATTCGCCACTCGAAATGGAGATCGTCGGCACCACGATCGACGACGCTGCGGGCGAGGCCTTCGACAAGTGCGCCAAGGTGATGGGACTGCCCTACCCCGGTGGACCGGTGATCGACCGTCTGGCAGCCGAGGGCGACCCCGACTCGATCCGATTTGCAAAGCCGAGAATGGAGGGTTTTGACTACTCGTTCAGCGGTTTGAAGACCTCGTTCCTCTATACGTTGCGCGACGAGATGGCGGTCGATCCGACATTTATCGAGCGTCGCAAGGCCGACCTCTGCGCATCGCTGCAAAAGACGATTATCGACATACTACTCAATAAGTTAGTCAAGGCCGCCAAGCACTATCGAATCAAAGATATTGCCATTGCAGGTGGTGTTTCGGCAAATTCGGGACTGCGTAATGCCGTTGCCGAGGAGGGACGCCGTCGTGGCTGGCGAACGTTCATTCCCGAGCGCAAATTTACGACCGACAACGCTGCGATGATTGCCATTTCGGGCTACTACCGTTACCAGACGGGACGCTTCGCCTCGCTCGACACAACGCCCGTAGCTCGCCTCGAAGAGTTGCTTTCGATTCACAACGAGCAGAATACACAAAACCAAGAGTAAGAGATGATTACACGTGCCGATATTCAACTCGTACGCTCGCTGGCAGACAAACGCGCCCGCACCGAAACGGGCTTGTTCGTAGCCGAGGGCGCAAAGCTCGTTGGCGAGATTGCCGCCTCGTCGCTCCGCGTGCGCAACATCTACTCGTCGCGCGAGTTCGCGCACCCCGCTTTTGAGCACGCAACCGCCAAAGAGTTGGAGCGATTGTCGCTGCTCAAAACACCGTCGGACACGGTGGCCGTAGTCGAGATTCCCCACTACAAATTCGACCTTGCGGAGGCCGAGCGAGGTTTGGTGCTGGCGCTTGACGAGGTGCAGAATCCCGGCAATATGGGTACGATCATTCGTTTGGCCGATTGGTTTGGTATCAGCGACATCATCTGCACGCCCAATTCGGCCGATTGCTTCAACCCCAAAGTGGTGCAGGCAACGATGGGTGCGATTCTGCGTGTGCGAGTACATTATCTGAATTTGGCAGCTACACTCCGCGAGGCTCGCAAGCGTGGTGTGGAGGTCTATGGCACCTTCCTCGAAGGCGAGAATATCTATCGCAGTTCGCTGAAACAGAGCGGAATAATCGTTATGGGCAACGAGGGTCGCGGCGTTAGTGCCGAGGTCGGAGCAACGGTTTCGCACAAATTGCTGATCCCGCCCTATCCGGTCGATCGACACGGTTCGGAATCGCTCAACGTAGCCATCGCCACCTCGATTGTCTGCTCGGAATTTCGCCGCCGTTAGCGACTCATTCGCAACATTTTTCGCCTTAAAAACTCGCAAAAATTTGGCAGAACGGAAAATAGTTTCTACTTTTGCGGCGGAAAGATGGCAGAGTGGTCGATTGCGGCGGTCTTGAAAACCGTTGAACTGAGAGGTTCCGGGGGTTCGAATCCCTCTCTTTCCGCAAAAGCACGAAGCAAAAAGATGTCGATGACTCGACATCTTTTTTTGTTTTACGGCATTATGCGGGCAAATCTTTTCGCACGCATAGTGGCGGGAAACAAAAGGTAGTTGATTTATCAACTTTTGCGGAGTGAATTTTGCAGGAGCCCCGCGGCGAGCGACGAGGATCACAAACCACGTGCAGTAATCCCTCTCTTTCCGCAAAAGCACGAAGCAAAAAGATGTCGAGTTATCGACATCTTTTTTTTGTTTTACGGCATTATGCGGGCAAATCTTTTCGCACGCATAGTGGCGGGAAACAAAAGGTAGTTGATTTATCAACTTTTGCGGAGTGAATTTTGCAGGAGCCCCGCGGCGAGCGACGAGGATCACAAACTACGTGCAGTAATCCCTCTCTTTCCGCAACATAACCAAAACAGCAGAACGCAACTTGTTCTGCTGTTTTTTTATTTGTCAGGTATTGCGATTCTGCACGATTTTTTGTAACTTTGGCAAGAGATTATCTGCAAACCAACCAAAACAAAATGACATTAATTAACCGAATAATCCTTTTCACTATGGCAGCACTTACAACCTCAGCTTGCTCTACTGCCCCGCAGTCAGCCTACCCCGAAGATCGACTCACCACCCGAAACGGCAAAGAGTTGATCATCAGATTCTATGCTCATTCGTCGCTTGCAATCTGCTACGACGGTCGCTGGATCTACTCCGATCCCGTCGGCTCGAATGCCGATTACGCTTCGCAACCCAAGGCCGACTATATCCTCGTTTCGCACGACCATTACGACCATCTCGACACCGCAACCGTCGATCTGCTCTCGACCGCCAAGACCCATATCTACGCCAACGCAGCGTCGATTGCGGCCATCGGGCGAGGACACACGTTGCGTAATGGCGAGAGCGTTTTCCCCGAGGAGGGCATTGATATCGAGGCTGTTCCCGCGTATAACTTCACCGAGGGACACGAGAATTTTCACCCCGCGGGTGGTCGCGACAATGGCTATCTGCTTACGCTCGGCGGCACGCGAATCTACATTGCGGGCGACACCGAAAACACCCCCGAAATGATGCAGTTGCAGGATATCGACATCGCTTTCCTGCCTGTCAATCAGCCCTACACGATGACCGTCGATCAGGCTGCCGAGGCCATTCACGCTATTCGCCCCACGATCTTCTACCCCTACCACTATGGTCAGGTCGATGAGAAGACCGACATCAATCGCTTGGTTGAATTGGTTAAGGATATTACCGACATTCGCATTCGTCCGATGGAGTAGCTTTCGGCACACAGCCGCCAAACAAAAAGGCCACCCTCAGGGGCGGCCTTCTTTTGTTATTCAAGGTAATGGAGATTACTCCTGACCCAACTGCTTCTCAGCGTCGCGTGCCTCCAAGCTTGCTGCGTACTCAACCGAGATACGCTTGTAGAGCTTAACAGCAGCAGCCTTGTCGCCAGCAGCCTCGTATGCCTGAGCTGCCTTCTTCAAGTAGAGAGGAGTGGTGAACTCATTGTCCGAAACCTCAGCTGCCTGCTCAAACAGAGCCGCAGCCTTCTTGTACTCACCCTTCTGAACCTTAACATCGCCCTGCAAACCCAGATTCTCAGCATTTACAACTGCATTGGGTACGCCCTTAGTTGCCTTGTACTTAGCCAAGTACTTCTCAGCATTGTCCCAATCACCGAGCTTCATATAGCAGATACCTGCGTACTGAGCTGCCAAGTTACCTGCGGGGGTCGAACCGTACTGCTCGATAACATCGAGGAAACCAGCACCCTCCTCATCACCGTTCAGAGCCAACTCATAGTCAGCATTCTCACCCTCGAAACGGAACTGAGCCATATACATAGCCGCAGCAGCCTTCTCAGCGCGAGGCTCCTTCACAAACTTCTGATAACCGAAAATTGCCGCAACAACAGCAACAATAGCGATCAGTACGTAGGTGATGGTCTTACCATTTTTGTCAAAAAAGTCCTGTGTCTTGTCAACAGCAGCCTCGATCTCCTGATCGATCTGTGCCTCAACGGGAGCGTTCTTCTTGTTTGCCATAATTTGATTTTAATTATTATTTTTATTCAACATTTTTCAAATCAACTTACAAAAGTAATCTTTTTATACGAAATTCCGATCAAGCGAGGCAATAATTTTCTCATTTTAGGGATTTTTCTTACCTTTGGAGTGAAAAAAACGCGCTGTTATGTATCTTCACACCCTATCGCTCATCAATTTCAAGAACATCGAGCAGGAAAATCTCTCGCTCTCACCCGACATCAACTGTCTGGTGGGCGACAATGGCGCCGGCAAGACCAACGTCATCGACGCGGTGTACTATCTCTCGATGTGCAAATCGGCCCTCGGAATGACCGACGGACAGAGCATTCGCCACGGCGAGGAGTTCTTTATGATCGAGGGTGGATATACAACCGATAACGAACGTAACGAACAGATTGTCTGTTCGTTTGCACGTCGCGGAGGCAAGTGCATCAAGCGCGCTGGCAAGGAGTACGACCGACTGTCGGACCACGTGGGGCTGATCCCCGTTGTGATCATTTCGCCTGCCGACTCGGTACTGATCAGCGACGCTGCCGAGGAGCGACGCCGATTCCTCAACGCCTTCATTTCGCAGCTCTATCGAGGCTATCTGAGTGCCGTTATGCGCTACAACTCGATCCTTTCGGAACGCAACCGACTGCTCAAACAGATGGGCAGTGCGACGCAGGACGAGATTCTCGATATACTTGACCAGCAATTAGTTGCGTATGGAAATACGGTTCACGCAAAGCGTGCCGAACTCATCGAGCGCATTGGCCCGATCGTGGCCGATTACTACCGACGTTTGTCGGGCGACCGCGAGCAGGTCGAGATCGGTTATCGTTCGGAGCTGAACGACCAGCCCTTCGAGGAGTTGCTGCGTGCGCATCGACAGAAGGATCTGATCAATCAATATTCGGGCTGTGGCGTTCATCGCGACGATCTGACGCTCAAAATTGGTGGCTATCCGCTTCGAAAATATGGCTCGCAGGGACAGCAAAAATCGTTCCTCATTGCACTGAAATTGGCTCAGTATAAGGTTGTTGCCGAACATAAGGGCGAGCGACCGATTCTGCTTTTGGACGATCTGTTCGACAAGCTCGACGCCGGTCGTGTTGAGCAGCTGATCAAGGTGGTTTCGGGCGAGGAGTTCGGGCAGATTTTCATCACCGATTGCAACAAACTGCGCTTGCAGACGATTCTGGACGCGGCAGCGGAGAGCTACCGACTGTTCAGCGTCGGCGAGGGACACATAACACAACAATAGAGCTATGCGACGAACGAAATCGATGTTGATGGGCGAGATCTTAGATGAGTTTTTCTCGCGTCCGTGGGTTGCAGCGAAGGTTGCCGAGGGGCGTCTGCCGGAGGTTTGGCGCGAATGTGTGGGCGATCTGGCGGCAGATCAGACGACGCATTTCGAGTTGCGCGGACGAATATTGAATGTTCGCATTGCGTCGAGCGTACTGCGCAACGAGCTGTTTTTGCGACGTGCGGAGTTGTGCGAGGAGCTCAACCGTCGCTCGAAAGTTCCCCTTGTGGATCAGATAATTGTGAAATAACAAAAGAGTGGCACCCGCGATTCTGGGTGCCACTCTTTTGTTTAATTCTTTTGCTTAGTTATTCATCACGCGGTTCTGGTGCTCGATTGACTCAACGTGAATAGCCTCCAACACCGTACGGACAAACTCCTCGCTTAGTTGCAACTTCGCAGCCTGAGCCATCACGCGATCGACGATGCTCGCCCAGCGACCACTCTGCAAAATCACCACATCGTTATCGCGTTTCACGCGACCAATGCTGTCGGCAATCGCCATTCGACGGCTCAGCAGTTCAAACAACTCAGCATCAATCTGGTCGATCTGCTCGCGGTAGCGCGACAGAGCCTTCAAATATTCGGGATCGTCGCTCAGGGTCGAACGCCAATTGATCGAGCGGATCATCTCGCCCAACGCCTTCGGCTCGAGCTGCTGCGAGGCGTCGCTCCACGCCTCTGTGGGGCAGATGTGGCTCTCAACCATCAGACCGTCATAGTTCAGGTCGGCCGACTTCTGCGCAATCTCGTGCAGGTACTCGCGGTTACCGCAAATATGCGACGGGTCGCACAACATCATCATATTGGGGCAGAGGCTCTGCATCTCCAACGCCAAGTGCCACATCGGGTTGTTACGCAGATGGTTAGCACCACCAACCGAGAAACCGCGGTGTAACAGACCGATGTTCTCCTCGGGCGTACCGGCCTTGACAAATCGCGCCACAGCACCTGCCCACAGAGCCACTTCGGGGTGCATCGGATTTTTGATCAGCACCTGCACATCGTTGCCCGCACAAGCCTCGGCAATCTCCTGCACAAGGAAGGGATTAACGGTCGTGCGCGCACCGATCCACAGCAGATCGACACCAAATTCCAACGCGCTCTCGACGTGTTTTGCCGACGCCACCTCGGTAGCAATCGGCAGACCCGTTTCGCGCTTAGCCTCAGCCAACCACGCCAAGCCCTTCAAGCCCACGCCCTCGAACGTTCCGGGACGGGTGCGGGGTTTCCAGATGCCTGCGCGGAGTACATCTACCACGCCCTCTGCGGCCAGCTGGCGACAAGTTTCCAACGTCTGTTCTTCGGTCTCGGCACTACACGGACCCGAGATAATCAGAGGACGCTTTGCGCCCAATTTGAATTTTTCCATAGTCATATTTCATTTTTATTCTTATTCCAAAATCTTCTGGATCGAGTTGGCGCGGCTCATCGACTCACGCAGGCCCTCGACATCGTCGCGCTCGATCATCACACGCATAATCTGCAACTGATGAATATGCTCGCGCAGAACGTCCAGCACGTTATATTTATTTTGCATCAGGATCGGGATCCAGGTCGAGGCCGACGACTTTGCCAGACGCACCGTGCTCTCGAAACCACCACCCGCCAAGTCGAATATATGTTGCGACTCGCGCTCCTTCTCCAATACGGTCAGCGCCAACGCAAACGAGGTAATATGCGAGATGTGCGACACGTAGGCCGTATGCAGGTCGTGCTCCTCGGGCGACATATAGACGATAGGCATACCGATCGTCGTGTAGATCTTCTCGACTAACTCGACAGCGTCGCGGTCGCTATGCTCCACGTCGCAAAGCACCACTTTACGACCCTTGAACGCGCCCTCGACTGCCGCCTGCGGACCGCTATACTCGGTACCCCACATCGGGTGCGTAGCCACCAAACGACCACGACGGCGGTGCATCGACACCACCTCGCACAGTTCGCTCTTGGTCGAGCCCATATCCATAACCACCTGAGCGTCGGTTACTTTGTTCAAAATTTTGGTCGCAAGCAGAGGAATTATATCAACGGGAGCAGCCAGCACCACTAAATCGGCCGTCGCCAAGCCCTCGTCCATCTCCACCGCGCGGTCGATCAGACCACGACGCACTGCCTCAGCCGCATTCTCGGCCGACGAATCGCAACCCAACACCTCGTCGCACAGACCGTGCTCGCGCAGGCTCAATGCAAACGAGCCACCGATCAAACCAACACCTATGATTAACGCTTTCATCTCTTCACTTTGTTTTTTTAGAAATTCTTTTCGATCGCTTCGATTGCCTCGGCCAACTGCTCACGCTTGGCACACAGACTGATACGAATATATCGGTTACCCTCGCTGCCGAAGATTCCGCCCGGGGTTACAAACACGCCACAACGCTCCAAAACGCGATCGCTGAACGCATAACAATCACCCTCGAAATCCGCAGGCAGCTCCGCCCAAATGAACAGACCCGCCTGTCCCTTGCGATACGAGCAACCCAGCGCGTCGAGCAGTCGATAGCCATACTCCTCACGGGCGTAGTACTCCTCGTTCAGCTCCGCATACCACTCATCACCCAATGCGAGAGCCGTTGCAGCAGCCTCCTGCATCGGCAGGAACTGACCCGAATCCATATTGCTCTTGAAGCGCATAATCTGGTCGATCCACTCCTTACGACCACCGATCATACCGATACGCCAACCTGCCATATTGTGGCTCTTACTCAACGAGTTAAGTTCGATAGCACACTCCTTTGCGCCATCGACCGAGAGCAGGCTCAACGGCTCGGCATTGCGCACGAAACTATACGGATTGTCGTGAACGAGCAGGATCGAATGGCGATGAGCAAACTCCACCACACGGGCAAACATCTCGCGCGTAGGCACCGCACCCGTAGGCATCTGCGGATAGTTCAGTATCATCATCTTGACACCCTCCAAGCCCTCGCTCTCAATCTCGTCGAAGTTGGGGAACCAATCGCCCTCGGCATTCAGCCGGTACTCCTTAGGCTCACCACCCGACAGCGTAACCGCCGAGCGATAGGTCGGATAACCCGGATTGGGGATCAGCACACGGTCGCCCTTGCGCAGGTAGGTCATACAGATATGCATCAGACCCTCCTTCGAGCCGATCAACGGAAGTATCTCACTCTCAGGGTCGAGCTGCACGCCATAGCGATCGGCATACCACGCCGAGAATGCTCGACGCAACACCGCCGCACCCTTATACGATTGATAGGCGTGAGTGTCGGGACGCAACGCCACCTCGTGCAGACGATCGACAACCGACGAGTGAGGCGGACGATCGGGCGAGCCGATACCGAGCGAAATGATTCGACGGCCTGCGGCACGCATCTGGTCAATCTCGCGCAACTTACGCGAGAAATAGTATTCACCGACACCCTCCAAACGGTCGGACAACTGTATATTAATAGGCTCTTTCATAACGATTTAGTATTTATTCTCGGCTTTACGATAAACGCCATAGACGTGAATCTCGCTGGTTACCTCCTGCAACTCGTCGAGCGTGCGAATGTAATCATCGAAACAATCAAACTCCATATCAACGTGGAACATATATCGCCACGGCTCGCTGGCTATTGGGTACGACTGCAACTTCGACATATTGACACGCTCCATCGTCTGCAACGCTCGCAGTAGCGATCCCTGACGGTGGTCGGTCTTGAAGTACAACGACGCCTTGTTGGCATCGGCCGAATAGAGATGATCGTATCGTTTGAGGATCATAAAACGGGTGTAGTTATTCTTGACCGTGTTGATCGCGGGCGCAATGATCTTCAACCCAAACATCTCGGCCGCCAACGAGCTGGCAATGGCCGCCGAGTGGCGCAATCCCTGCTCGGCAACGTGGCGTGCGCTGAGTGCCGTATCCTCGGTCTCGATCAGTCGCCACGAATGGGCGTCCAGATACTCAGTGCATTGCAACAGTGCCATCGGGTGCGACTGAACCTCGGTAATTTCCTCCAACTCGACATCGGGCAACACCATCAGATTCTGCTCGATGGGCAGATAGTACTCGCCCGCAACCTGCAAATTGGCGTCTTGCAGAATGCTGTAATTGGCGATAATCGACCCCGCAATCGAGTTCTCGATGGCCATCACACCATAGTCAGCCTCCCCCGAACGCACCATCTGCGCCACTTGGCGGAAGGTGTCGCACGGCAGTGTCTGCACGTCGCGTCCGAAATATTCGAAGGCCACGATCTGGTGGAAACAACCGTCGTAACCCTGTATAGCGATTCTCTTCATCTATTCGTTTTACATTGAAAAACCCCGCTCACTGAGGGGCGGGGCACATTTTTCATAAATCTCTTTTATCGCATAACCGCAATAGCCGCCCGCCCACTTTTGCCGAAGTAGTAATAAAAAAAGTATGCAAAAAACGGCGAATACGATCTCATTTTGCTCGCGTTTAGTTCGTTTGTTGAGTGCAAATATATCTCTTTTTGCGCTAAATTGTTACTCGGAGGAGCACTTTTTTATCAATTTTTTTCGATCTTCTCACACAACGCTCTGTTACACTGCGCGTTGCACCCCGTTTCGATTTATTAGAAATTTTCGTTCAATTAGAATTTAGCAAACCTTGCGTCCGTCTGCGCAACCGCAGCCACACACTCCATCTCGATCAACCACTTCGGACGACAAACCGGTGCCAACGTAATCACCAATGGCAATTCGGGCAAACGCTCCGCAAGCAACTGCGCAACTTGCTCGTAATCACCCATATCGCGCAGATAAACAATCGCCATCTGAACGTCCTCGATCGTTGCCGCGCCCTCAGCCAGCAACGCCTCGATGTTCGTGATCATTCGCTCCGCCTGACGACGAACATCGCCCACGTGCACCACCTCGCCCTTCGAGTCGATGCTCGCCGTACCCGAAATGAACAGATGGCGTCGATCGCCATACTGCACCTCGGTACCACGCTCGAACGTTACGCCATAATCAGCCGTAGGACTCAGATAATCACGCGCATAGAGGTATTCAATCTGCCCCTCACGCAGACCTCGCACAGCATAGGCGTCCATCGTTACCACGCTGCCGACTGCACCATTGCGACCCTCGATACCCGTGCTGGCGATGTAGTGAGTATCACGACGCAGACCACACTCCTCGAAAAACTCGCGACGTGCGCGCACCAATCCTGCATAATTATTATCGACGTCCTGCACGTAGAACCACGTGCGAACGCAATCGTCCGCGAGCGTACAACCTTCTGTTTCGAGATAAGTCGAATAGCGTGTCAATATATCGTGCGTCTGAGCCTCACTCGTTGCACCCGCACCTCGTTCGTCAGCCGACCAAATATGCAGATACTCACCGTGTTGCAGACCATTCGGCACTACCTCGCCACCCTCGACAAGCCACAACCACAGCACCACCTTCGAACCATCGAGTGCCGGTTGTTCGACGACCGACAGGCGACGTCCGCCAACTTCACGTGGCAACTCATCGGCTTGATTTGCCGCATCACTCACCAACCAGCGACCGAACATCACAGCCACATCGCCCAACTGCTCACGCACCTGCTCGAACGAACGGACCAACGAATCGACCTGCTCCGCAAACGCACCTCGCAAACTCGTGCTGATCATCAAGTTATACTCCTTGACACCTTCGCTCGGAGCAAACTCGGCAACCCGCACCTGAGCGCGCGCCTCATCGGTTATAATAGTTTTGAAATTCATCGCTTATTTTTTACTTTTTCATCGTAGCCTGCCACATCGCTTTGTTGAGCGTCAGCTTGGCGTCGTCCTGATCATACTGCCACGACATCATACCCTTCAAACCCGATCCGCGAGCGAAATCGCCCTTCATCACGATACTCTTAGGGTTATCGTATGCACACAATCGCTCACCCGTTGCGATCTCGGTTACGTAGGGAACGCTCGATGCCGAGTCCCAATTGTCGATTTTATATTGTGTCTTATCCTTTGCAATGATCGACTTGTAGCTCCACGTAACTTCGCCCCAGCCGAAGAACGGAACACCCAGCACCAATTTCGACGCTGCAATACCCTTCTCGGTATAGTGCTTAACGGCGCGCTTGCAATCGACCCACAACTTGGGATTGTTCAGTGCCGAGTGCGCCTGCGAGGTCATATTGTAGGTCATAATATTGACCCAATCGACGTATGGATCGACCGCCCTGATGTCAATATAGCGTTGGCCACCATTGTCCAACGTGCTCACGTCGAAGACATAGCCCGCATAGGTCAGCAGGTAATCGTCGCCCAACGTTTCGCGCAACTGCGCCATCAGCAGTGTGTAATTCTCGACATCGCACGAGGTATCATTCGCCACCGACTTATCCCACGACAAACCGGGGAACTCCCAATCGATGTCGATACCGTCGATACCCCACTTCTTGCAGAAGTCGAGGCAATCCTGCGCAAACTTCTTGCGATCGGTATCCGACTTGGCCATCGCCGAGAAACCTCCAAATTTATTCTCGGGGGTATATTTATCGTCCGACGTTCCACCTGTGAACGAAAGCAAGATTTTGAGGCTCGGTTTCTTCTTTTTCAGATCGACAATCTGCTGGAAACGCGACTCCTTGCCCTGCAACTTAAACGATTGATAGACACCATCTTCCTCCACCAACTCAGCAAATGCGTAATTGATATGGGTCATATACTTGACATCGGGAATCGACTTACCGTAGTAGGTTACATACGAGATCACCGCACGTCCATCGACTGCGGGATAGAGTTCATCGGGGTACAATTTCGGCTCCTCCTGCTCCTTGTCGGGCGTCGGTGTAGGTTCGGGTTCAGGAGTGGGCTCAGGCTCACCGCAGGCCGCAAGTGTCATCGCCAGCAGGACCAAAGCCACATTCAGTAGTTTGCGCATAGTTCCTCTTTTTGCTTCGATAAATTAAACGTGTAAAGATAGTACATTTCGGCTATTTACCAAAATTTCACACCAAAAAAAGAGTGGCCGAAACCCCTCGTTCGACCACTCTCTATCGTTCGTTGCGCAACTCGCGCGCTCAGCGACTACTTCATCACTGCCTGCCAAACAGCCTTGCAGAGCGTGTGCTGGTTGTCGTCTGCATTGTAATCCCAATACATCATACCCTTCATACCCAAGCTACGAATCCAATCGCCCTTGATGGCGATGCTCTTCTCGTTGTCGTAGCCGCAATAGTACGTGCCCTTATAGGTTACGTAAGGTACATTAGCGTCGCTATCCCAGTTGTCGATCTTATAGTCGTTCTTATCGAGCATAATGATCTTGTTGTAATCGATCGCGCCGGGCGACTTGTCAAACGAAATACGACCATAGAACGGAATACCCAATACCAACTTCGATGCGGCAACACCTGCATCGGTATAAGCCTTGATTGCACGCTCGCAATCGACGTAAGCGCTCTTGTCGCGCAGTGCCGACTGGTGGCTCGGTGCCGAATCCATATCGTAGGTCATCACATTGACGAAATCGACATAGGGATCAACCGCAGCAATGTCGATATACTTACGACCTTCGTCCGTCTCGATAACGTTCTTCACATAGCCGGCATAGGTGAGCAGATAGCGTGTGCCGAGCGTCTCGCGCAGCTGCTTCATCAGCAACACGTGGTTCTCGACATCGACCGACGGATCGCACGCGTGGCCACTCCACGACAGACCGGGGAACTCCCAATCGATATCAATGCCGTCGATACCCCACTTCGAGCAGAAGTCGCGGCAATCCTTTGCAAATGCCTTGCGATACTCGTCCGACTTGGCCAGAGCCGAGAAACCGCCACCCTGCGAATTATCGTCGTTAGTTACCGTGTGCGAGAACGACAACGATATCTTCAAATTGGGATTCTTCTTCTTCAAAGCTACAACCTGACGGAAGCGATCCTCGTTGCCCTGCAACTTGAAACCCTTATAAACACCATCTTTAACATACAATTCGGCGAATGCGTAGTTGATGTGGGTCATCAGCATAGGATCGGGAATCGACTTGCCGTAATAGGTTACGTAGGCAATCGCCACGCGCCCATCTTTGGCTGGAAGCAGCTCCTCGCTCTCATCGTTTTCACCGCCACTTTGGACTCCACTCTGATAGGGGTCCTCAGAACAGCTTGCAATCATCATTGCGGTAGCAATCGCTACAATAGCAAAAAATCTTTTCATTGTTTTACCCTCCGGTTTTAGTTAGTTAGTTGTGTGTTTTGTGTGTGTTTGAATATAGAATTTAGACTATTTTCGTTCTCTGAGTTCGACCGCCCCAGCCTCAGCCTGCAAAATATCCTTAGGCGAGATCTCGATCGGTGCCGATATAAATTCGGGGATATTGTACGACTGCATCAGTCCATCGTACCACGTTCTGGGATCGTTGTGAGGCATCAGGAATGGCTTCGAAAAACGCCCCTCGTCATCAACGTGCGCAATGAACGGGCGCGTGTGCAGACCATCAATACGACGCGACGAAAAGACCACCCAACGCGACGACGAACTCCACGAGTGATAACTCTCGGTGTTGTCGCTATTCAGTTCATCAATCGAACGACGCTCGCCCGTTACAAGGTCGATCAACCACAGGTCGGCATCTTTATGCCAGATTGGGAAGGTGCCGTATGCCGAGCGCGTAACCATCAGATAGCGACCATCATACGACGCACGCGGAAAGAGCAGACTCGCACCATCACCGTCCCAAACTGTCGTGATCTCGTTGCCCACCTCACCCGTTGCGGGATCGAACCCCACGCTGCAAAGTTCGTAGCGCACCTCAGGCAATAACTCGGCAGCTTGGGGATCGGCCGAGCAGAAATAGAGCGTGCGACCATCGGCCGAGAACGAGGGGAAGGTCTCGAATCGAGCCGTATCGGACAGAATGGGATAGGTATTCAGTTCGCCCGTTTCGGTATCGTAGATCACCACGTCTGACCAATGATCATAGACATCGAGCAACATCGACGGCTCGTTATGGAACGTCTGTTTGATATCGTTGATCGAGTAGGCGATATAACGGCCTTCGGGGTGCCACGAGGGATAGACACACGACACTTGTGTTGCGTCGGTCTTGGTATTGAGCAGCGTGTTCTGTCCGTTGAGGTGCATCAACGTACCACCGCCCTTGCCACGAATATGGAACATCATCTTCGATGGGTTTGTTTTGGCAAACGAGTGGCAATTGACGCACGAACTGCCGAGTAGAGTGTTTTCGATCAGAATGTGCTCCTCATTTTCTGCCAAGTCGTAGTAATACAACCCCATACGCGCATAGTATTCATACCCCGGATCGACACGACGGTAGCATACTCCGTAGTCGATACTATCGCGGCTCACCATAATCTCGAAGGGTGCATATTCGGTTTGCACGCCCTCTGCCGTTACAGCCACCGCTACGGTCAATCGCTCGGCATCGGCCAACAACGCACGCCACTTACGGAGCGGAATATCGACTCCCGTGCGTCCCTTCACTTTGATTTGCTGCGAGCCATTGCTAATCGTAGCCTCGACACGCTCGGCTGCCACCGCCGCATCAAAATTCAGAGGTGCGATGTTGATTGGCACCGTTACTCCCGCATAGTCGGGAAAAATGGGAGGCAGTTGGTCGCTCGTGCGCTTTTCGGCAGTCGAGCAAGCTGCAACCACAAAAGATAAAGCTGCTATAATGAATAACTTACGCATAGTTTAGAATCGGATAAAGTTAGTATAGAACCAATACGAGCGACCCCAATCCTTCGACATCACCTCAGGATTGTTGCCCGACATATTGTAAGCGTGGATATAACGCTCCAAACGATCGAACGTAGCACGATTCAGATTCGAGGGAAGCGTTGCCGGATTGACGTGATTGATACGACAGATCATCGCAAAGGCCTCCTCATAGGCGCGCGGCAGCCCCTTGGTCGGGATAATCAATCGCTCGGCAAACGAATCGACATCTTTATAGAGCAGGTAGAACGCCATCAGGTATTCGTACGCCTCGCGGTTTTTAGGACGCTGATCAACCATCTCTTCGAGCATCTTATCGAACTTTTCCGAGAAGAATGCAAAATTCTTGACAGGTTGGTTGCGACGCAACTTACCATACAAGCGATGCTCGTCGATCGCCTTCGGAGTATCCATCAATTCGAGCAGGTTCTCAGCCCACGAACGATAGAACAACGTATGTCTCAGCGCATTGAGATATTTACGTGCCACTTGATCACGCCCTGCGATCATATTGGTTTCGGCCAAACGTGTTATCGTAAATGCCGATCGTTGCAGGTAGGAGTAGGTTACCATCATTTCGTAAGCATAGCGTTGAGCCTCGTTGATAAATCCGAGATTGAACAGCACCTCGCCACAGAATATCAGATCCTCGCCATAGGTCATAAAGAGCCCCGCAGGACCATATTGAGGGAAATCGAATAGTTGCTCGCCCGACTGCCCCGTCATTACCAGCGACAGATTGAGGCAAATCATTGCGGGACGGGTCTGAGGGTCGTGCTTACGAGCTCGCTCGATCACCTCGTTCCATTGTCCGTTGCGCGTCAGGCAGTAATATGCCATCGTATCCTCGCCATTGGCGTCGTAGTGCTTAGGCAGGACTGCCACCGCCGTAGCAACGACCGCCACCGCAGCCACCACATTGATCCACTCGCGCACCCAACGGCTCACCAATGGCGTCAGTACGATTACCGCTGATGTTGCTCCCCACAACTTGTAGAAGGCGCCGAGCTCGATATCGAAGTGGCGGAAATAGATTCCGCCCGTAACCATCATTGCATCGCTCAGGTGCCACGGACGCGACAACCACATCACAGCCACTACCACAGCAGCCAGCACCGTAGCCGTCAATGCTCGCCAATCGCGTTTCGTTGCCAATTCGATCACCACGACCGCAACCCACGCAACGACCGCGCCGCCACCAACTGCCAGCCATAGAGCGATCAACCCGACAAACGTTATCGCCGAACGCAACCAACTGTTTTTCAGGCGCGCAATACCGACAGCTGTCCAAATCGCCGCCACCATTGCCAACAGACCGACAGGCGTAAAATTCTCATCGCAAAGTATTGCCCAATAGATAATCGAAGGCACATAACTCAGCGGCCACAGGGCATTCGACTGCGTCGATAGTTGCATCACTCGCTGCACACCTTGTTGCAGAGCCAAAAGCAACAGCGCCACAATCACTCCGCCCAACAACGGCAAGTGGTAAAACTGTATCAAAAAGCGCATTACATAGTCGCCCAAACCGCCCAGATGGCAGATCGTTTCGCGGGCGTAGTCTGCTGTCCAAAGGAAGAGATGGTTGCCCTCGAAATAGAGCAGATGCCAACGATAGAAGACCCCGAAAAAGAGCCACGCCGCCACCGCCATCAATGCCGGCAGAACCAATCGCGCATATTTATCAACCTGTTTCATATCTATCTATTCTCTTTATACTCAAATGTTTCCGCCTCCTTATCGAAGTAGATTCTACGCAACACGCGCGCGTCGTAGTTCTCTGCGTGGGGATAAAGCTCCGGTATATTCATCGACTTCAACGTCGTGCGATATCGCGACGGATCGCGCTGCGGCAATACAAACGGACGGCTCACCTGCCCCAACGAATCGACGTGAGCAATGTAGGGACGGCCATAGACCCTATCATCGCGTTTCGATGCAAACACCACCCAACGCGACGAAGAGCTCCACGAGTGATACGAATCCGAATAACGACCATTGACCGCCGCTAAGGTATCGACCGCGCCACTCTGCAAGTCGATGAGCCACAAGTCGGTTTCGCTATGCCAGATGGGAAAGGTGCCATAGTTCGATACGGTCGTCATCAACCAGCGACCATCGGGCGAGCACTTCGGAAAACTGAACGAACGGCCCACACTATCGGCATCGATCACCGTACGTACCTCATCTCCCAAACGTCCTGTGGCAGGATCGAAGTCGATCGCACACAGACTATACATCATATTCGTTATGCTATCGGGTTGCGGACGGCTCACCGCTCGACAGAAGTAGATCGTGCGACCATCAGCCGAGAATGCCGGAAATGTCTCTTGGTACTCTGCGCCACTTACCGCTTCATTATCGCTGACCGTACCCTCCTCGAAATCAATCACTATCAGGTCGCTCGAACGGTCATAGACCTCCATTCGTTCGCGTGCGTCGAGGTGAAGTATCGGCACGATGTCGGCCGTAGTGAATATTCCGTAGCGACCGCCACGCTCGATCTCGCCATAGACCGCACTGCCCGACGTATGGGCGGTCGCAGTGTTGATCTTGCGCACCTTACCCTCGTGCGAGTAGATCGTACCACCACGCTTGCCGCGCACGTGCATAAATGTTGCGGGTTGCTCGGCACGATTCGACGTGTGGCAGTTCATACACGAGCGATCGGTCGAAATGTTGTCGCCCAGCAATCGCTCATCGAAATTTTCGACATTGCGCTCAACGATCTGCAACTCGTTCCAAACCTCGTATGCAGGCTCTATCAGTCGATAACTCAGGTAGCTATCAATACTATCCTCCGAGATCTGCCA
Source organism: Rikenellaceae bacterium (assembly GCA_017442365.1). Classification (GTDB taxonomy): domain Bacteria; phylum Bacteroidota; class Bacteroidia; order Bacteroidales; family Rikenellaceae; genus Alistipes. Next base: position 89,590 of record JAFRZW010000007.1, on the reverse strand, counting down.
CGTAAAACTGCGCCAACCGCAGTGCTCACGATCGCGGAGCGTAGTAACGTGAATGAGAAGCTCGTTACCTCGCTCCTCGGCAAGCATTTTGCGCCACTCGCGTTCGCCAAAACGCATCTTCGTTCCGCGCTTGCGAAATGTCCAATCGCGCTCGCCCTTGATCAGCACCTCGATCTCATCGACCGAGTCGATCTCGAAATTGAGCGGTGCGATATTGCACGGAATCGTTATATCGGTGTAGTCGGGGTGCATTGGCGGCAACTGCGGCTGCTGGCGATAGCCCTCCATTGGCTTCCGACCGCAAGACACCATCGCAACCACTACAAAAAATATCATTAACACTCTTCGCATACTCAATTCATCTGCGCATAATTGCAATAAAACCAATAAGTTCTGCTGAAACGCTCTTGCAGAGCTTCGCCACGGCCGCCCTCGCTGACATAGATACGCGAATAGTCGATACAATCGCGCTGTACCTCAGCCGAAATTCCATAGCGTTCGATGGCTGCCATCAGCTCACTCTCATCATCGAACGACATCATCAACGCCTGCTGATAGACCTTTGGCGGCTGCGCACCCCAACGTGGGTAGAAATAGCGTTCGTAATCGTCCAAAAATCGCTCTCGATCCTTGCGCAACAGGTGCATCGACAGCAGATAATCGACCGCCATTCGATTCGCCCCATTCGCTTCGACCAAAGCATACAGTGCAGGATACCAATTATTTGCACCCACAAATCCATCATTCTCAACAAGATTGGCACGCACCTCATCGCTTGGCACCGCTCCCGACACCAACTCAGCGCGACGCTTTGCAGCCCACTCTCGGTGCAGCGCCGTACGCTCCAACTGCCACAAGAATTTCTCGGCCAACTCCTTATCGCCAACCGTCATCGCTATCTCGACCATCTTCTTTGCCACGCGCGACGAACGCTGATGGGGTGAGAAGGTCATCGCCAACAACGTAGCGCGTTGAGCCTCAGCCATATCGCCAATAGCAGCCGTCGCATCTGCCGCTGCCATCGCATAGCAATAGCCCGAACTCTCATCAACGTCCAAGAGCAATCCATAGGTTGCCGGCTGGTAATTCTCGGTGAGATATTCACCCAACTCGCCGCGCTCGGCAAGCACAAGATTGGTATAATATGTCGCCACATAGCTCTTGCGCTCCCAATTCTCGTCGGCACGCTCCAAGATCCGCTCCTTGCGATTGAAATAGTATTCACAAGACATTCCGAGCCAATACTCCATCGTATCATCGAATATAGCAGCCACTCCCGCAATCGACGCCATCACAACCGCCAACACCCCTATCCACGCTCGGCGGATACCTATCCCGATCAACGCCACCACGACTGCCGCCTCGGTCAGCAGGAAGAGCTGGCAATGTTGGAACATATAGTTTTCGATCAATGGATAGCAATATGCTTGACTCGCAGGCAGATACAACATACGACCTACGACCATCTCTGCTACTACCGCCAGCAGCATCAGCGTCAATGCCCAGCCCCAACGTCGTTGGCGGCACAGCCACGCCACACTCAGCACCACGAACATCATCGCGTGTGCGCCCACTGCCCAATAGAGCCCAACGGCGAGTATCATCGCCAACAGCCACTTACACACTCCGTCGCCCATTCGCGCCCACGCAACAAAGCTCCACGTAGCCGCCACCGCGCCCAACGTCATCGCCAACGGGTACTCGACGTGGCAGTTCAGCGCAACCTCGGCAACAACAGGCAACAATGCCCACACCGTTGCGTTCTGCGATGGCACGTCGAATCGTCGCAACGCACTACGCACGCCCCACCACAACAGAGCCACAACGATCGTCAGGATCGTCGCTCCGCCACATATCAACAGATAGAATTGTGTAAGATAGTCGCCCACGATCGACGACAGCACCGCCGGACGAGCAAAGTAGTCGAGAACGGCCGTCCAATCGGCTACGAACAGCACCAACTGCTCCTTGGTGTAGAGCGTGTAGGGCGCACCAAAGGCAAACCAACACCAACAAGTCGCCATCGCCACCACAACAATCGCAACCTGCCAGAATCTCCACTTGGTCGTAGATGCCTTCATCGCCTTTACTTCTGTTTGGGATTTAATTCGCGTTTGGGTTTCCACTTTTCGATTCCACGCTCGATCAGACTTTCACGAATGGTGCTATCGATTCGGCGTTCGATGGTCATATAGATAAATCCACCCAATGGATTGATGTTACGATTGATTATGTCGATCGTGATCAGCTCAGCGTCGGCATAACCCTGCGCTTGCAGGCGTCGGAGCGAGTCGATCTTTGCCGGATCGTCCAACGTAGAGATCTCACGACGTATCTCGTCTGCCCGCGTTCCTGCCTCGCTCATCGCACGTTTCCACGCAGCCAGATCGTCATTCAGCGGAGTACCTCGACCGTCGCTATACTCATCGATCTCAACCTCCAACTCTCCCGGCTCAATTGCCACCAGCAGACGCTGAAACGGCACAGGACTTTTGCGCGAGATGGTTATATCGCAAATACGCACCTGCGACGCATCGACTTGAAATTCGAATTTTCCGTCGCGCACAACCGTCGAATCGACCTCCTCGGCCTTCGGGAATGGTTGCGGCACAAGATAGACATTCAACCCTTCGCACTCGGCAGGAGCCGTACCTCGAATCGTCATCGTCGGTTTCGAGCCACACCCGACTGCGCAGAGCAGCACTAATGCTATCAATAATGGTCTATACTTCATCTTTTGGGTCGATTGTTAATTTACAAAAATAGACAAATTGCAAATAATTGCCAAATTCTCGTAGCGTCGAAATTTGCCATTAAGATAAATATTGTAGAAAAAATGGGGGGCACAACCCCTAAATTGCACCCCCCACTCTCTGAAAAGGACTATTGGATTGTCAGAGAGGACAATCTTTTAGTTTCGTTACGCTGCCTACTTAGCCTCGTAAACAACTCGCCACGAGCAGTCGCCCCAGTCACCACCAGGAGTCGACGACCACCACTCATACAGAGTCAGGTACTTGTCGTTAAGGGTCAGGATATAGAACGTGTTAGTGTTACCAACAGCCTGAACACCATTATCGTCAAACTCGCTACCGATAACGGGGATATCAGTCTTCAACAGACCCATAACACCGTCCTCGGGCTGGTCGTGAGTGAACTCAAACTTACCCTCGTTCATCTTGTTGCCTGTTGCATCAAACGTGGTGAGCTTGTTGCCATCAACTGCAAATACCATTCGCTGATCACCTGCTGCCTCGAAAGTGATGTTGTTCCACCAGGTAACACCCGAGAACGACTCAGGAGTATAGCCTGCCGAAGCAAACTTCCACCAACCGTGAGCACACATATCGCAGACTGCCGACAGATCGGTACGGAAGCCCCACTCCTTGGTAGCTGCCATATCGCTCTTATCCTTAGCGCCAGTGAAGAAGCCCATCCACTCGTCGAATACGTTGGTTACAGTAACCTGAACGGGAGTCGAATTAACGATCTTACCATTCGATACTGCCGAGTAGTAAACGTCATAAACACCATTTGCCTCTGCTACAACGATCTTGTCATCGGTCAAGTAGCTCTTGCTACCCACGTGCCAAGTACCACCGATTTCGGGGCGCTTGTTCTTCAAGTGGATATACTGATCACCCTCGACAACACCATCCTGGTTGGGATAGGGCTGCGATACTTCGAGAGCTGCGTCCAACTCAGCAACCGTGATGGGGTCGCCAGCGTTGGTTACATATTTGTCGCGCAGTTCATTGTCCTCGATGGGAGTACACGCCCAACCGAGCAGTGCAACCGCACACATCACAAATCCGAATTTTATTGTTCGTTTCATAATTGTTTCTGTTTTTTAGCGGTTAGACTTGTTACATTTTACCCCAGTCAACAAACATTGCAGTTGTCTCCCAGCCGGGGTTCTGCTCCAATACGCCGTCCGACAGGTCGATCTCGGTCTGAGGAATAGGCCAGTAGCCCTGAGTAGCCTTCAAACGAGCCTTGTAGTCGAACTTAACCATCGGTACTACCTCTGCTGCATTGATCAGATCGAAACCGGTCTGCTTGTTCAGTGCATCACCTGCCTCGTCAAGCGACGGACCCGACCAGCGGAGCAAATCCCAGTAGCGAATCGACTCGAATGCCAACTCATAGCGACGCTCGTTCTTGATTGCGTCGAGCGAGTAAGCTACGGGTTTCAAGCCCGAACGCTCACGAACGCGGTTCAGACCCGTTGCGTCCTGCTTCAACTCCGACTGCATCAACAGAACGTCTGCGAAACGGATGTGGATCAGGTCAGCGATCTGAATCAGCTGCTGCGAAGTCTGGGTCGAGATGCCGGGATAAGCCTGCAAACCGAATGCGTAGATACCATTCTTCTCAGCGTTGTAGCTATTGATGTTGATATACTTCTTCTGGAAGTAACCGGTCTGCTCGAAGTAACGATACGATACAGTGTAATCGGGCTCGTTGGGATCGAGCTTACGCTCCAACAACATCTTGGTCGGATCGTTGGGATCGTAAGCGTTGTACGACCATACCGAACCTACCAGACGCGGGTCAGTGTCATAACCCTCCAAGTACTCCTGCTGCGAAGCCCAATCCTGCCAATCCTTTACGAATGCGGGCGAAACGGGACCTGCACCCCAACCGGTACCGAAGGGATAGCTCTGCTCCTTGCTGTAATTGTCAGCCGAAGGCGAGCAGAACTGTGCGTGAGTATTCGACCACCAAGTGTAAGTCCAGTTCGACTTCAAGTTGTGCTTGTTAGCGAACACAGTCTCGATCGAGCTATTGCCAACCCAATCCAACTGATTATTAACTACGTAGTTGTAACGCAGATCCTGATCGTTGTCGTTGGTATAAGCGTTCGAGTAAGCCCACAGGTTACGCTGATCGGGAACCAGATCGTGGCCCGAATTGATTACGCAGTCGTCGATCCAACCGATAACCTCAGCCTTAGTTACCTCAGGCAGAGACTCCTGAGCGTAGCGACCGGTGTAGAACAACCATACGCGAGCCATCAAAGCCTCAGCAGCATACTTGGTAGCGTGGCCTGCCATAGGCGAGCCATAGGTGTAGATCTCATCGGGCAACAACTCGATTGCCTGACGCAGATCCGATGCGATCAAACCATAAACCTCCTCAACCGATGCACGAGGAATGTTGGTATTCTCGGTAGTGGTGCGCAGGGGCACGGGACCGAACATCTGTGCCAACTCATAGTAAGCCATTGCACGCAGGAAGTAAGCCTCACCAAAGTGGCGATCACGCGACTCCTGAGTCCATTCGGTTACCTTATCCATAGTAGCCAATGCCTGGTTAGCGCGGTTGATCAGCGTATAGCAACGCTCCCACAAACCCGACAGACCGTTCAGATTATCCTTGTACATCAAGAAGTTAGTAGCACAGTTACCCGAATACGACAAGTTACCACCAAGGCACTCATCACCTGCCAGCTGTGCGAAGTAGAACATCGACGAGGTTTCGGGCGACTCGAAGAGCAAGTGGGCATAGATACCCGTCAAGACTTCATCGGCCTCCTCCTCAGTGAGAGGGAAGTTTTCGCTGGTCTTCTCGGTCAAGATACGAGTGTCAAGAAAGTCCTCGCAACCAACCATCAGCAATGCGGCCGATAAGATAAAAAATATCTTTTTCATAATATTCAGTCGATTTTAGGTTTAGTTAAACTTGATGTTCAAGCCGACCATATAGGTGCGTGCGCTCGGATAGTAACCGAGGTCGATACCCGATGCCCAACCGTAGTCGCTACCGTAACCGATCTCAGGATCCATACCCGAGTAACCGGTGAAGGTGAACAGGTTCTGTGCAGTCAGATAAACGCGCAGCTGGCCGAACGGAATTTTCGGGAAGAACTTCTTGAAGTCGCAACCTACGGTCAGGTTCTTGATCTTCAAGTAGTCGCCATTCTCCATATAGAGAGTCGAGATGCGGTTCCAGTTGGTGTTCGAAGCACTCGACAGACGCGGGAACTCGTACGAAGTACCCTCACCGTGCCAACGATCATAGATGTCGGTGGTGTAGTTGTTCAGCGGCGACGACGAGAAGTCGCGGTAGCACTTCAAGATCTGGTGGCCAAATGCACCGTAGGTAGTTACACCCAGGTCAAGACCCTTCCAACCGATGTTGAACGAGAAACCGAGAGTAAAGTCGGGATTCGGGTTACCGATCTTGGTACGGTCGTTAGCGTCGATTGCGCCATCACCGTTAACATCACGCCAGATAACATCACCCGGAGCAGTCTTAGCACCATTCAGCAGCGGACCTTCGAACTCGTCGATCTGCTTCTGGTTCTGGAAGATACCGTCGCTAATATAACCATAGAAGAAACCGATAGGCTCGCCAACCGATGCGCGGAAGCACTCGTCCGAACCCTCCCAGAATACGCTGCTGGGACCGTGGATAATACCCTCCGAGTTCTCGATCGAGGTTACCTTATTGTTGTTATAAGCTACGTTAACATCTACGCCATAGTAGAAATCGTTGTTTACATTGTCATTCCAATGCAGACCCAACTCAGCACCGGTATTGCGAACTGCACCACCATTGATCGAAGGAGCATTTGCACCCCACGACATCAATACGGGAGCGGTTACCAACCAGTCCTTAGTAACCTTGCGGTACCAGTCAGCCTCAATCTTCAAGCGGTTGTTGAAGAATGCTGCGTCGATACCGATGTTCAACTGCTCCGAAGTCTCCCACTTCAAGTTGCTGTTCAGCACCTTGTATGCGTACGAACCGGTCGAAACTGCGTCCATAATATCACCGAACGAGTAACCACCATAACCCTGATTCGAGGTGATGGTTGCGATGTGCTGGTTGCCCGATACGTTGCAGTTACCGTTCTGACCCCACGATGCGCGGAGCTTCAACAGATCTACATTCTCATTATCCTTCAAGAAAGGCTCGTTCGAGATTACCCAACCTGCCGATACCGACGGGAAGAAGCCCCAACGGTTGCCCGGTGCGAATACCGACGAACCATCACCACGCATAATCACTGTCAGCATATACTTCTCAGCGTAGTCGTAGTTGATACGGCCGAAGAACGATGCGATAGCGCCCTCGCTTGCGGGAGTACCGGTAGGCTTGCTGGTAACAGGGTTACGAGTTGCGTTAGTCAGGTAAGCGTGCTCCAAATCGCCGAAGCTCAGCTCGTGGTTGGTTGCCGACATCGACTCACCATAGCCCCAACGCTCAACCGACTGACCCAACATTACGTCGAATGCGTGATCTTCGCAAACCTTGAATTTGTAGTTAATTGTGTTATCCCAGCTCCAACGGTTGGTCAACGACATCGACTGAGTTACCGAGTTGGTCTCACCACCGTCGGTCTCGGTCAGCTTGTCGTGAGTCGGAGTGAACGAACGATAGCTCGAACCACTCATCATATAACCAAGCTGAGTACGCCAAGTCAAGTTCTTAACAGGCTGCAAGATAGCATAGAAGCTGGTCTGCAAATAGTGCGACTTGCTGCGGTTCTGGTTAACCGACCAATCGAGGTCAGCCAACGGGTTACGGTTCGAACCGTTCGAGATATCCCAGTTGTAGCCGTCAGCCTTCTGGTCGTCGTAGTCGTAGTACTCACCGTTAGGACCATAAACGTGCATCAACGGGCTCTTTACGATTGCGGTGTGGAGGTGATTCCAATAGATACCGCTGGTCGAGAACGAACCCTTCTGGAACGAGTAGCGATAGTTCAACGTCTCACCCACCTTCAAAATGTCGAGATCACCGCGCTTCAAAACCACGTGATCCGAGTTGATTCGCAGGTTATAGCGAGTCAGCGAAGGCATTGCACCCGGAACACCCAGAGTAGCCTGCTGCTGATTCCAACCCAAACCAATCGAGTAGGTCGAGCGCTCCGTACCACCGGTGAAGTTCAGCGTGTGGCTCTGAATCGGAGCATCGTTGTTCATCATCTCTTTGAGCCAGTTGGTACCCGCCCAACTGCCATTGCGAACAGCTGCAAGATCCTTAGCAGGAATATAAGTCTCCCAATTCCAAGGAGTATAACCGTCCATTACGCGAGCTTCGTCCATAATGTCCATATACTCCTGAGCAGTCAGGATTGTCGGTATTTTGTAAAGGTTCTGTACGCCATAGTAGCCATCATAAGCCACTTCGCCTGTACCCGCTTTACCTTTCTTAGTCGTGATCAGAATGACGCCATTGGCAGCGCGCGCACCATAGATAGCTGCCGAGGCTGCGTCTTTCAGAACATCGATCGACTCAATATCCGACGCATTCAGTGATGAGAGGCTACCGTTGGGCACACCGTCCACAACATACAACGGCGCGTAGGTACCGGTAGTACCCATACCACGAATATTTACTTTGAAACCTTGATCGAGGAAACCACCGTTCGAAGTGATATTCACACCCGGAGTTTTGCTCTGCAATGCACCGAGAGGATTGACGGTGTTCATCTTAGCGATGTCTTCACCCTTAACCTGTACGGTTGCACCGGTAAAGAGCTTTTTCTTCTGAACGCCGTAACCTACAACCACGACATCTTCAATAACGTCGCTGTCTTCTTCCATCACCACGCGCAGCAAACCACCGCTGGTAACAGTTACGTTCTTAGGAACATAGCCAATGTAGGTAAACTCCAACACTGCACCAACCGGAACGTTCATAGTAAATTCACCATTAGCGTCGGCAGCAACTGCGTTGGTTGTACCTTGTTCGATTACGTGGACACCCGGAAGGGGGCTTTCATTTGCGCCACCTACGACTGTACCGTTAATCGTAACTTTCTGACCGAAAGCACATAAACTCAGTCCTAAAAACAAAATAGTAAGCAATTTTTTCATAAGACCATTTGTTTTTAATAATTAGTAGTAAGAATTTGTTGTGTGTGCGCCTTTATAACAGAAAGGGTTGCGGGTATAACCTTTTATGCTACAAAGTCTGACGTAAAATTAAGCACATTTATTCAAACCACCAAAAAATTAGCTTATTTTTTTAGTTTTTTCTACATTTTTTCCACCTTTTACTCTCGGTTTCAAAATCCCCAAAAGCAAAATCACTCGACATATCTCACTCATTATAAGCACTTTACAGTGCAACAAAAGCACGCAGACGCAATTTTCAAGAAAAATTAATCCACTTTTTTGCTTTACAATTATTAAAAATTTGTAAAAATGCAAAAAATAACAAGAGCCGCCCCCAAACAGGAGCGGCTCGCGCGTATATATAATTAAGGTATGTATCTATCGTAGCATTCCGAGCAGGCCGATTCGCTCTGCCTCGCTCTCGAAATTAGGCGTGAAGACTCCGCGTCCGAAATTGCTCTCGATCTCGGCGCGCGACCAGAAACGTCCGCCGTCCAACTCGTCCGAAGGCTCGATCACACCATCATAACGACATACGAAGACATTGATCAGCTCGCACTCGCACTCCGAACGAAATTCGTACGTACAGACGTGTTGTGGTTCGAAATCACCCATTCGCAGCTCCTCGCGTGCCTCACGTTGCAGAGCCTCGTGGCACTCCTCGCCCCAATCGACGTGGCCACCGACAGCCGTATCCCAGCGGTCGGGCTGGATCTGTTTCCACTTGGGGCGGTGTTGCAGATAGAGTTCGCCACGCGAATTGATAACGTGCAGATGTACCACGGGGTGGCGCAACATCGACCCATCGTGGCACTCGGCGCGAGTTGCCGACCCGACCACGACACCCTCAGCGTTCACAACAGGCAGTCGCTCGGCCCCGTTATCGCTCCTTAGAACTTCCATTTTTTGAGGAACATATAGATTCCATCGGCCCACTTTTCGCGTGGTGAATCCCCTTCACACTCGATATGAGCCACTCGTTGATAGATGATTTCGCGGCTCGTGCGATCGAAAACCACCATACGCAAGCGCACCTGCGAGGTCGTTACATTCAACTCCTCGCCCAAAATCAACGCTCCATAACCGCTCCCCTCAGGATAGGCTGCAATGACCTCAGCCACCTGCTCAGGCGAGAGTACCTCGGCCACCTCAACAGCAGCAAGCTCGGCATAAGGAATTGCGAGATTGCGCTCGCGGGCCGTAACCAACTGCAATCGTTCGACAGCAACCTTCAACGCCTTAGCCACATTGAAGCGGTTAGGCTCGTTCATAAACGCCTGATTCGCCTGACCAAACGCACGGATCATATCCGACGGTCGATACTCCGCCCCAACGATCTTCGCTTGGGTGAAATCGACTCCGTAGAAGGTCAGCGAACGAACCTCTTTCATCGTAGTTTGTGCAGCCACCGTGCCCGCTACGAGCACCAGCGCAAGAGTCATCAAAAACTTTTTCATCTCTGTTTGCCTATTTTGAACGCAAAAGTAATCATTCTCACGCAATAAAACGCAACGGCCACCGCAGAAATTGTGCAGTGGCCGTCCGTTTCAAACTATCGCAATGCTCTTCGGCGCATTACTCCTCGTAGAGCAGATAGGGGCGACGCTGCTCCTTGAACTTCGCCACGTCGTCGGCCCACATAGCCTTGATCTCGTCAGCCGTAGCACCCTTCTTGATCATCTTGCGAACATAGTCGCGACCGATCAACAGCTCGAAGAACGAACGGAAGAAGTGATCATCGAGGTTCAGGTTCTGATATGCATCGATCACATATTCGAGGTTCAGACCCTTCTCCCAGATCTCCTCATTGGGAATCTGCGACAGATCGACACCATAGCACTTACGATCGAGCTGCGGGGGATACTTCGCGCCATCGACACTGCGCGGCGTGAACGAGAAATCGTAACCCAACATATTGGGGTGGCCATACACCAAGAAGGGCTTATCGGTACCACGACCCAGGCTCACGGGTGTAGCCTCGAAGTAGCAGGTCGAGGGATAGAGATAGATCGCCTTCATATCGCGCAGGTTGGGCGACGGAGCAATCGGCAGCTCGTACTTGGTCTGGTGGGTGTAGTTCTTGCAACGAACAACCGTCAGCTCGCACTTGCGACCATCGGTCAGCCAGCCCTCGCCGTTAGCCATCATTGCAATCTCGCCCAGCGTCATACCGTGAACAACCGGAATCGGAGCCCAGCCCACACCCGACTTGTAGCGTTTCATATCGAGGATCGGACCATCAACGTAGAAACCGTTGGGATTGGGGCGATCCAGCACGATCATATGCTTACCCTCCTCGGCGCAAGCCTCCATCAGTCGGAGCATAGTTACATAATAGGTGTAGAAACGCAGACCTACGTCCTGAATGTCGATAATCAGCACGTCGAACGAGGCCATATCCTCGTCGCTCGGACGTGCCTTCTTGCCATCGTAGAGCGAACGAATGGGAATACCCGTACGCTCGTCAACCGAGCTTGATACGTGCTCACCTGCGTCAGCCGAACCACGGAAACCGTGCTCGGGAGCAAAGATACCGGTGATCTTAAAGCCCTTGTCGTGCATAATATCAACGATATGGCGATCACCAACGACACCCGTATGGTTCGACATTACAGCCACACGCTTACCCTCGATCAGTGGGTAGTACTCGCTGGTCTGCTCAGCACCGACCTTCACGCGCTTGCCGGCAAAGAGCATCGTGGGCAGCATCAACGCAGCCACGAGAAGAAGTGTAAATCTCAGATGTTTCATAAAAGTTGAATAGTTATTAGTTTGCATATTTGGTTACAATTATACGCAAAATTCTGCAAACAGCCAATATTTCTACGAAAATTTGCTTAATTTTGTAATGTGCGAGTTGCGTGCTGCGCACTATGTAACGATTATAAACATCATAAAACAGCGATAAACCGATGAAAAAACTACTGCTTACACTCTCACTTGTGCTCGCCTCGTTTGCTGCGCAAGGTCAGAACAACGAAATCCCAACCTACGCCCCCGACAAAGAGGAGATCGAAATCGCTTTCTTTGCCGACATTCACGTCAATCTGGGCAATGCTATGGAGCGCGCAATGCGCGAAGCGGTCGAGGAGGTCAATTCACTCCCCTACGACTTCGTGGTCATCGCGGGCGACCTCTGCAATATGGGTAGCGACGCCGAGTTGGAGTTGGTACACGAGATCGTTTCGAAATTCAACAAGCCCCTGATGGTAACTGCCGGCAACCACGAAACAACGTGGTCCGAGAGCGCATTTATGACCTACGGTCGTCTGTTCCACGAACAGGGTCGCGTGGCGATGCGCGTGGGTAACTACCTCTTCGTTGGTTATCAGGTTGGTCCATATATGAAGATGGCCGAGGGTACGATCCGCCCCGAGGATATCCTATGGATCGAGCAGACGATGCGCAACGCCCGCCCCACTGACAAAATCGTCAGCGTCTGCCACTACCCCCTGATCAACGACATCTCGAACCGCAAGGAGATCACCGACTTGCTACGTAAGTACGATACCAAGATGACCCTCTGCGGCCACTACCACCAGCTCAAACTTTCGAACTACGACTCGATCCCCGGTGTGATGGGTCGCGCATTGCAGATGGGTAGCGGCAAGAATACCACTTACGGCTACAACGTACTGCGCCTGGCAAACGATTCGCTCTATATGTACGAGAAGGTGCTCGGCAAGGAGCCCGTTGAGCGTTTCCGCGCAAAGCAGGGCTACTCGGAGGAGTTGGGCAAACTCCCCGTTCAGCCCTATATGCCCGAGCCCGACTTCGAGAAGGTGGGTGCAAAGTTGATCAAGGCCGACACCGCCTCGATCTTTACGGGCGTGGCTGTCAATGGCGATATGCTCTACTATGGCAACTCGGTGGGTTGGCTGCACGCAATGAATGCCAAGACGGGCAAAGTGAAGTGGAGCCAGCGTTTCGGCAACTCGATCTACTCAACCCCTATCTACTCGGACGGCATCGTAGTTGTGGGTGGTGCCGACTGCTCGGTGCGCGCATTCAAGGCCAGCAACGGTCGTGAGCTGTGGTCGTTGAAGACCAAGACACCCGTGATTGGCGACGGCATTGTCGAGAACGGAGTATTCTATTCGGGTATCGGTAGCGGTCGCTTCGCAGCTATCGAGTTGCGTACGGGTAAGATTCTGTGGGAGGCGTCGTTTGGCGACGGTCAGGCACAGGGTCGCCCGACCATCGTTGGCGACAAAGTGCTGTTCGGTGCTTGGGATTGCTACCTCTACTGCCTCGACAAAACCACGGGCAAGCAGCTCTGGAAGTGGTACAATGGCGGTCATAACAAACTCTTCTCACCCGGCCACGTTGTTCCGCGCGTAGCCAATGGCAAGGTCTATGTGGTTGCTCCCGACCGCTATGCAACGGTGATTGATCTTGAAACGGGTCGCCAGATCTGGCGAAACAACAGCCACCGAGTACGCGAATCGACGGGTATCTCGGCAGACGGTCAGATGTTCCTCGGCAAGACGATGGACGGTGAGTTGGTTGCCGTTGAGAGTGGCGCCACGACCTACATCGAGCGTTGGGTTTCGGACGCAGGTTGGGGCTACGACCACAACCCCTGCCCGATCACCGTATCGCGTGGCGTGATCTATATGGCCAACAAACAGGGCGAAGTTGCCGCATTCGAGGAGAAGACGGGCAAGCTCATCTGGCGAGCCAAGTTCGGCAATGCTGCGACCAATAAGATCGTCGCTGACGAGCGCGGCAATGTCTATATTACGCTGATCGAAGGACTCATCTATAAGATTAAGTAGCGGTTACGAGTGTGTTCTGCGACGCCTAACGGCTTTTAATGGTCGCCACACAGCATTCGACATTCGCACTTTTTGCACAACACCCCGAGCCATAATTGGTTCGGGGTGTTGTGGTTTATCAACATTTGAGGAACTTTCCTATTATAACGGTTTATTTACTGATTACCAATTAATTACTTATATTTTGCATTATTCTCACACTTTGAGTATCAACATTTCGCTACGCACTTATTAACAAAGTTATTAACATTTTTGTTGATAACTTTGGGTCGAGGCGTCGGAATATATTAAACCTCATTATCTGCGGCCGCGGGCGTCGCAAGCAAATTCAGTTGTCAGTTGTAGCAAAGTCTAATTTTGAATTTTGAATCTTGAATCTTGAATTTTGAATAAAAAAATCCGCACCCACCCCAACGGGCGAGTGCGGAAATCGACATTCGACAAATGAAGTTTAGTTCAATGCAGGCAACTTGCGCACCTTCTTCTCGGTCTTCTTCACGGTCTTAACTTTTTTCACGGGTTTCGGGGCTTTGACCCTCTCACAATTTACGGGAACGACAAGCGAAACATTGACCTTCTTGCCATTCTGAACGGCAGCACTCCACATTCCCGCCGAGCTTGCAACCACACGTCGCACCTCAGCAAAGAGCTCGGGATCGGCTTGCGAGTTCATCGCAGGCTTGTCGCTGACCTCGATCGAGCCGTCAGCCATCACCTTGAACGCCACGATCACACGCCCCTCGCACTTGGTCGCAACGGTACGCTTGGCCATCTCAGCCTCAACCCACACCTTAAAATCGTTCAAATTGCCGCCTTGAAATGCAGCCATCTGGGGTTGCTCAATCTGCCCCGAAACAGCCACCTCGGCGCTCTCAGCTCGCACCTCGACCGCTGCGCACATAGCCACAACGGCCAACAAAATCATTACAATCCGTTTCATATCCTTTTGGTTTTAAGTGGTTTATCTTCGGCCATTGCGACCACGTTTGTTCTTCTTCTCGTCGCGCGGATCCTTACGATAGATTCGATCGTCGAGCGCGATCAACTTCGGGCGACCCATATCGGTACGACGACCGCTCTTCAAATCGATGGCATACAGCAGTTCGAAGTCGATCTGCTTCTTCGACAGGTCGGCACGCAGCACCTTGATACGCACCTTATCGCCTAACGTCAGACGGCGACCCGACTGACCCACAACGGCATACAACGCCTCGTCGAAACGATAGACATCGTCGTTCATATCCTTCAACGCAACCATACCCTCGACCTGCGTATCGTCCAGCTCGACGTAGATACCCCACTCGGTGAGGCTCGAAATATGACCATCGAACTCCATTCCGACCTTATCGACCATAAACTCGGTCATCTTATACTTGATCGACGCGCGCTCGGCTGCTGCTGCAACCTCCTCACGCTCCGACGATTGCTCGCAAAGGCTCTCCATCGAGCGCTTGTCGGGCGACTTGGCACCCGCCAAATAACCTGCCAACAGACGATGCACCATCATATCGGGATAGCGACGAATGGGCGAGGTGAAATGCGTATAATATGGGAACGCCAAACCGTAATGGCCAATGTTGTCGGTGGTATAGAACGCCTTTGACATCGTGCGCACGGCCAGCGTCGCAATGGCATTCTCCTCGGCCTTACCGCGAATCTTATCCATCAGTCGGTTCATCGCCTTCGCAACGGCCTTGCCCTTATCGGCCTTAAAGTAGTAGCCAAAGCGCAGAATGAAGCTCTGGAAACGGATCAGCTTATCGCTATTCGGCTCATCGTGAACACGATAGACCATCGTGCGCTGACGACCGCGCTGACGACCAATGAACTCCGCCACGCGACGGTTAGCCAACAACATAAACTCCTCGATCAGCTGGTTTGCCTCCTTCTGCTCCTTGAAATAGACACCCGTCGGGCGACCCTTCTCGTCGAGGTGGAACTTAGCCTCCTTGCGCGAGAAACCGATCGCACCCGCACGGAAACGCTCGGCACGCATCTTCTGCGCCAAACGATTGAGCGTCAGGATCTCCTCCTTCAAATCGCCATCAGCACCCTCGATAATCTCCTGAGCCTCCTCGTATGCGAAACGACGATCCGAATAGATCACCGTGCGACCAAACCACTCGTTGTGGATCGTCAGCTCCTCGTCCAACTCAAAGACCGCCGAGAAACACAATTTCTCCTCGTGAGGACGCAACGAGCACAACTCATTCGACAGACGTTCGGGCAACATCGGCACAGTACGATCGACCAAATAGACCGACGTGCCACGTTCAACCGCCTCGGTATCAACCACATCGTTCGGACGGACATAGTATGTAACATCGGCGATATGCACACCGATCTCCCAACGACCCTCGGCCACCTTGCGGATCGACAGCGCGTCGTCGAAGTCCTTAGCGTCGGCTGGGTCGATCGTGAAGGTCGTTACATCGCGGAAATCGCGACGCTCGGCATAGTCCTGCGCCGTAATCTCGCCCTTGATCTCCTCGGCCGCCTCGATCACTCGCTTGTCAAACTTATAGGGCAGGTCGTACTCAGCCAAGATTGCGTGCATCTCGGTATCGTTGTCGCCACTCATACCCAGCACATCGCTAATGCGACCCTGCGGGCACTTGCTGCCATCGGCCCAATCGACAATATGTACCACCACCTTCTCGCCATCACGCAGATCGGGATACTCGCGTTTTGAACAGTAGATATCCATCGGCACCTTGCGCGAATCGACCTTGATAAATATCTGATGATCCATCACTTGCGCCGTACCGACATAGCCCTTCGGATTGCGCTCGATAATCTCCGTAATCTCGCCTTCGACCTGTCCCGAACGATTCTTGCGCGTTACAGCCACACGCACACGGTCGCCGTCCAGCGCGTTGCACGTATTGCGACGATGAACATAGATATCGTCCTCCATACCCTCGACTGCAACATAGACTGCACCCGACGAAACCAGATCGGCTACGCCCTCATACGTAGGCATAGCACCGCCCGCCAAACGGAACTTCTGACCCGAGCACTGCTCAACAACCCCCTCGGCAATCAATCGTTCGAGCACATCGCGCGTAGCGTAACGGCCATCGCGGTCGGCACCGCCCGAAACTGCGGCCAACTCCTTGAACGAGAATTTGTGCCCGGGCATTGCCGTCAGCACGTGCATAATGATCGACTCTCGATCGTTCATCTGGGAACTTTGTTGGTTCTTTTTATCTCTCTTTGCCATAGCTTTATGGGGTTTTAGAATACATTTTTCACAATCTGAGCAACGTTATCCGTGCGGCTCATCGTATAGAAATGGATCACGGGCAGACCCGCCGCCTTCAACTCGCGCGCCTGCATCGTCGCCCACTCGATACCGACCTCACGCACCGCACGGTTGTCCTTGCACGCCGCCACTGCCGCAACCAACTCCTCAGGCAGATCGACGTGGAACGTCTGAGGCAACACCGTCAGCTGCGCCTTGGTCGTAAAGGGCTTCAATCCGGGAACAATCGGAACGGTGATACCCGCCGCACGACAACGATCAACGAACTCGAAAATGCGCTGATTATCAAAGCACATCTGCGTTACGATATACTCGGCACCAGCATCAATCTTGCGACGCAGGTTGTCGATATCGGTTGCCAGATTCGGGGCCTCCGAATGTTTTTCGGGATAGCCCGCAACGCCGATACAGAAGTGTGTCTTGTGGCAATTTTCCACCTCGCCATCGACAAACTCACCCTCGTTCATCGCTGCAATCTGACGCACCAATCCATCAGCGTAGGCGTGCCCGTCGGGGTGAGGAGCAAAGCGACGCTCCGTGCGACGGCTATCGCCACGCAGTGCCAGCACATTCTCGATCCCCAGAAAGTCCATATCAATCAGTGCATCTTCGATATCGTAACGCGACAATCCGCCACAAATCAGGTGCGGAACTGCCTCAATTCCATAACGTTGCATAATCGCCGCCGAAATTCCTACCGTACCCGGACGACGACGAGTAACTCGACGCTCCCACAATCCGTCCTCGCGCTCAACCAACTTTTCGTCCTCGCGCTGGAACGTTACATTAATATATGCCGGACCGTACTCAACCAATGTATCAATAGCCGAGAACACACCCTGCGTACCGTCGCCCTTCAACGGGGGCAACAGTTCGATCGTAAATCGAGGTGCGCGGTTAGCCTCGGCCTGTCGAATTATGTCTATAACTCTCATTGTTATATGTTTTTAGGTAGAATTTTTCGCATCTGTTCCTTGGTCAGATTGCGACGTTTCGCATAATCTTTCAACTGCTCCTCGTCGATCGCGCCAACAGCAAAGTAGCGTGCCGCCTCGTCAGCCACCATCATACCACACAGCGCCTCACCCGGATCGATCATAAAGTTCTCCGTCAGACGCATCTCGGTCATCAGCTGCGCATTGAGCAGATCGAACGCCTCACGTTTCAACGAGTGGTCGGGCGTAGCGGGATAACCAAACGCCATTCGCAGTCCCTGATACCTGCCTGCGATGATCGCCTTCGGATCGGGTTGCTCCGAGCACGACTCGTAACCCCACATCTCGCGGCGCACGAACAGGTGCACCACCTCGGCCATAGCCTCAGTCAGTCGGTCAGCCAACAACTTGGCCAACATCGCATTATAATCGTCGCCCTCCGAGCGATACTTCTCGGTCAGCTCCTTCAATCCCGCTCCTGCCGACAACGCAAACAGCGCGATGTGATCCTTCGCACCCGTCTTGGCCGAGATCACATAGTCGGCTATCGACAGACATTCGCCCTGCTCGTCGGGCGTCTGGCTACGCAGTTGCGCCATACGCACGCGGCGACCCTTCGGATCGGTGATCACGATGTCGTCGCCCTCGCTCACTGCCTCGAACAATCCAACAACGCCCTGCAAGCGTAACGAGTTATCCTCCTTGATCTTAGCCAGCAGCGTCTGTGCGTCGTCAAACACCTTGCGAGCCTCCTTGCCATAGCGCGGGTGGTCGAAAATTTCGGGATAACGCCCCTTCAAACCCCACGCAGGGAAGAAGAAGTTCCAATCGATCATCTCCTCGACCTGCTCGATCTTCATATCGTGGAAAACCAGACGTCCCTTATGCGCCACGGGCACAATCTCCTCGACGCCCTTGCGGTGCGCGCGACGACGTGCCTCCTTCAACGGCACAAGATTGCGCAGGCTCTGCTCGCGCTCAAACTCCTCGCGCAGGTGCTGTTGCTCGGCACGCACCTCAGCCAGATACTCATCGCGTCCCTCGCCCATCAAACGGTTGAGAATACGTGCGTTATCCGACGCATCGCGCGAGTGGATCACCACGCCCGAATACTCCGTAGCCATCTTAACGGCCGTATGCACTGCCGACGTGGTTGCACCACCCACCACAACGGGAATCTGCTCGCCACGTGCCTCCAATTCGCGCAGCACGCGGATCATCTCGTCGAGCGACGGGGTGATCAGTCCGCTCAGACCGATTGCGTCCGCCTGCCAAGCCACCGCCTCATCGACAATCTGCGAGGCCTCGACCATCACTCCTAAGTCCTTAACTTCGAACCCGTTGCAAGCCACAACGACCGAAACAATATTCTTACCGATATCGTGCACATCGCCCTTGACCGTTGCAATCAGGAATCGACCCACACTCTTTGCGCCCTCGGCCGCTCCCTGCTCGATATATGGCGTCAGCACAGCCACCGCTCGCTTCATCACGCGGGCACTCTTGACCACCTGCGGCAGGAACATCTTACCCTCGCCAAACAGACGTCCGACGTGTTCCATAGCGGGCATAAGCAACTGATCAATAACCGCTAACGGTGATCCGAGCGCCTTGTAGCCCTCCATAGCGTCAGCCTCGATATGCTCCGTTACGCCCTTCAACATCGCCCACTCGACACGCTCCGCGAGCGTACCCTCACGCCACTGCTCCGTAGCCGCAGTTGCGTTCTGCTGTTTGAGGTCGGTTGCCAACTCGGTCAGTCGCTCAGCCGCGTCGGCACGTCGTGCCAGCACCACGTCCTCGACACGCTCCAAAAGCTCCGCATCGATCGACTCATAGATCTGCAACATCGCCGGATTGACAATGCCCATATCCATTCCCGCCTGACGCGCGTGGTACAAGAACACCGAGTGCATAGCCTCGCGCACCGCATTGTTGCCACGGAACGCAAACGAGAGGTTCGACACACCGCCACTAACCTTTGCGTGGGGCAGATTCTGCTTGATCCAGCGCGTGGCCTCGATGAAATCCACGCCATAGCGATCGTGCTCCTCGATACCCGTAGCCACAGCCAGAATATTGGGATCAAAAATTATATCCTCGGCAGGGAAACCCTCTTCGGTCAATATCTTATATGCGCGCTCGGCAACCTCGACCTTACGCTCGTAGGTGTCGGCCTGACCGCGCTCATCGAACAACATCACAACCGCTGCTGCACCATAACGTCGGAGCTCGCGGGCGTGCTCGCGCAGCACCTCCTCGCCCTCTTTGAGCGAGATCGAATTGACCACGCATTTGCCCTGCGCGCAACGCAATCCTGCCGTCAGCACCTCCCATTTCGACGAGTCGATCATCACCGGCACACGTGCAATCTCAGGCTCGGCAGCCGCCAGATTCAAGAATTGACACATCGCCTGCTCGGCGTCGATCATTCCGTCGTCCATACATACATCGATCACCTGCGCACCGGCCTCAACCTGCGCACGCGCAACGCTCATTGCCTCATCAAAGTTACCCTCGCGCACCAAACGTGCAAACTTAGCCGAGCCCGCCACATTCGTTCGCTCACCCACGTTGATAAAGTTCGCCTCGGGCACCACACGCAACTCCTCCAAGCCACTCAGCGTGCAGATGTGAGCCTTCGCTCGCTTCGGGCGGGGCGAGTAACGCGTAACGATCTTCGAGAGTTCGAAAATATGTTCGGGCGTGGTGCCGCAGCAACCGCCCACAATATTGATCAGCCCACGACGCAGATACTCCTCGACATCGCGCGCAAACATCTCAGGCGTCTCGTCGTAGCCACCCATCACATTCGGAAGACCCGCATTGGGGTGTGCCGACATTCCGCACTCGCTCACCTCAGCCAAACGCTCCAAGTAAGGCAACATCTGACGCGCACCGTAGGCACAATTCAGACCCATCGTCAGCGGCTCGGCGTGCGCCACCGAGGCATAGAACGCCTCGACCGTCTGTCCCGTCAGCGTGCGACCACTTGCGTCGGCCAGCGTACACGAGATCATCAACGGAATCTCTGCGCCCATCTGCTCTCCAAGGCGTTTAATGGCGTATATCGCCGCCTTGGCATTAAGTGTATCGAACACCGTTTCGAGCAGCAACAGATCCACGCCGCCCTCAATCAATGCGCGCGCCTGAACTTCGTACGTTGCAGCCAGCTCCTCGAACGTTACCTCACGCGCGGCAGGGTTATTCACATCGGCCGAAACCGACGCCGTGCGATTGGTCGGGCCCATCGATCCTGCCACCAAACGCGGTTTCGAGGGGTTCGACGCAGTATAACGATCGGCGACCTCGCGTGCCACCTGCGCCGCCGCACGATTCAACTCGGCCACATACTCCTGCAACCCATAGTCGGCCATCGACACCGCATTGGCATTGAAACTACACGTCGAAACGATGTCGGCTCCCGAGCGATAATATGCGTCGTGAATCTCGGCAATCACCTCGGGGCGCGTCAGCACCAGCAGATCGTTACACCCCTTGACCGCCGTCGGCCACTCGGCAAAACGCTCACCACGATAATCCTCCTCGGTCAGTCCATATCGCTGCACCATCGTACCCATACCGCCGTCCAACAACAGTATGCGCTCCGCGAGCAGCTGTTCAATATATGCTTTACTCTTCATTCAGTCGTTACTTAATTACTTCGATTTCAAACAATTTGGGCCAATTCTTGCCCGTAATGAAAATACGTCCCGTAGCCTCGTCGTAGGCAATGCCGTTCAGTACGTCGGTCGTCGAGTCCATATCGGCCTCCGAGAGCAGTCCCGTCAGATCCAGCACGCCCTCAACCTGCCCCGACGCAGGGTCGATCACAACGATCTTCTCCGTGAGATAGACATTCGCCCACAGCTTGCCGTCGATCCACTCCAACTCGTTCAGCAGCGACAACGATTGACCATTGAACGTAACCGCAATGGTCGCCTCACGCTTGAAGGTCGCGGGATTGAGTTTATAAATTTTATCCGTTCCGTCGCTCATATAGAGCCACTTGCCGTCGGTTGCTATGCCCCAGCCTTCGCCCGAGTACTTGATCTTCGTGCGCTCTTTGAGGCTCGGCACATCGTAGAGGTGAGCCACACCCTCGCGCCACGTGATCTGGTAAATCACACTATCCAGCAGCACTGCACCCTCGCCAAATTCGCGTTTGGGCAGATTGACCGACTTCGTCGCACGACCACTCTCCAAATCGACACGCATCATCTTCGAGCGTCCATACTCGCCCGTGCTCTCCCACAACGAGCCATCGTACCAGAACAGCCCCTGCGTGTATGACGTACGCGCGTGGGGATAGGTATTGCGGATAATATAGTTGTAGGTTTGAGGCTTTATGATCGTGGGGCGAACAACCTCTGTCGTCGCCACCGTAGTACTACTTGCGCGTCCTCCACACGAAAAGAGCACCGCAAGAGGCAAAAGGAATATCGCAAATCTCATCATTGATCGAAATAATCTATTTACTATAATTAAGCAAAGATACAAATTCTTCCGCAAGTAGCCATTACAATTCGCCAAAAAATCACGCTTAGCGACAATATTGTCCATTTAAGGCGAATAGAAGCAACGCGAGGGGGAGATTTTTTGTCGAAATTTTCGAATTAACACACAGCGAGCCTATTCCACTGATTGCTAATGCGTTTGGCAACAATGCGCACACCACAGAGCAAAAAAATATCGCAAAAAGCGTAAAAATCTTTGCAAAAAGTTTGGTAGATTAGAAATTGTTACCTACTTTTGTGCGCCTAAACGGAGTTAATGCTGTTGTAGCTCAGTGGTAGAGCACTTCCTTGGTAAGGAAGAGGTCACGAGTTCAAGCCTCGTCAACAGCTCAAAGGAGGGAAGATGTAAATCTTTCCTCCTTTTCTTTTATATATCCCTGATTTTCAATGTATTTTACAAACTTCTCCCAATATACCTATTTATAATATAATCAAAACCTAGCAACTAGATTTTTTCGTTTGGATTATATTTTCTATCTTTATGACGAGTAAAACATAGTAAAAACATAGTAAATGGGAGTGATATATGGCTACTTTCAATTATGTTCTCGGCAAAAAGAAGGATAATGACAGATACCCCGTCTACCTACGAATCACCAATCGAAACACCAATACGACAATATCTTTGGATATGGAGGTCGTCAAATCGGAGTGGAATGAGGCTGGTCAGAGGATAAGCATACGACGCGCCGATGATTACGACACCCGCATCGAGAAGGAGAAGAATAACGATTTTTTGGATTCGCTTATCATCAGAGCCAAAGAGGTCGAGAAGGAGTTGAAACATCGCGGTGTTCTGAACGAGATGACAGCGGCGCAAATCAAAAAGGCGATTCTGGAATACTCGCCCAATGCCAAAAAAACCGAAGGCAACGGCGATTTCGTCCAGTACTGGTATGGTATCGCTATGGAAACGCCCAAGAGCCAGACCAAATATCAATACGCCTTAAAGGCGGTCATAAACTACCACATTGCGGTCAAGGGTATAGACCGTATATATTTTCGGGACATTACCACCGACTGGGTGCGCGGATTTCTGGCATATATTAAAAGTGGCTACCAGTTTGTGCAAGGGCACGGAACACAGCAACACTACAAAGGGTTATCGCCGTGGTCGGTCAACACATACGCATCGTGTTTGAAAAAGGTGCTGAACTGCGCCATTGATTCCGACAAATTATCGGCAGACGTTATGCGTGGATTCCGCAATTTTAAGCCGAACATCGTTCGCTCGCACCCTTACACACTAACGATTGATGATTTGCGAGAGCTGTTGCACTACCCGTTCCAGACAATGCGCCAGAAGATGGTGCGCGACCTATTCATCTTTTCGTTCTGTACGATGGGTATGAACTTAACCGACATATACCATATTGACAAGAAGGCAATTAAGTGGAGCGGTGATGCTGGCGAAATCAAATATATCCGAAACAAGACCGCCAAAGAGATTATCGTGTTGATAAACTCGCACGCCGAGCAGTTACGGAAACTTATTGTCCTTTATGCGAGCGCGAGCAAGCGAAATGGTTGGAATACAAAGACCAATTCACAGAGGTATTTTGCATTTGATTATAATTACTCGACATATAAGGTTTTTGCAGGTAATTGCCGTAAGGTAGTTAGGCAGATACGTGATATAATGGGCTACGACGACCATTTTACATTTTACACTGCTCGCGACAGCTGGTCTACGATTTTGAGCGACGACTACCAGCTGGGGCAGGAATATTCCGATGCTGGTCTGGGACACTCGACCAAGAGCCTCGCGGGCAACCACTACATCGCAGTTAATTTCGACAAGCTGTTTGAAGTTCACGCCGATATGTTGCAGCGGCTTTTCGAGTAGTCAAAAGTCTACATATAACTTACTGGAAATCGGGTCGTAATTATTAGCGTATTTGTTAACTTTTCACCTCATTGTTAGCAATCAGACTTACAGGCATTTACGCCGATTTATACAGCAAAATTTTTTGGATAATTTTTTATTAAATATTGGGGGATACGAGTGGGTGTATCCCCCATTTTGCAAAGTGTTATCCTGTTATCCCAATTTCGCATATATACGCGACCATATACCCTATATGAAAACACTGTTGGGCGTTAATATTTTCCCCGAAAAATTGGGGCTTAAAAATTAGGCACTTACACCCCGAACTCCCGTTTTACACGGAACACCGTACTGACCGACACATCACATAAGGTCGCCGTATCGCGGATAGACTTTCCCTGTTTCAAGCAGCGTATCACTCTGGCATATTCCTCTTTTTTCTGTTCTAGGCTCTTAACCGACCCGACTTTGCGACCGACTTTACCGCCAGCCTCTCGGTATCGTTTTAGACCACTGTTAAGGCGGTAGGCAATCGCCTCGCGCTCCATCTCGGCACAAGTGCCCAGTACCGAGATAAAGATGTTGAGAAACGGATTTTTAGTACCGTCGGTCTGGAATATGGATATGTTCTCTTTTGGGAAATATATGTTGAGTTGAGCATCTTTACATCGCTTCACGTTCGCCAGCACCTCGTCAACATTGCGACCCAAACGGGACAACTCACTAATAAGCAACGTGTTGATACCACCGCCGATGCAATAGTCCAAGCATTGGCATAGCACGGGTCGCTCCTCGTTCTTAACTGCGCCGCTGATGTGCTCCTCGAAGATTTCAGTAACCGTCATACCGTTGCGTACGGCATAATCGGTCAGGTCGGCAACCTGACGAGCCGTCGATTGACGCTCGCCAGTGCTCGATACCCTCGCGTAAATTACCGCTGTTTTTGGTGTTTGTTGTGTCATTTTGGGATACTATTTATGTATCAACTTTTGATAGGTTAGATTGTCTTAATTATCAATATCCATCGGTTAGAATACCTGCACCAGATTTTCGTACCTCAACGAGCGGTAACCGCCAGCCATCACATCGTAATATTTGACCGTGTTCACCGCATCGCCAGACAAGCCACGACCGTTCTGGGTCGCACGCATCAGATTGCTAGCGCAAGTTCCCCACGCCTCTCGGATAGTGCCGTCCTTCTTCATATAGATGAAGTGAGCCACGCCGCTCTGCAACTTCGCCTTCAAAAGGTCTATCATCTGCGCCTTAACTACGCCCATCGCTGCCGAGCCTGTGCGTCGTGCGATTACATTTGCTCTGTGAGCCGTCATTCCGTTTACTACTACAATTTGTGTCATTGCTGTAAGATATTTTATTACATTTAACTTAATTTCGTTTTCGGGCAACCCCAACCGTTCATCTTCCACACATACTCTCTCGCCTCCTCTTTGCTCTGGAAATCCTTAACGAATGTTCCCGATGCGCCTGTTTCAGTTACCGATGTCCAAACCCAAACACCCCAGTTGCGGCGGTGCGGTGCGTAGTGATATTGTCCGAGTATTGCCTTCATTGTTATCTCCTTATTTCAACAACAAAGATATGGAATATATTTAATATATCCAAATATTTAACAATAATTTTATGGATTATTTTGAACATTATCCAACTTTTTCTATTTTTGAGGTTAAAATCGAAGAACTATGGCAACAGACAAGCAAGAGCGCACCGTCATTCACCTCGAACTCGGTGCAGAACATCACTACTTCGGCAGTATCAAAGCATTGTGCGACCACTTCGGCAAGGAGCAAATTGGCATCACTTACAAGAGCCTCGCCAACATCGGTATCGCACCCGATAAACCCTATCGCAACAAGTTTTGCACTATCCGCAAGGGCATTTTGCTGACCGCTCCGAAGGCGCAGTAGGATAGTTATTTAGGCTTTGGAAACGAAATTTCTTTTTGCGTTTATCAGCGCAAAAAGGGATTTTTTTGTACCTTTGCACCCCGAAGAGCATAAAGTTCTTCCTTCATATGAGAAATAATTTAAACTTACATTACTACATTTCGGCTTCGTATATCTACATCCCGTATTATCACAATATCAGTACGAATTGGGAGGACTGAGTATTGATGTAATTATCGTTCAAAATCACTAATTAAATATTTATAACTGTATGAGCAAAGTACGTTTGTTCATAATGGTGTTGTGTACATCATTATGGGCTGAGGGTAGCTATGCCCAAAATTCTTATGTGCTGACGCTTGAGCAGATGTTTGCTCTGGCTGATGAAAATAGCAAAACATTAAAAGCCGAAGATGCGGCCGTCATTGAGGCGCAACAGGCCGTAAAGGAGGCACGAAACGGACATCTGCCCGACATTGGCATATCGCTGTCGGCGAGTTATCTTGGCAATGGTCATCTCTCGGATAGAGATTTCTCAAATGGGCAGAGTATCAAGATGCCACACTTCGGAAATAACCTCGCTGTGGAGGCTACGCAACTTATCTACGGTGGCGGTGCTGTAACCAACAGCGTAGCGATGGCAAAGCTCGGTGAGGAGATGGCGGGTGTAAATCGTGAGGCGGCACGCTCACGCATCCGTTTTATGCTTACGGGATTTTATCTCGACCTATACAAACTCCAAAATGTATTGAAGGTCTATGACCGCAACATCGAGTTGGCAAAGGTTGTCATCAAGGATACCAAAGCCCGCAATGAGGCTGGCGTGGCACTCCAAAACGATGTTACTCGCTATGAGTTACAGCTCAAAAACCTGGAACTTGCCCGCCGCCGAGTGGAAAACTCCATAGAGATTTTCAACTACGACCTTGTGACGATGCTCGGTCTGCCTGCTGACACGCAGATTCAACCCGACACCACGCTTCTCGACCGCTCGTTGCCCGTTGAGGGTGTCGCATATTGGCAGGATTTGGCTGAGAGAGATGCTCACGCCGTGAAGCAGTCGGCGTTGGCTGTGGAGATGGGTGAGCGAGGCGAAAAGCTGGCTCGCTCGGAGCGACTGCCTTCGGTTGCTCTTATTGCGGCTAACCATTTTGATGGCCCGATTACCATTGAGGTGCCCGTGATAGATAAGAACTTCAACTATTGGTATGTGGGCGTGGGTGTGTCGTTCAAACTATCATCGCTCTACAAAGCAAACAAGAGCATTCGACGAGCACGATACTCTACCAATGTGAGCCGTCTGCATCAAAATGATGTTTTGGAGCAGACCTCGCTTGCCGTTCAGGCCGACTATACCAAATATATGGAGGCCTACGACGAGGTGGCGACATTGGAGAAAAGCGTACAACTTGCTACGGAAAACTATGCTGTGATAGAAAATCGCTATCGCAACGATATTGCACTTGTTACCGATATGCTCGATGCATCAAATCAGCTGCTCGATGCCGAGTTGCAGCTGGCAAATGCCCGAATAAATGTAATATTCAACTACTACAAACTGAGAAACACATCTGGAAATCTATAAACATATCAATGCTATGAAAATAAAGACCAAAAAACTGATTTACAATATTTTTGCCTGCATACTTTTGCTCGGTGCAATCTCGTGGGTATGCGAAAAGTTTATCCACTTGGGCAATGTAGAGTTTACCGAAAATGCACAGGTAAAGCAACTCATCGTACCCGTAAACTCACGAGTGCAGGGGTATATCAAGGAGGTGCGTTTTGACGAGTATCAGAAGGTACAGAAGGGCGACACGCTCGTAATTATCGAGGATGTGGAGTATCGCTATATGGTGGCGCAGGCGGAGGCGAATCTTGCCAATGCCCAAACAGGCAAGGATGCTATGCATAATGTGATTTCAACGACCGCGACCAATCTATCGGTAACTGATGCAAGTATCGAGGAGGCTCGTATTGTCTTTGAAAATGCCGAACGCAACTACAAGCGATTCAGCACTCTGTATGAGCAGAATGCCGTTACCCGCCAACAATACGACGATATGAATACCACATATTTGGCTGCAAAGGCTCGTTACGATATGCTCTGCCGCCAAAAGGAGAGTGTGCAGTCGGTGAGCCGTGAGCAGAACACACGCTTGGGACAGAATGAGGCGGGTATCAAATTGGCGGAGGCTGCATTGGAGTTGGCTCGTTTGAATCTTTCATATACCGTTGTGCTCGCTCCGTGCGATGGCTATACGGGTCGCAAGGAGATTCAGCAGGGACAACTCATTCAGCCTGGACAGACATTGGTCGATGTGGTCGATTCCGAGGAGAAGTGGATTGTTGCCAACTACAAGGAGACGCAGACCGCCAACATCACCGAGGGTTGCGAGGTAGAGATTGAAGTTGATGCAGTCCCCGACCATAAATTCAAGGGTGTTGTACGCTCGGTATCTCGTGCTACGGGAGCAAGTTTCTCGCTTATGCCGCAGGATAACTCATCGGGCAACTTCGTGAAGATTGAGCAGCGTATCCCCGTTCGTATCGACTTTGCAGAGGATAACGATGCAGAGGCTATGGAGCGAGTGAGTGCTGGTATGAATGTAGAATGTAAAGTGTTGTATTAATGGGTCATCATCACAATCCAAATCAACCATTTTCCATTCCGCAGATACGCTTTGTGCCCGAGAAGGCGAAGCCGTGGCTGCTGATACTCTTCATCATTATCTTCAACTGCACGGGAGGAGTATATCTTGCTGCGGTGAGCGATATGGTGGGTTCAACGCAGTTACTGCAAGAGGATATTATGATGGCGGGCTACGCCTCGCTGGTGGGTATGGCACTCTTCTTTGCCATTATGTTCCGCTTGAAGTGGGCCGTAAGACCAAAGACGGCACTCGGTAGTTGTATCTCGGTGCTCATTGCTGCCAACTTGATATGTATGCATACGGCGAGTGTGCCCGTACTCGTGGGCGTGAGCCTTGTGGCGGGTTTCTTCCGTATGTGGGCGATATATGAGTGTAATTCGACTATTCAGCTCTGGATTACACCCAAACGAGATATGTCCATCTGGTTTTGTTATATCTACCTGATGGTAAATGGCACTATCCAGCTTACGGGCATAGCCGCCCTCTCTCTATCGGTGTGGGCTTCGTGGCACTATATGTATTGGTTTATCATCGGCGCTTTGCTGATGATGTATCTCATTGTGATTGTCTGCTACAAGGGTATTTCGATTATGCCTCGCCTACCTCTCTATGGAATTGATTGGGTGGGTATGTTGCTGTGGGCTGCGACGGCAATGTCGATACTCTTCGTTTGCGTATATGGCGAGCACTACGATTGGTGGCAATCGGAGCATATATGGTTTGCTACGGTGCTGGCGGTGGCAACATTTGGTATGAATTGGTGGCGTTCGACATATTTGCGCCACCCCTATATAGGTTTTAACATCTTCAAGTTTCCGTTGGTGCTGACCTGCGTGGCAGTAATCCTCGTAATGGATTTGTTGCTTGCTCCATCGCACATCTTCGAGCACGCATTGATGGAGGGCGTTTTGGGCTACGACCATCTGAATACGCTCACACTTAACTGGGTGTCAATCATCGGCGTGGTGATAGGCATTCTCTTCACTTGGCTGACCTTCGCCCGCCGTAAGTGGAGCTATCAACGGATGTTGGTTATAGCCTTTTCGTGCTTCGCATTTTACTTGGCATATTTCTATTTCCGCATAGATTACAATATTCCCAAAGAGGCTTTGTATCTCCCTGTAATTCTACGCTCGGCGGGATATGTGATGGTGGCGGTGATGATGCTTACGGCAAATGCCCGACTGCCCTTCCCCTATACATTCCTGCACGGACTGTCGTTCCAGAATATGTTCAGCGCAGCACTGGCGGGACCCATTGGAAATGCTATTGTGGGTAGAGTGTTAAAGATGGTTATGGCTCGCAATTCGATGTTGCTGAGCGAGAGAATGGACAATGTCGGGCTATCTACCTCGCACGCCCCATTTGGCGAGTTGTATGGTATGGTGCAGGTTCAGTCGCTATTGGAATCTATGAAGGAGATTTATGGATGGCTGCTCTTTGTGGCTATCCTTTGCCTGATAGTTTTGATGTTGCGTTATAGCGGTATTCGACCTATGAGAGTTATCGAGCCGAAATATCGAACAATATATAATATCATACGAGGAAATATGAAATTACGCCTGCGACTAAAGCGTACAAAACAGAGTTTACAACATTAAATAACAGAATAATTCTTTGAGTTATATGGTAACAGTATCGGCGGTCATTTTAGGTGGTCGCCGTTATTTTTTGACCACACTGATAATTTGACCACACTTTTTCACGGTATCGTTTGACTTTTTTCGGGTGGAGCTTATATTTATATAAAAAGACTTATATATATGAGCAAATTAAATTATTTCGTGAGCGTTGACAAGCTACGGGTCTGTTTGAATATGCCCGACAATCTTTACGATTACCTTAAAGACCACCACACCCGATATGACGGGACGACCAATAACCGAATACTCGACGAGGACGACTTTACGCTGGTGTTCATCGAGGAGGACGAGCAAAAGATGACCGCTACACTCGATGTGCGCGACACTGACGGCTACTACAGACTGGGAACATTCGTTTTCAGTAACGGCTCGAAATACGAGGGTAAGGCATTTTTCACTTTCGAGAATGCCGCCCTATACCGCATCTATCTGCGCCAGTACAACGGCGAGCCGATAAATCATATATGCGACTTTCAATCGGTTTGCGAGTTCTATGGATTAGAGTTCAATAACATAACCGAGTTGGAGCTGGCTTGGGATAGCAACTACAACTACATTGGCAAGGTGCGACGAATGATTAAGAATGTCGAGCGGTACGACCTATACCTAAACGGTCGAAAGGTCGTGAATGACGAAACGCTGAACGGCTACGGTGAATATTACAGCCGTTCGCGCGCAAAGTTATCGAAGTTGCCGACCTTATATTTCAGCCAAGCAAAGGATACCGATATGAAGATGCGCATCTACGACAAGGCGACCGAGCTAAACGAAAGCTGCCCACACAAGACCGAACGGTTGAAAGAGTGGCTCGGCTGGGACGACATCAGTAGACTTTACCGCGTTGAAGTGGTGATGCACAATACCAATGTCCGCGAGTTCGTCGGTCGATATGGCGACAGGCTGGTCGGTGATGCTGGCGAGCACTGCAACACCTTAAACCTGCTCGGCTCGGCGGAGTTTAGACTGGCGATGTTGCTGGATAGTGCCGACCGTATGATTTATTTCCGCGATAGGCAAACAGGCGAACGCATTAGCCTCGTTGAGGTCGCCACAGGTATATAACCAATGTACCTGTGCACCTTAATAAAATCAAAATAAACAACTGAATAATAGGGTTATAAATAAAATCCAAATACTCATTATATTTCCAAAAAGTGACTAATATCGGTCTAAACAACCACTAATTACATAGTAAATTGCATAGTAAATTATATATATATTTGAACATATATAATTATATATCATTTAATTACAAAGACGATGACCCTAGTTTTTGGTAAGGAAGAGGTCACGAGTTCAAGCCTCGTCAACAGCTCAAAGGAGGGAAGATGTAAATCTTTCCTCTTTTTCTTTTGTATCTGCGCCTATTCTCAATCTTATTGGCAAGTAAATCTTTGTAAAAATCGTAGTAAATCTGTGCAAGTTTGGTTGCGAGTTTGCTGATAAAAACGTATCTTTGTAGTTAGAGCAAAAAATCGAAACAATCAAAACAGACAGATACCAATGAACAACCAATTAGAACTCAACCCCAATAAGGTGGTTGCATATCTGGGCAAGCCTGCAAAGGAGTTCACCAAAGCTGACATCGTACGCTATATCCGCGAAAATGGTGTGCGTATGGTCAATTTTATGTATCCCGCGGGCGACGGCCGACTCAAAACCCTCAACTTCGTCATTAACAACGCCGCTTACCTCGACGCTATTCTGACTTGTGGCGAGCGCGTCGATGGTTCGAGCCTCTTTCCGTTCATCGAGGCCGGCAGCAGCGACCTCTATGTTCTGCCTCGTTTCAGCACAGCGTTTCTCGATCCGTTTGCCGAGATCCCGACACTCTCGATGTTGTGCTCCTATTTCAATAAAGATGGTGAGCCGCTCGAAAGTTCGCCCGAGCACACATTGCGCAAGGCGTGCCGCGCATTCAACGAGGTAACGGGAATGCAGTTTGAGGCGATGGGCGAGTTGGAGTATTACGTAATTGCTCCCGACGAGGGGCTTTTCCCTGCAACCGACCAGAAGGGCTATCACGAATCGGCTCCATACGCCAAATTCAATGAGTTCCGCACTACCTGTATGGCATACATTGCGCAGGCGGGCGGACAGATCAAATATGGACACTCGGAGGTGGGCAACTTCACCATCGACGGATTGATTTACGAACAGAACGAGATCGAGTTTCTGCCCGTTGCAGCAGAAGACGCAGCCGATCAGTTGATGATTGCCAAGTGGATTATCCGCAACTTGGCCTACCAGATGGGTTACGACATCACCTTCGCCCCGAAGATCACCGCAGGCAAGGCCGGCTCGGGTCTGCATATCCATATGCGAATCGTGAAAGATGGTCAGAACCAGATGCTTGACGGTGGCGTTCTGTCGGCTACGGCGCGTCGTGCCATTGCAGGTATGATGGAACTTGCACCGTCGATCACTGCCTTCGGCAACACCAATCCCACGTCGTACTTCCGTTTGGTGCCGCACCAAGAGGCTCCGACCAACATCTGCTGGGGCGATCGCAACCGCTCGGTGCTGGTTCGTGTTCCGCTCGGCTGGGCTGCCAAGAGCGATATGTGCCAGATTGCCAATCCATTGGAGCCACTCAGCAACTACGACACCACACAAAAGCAGACCGTCGAAATGCGTTCGCCCGATGGTTCGGCCGATCTCTATCAGTTGATCGCAGGTTTGGCCGTAGCGTGCCGCCACGGTTTCGAGATGGAGAACGCTTTGGAGGTTGCCGATAAGACCTACGTGAATGTCAATATCCACCAAAAGGAGAACGAAGACCGCTTGAAGGATCTGGCCCAGCTGCCCGATAGTTGCGAGGCATCGGCCGACTGCTTGGAGCGTCAGCGCGCTGTATTCGAGGAGCACAAAGTCTTCTCGCCCGCGATGATCGACGGCATTATCAAGAAGTTACGCGCGTATGGCGACAAGACCCTGCGCAGCGAGATCGAAGGCAACCAAGAGGCGATGTTGGCCCTCGTGCGTCGCTACTTCCACTGCGGATAGGCAACGTCAATACAAACAAAAAGCACCCACCTTGTTAGGCGGGTGCTTTTGTGTTGTGTAACCTCATCAGTGTTGTTTTATCATCGGAGCACTCTTTATGAGATGGTCATACACCCTCTCGCCCCAGAACTCATATCCCACACCCCACTCTTTGGTTCCCGAAAGAACGCTATCGATAAATCCATTCTTTTCGACCAAAACGGTATGATAAATAGCTCCCGTGGGATTTTTCAAAAGGGTGATTGTGATCTGACCGTCATTGGCATAGAAGTTCAGAAAAGTATCATCTTCCACTTTGTCGAAATCATAAGTTTCGGCAAGATCGCGCTGCATTTTCTGACTACGCCACCAAGTACCTCCCGTAGGACTTACCAGCGGCTTCCCATTGTAGATAACGGTGCTGTCTTGGTACGAAGTAACATTTAGATAGTGTCGCTTATTTCGGAGCCACGTTGTGAGTTTCTCCTTATAGTCCTCCTCTTCATAGCCATACGTACTATCCAAGAACGCGATACGCTCGATAAGAGGATTCACCTTATCCACCACACGCAGATATTCAAATATGAAATATCCTCCGCCAGAATGCGAGCTCAATGTGATCGAGGGATTGTATGGCTTGTAGAGGTCTGCCATATCCTGTATGATCGCCGGGAGGACTTTTGCCGATATGCCGTTATCGCGGTGCAGACGACGCCACGTACCCCACGAGCGCATAGAGGCTTGCAGATAGACCGTTACGTAGTTATACTGATCTTTATTCTCTCTCAGCCAACGTGTCTGAGCCGCTATGTGTTGTACGCTGTAACGGAAATCTTCCTCCTCGCTCTTACGCGCCTTACCGGCAGTGTATTCGATATCATTACCATTGGGCAGAGCATAAAGAATCATCTTGGTCTTCTTTTTCGCGTCCATCTCCAACGGAGCATTGACCACGATCAGCACATCTTTGTATTTATCAAAGATGGTATAGACACGTTCCTGATTATCCGAGGATTTGACGGGGTTCTCTGCCGTCGCAGGCGATTCGTCTATCTGGGCCCACATACACACGGGCACCAAAAGCAGCAAAAGAGATAAAAACAGTTTCTTCATAATGTGTTGAGTGTATGGTTTTATTGAAGTGCAACTTCCGTTTCTCGCTGCTGTTCGCTACTCCTCGACCTGAGCAATATCGATACCGACGCGACG
This sequence comes from Rikenellaceae bacterium, assembly GCA_017442365.1. GTDB lineage: Bacteria > Bacteroidota > Bacteroidia > Bacteroidales > Rikenellaceae > Alistipes. The sequence continues at coordinate 55,020 of JAFRZW010000007.1, read as the reverse complement.
CAACAACGCAAGACCCTCGTCCGAGCGATAGGCATCGGCATAGACCACACGACGAATACCCGCCTGAATAATCAACTTCGAGCACTCGATACAGGGTGCAGCCGTGATGTAGAGCGTCGCACCATCGCAATTATTGGCGCTCTTTGCCACCTTCGTAATGGCATTTGCCTCAGCGTGAAGAACATAAGGCTTCGTTATGCCGTCCTCCTCGCACACATTCTCGAAACCCGACGGAGTACCGTTGTAACCGTCCGAGATGATCATCTTGTCCTTGACGATCAGCGCACCCACCTTGCGGCGCACGCAGTATGAATTTTCGGCCCAAATGCGCGCCATACGCATATAGCGCGAATCGAGCTGGCGCTGTTTCTCTTCCTGATATCCCATAGCGTTAAAAGAGCTTCTTTTTCGATGTGGTTACAACAAAATTCTTCAAATAGAACGGCTCGAAGTAGGCGATATCCTCCGTGCGACCTGCGTCCAGAGCCTCCTGCGCCAAGCGAGCCAAGCCACGTGCCGAGGGCGACACCTCGACCAGCTTAGCCTTCGATGAGAGCGTTCCTGCGCACTTTGCCGCACCATTGCCAAATATCACAAACTCCTCAGCCGCAGCGATCTCCGCCGCAAAACTCTGCTCGTCGATCACTTTTGCCTCGACCTCGCTGAGAGTCTCGCCTCGACCATTGAACAGCTGAGTATAGACCTCCATACGACGTGCATCGACCATCGGGCAGAGCGTCGCGCCCTCGAAGTTATCGATGTCGATAATGCCCGCCTCGGCGTCCTCGCGTGCCACCTCAACCAGCGCGTCGAGCGAGCCAATGGCAATCAGCGGCTTGCGCAAACCGTAGCACAAACCCTTAGCGAACGACACACCTATACGCAGACCGGTATATGACCCCGGACCTTTTCCCACCGCAATAGCGTCAATCTCATCAGCCGCCACCTCGCGTTCGCGCAGCAACTCATCGACATAGACCGCCACATTGCGTGCGTGGTCGCGACCACTGCTCTCGCGCAATGCCGTCAGCACTCCATTCTCGGCCAGACCGACCGAACAGACGTCCGTACCCGTTTCGATGCAAAGTATCAAACTCATAATGCACTCTATCGTTTCATTGCCCGATCCATTTCGCGACGGGCGTCCTTATCCTTAATATATTCGCGCTTGTCGAAGTTCTTGCGACCACGCGCCAAGCCGATCACCACCTTAGCCAAGCCCTTGTCGCTGATGAACATACGCATTCCTACGACCGTCAGACCCTTATCCTGCAACGCACGTTCGAGCTTGTTCAACTCACGGCGATTGAGCAACAATTTGCGGTCGCGCTTGGGGATATGATTGTTGTACGTACCCCACTTGTACTCGTTGATATTCACACCACGAATATACAACTCACCACGATCGAAATAGCAGTAGCAATCCGTCAGCGAGGCCTTGCCCAGACGGATCGACTTGATCTCCGTACCGACCAACACAATGCCCGCCGTAAACTGCTCGATGATCTCGTAGTCGAACGTCGCGCGTTTGTTACGAATATTTATGTTTTTGTAATCGCTCATAACTCTTTCCAACGGACAAAGATACTACTTTTTTACGAAATTCGTACTCTTCGCCCCACGATCAGTGTCGCTCCTCGACACTTAGACGCATTATGCGTGCATTGATCACCACACGCGAGAAGGTCGTGAGGCAATCCATACCGATATTTCCCGCACTCGAAATGATATCCGGCTCGGTCGAGCACATCATCTTCTCCCACGTGTGGCTCGCACCGCCAATGTCGATTCGGACATTCCGCAGAGCGTATGCCTGCTCAATTTTGATGCCTCCCGCACCTGCCGAACGCAACGTATCGAGCACGCCCTCGCGTTCGATCTGCTCGCGGTGCGTGGCAAAATATTGTGCCGAGAGATTCGATTGTGTTGCGCCCGTATCAATGCTAACCACCTGACGCTCACCATTTATCTCGCACTCGACCTCGAACAATGCGGGCGACGAGCAGACGTTGGGTTGCTCGTCGTAGTCGAGTGTCTGAACGTTTGGCGAGAAGAGTTCGGAGTGTTCGAAATCGATATGCACCTCGTCCATCGCGCGCACCACATCGGCACCCATAACAACCTCCAACTGCGACATATAGCGTCGGTCCAACGAATCGACACCCGTGCGCATCGAGATAACATAAAACGGAACATTGTGCAGCGTTGCATTACCCAACTCGACACACTCAGCCACAGCATAACGTCCCTGCTGCGTACCTCCGATACCGTGCGCCTCGCTTTCGGCCTCCAACATCTTCAAGCCCAAACGCTCGGCAGCCTCGACACTGACCACATTGACCCCCGCACCCGTATCGAAAACCACTTCCTGAGCCACGCCATTGAACTTCGCATCGAAATGGATCCGTTGTGCATCACCCTTCTCGGGACGCACACTAACCAATCGGAACGGCACGCGCACATCGCCCTCCGCAGGGCGTTCAAGCCAATTCACTCGATCGAATTGCGAGAGCTCACGCCACTGCCCCACCACATCGAGCAGGGGCTCGATCGATGCATCGGCTACGCCACCCTTCAACTTTGCCAGCTCGCGTGCAACTCCCTCAGCCGCAATGCCGTACTCACCCATTCGGGTCTGATTTATGCCCCAATAGAACCACATTCCCAAAACTCCATCACCCATCATCGCACCATACGTCCCGATCAATCGCTCGATAGCCATCGTCGCCTCCGCCGGTCGTCCGAAGAAGGTCGCCAAAAGGCTCTCGGCATAGGTTCGCAAGAAGGGATCAATATTCTCTTTCTCAGCACTATATATTCGCGCCAACTCGAACCAATCGCTCGTATTCATCGCCTGCCCGACACGCTCGTTCACCTCCGCTGGTGCGGTCGTCGCGTCCTGCGCCGTAGCCCCAATTGACCACACGCTCAACGCCAAGATCAGTAATATTTTTCTCATTTTATTGTGGATTTTCTACTAATAACGTACAAATATAGTGAATTATTTTCTCAGATATCGAATAGCACATTTCGGCACGATAGTTGCCCTTTCGGTTAGCGTTCGAGGGTGGGTAAAGGTAACTAATTCTTTTATCTTTGATATGTTTTACATACACTCTTTTTGTTATATTTTCTGTTTGCACAATCCGGTAGTTGTAGTGATACACCTACGACCCCACCCTCGGACATCTTTTTTGCAGCCTCGCCCCGACACCTATTATATATATAGAACGAGCCGCCCCAATCTCGGGACGGCTCGCACTCTATCAGTCGCTCTCGCGTCGGATTAAACCAGACCCGAGAAACCCATAAATGCCATTGCCAGAATACCTGCGGTAATCAGTGCGATAGGCGTACCACGGAATGCCTCAGGCACCTCCTCCAACTCCAAACGCTCGCGGATACCGGCGAAGAGCACCAACGCCAGACCGAAGCCCAGAGCGATCGAAACCGAATAAACCACCGACTGCAACAGATTGTACTGCTCCTGAACCAGCAGGATAGCAACACCCAACACTGCACAGTTGGTCGTGATCAGCGGCAGGAAGATACCCAGAGCCTGATACAACGCGGGGCTCACCTTCTTCAACACGATTTCGACCATCTGCACCAATGCAGCGATTACCAAGATGAAGACAATGGTCTGCATATACTCAATGCAGAGCGGTGCGAGCACATACTTTTGCAGCGACCAAGCCACCACAGCCGTAATTGCCATAACGAACGTAACGGCTGCACTCATACCCAACGAAGTCTCAACCTTGCTCGACACACCCAAGAAGGGGCAGATGCCGAGGAACTGCGACAGCACGATATTATTGACGAATATCGCACCGATGATAATTGCGAAATATGATACTTCCATTGTTACTTCTTTTTAGCGGTTAATTTATTGAACAGAACCATCAGATAGCCCAGCACGAGGAAACCACCCGGAGCCAGCACAAATACCAGCATACCGTCGCCCGCGATGAGCGACTGACCGAAGATCGCACCACTACCCAACAACTCACGGACAGCACCAATCAGCGTCAGCGACAGCGTAAAGCCCAAGCCGATACCCAGACCATCGAGAGCCGAATCAAGAGCATTGTTCTTCGACGCGAAAGCCTCGGCACGACCCAAAATGATACAGTTCACAACGATCAGCGGAATGAAGATACCCAGCGACTGGTACAACGAAGGCAGATATGCCTGCATCAAGAGCTGGATAACCGTTACAAACGACGCAATCACAACGATAAATGCCGGAATGCGCACCTTATCGGGAATGAGGTTCTTGATGAGCGAAATCACGATATTGGACATAATCAGCACAGCCATAGTTGCCGCACCCATACCCATACCGTTGATAGCCGAAGTGGTTGTTGCCAGCGTGGGGCACATACCCAAAATCAGCACAAACGTCGGGTTCTCTTTCAGAATACCCTTAGTGATAAGTTGCAATTTATTCATTGTCCTCTCCTTTCTGAGTCTCCTCATTTACGGTTTCGGCAGCCTCCTCAGCAGTAGCCTGCTCTGCGGCGGGCTCACCCTCGCTCCACTTGGTCGAGTTCGAGGTTGCACCCGTTGCCACATTTGCGCCACCCTTAATCTGCTGAACTGCATTGTATGCACGTACAACCGCATCAACATAAGCACGCGACGAAATAGTCGCAGCGGTCAGCGCCTGAACATCACCACCGTCCTTGACAACGGCCAGCGGCTGCTTCATATTGGCGGGATTCTTATCCTTGAAACTTACGAGCAACGAGTTGCCCTCATCGCCCATCTTGCTACCCAGACCCGGGGTCTCGCTGTGCTCCAAAACGTTGATATTATAGACCTCGCCCGAAGCGCGGAAGCCTACCATCAGACGGAACACGCCGCTAAAACCCTTCGTGGTCATCGTCTCAACAGCGTAGCCCACTACCTGCTCACCCTGCTTTGCGGTGTGAACAATCACGGGCAGCTCATCAACGGTCATAGCCTTCTCTTCACTTGCGTCGAACTCGGGAAGTACGTTCTTCAACGCCTTCTGGATATTCTCAGCCTTAGCCTTCTCGATAGGTTCGAAGGTGATCTTATTGACCAAACCTACGCAGAGCGATGCGATCAGCGTGATGCTAAACAGCACCACAACCATATTTTTCAATGAACTCTTCATCTCTGCTATCTCCTTATTTCTTAGCGCCGAAACGGCGGGGTTTGATATACTTATTGAGCAGGCAAGCCACCGCATTCATAATCAGAATTGCGAACGACATACCCTCGGGATATGCACCCCAAGTACGGATCAACATCGTGATCACGCCGATACCTGCACCATAGATCAACATACCCTTAGTGGTCATAGGCGAGGTCGAGTAATCGGTAGCCATATAGACCGAACCCAAGATTGCACCACCGGTCAGCAGGTGGAACAGAGGCGACATATATGCCTCGGGATTGATCAGGAACAGAATGCCGCTGAACACTGCCATCGAGCCCAATACTGCAACGGGGATATGCCAAGTGATCACCTTACGGATCAGCAGGTAAGCGAAGCCAACGAGCAGCAACAGAGCCGCAACCTCACCAAACGAACCTGCCTTGAAGCCGAGCAACAGATCGCCATAGTTGATCTGAGCCATCAGTTCGCTTGCGGGCGTACCACCCTTCAAGCCCTCCTTAACGAATGCCAGCGGAGTAGCACCCGAGCAAACGTCAGCCAACTTCTCGGTCGAGAATGCCGTCGAAGTCATCTGAACGGGGAACGAGATCAGCAAGAACACACGACCAACCAATGCGGGGTTGAAGGGGTTTTTACCGATACCACCAAAGGTCATCTTACCGATACCGATAGCAACCAACGCGCCAATCACTACGATCCAAACGGGGATCGATGCGGGCAAGTTGAACGCCAGCAGCACACCCGTAACCACAGCCGACAGATTGCCGATGGTCGAGGGGCCTTTGATCAGATATTTCTGGATCAGGTACTCAAACAGCACACAGCTGAGCACCGACACAGCCGTAACGAGCAACGTCGTCCAGCCATAAACGATCACCGATACCACCAACGCGGGAGCCAACGCGATCAGCACATCACGCATAATGCGCTGAGTCGATTCCGGACCGTGAACGTGGGGCGACGGTGCAACGATTAATTTCTTATCCATAGTTTTTAATTCACTTTCTAAGTTTCACTATTTCTTCTGTGCTGCGGCACGTGCGCGCATAATACCCATAACCTTCGCCTTACCCAGACGGATATAGTCCAACAAAGGCAGATTTGCAGGGCAGGTGAACATACAGCAACCGCACTCGATACAGTCGGCAATACGCTCTGCTTCCAGCGGCTCCCACATCTGACGACGCGACATCTTGCTGATCAGATAGGGCTCCAAGCCCATCGGGCAAGCCGAAACGCACTTAGCGCACTTGATACACTGCGATGCGGGCTGACGCTCAGCCTCCTCACCACTCATTACGAGCACACCCGAAGTACCCTTCGTAACGGGAGCATCGAGGTTCACCATTGCGCGACCCATCATCGGGCCACCATTGATCACCTTACGTGCGTCCTCGGGCAGGCCACCCGCAGCCTCCAACAACGTCGAGATGGGAGTACCAACGCGAGCCAACAGGTTCTTGGGCGACTTAACGCTCTTACCCGTAACCGTTACAACGCGCTCGATCAGCGGCTTATTCTTCTGAACTGCCTCATATACAGCCACAGCCGTCGAAGCGTTCTGAACCACTGCACCTACGTCGATAGGCAGCGCACCCGACGGAACCTCACGACCCGTGATTGCAGCGATCAACTGCTTCTCACCACCCTGAGGATACTGAACCTTCAAAGGTACGATCTCGATACCTGCAAACGACGCAACCAACTTCTGCAAGTGAGCGATTGCATCGGGTTTATTATTCTCGATACCTACATACGACTTCTCGACACCGAGTGCCTTAGCCAAAATCGTTACACCTGCGAGCAACTCCTCGCCGCGCTCCAACATCACGCGATGGTCCGAGGTCAGATAGGGCTCGCACTCAACACCGTTGATGATCAGGAACTCAGCCTTCTTGCCCGGGGGAACGCTCAACTTAACGTGTGCAGGGAACGTTGCACCACCCATACCTACGATACCGGCAGCCTGGATCTTTGCGATGATCTCCTTCGGCTCCAACTTGCACTCGCGTACAACCTCCTTCGAGAGGTCGATACCCTCAGCCCACTCGTCGCCTTCGCGCTTGATGGTGATTGCGGGCTGGCGCAGACCTGCACCATTAACTACCAGATCGACAGCCGTTACCGTACCCGAAATGGGCGAGTGAATGTTGCTCGACACGAAACCACCAGCCTCGGCGATCAACTGACCCGTAAGCACCTTGTCGCCCTTGGCAACCTTAGCCACAGCGGGAGCGCCGATATGCTGCGACAGGAGCACCGTAACGGTATCGGGCAACGCCAAGACCTCGATGGCCTGCTCGCGGCTCAATTTATTCTCTGACGGATGAACACCGCCAATAGGAAAACTCTTCATATCTTACAGCTTTTCTTCGTTATTCTTTGGTTTCGGTTGCAGCCTTCTGTGCCTCCTCCTTCTTCACCTCGACCTTCACAGCCTCAGCTTTGGGAGCTACCACCTTAGGCTCTGCGGGCTTAACAGGTGCGGGAGGGAAGTTCACCGCTACGATTGCACCCGTAGGACACTCGGCTACACACTTACGACACAATTTACACTTTGCGGGATCGATGTATGCCAGATTACCCTCGACCTTAATCGCATCGAACGGACAAACTTTGACACACTTCGAGCAGCCGATGCAACCAGCCTTACAAGCCTTCATAACCGCTGCACCCTTGTCGTGGCTAACGCACGAAACATAGACACCGCGATTCTTCGGCCACTTCTTACGCAGCTCGATCACACCCTTCGGACAAGCCTTGACGCAGGCGCCACAAGCGGTACACTTGTCGGCATCGACCTCAACCAAGCCCGTTTCGGGATTCTTCTTGATTGCGTCGAACGTACAAGCCGCAACGCAGTCGCCCAGACCCAAACAGCCATACGAGCAAGCCGTCTCACCGACGTACAACGACGCCACAACAGCACACGACTGTGCGCCATCGAAACGGTTGGTACGAGGGCGTTTCTCGCACGTGCCACCGCAACGAACCACCGCAACCTGCGGCTCCTTTTCGGGGGCAACCTTACCTAAGTAAGCGGCGATCTTCTTCATCGTCTCAGCACCTGCTGCCGAGCAGTACAATGCCGAGATGTCATCGTTTTGCACAAGTGCAGTGGCCAATCCGCGACAACCGGCGAAGCCGCAACCACCGCAGTTTGCACCCGGCAGCATCTTCTCCACCTCGTCGATACGCGGATCCTCCTCAACCTTGAACTTCTGTGCCACGAAGTACAGAATCAAAGCCGCGAGGGCACCCAACGCACTCAGCGTTACTACGGTCCATACGAGGACCTCTACCCATTCTTCCATTACTGTTTTTTGATTTTAAATATGATATTAGTTTCGATTTTCGATCTCAGTAGGCGCACTACAAAATAGTAAGCGGCCACGACGCCCAAAGCCGCCACAGCCGCTACCCCATCACTCAGTCCTGCTGCCGAGCAGGCGACAAGCACTACCAGCATCACCAACAATGGCATACAGTAGGCCAGCACCACCGCCTTCAATCCCGCTGCACGCTCGACCGACACCACACATCGCTCGCCCACCGCGTAGCTGGCTGCCTCGCGTGTATGCACCTCGATCTGCTTATCGGTCGATTCGCTCATACCGCACGCCGAACGCGCCGCACACGATGCGCACGCGCTCTCGGCCACGATCTTGACCAAAATCTTATCGTCCTCGATCGCCTCGACCACTCCTACGTGCTCTATGGGTTTCTGCTTTGCCATTGCTCAGTCGATTGTTGTGTTGATCGGCCTTTTGGAATTAGTCGCCATATTTGTTCGTCAGCGGCAACACACGGTCGCAACCGAGCGTGCAGCTCGACAGACGCAACATCGGGCAGAATTGGAAACGCTTCTTCTCGTTGCGCATCACCATCTTGTGGATCTTATGCACCACCTCAGCATCGAAGCCTGCATTGATAATCTCCTCGCGGTGCTGACCGCGCTCGATCATACGATACAGAATCGCATCAACAACCTCGTAGGGAGGCAACAGATCCGAGTCCTTCTGACCGGCATACAGCTCCGACGACGGTTCCTTGTTCAAAATGTTTTCGGGAATAATCTCACCCTCGCGGTTAATATAGCGAGCCAAATCATAGATCTCACTCTTATAGACGTCGCCCGTGATGCTGATTGCACCCGCCGTGTCGCCATAGAGCGTACACCAGCCCAGCGCATTCTCACTCTTGTTCGACGAGTTGAGCATCAGATAATTCTGCTTATTCTGCAATGCCATCAGCATAATCGTACGGATACGAGCCTGAACATTCTCCTCCGTAGCATCGAAGGGCGTACCACCCACAACGGGCATCAACGACTCCATAATGCTCTTATATGCCTCGGTGATGGGCACCACATTATACTCGACACCCAGATTCTTGGCCAGCTTCACTGCGTCCTCAACCGAGTGATCCGACGAGAACTGCGACGGCATCATCATCGCACGCACATTCTCGACACCCAGCGCATCAACCGCAATCGACAGCACCACCGACGAGTCGATACCACCCGACAGACCTACGCAGGCCTTCTCGTAGCCATTCTTCTCGAAGTAGTCCTTCAAGCCACACTTGATTGCGTCGTAGAGGTTGCGCGTGCGGTTCTGATAGTACGAGAACGGAGTTGCGATCGGCTCATTCTGCACACCGAGATCACACACCTTGAAGTCCTCATTGAATGTTTCGAGCAGCAGCACCATTTCGCCCTTCGAATCATAGACCGACGACGTGCCATCATAAACCATATCGGTCGAGCCGCCCACGTGATTGACAAACACCAGATTCTTGCCCTCGACAAATGCGATGTGGTGGAACTTCTCGTAGCGAGCCTCCAACACACGCTTACGGAAACGACGAGCGTTGATATTGATAATCGTAGTTACCGACTGGTCGCAGTCGCGCACACGCACCAGATCGTTACCCACCACAACTGCCACCTGCTCACCTGCAACGGTGATAACCTCGGTGCCGGTCGATGGGTGAATATAGCCCATCTCATCACGATAATCGACATACTGCTTGGCGATACGGCGGGTAATCTGTCCGCGTTCGATAACCACTGCTGCGCTCACCGTGCCCTCCTCACCCGCAACGGGCGAGCCAACGATAGCAGTCAACGAATCGCAGTGCTCGGCAATACGCTCCAACTCCTCTTCGCACAACTCGACAAAGGTCGCTTTGTTCAACAGATCATACGCGGGCGTACCGCTCAGAGCCTGCTCGGCAAAGACAACCAAGTCTGCATTTTTCTGTTTAGCCTTTTCGACAGCCTCGATAACCTTCGAAGCGTTGCCCTCGACATCACCTACGGTGTAGTTAAGTTGGGCAAGTGCAATCTTCATATTCCGAAATAGTTATGATTTGACCCCGCAAAGATACGTTTTTTATCCCGAATTCCCTTGCATATCTATATTAAAAAAGGGATTTAGATAGAGAAATTTACGCTGCCGCCACTTTCGAGGTGCAAAATCGTGCAGATTTCGGTTTTTATTGCTATATTTGCCTATTATTAAACTCGAAAAAATTTAGATTCGTTATGTTACAGTTTATGGCTCTCGGTACCACCGAAATCGTCCTTATCGTATTGGCTATTGTGCTGCTCTTCGGTGGCAAGAAGATTCCCGAACTGATGAAGGGCGTAGGTCAAGGTGTGCGCTCGTTCAAAGATGGTATGAAGGACGTCGAGAAGGAGATCAACGCAACCGACGACAAGAAGAGCAACGAAAATAAATAATCGCTTAATAATTAGTGTTTTACAACACTAACAAAAAGCAGCGATGAGCGAAGAACGACTGCCCCGAAATGCAGTTGGCGGCAACGTGTCCACCAACACAGATGACGCGCAATCGGAGATGAGTTTCTGGGACCATCTCGACGAGTTGCGACGCGTGTTGATGCGCATTATTTTGGTTACGGTGGTGATCGCGCTCGGCGTGTTTATGTTCAAAGATGAGGTCTTCGCGGCGGTGCTCGCACCTTCGCAGGGCGACTTTCTGACCTACCGCTGGATCAACCATCTACTCGTACTGCTCGGTTGGGATTCGATGCTCATTCCCGACACCGACATCACGCTGATCAACACACAGCTGGCGGCGCAATTTATGACCCACATCACGGTCTCGATGACCATCGGACTGCTCTTCGCCGCACCATACGTGGTCTATGAGTTGTTCGGCTTTGTCAAGCCCGCATTGTACGAAAACGAGCGCCGTTATTCGAACCGAATTATGGTCGCCGTTATCGCCCTTTTCTTCTTGGGTGTGGCGATGAATTACTTTGTGATTTTTCCCGTATCGGTCAAATTCTTAGGCACTTATCAAGTACACGAAGGCGTTGTGAATACCATTGCGCTCTCGTCCTACATTTCGACCTTCACCACCCTTTCGCTGATGATGGGATTGGTTTTCGAGATCCCCGTTTTGGCCTATTTCCTCGCCAGCGCGGGTATGATTTCGGGCTCAACGCTGGCCAAATATCGCCGCCACGCCTTCGTTATCATTATGGTCGTTTCGGCCTTCATCACTCCGCCCGACGCCTTTACGTTGGCGTTGATGACCGTGCCGCTCTATGCACTTTATGAGGTCAGCATTATGATCGCTCGCCGATTCGAAAAACGAGAGGAAAAGCTCGCGCAACAGGATTAATTTTGAAGCCTGAATCCCGAATCCCGAATCCTGAATTTTGAATCTTGAATCTTGAATTTTGAATTTAGGATAAAAGCCTCGTCCTCCGCAAAGCGCACCCCTCTTATCACACCACCCCCCCCACAAAAAAAGGCGCACCCCGATTGGGATACGCCTTAAAATTTGTTAGCTCCGAGGGTGAAACCTGCGCCTTACACAGCCCCCCTCAATCAGCCACCTTACTCCTGCTCAGCAACAACCGAGAACGAGATGGTAGCCTTAACCTCGCGGTGCAACTTAGCGGTTGCGGTGTACTCGCCCAGCTCCTTAACGGCATCAACCGAGATAACCTTGCGATCAACCTCAACGCCCTTAGCAGCCAGAGCCTCAGCCAAGTCAGCAGCGGTTACGCTACCGAAGATCTTGTTCTCCTCAGCCTTAGCGGTGATAACGAGGGGCAGGTTAGCGAGCTTCTCAGCGAGAGCCTGAGCGTCAGCGAGAATCTTCGCGTCCTTGTGAGCGCGCTGCTTCAAGTTCTCAGCCAGAACCTTCTTAGCCGATGCGGTAGCAGCCTTAGCAAAACCCTGAGGAATCAGGTAGTTATTTGCGTAACCGGGCTTAACATCTACGATGTCGTTAGCGTAACCCAGCTTCTCAACGTCTTTAATCAGAATTACTTCCATTGTACTCTCCTCCCATTAATTATTTCATACAATCGGTTACGAAGGGCAGGATAGCCAAGTGGCGAGCACGCTTAACAGCCTGAGCCACCTTCTTCTGGAACTTCTGCGAAGTACCGGTCAAACGACGGGGCAGCAACTTACCCTGCTCATTGAGGAACTTTTTGAGGAACTCACCGTCCTTGTAATCTACGTACTTGATACCGAGCTTCTTAAAGCGGCAGTACTTCTTCTTCTTAACATCAACCGAAACGGGGTTGAGGTAACGGATTTCGCCGTTCTGAGTCTTATTCTCCTGTGCCATAGTTTACTCCTCCTGCGATTTGTTAGCGAGTTTAGCGCGACGCTTCTCCGAGTACTCAACAGCGTACTTGTCCTGCTTGAAAGTGAGGAAACGGATAACGCGCTCGTCGCGACGATACTGAGTTTCGAGAGTGTTGATCAGCGAGCCCTCGCCCGTGAACTCGATAAAGAAATAGAAGCCGGTGGTCTTCTTCTGAATAGGATAAGCGAGTTTCTTCAAACCCCACTCCTCGACATTCACGATCTGACCGCCGTTCTCGGTGATAACACCTTGGAATTTGTCCAGCACCTCTTTCACCTGTACGTCCGAAAGAACCGGTGTGGCAATGAAAACGGTTTCGTAATTGTTCATAACTGTTTGTTAATTAGATTATTTGCAAAAAGCGGTGCAAAGGTACGTATTTTATTCCGAAAAACAAAGCGTGCGCACTCTTTTTTTCTTATTGATGAGTGAATTAGCCCTCTCGCGGGCGATCTAACCGCAAAAAACCGCACCGTGATCCTCGACGGACGGCGGTGCGATCCAAAATGCTTATTTTACGATTAGCTATTTTAGGCGGTAATGATCACATAAAGCCTAATACTTCAAAAACTATCTTCCTCCATTAAACCATTACCAATTGCAAATCTACAAAATAAAAATTACTTTTGCAACCCCTTTGAGCGAAAAATCAGCAAAATTTATTCGCGTTGATCATCAAACTGCGTTTGACCAAGCCATCGTACTACATCAGCGTCTGACAATCGCTCATAAACGTCAATTGAAACAAACCCGTCTTGATCCTGCTCCAAAATCAAATAACTTTCGGTAACACCCTTAATTCTAATTTTGAAATCACCGACTTTTATGGTTTTGCGAGTCCAATCTACATTTGCATTCAATATCGTCGTAGCGGGGATATTATATATGCGACCATAAGCGCTCGTTGTACCATCATCTTCAAACTCATAAATGAAATATACTCTGGCAACTGCGTGCTCATAATATGGCACCAACTTCGATGTTCCATCTGCATTTTGAAGACGAACGTAGCTCTTGTTGCCATTCACTCGCCAAAAACCTCGACCTTCCGACAATATCTCTATTGCCTTCGTAGCGTCAATACTCTCTACTCCCTCTTCTATGTATTTTTGAAGGTTATCATTGCTAAAATCATCGTAAGTTTCACAACCTGCAAATGCCACTGCGGCAAACAATAAAATTAGTATTTTTTTCACAATCGTTAATATATTAGATTTGTGCAAATTCACGAAAACATTTCCAAAATCGCGAACAAAACTCTCTAAACCTTATAACCTTATCCCCTGCGCTTGCAGTGCGATTGTATTGCCGTCGGGGGTAACCAGCGCCGCACCCGTATCGGCTGCCGTGATATGACCAATCACATCGATACCGCCCAAGCGCATTATCTGCTCCTGCAACTCCAACGGAACGGTGAACAGCAGTTCGTAATCGTCGCCACCATTCAGCGCCGCAACAACCGGATCGGCATTCAGCTCCTCGGCCATCTGGTTGGTCTGCTGCGCGATCGGAATACGCTCCAAATAGATACGCACGCCACATTTCGACGCCTTGCAGATCTGCATAACGTCCGATGCCAAGCCGTCCGAGAGGTCGATCATCGACGTGGGGACAATCTGCGCCTCGGCCAACGAATCGATAATATCGACCCTCGCCTCGGGTTTCAACTGACGTTGCAGCAGATATTCGTAGCCCTCGAATTTGGGTTGCGGATCGGGCGAGCCTGCCAGCGCACGCTTCTCGCGTTCGAGCAGGTGCAGACCCATATACGCCGCGCCGAGATTATTGGTTATGCAGACCAGATCGTTCAACTTCGCACCGCTACGATAGCACACCTTCGACGCCTCGGCGGTACCCATAGCCGTAACACTGATAGCAAAACCGGTCAGTGAGGTGGTCGTATCGCCACCCACCAGATCGACGTTATAGTCGGCACACGCACGATTGACGCCCTCGTAGAACTCATCGAGAGCCTCGACCGACATCTTGCTCGACACGGCGATCGAGATCATCACCTGCTCGGGGCGGGCATTCATCGCCAGAATATCGCTCACACCCACCACCACGGCTTTATATCCGAGGTGTTTGAGCGGGAAGTAGGTCAAATCGAAGTTGATTCCCTCCATCAGCATATCGGTCGAGATCAGCTGCACACGACCGCCGCCTATATCCACCACCGCTGCGTCATCGCCCACGCCACAGAGCGTCGCAGGACGACGATTTTCGAAATTCGAGGTCAGGTGATCAATCAATCCGAACTCGCCCAGCGTGGCTATTTCGGTCAGTTTTTTGTTGCTCATAACGATACCAAGTAAGATTTTCGAGCCAAGCACTTGCCAAAATCGGCAAATATTTGGTCATTATATTAAAAATTTTTACAAATATAAGAAAATATCGTTGTTTTGCAAAAAATAAGACGTAAATTTGCACCACGGAAAAACTAAAAACTCTATTCGGATATGTTAAATATCGTATTGTTCGGTGCCCCCGGTTGCGGCAAAGGAACACAAGCGGCCAAGTTGGTCGAGAAATACAAACTCAACCACATCTCGACAGGTGCGGTTATTCGTAGCCAAATCAACGCTCAGACCGAATTGGGCAAGAGTATGGAAGCATACATCTCGCGTGGCGAGTTGGCTCCCGATCAGCTCGTGATCGACATCGTAACCGACTACATCGACAACCACCGCGACGCCAATGGCAACATCTTCGACGGTTTCCCCCGCACTACTCCGCAGGCCGAGGCCTTCGACAAGATTCTCACCGAGCGCGACCTGAAAGTCGATGTGATGATCTATATGGAGGTGCCCACCGAGGAGCTCGTTCAGCGCATTCTGTTGCGTGGTCAGAGTAGCGGTCGCGCCGACGATGCCAACGAAGAGGTAATCCGCAACCGAATCAAGGTCTATAACGATCAAACCGCTGTTGTGGCAGATTACTACTCGACTCAGGGTAAGTACGAGGCCGTTGATGGCGTGGGCACGCTCGACGAGGTGTTCGATCGTATCTGTGCAGTTATCGAAAAGTATCTCTAATGTTCAGTTAGAATACCTATATTTGTATTAGCGCGCGTCCCGTCGCTCCTTTTGGAGCGGCGGGCTTTTCTTTGCGCTCTGCAAAATAAAAAAGCCGCACCCCGATATATTGGAGTGCGACTCGAAAAGTGAAGATTAATGCGTTCTCTCGTTACTTTTCGAACTTCGACTTGAAGCGATCAAACTCTTCGCAGAGCGAACTCATCAACTCACGGACGCTCTGAATCCTATCCGAGCGCCACGCATTCGCTCCGCAAAAAGCGTAACCGTGCTCCAAGCGCCCCTTGAAGGCGTTGTAGAGCGCCAGCATAATGCAATAGGGCGAATGGGTAACGTCGCACGTCTTGATGCAGTTGAACGGGCAGGCCTTCGGTCGTTTCAAACCCTCGCGCACCTTTTCGAGGAACGTGCCGCGAATGGCGCGCCCAGGCATACCGACCGGACTCTGAATGATCTCGATATCCTCCTCTTGGGCGTCCAAATAGGTCTGCTTGAATGCAGGCGCGGCATCGCACTCTGTGGTGGTTACGAAGCGTGTTCCCATCTGAACGCCATCGGCTCCCAGCTGCATTGTACGATAGATATCCTCTCCCGTGTAAATTCCACCGGCTGCAATGACCGGAATATAGACATTGTGCTGATCGCCAAACTCACGCACCTCCTTGACAACCTCAGGCAGCACCGATTCGAGCGCATAACGCTGGTCGTTGATCTGCTCGTGCTTGAACCCCAAATGTCCGCCCGCCTTAGGGCCTTCGACCACGATGGCATCGGGAACGTAGTTATAGTTAGCCAGCCACTTCTCGCACAGCAACTTAGCTGCACGCGCCGACGATACGATCGGTGCAAGTTTGGTCTTGGCACCTTCGGTCAAAAACGAGGGCAGGTTCAAGGGCAGTCCTGCTCCCGAAAAGATAATGTCTGCCTTCTCGGCGATCGCGGTCTTGACCATATCCGCAAAATTGGACATAGCGACCATCACATTGACGCCGATAATGCCGCGCGATGCCTCACGAGCCTTGCGCAACTCCTCTTTAAGACCCCAAATGCTGGCCTCATTGTAGTCGCTCGAATGCTCCTTGTAGATCACGCCCAGACCGGCCGACGAGATAACGCCGACTCCACCTTCGTTAGCCACTGCCGAGGCCAATCCCGAAAGCGAAACACCGACGCCCATACCGCCCTGAATGATGGGTATGCGGGCAAGTAGGTCTCCGATTTTGAGTGATTTCATTTTGTAAAGGTTTTGTTTATAAAATTTGGTTCTCATCGCGCAAACAAGAGCCTTCGCCCCGCTCGCACAAATAAGCGCCAAAGATAAACTAAAACCTTCGAAAATGTTCGTTATCTCCTAATAATTTTACTATTTTGCCGACATATCGACCAAAAACCGCACATAATCACCACTCGGAGTCATACAAAACGGGCAGTAACAATCCTCGTGTTCGCAATCGCTCGTATTGCCACACACGGGGCAGACGGCATAACCCGACGGCGCCTCGCAGCGACCTTCGCAAGCCAATGCACACTGTTCGAGCAGCAGAACGTGCTTCACATCGCTCCCCGACGCCCACGCAACAATACGGGCTGCATAGTTCGATTTATCGTCGAGGGCATAGAGTATCGACTGCTCGTGGCGACCATCAACCAGATAGCGTTCGAGGGCAATACTGCGCGCAATACCCTCCTCCGACGTCGTACCGACCTCAGGCGCCAATGCCCGACGGACATAACGACTGCCCAACTTATTGAGCGCACGCATATAGTTGCGCACGTGGATATGCTCCGAGTGCGCCAATGCGTTGTAGAGCTGACGTTGAAGGTGGTTCTGCGCACGCTCGGCCGCCGCTGCCTCGCGTTCATATTGTGCCGCCGTAGCGAGTTTCAGACCGCAAATCTGTTTCAGATCCTCGATCGTTGTTGCCCACATCGGGCGATCGGGTGCTCCAAGACCGCGACGGGCGTATCCATAACCTGCGCTCAGTGCCGCCAACGACACCAATACCGACGCAATGAGCATTGTAGAGAATTTCATAGCTGACAGAGTATTACGAGAGTGGCTTCATTGCCACATTTCGCAACCGTCTGTTGCATAAACTGTGCCCGCCATTGGCAATTCAAGATTCAAAATTCAAAATTCAAGATTATTCCTTTGCTGGCAAGAAGGCACATACTCGCGGGCTGAGGCGTTTGCCCTAAGGGCGAGCCACGAAGGTGTGTCGATTTGGCCAAAATCGACAACATCTCTTTCTCCGTCCACAAACTAATGAAAGCAAAGTCCAATTTTGAATCTTGAATTTTGAATCTTTGAATACCTCGAACAAAAAAAGCCGCGCCCCTCGTGGAGCGCGGCTCAATCTGTCGGTAGAGCAAAAAGTTACTTAATGCCCAGCTCAGCCTTAACTGCGGGCAGCAGGTCGGTAACCTGAGCCTCGTCGATGTAGATCATACTACCTGCGGCCAAGTCGATAACCACTGCGTAGCCACCTGCCTTCGACACCTTCTCGATAGCTGCCATAGCCTTCTCCTGAATCGGGGCGAAAAGCTCCTGCTGCTTCTTCGAGAAATCCTCGCTTGCAACCTGGCGGAACTGCTCCAAACGAGCACCCAGCTCATTGAGCTCCTTCTCAGCCACCTGACGCTCCAAATCCTTCATCGTCGACTGCTTCTTCTGGAAATCAGCGAACTTGTTGTTCAACTCAACCTGAACCTCCTCGATCTGTGCGTTCAACTCAGTTGCGTAGGTCTGCAAATCAGTCTGCATCTGAGTGGTTTCGGGCATCAACGAGATGAGCTCCTGCGAGTTGATACGGCCCAATTTCTGAGCAAAAAGCGAAGTCGAGCTGAGCACCAGCGCAGCTACAAGGGTTAGCTTGATAAGTTTTTTCATAATTGTGTATTAAAAGTTTTTTTGATTGTTATTTCAACATTTTGATTACCGCCTCGGTACGATCCACCGCGGGTGCGTAGTAGAGCATCGTGGCATTCGACGCGATATCGAGCACCAGATCGAATCCGTTCGACTTGGCATACGACTCGATAGCCTTGAAAACGCGCTCCTGAATGGGCTGAATCAGCTCGATACGCTTCTTCATCATCGTACCCTCGTTACCGAACAGCGACTCCTGATATTTCACAGCCTCAGCCTCCTTGTCGAGGATCTGCTGCTCGCGCGATACACGACCCGCTGCCGAGAGCGAAGCCTTCTCCTGCTGATAGTTGTTATAAAGCTGCTCGATCTCGGCAAACTTCGAATCCACCTGCTGCTGGCAGAACTTAGCCATATTATCGAGCTGCGTCATCGCATCGTTATACTCTTTGATCGACTTGAAAATCTTCTCGCTATCGACAACCATATAGTTCTGTGCCGACGCAACACCTACAAACGCCACAAGGCTAAGGACTAATGCAAAAATCTTTTTCATAGTTGTATCAGTTTTTAGTTGGTTCGTATATTTCACCTATATTAGAACTGCTGACCGATCATAAAGTGGAACTGGCTACCGCTACGCTTCGTACCACCTGCCGGGGGATCGAAGCCCCACGCCCAGTCGATACCGAGCATACCCACCACCGGCAGATACATACGCACGCCCGCACCGGCCGAACGCTTGATCTTGAAGGGCGAGAACTCCTTCCACGAGTTGAAACCATTACCTCCCTCAACAAATACCAATCCATAGATGGTCGACGAAGGTTTCATAATGATCGGGTAACGCATCTCTACCGTATATTTATTATATACGCGCGAGTAGCCCATACTATTGCTTCCCACAGGGTTCAAGGCGCTATCCTCGTAACCACGCAGACGGATCACATCGACACCATAGACGCTATAACCCGACATACCGTCGCCACCCACGTCGTAGAGTTCGAAGGGCGAGAGTTTGTTCTTGTTGTAGTTGCCCAAGAAACCCATCTCGGCACTCGCCATAAGCACCAGATTGTTATTCTTCGACAGCGGATAGAACCACTGAGCCTTCAAATCCCACTTGTGGTACTCGATCCAGCGGTAACGCTCCTGATCGCTCATCTCCTTATTGGTGTAATCTTTACCGTCCCAAGCCGAGTGGGGAGGAGTCAGCGCCACCGACACCGTGAACTCCGAACCGCGACGCGGATAGAGCGGCTGATCGACCGAGTTACGCGACAGCACTGCTCGCAATGCCAATACGTTCGCCTTACCGTTCTTCATAATGAAGTAATCCCAATCTTTCAGCGCGTAACG
The DNA here is from genome assembly GCA_017442365.1 of Rikenellaceae bacterium. Taxonomy (GTDB): domain Bacteria; phylum Bacteroidota; class Bacteroidia; order Bacteroidales; family Rikenellaceae; genus Alistipes. The sequence goes on along the minus strand of JAFRZW010000007.1, from coordinate 34,965 downwards.
CTGGTATGCCAACTCGGTGTAGAGCGTGAAGTAGGGGTCGGGCCAATTCAGTCGGCGACCGATACCTGCCGACAGACCCATCGCACGGAAGTGCTTGGTTGCACTCTGCCATACCCAATAGGCGTCATTCTCCTCCGACCAATGGAAACCGATGGTCAGCGAGTTAGGTTTCTTACCGCCCAGCCACGGATCGGTGAACGAGATCGAAGCCGATTTATAGTAGGTACCGTTGGTCTGAGCCGTAATGTTCAGGCGCTGGTTCTGACCTTGCGGATAGGGACGCCAAGCACCCTTCTTGAATAGACGCTTGACCGAGAGGTTGTTCAACGTGATACCAACCGAACCGACGAAGGTATTTGCGCCCCAACCACCTGCGATATTGAACTGGTCCGACGCGGTCTCCTCCAATGCCCACGACACATCGACCAACTCGTTGCTCACGGGTTGAATATTGGGAGAGATCTTCTCAGCATTGAAGTGGCCCATCGCACCGAGCGTACGGATTGTCTGCATCAACAGCGCACGGTTGTACAGCTCACCGGGGCGGGTATAAATCTCGCGGCGAATCACCTCGTCGTCCAGACGGTCATTACCCGAAATATGTACATCGTTGATCGAGAACTGCTTACCCTCAAAAATCTTCAATTCGAGGTCGATCGAGTCGGCACCCACGATAATTTCAGCGGGGTCGATCTGCGACATCAGGTAACCCGAGTTCTGGTAGCTCGACTTAACCGACACCTCCTCAGGATTCTCCTCACGACCTATACCCAAGCGCTTGTGCAGGGTCTTTTTGTCGTACGTATCGCCACCCTTGATGCCAAGCATTTGATCCAATGCCTCGGTCGGATAGACGCTATTGCCCACCCACGAGATGTTGCGGTAGTAGTACTTGTTACCCTCCGACAGGTCGATCTTGATACCGATACGTTTCTCGTTGATCGGATAGATCGAGTCGCTGAGGATCGTTGCGTTACGGTAACCCTTCGAGTTGTAGAAATCGATCACATTGATCTTGTCGTTCTCATACTCCTCCTCGTTGAGTTTCGAGCTGACGAAGAAGTTAATGCTCTTCTGGTGAGTCTTCTTCATCGCGCGACGCAGACGCTTCTCCTTGAACGAATCGTTACCCGAGAAGACGATCTCGCCAATCTTCACACGCGGATTCTTCTTGATCACAAACGTAACATTCACAGCGTTTTTGACCACCGAGTCATTCACGATGCGGGTCGTAACCTCAGCATTGCGGAAGCCCTTCTCGGCGTAATACTCCTTGATGAGCTTGGTATTCTTGTCGAGAATATAGTCCGACAGCTCGCCATTGCGTTTGAGTTTCAATTTATCCAGAATGTCGCTCGCCTGAGCACGACCGATTCCCTCGAACAACCAACGGAATACGCGCGGACGCTCCTGCAACATAATCACCAAATCGACGCTGTCGCCCGCGATCTCGGCACCAATCTTCACGTCCGAGAAGTAGCGCTGACTCCACAATCGAGCCTCAGCCTGCTTGATGTAGTTACCCGGAATATATGCCGAATCGCCACGCACGATACCCGACGTCGCGATCAAAATGTTAGGATCGAGGTACTTGATACCCTGCACCTTAACATCACGAATGACATATTGTTTCGGACGACGGTAATCCATCATCTGGGCATCTTCGGGGAATTGAGGCTCATCGGCCTGCTCCTCCGCTTGCTCCGCCGTCGCGGTTGTCTGCTCCGTTACTTGCTTAGTCGCTTCGGCTGCGGGTGTCGGCTGCTGCTCCTGCGCCTTCACGCCCCAAATGGCAAACATCATTGCCGCCACGAGCGATGCTATTCGGAATTTTCTCATTGTTATCAGTTTGTGTCTGTGTATATTCAATTTCTAACTATTTCTTAACCAAGCCAAAACGACGATCGCGGTGCATATAGCTCTCGATCGCGCGATCGAACTCCTCCTCGGTAAAATCGGGCCACAAGACCTCGGTGAAGTAGAACTCCGAGTAGGCCACCTGCCACAGCAGGAAGTTGCTCAAACGACACTCGCCACTCGTTCGTATCAGCAGATCGGGATCGGGCACACCCGCCGACAGCAGATGATCGGCAACGGTCTGCGAGTCGATCTCATCGACCGCCAAGCGACCCTCAACCACCTCTGTTGCGATCTGCTGCACAGCCTTCGTCAGTTCGCTACGCGAACTGTAATTGAATGCCAGAACAAGCGTAAGACGCTCACCCACAGCTGTTTCGCTCTCGATGCGATCAATATACGCGAGCACCTTCTCCGAAAAACCTGCACGATCGCCCATCACCTGCACGCGAACGCCCTGCTGTTGCAATTCGGGCGACTCGTTGATCACGCTCTTGCAGAACAGCTCCATAATCGCATTGACCTCAGCCTCGGGGCGGCCCCAATTCTCGGTCGAGAAAGCATAGACGGTCAGGTAGCGCACACCCCAACGTGCCGACGCCTTGATCGCATCGCGCAGACGTTGTACGCCCTCGATATGACCCTCGACACGCTCCTTGCCGCGTCGCTTAGCCCAACGACCATTGCCGTCCATAATGATGGCAACGTGTTGCGGTATGTTTCTCGTTTCGCTCATTTCGTTACTCTTGACTCACGTCGTCATTTTGCCTTACACGCGCCCCCGCACGAGCGAAATACGCGCATTAAAGATGCAAAGATATGTAAAATTCTTCGTAGATCAGCAATTTTAGCCTCTCCTTTTTTCGATTTTCCCATTCGGACACCCTCACGACCGCCTCAAAACGGCTCGGTCGCCACGCGCAACTACTGTTCGTAGCGGTTGTCGCGGTTGTCCATTCCCCACATCATCTTCTCTCTTAACGTATCGTAGAACGATATATTTTGTGGGAGGGCCAAAAAAAAGTTGTTTTCCGATTTTTTCACCTTGAAAGTGGTTCCCTCGCGGACACGATAGGCCGTATTATCGAGCGTTACAAAGGCGTAGGGCTGACGCGCTCGGATACGGAACGTAACCTCGCAACCATCGGGAATCACGATCGGTCGCATCGTCAGATTATGCGGAGCCAAAGGCGAGATGACAAAGCAGGCGCACGTCGGGGCTACAACAGGACCTCCGACACTCAACGAATAGGCCGTCGAACCCGTTGGCGTTGAGAGCAATACACCATCACCGTGGTACGTTGCCACCATCTGACCATCGACATAGGTCTCGACCGAGATCATATTTGCACCGTGGCGCTGAATTGCGAACTCATTGACAGCGTAAGGCCACTGAATCGGGGTCTGGCTATCGCTCTCGACACGCACCATCGAGCGCTCCTCGATACGCAGGCGACCCTCGCGAATATCATCGAAGATATGGGCTATGCCATCACGACCGGCACCCGTCAAAAAGCCCAAATGTCCGAGATTGATACCCAGAACGGGAATCGGGCGACCCTCCAAACGGCGAATACCGTCCAAAAGTGTTCCATCGCCGCCGATGCTGACCATTATCGACTCATCGGGCTGGTTGCCAATGCTTTCGCCATACTTACGCGAGGTCTCGACACTGCACACGCCCATACGTTCAAGTTCGCGGGCAAACTCTTCATTTATGCACCAATCGAGGCCGCTAACCTCCACTGTATCAATCAACTGACGCAGCAGCACAGGGCGCAGTGCCGAATTTGTTCGCGAAAAAAGTATGATCTTCATTACTGAACTTGCAAAATAATTGGTATATTTGTAGATGCAAATATAATAAATTTATGACAAAGTTAAGCGTAAATATCAATAAGATTGCAGTAATTCGTAATTCTCGTGGCGGAAATATGCCCGATGTGATCGCCGCAGCCCAAAATATCGAGCGTTTTGGCTCGGAGGGCATCACCGTTCACCCCCGTCCCGACGAGCGACACATTCGCTATGCCGACGTGCGCGAACTGAAAGGGGTCGTAAAAACCGAACTGAATGTCGAGGGCAATCCCATTCCGAGCTTTGTCGATCTGGTGTGCGAGGTGCGCCCTGCGCAGGTAACACTCGTGCCCGATGCTGCCGACGCAATCACATCGAATGCGGGTTGGGACACCGTTGCTCACCGCGATTTTTTGACCGAGATGTGCGAGCGATTTCACCGCGAAGGTATTCGCGTTTCGATCTTTGTCGATCCTGATCCTGAGATGGTTAGTGGGGCTAAGGCGTGCGGTGCCGATCGCGTTGAGCTCTACACCGAGGCCTACGCTGCAGGTTACCACACAGACCGCGAGAAGGCCATCGAGCCTTATGTCGTTGCTGCCGAACGCGCCCGCGAGGTAGGTTTGGGTTTGAACGCAGGACACGACCTCAATTTGGACAATCTGCGCTACTTCCTGACACGTATTCCGTGGGTCGATGAGGTTTCGATCGGCCACGCTCTGATCAGCGATGCACTCTACTTCGGATTGGAGAATACGGTGGCTCTCTACCTCCGCGAAACACATTGCAAATAATTACTAATCAATTTAATACACCAAAAAATTTTATGAAAAAACTCATTACCCTCATTATGGCACTCGGTTGCTTCTGCTCGGTAGAGGCTCAGACCGACTATCACATTCAGAAGGCAACACTCTACGACCTGCTGCCCATCTCGAAGAAGGACATCGTATTCCTCGGCAACTCGCTGACCGATGGTTGCGAGTGGGACGAGCTGTTCGGAATGAAGAACATCAAGAACCGCGGTATCAACGCCGACAACACCGTACAGATGCAGAAGCGTATCGACCACATCATCAAGGGTCAGCCCAAGAAGCTGTTCCTGCTGACCGGTGTTAATGACCTGGCTGACAAGCGTTCGCCCGAGGAGACCGCAGCCAACATCGCTAAGATGCTCGACCGCTTTATCAACGAGAGCCCCCGCACCAAGTTGCACGTTCAGACGGTTCTGCCCGTGAACGAGACCTACGGTCGTTTCAAGAGCTACAAGGATCGCGCACTCGATGAGCCTATCAAGAAGTTGAACGCTCTCTTGAAGCAGGTTTGCGAAGAGCGCAACATCGTCTTCATCGACCTCTACTCGCTGATGGTTGGCGAAGATGGCCGTATGTTCCCCGAGCTGACCAACGACGGTCTGCACCTGCTGGGCCCCGGCTACCTGATTTGGAAAGAGGCTATCGAGGATTACGTTCGTAAATAATTGGACGTCAAACGATAGTGGAAATTACCGATAAACGACACCCCCTTGCGGCGCGAGTATTTCGCCGCATACAGCGCATCGTCGATGACAGAGGTTTGCAAGCCTTTGTCATCGGCGGTTTTGTGCGCGATTACTACCTGCGTCGCCCGTCGAACGACATCGACGTAGTGGTGATCGGTAGCGGCATCGAGGTCGCCGAAGCCCTCGGTCGCGAGTTGCACACCAAAGTATCGGTCTTCAAGACCTTCGGAACGGCAATGTTGCGTTGCGACGGGTGGGAGATCGAGTTTGTCGGCGCGCGCAAAGAGTCGTATAGCCGCGACTCGCGCAAACCCGTTGTCGAGGCGGGCACGATCGAGGACGATCAACGCCGCCGCGACTTCACAATCAACGCATTAGCGTGGTCGCTCAACGACGCCACGTTTGGCGAGTTGGTCGATCCGTTCGACGGTATGGGCGATATGGAGCGACTGATTATCCGCACCCCGTGCGACCCCGATGTAACCTTCGACGACGATCCGTTGCGTATGTTGCGCGCGGTGCGTTTTGCGTCGCAGTTGGGCTTTGACATCTATCCCGATACGTTCGACGCGATCCAGCGCAACGCCCACCGAATCGAGATCGTTTCGAAGGAGCGTATCATCACCGAGATCAATAAAATTGTCCTCTCGCCACGCCCCTCAATCGGTTTCGAATTGCTCGAAATGACGGGGCTTTTGAAGCTCGTTTTTCCCGAGTTGGACGCACTGAAAGGGGTCGAGCGACGTGGCTCGCACGCCCATAAGGACAACTTCCGCCATACGCTGCAAGTGCTTGACAATGTGGCGCAACGCTCCGACGACCTCTGGTTGCGTTGGGCTGCTCTGTTGCACGACATCGCCAAGCCTGCGACCAAGGCGTATGACCCCAAAATCGGCTGGACTTTCCACGGGCACGAGGTGCTCGGATCGAAGATGGTCCCCTCGATTTTCCGCGCGATGAAACTGCCGCTGAACGACCGAATGAAGTTCGTGCAGAAGATGGTCTTTCTGCATCTGCGTCCGATTGTTCTGTCGGAAGATCTGGTTACCGACTCGGCGGTGCGACGACTGCTTTTCGAGGCGGGCGACGACGTCGAGAGCCTGATGACGCTGTGCGAGGCCGACATCACCTCGGGCATCGAATCGAAGGTCAAACGATATATGCAAAACTTCGAGTTGGTGCGTCGCAAGATGGCCGACATCGAGGAGAAAGATCGCGTGCGCAACTTCCAGCCACCCATTTCGGGCGAGTTGATTATGAGCACATACGGCATTCCACCCTGCCGCGAAATTGGTGATATTAAGGCGATTATCAAGGACGCCATTCTCGACGGACAGATTCCCAACGAATACGAAGCGGCATACGCGCTGATGGAGCAGCTTGCCACCGAGCGCGGGCTGAAAAAGGTCGAATAACCACAAAAACCACTATACCTATGACTTCACGCTGCAAACTTTTTGTAACGCTGTGTGCCGTTGCACTCTGCTCGGCAACAACCGCCATAGCGGGCGACGTTCGCTACGGCTCGAATGGCAAACTCCACAAAGCGTCAATGCCCGTACCCGCGTTGGCCAACAAACCCACCGCTACGCTGGCCGGAAGCGACTTTATGCGCCGTGCCGATACCACCTCGTTCTGGGCCCTCGAAGATATTATCGTTGAGACGGTTACAGCAGGTCAGGTTCCCGACGCGCTGCGCCATTTCCGCAAGATTACGTTTACCACGCCCGTGGTCGATTCGGTCGAGATTCTGCGCAAGAAACATAAGGTCGAGATGTGGGTGCTGCCCGACTACGTAGCTATCGGCACCAACGACGACTTTGTCCGTATGCCGATGGGACCGCTCGCTGCGCAACGCATTGCCGACGCGCTCGATTGCACTCTGCCAACGCCGTTTCTGGTCGATCGTATTGCCGAAGCGTCGGAGGGACACGTCGATATCTTCCCGTTCCGCCCGCTTGGCAACCGCAATAGCCAACCCATTGTGTTCCAAGATAGTAACAATGCTATCAATGCTCAATTCAAGGCATACGGCTATGAGTTCGGACAGTTTATTTCGGGTTTGAAGAAGGATATCGTGCTGACCTACAAAATTATGACACTGACCGAGTACGAGCGCAACGTAGCGATCTATGGCTGGCACCACCCCGACGGTCGCGCACAGCAACCGCTCTTTGTTCGCCACGGCAACTTCTACGTTGATTATAGCCACGGCGTGCGACTGATATATAATAAGGTGAAGATTGACGGTGTGGAGTACAATATTCGTGAAGTTTTGCAATCGCCCGAGCTCTACCACCTGCTGAGCGACGAGCCGATGCACCTCACCCAAGCCACCTACGCCGGCAAACCTAAGTGGGACTAAGGCTATCGAAGAAATAGATTATACGAAAAGGAGGGCTGTCTGCACCATCAAGGTTGAAGCTCGCAACGAAAAAGGGGAAGATCAAATGATCTTCCCCTCTTCTTGTGACACCAACAGGACTCAAACCTGTAACCTTCTGATCCGTAGTCAGATGCTCTATTCAATTAAGCTATGGTGCCAATCCTTTGTTTTGCGAGTGCAAAGATAGGGCATTTTTTGTGCGCCACCAAATATTTTGCGAACTTTTTTCAAAAATTTCTTAAAAAAGTTCTTCGAGGGCCTGTCGCAACTCGTCAATCGACTCCGCGCGAGCAACAATCCGCCCCTTCGGAGAAAGCAGATAACTAATTGGCAACGACTCGATTGCAAGTCCGCAACTCTCGCCTCGCAGTTGGATCCACTCCGTCGGATCGCCCTCGATCGCCGACTGCCACTGCTCGCGGCTATTATCCATCGAAATACGACAAATTGCCAACTCCGACTCATCGAATTGGGCTGTCAGCGTACGCAATTTATCCGCGCGCACCTGCTCATCGACATTCCACGATGCCCAGAAATCGATCACAACATATCTATCGGCTTGCAACAAGCTATCGACCTCATTGGGCAGCACATCAACACGCTGTCCCACCTGCGAACGGTCATCGCGCGCCACTCGATCACGCAGCGGTGCAACCGCCTCGGTACGTCGCACACCCGACGCAAGACCCTCAAACAACCCTCGCGCCTCATCAATCGGCAACTGACGGCTCAATCGTTCAGCCAGCCAACCACCATACAAATTCGCACGATTGGCCTCGATATAGGCACGTGCCAGCGAGTCGTAGCCACGCTCATAGACCTCGGAATATTCGCCCTCAGGACAGCTCCACACCAACGAGTCGGTTGCCGAGAGCATAGCCGTGCGGGCGTCGTTTGCCGCCGTACCCGTTGCGCGTCCCTCCTCGACCGCGATTCGACCTCGTTCGATGAATAGTGTCGAGCAATAATCGACCTCCTCAGTGCCAAGTTCAATCACCACGGGACGCTGCGCACGCCCTACGATCCGATAGCGACCCTCTGCCGTATCAATCTCTAATTCAGCGACATTCCACCCCGTAGTATCGGGCACCTCGCCCGCTGTCATCGCACCCTCGATCGTAAAATCGAATCCGCGCTCGCGGAACATACCACCACCGAGCGACCACACGATGGCCACCACCGACAGCACAATCACCGCCAAAGATATGATTCTGGTTCGGCTCATTTCACAGGCTTTTTAACGGTTCGACGAGCGGGCGCACTCTTTGCTGGTGTGTCGCTCTTCACTTCGCGGTCGGGATTCTCGCGCAGAAACTGCTCCCACGAACTACTACCGCGTGCCGAGGTGGCTTTGAGTTTGCCACCCAAACCCTTTGCACGATCTCCGCCCGCCAACACATTGATCGTCGAACAGGTTGTAAAATAATGACATACGGCAACCGCCATACCGTCCGTAGCGTCCAGACGCTTAGGATCATACGTAATTCCCAACATCGATTGCAGAATGGCCGCCACCTGCTCCTTTGCCGCCGAGCCACGCCCCGTAATCGATTGCTTGATTCGCCTCGGAGCATACTCCGCAACAGGCAGTCCGCGGCTCAATGCAGCAGCCATCGCCACTCCCTGCGCACGACCCAATTTGAGCATACTCTGCACATTCTCCCCAAAGAATGGCGACTCCAACGCCACCTCATCGGGTTGATACTCATCGATCAACGCCCCGACACGCTTGAAGATATAGGCAAGTTTATCGTATGGGTCGGTCAATTTGTGCAGATCGATATCGCCAATCACAACAGCGCGCGGCTTACGGCCTCTCACTTCGAGAATGCCGTAACCCGTACGATTCGTACCCGGGTCGATACCCATTATGATCTTCTTCGGTTGCTCCATTTACGCAGACGGTCGAAAAATGCGCCATACGCCCCTCGCGCAGAGGTAAGCGTATGACGCACAATGTGTTTCTCAGTTCGCAATTACTCGCCCAACAACTCAGCGATCTTCGCCTTAACCTCCTCACCACGCAGGTTCACTGCTACGATCGTACCGTCGGGACCGATCAGGAAGTTCGAAGGAATGCTGCGTACGGCGTAATCCGTTGCAGCCTGGTTGTCGAAGTAATTAACCTCACTCACGTGGATCCAATTCATCTCCTTGCTCTCTACGGCCTTCTTCCAAGCCTCAGCATCGCGGTCGAACGATACGCCAAAGATCTCGAAGCCCTTATCCTTGTACTCCTTATAGGTTTCGAGCAGGTAGGGAACCTCACGCATACAGGGACCGCACCACGATGCCCAGAAATCGAGCAGAACGTACTTGCCCTCGCCAACAACCGACGACAGCGCTACGGGCTCACCCTCCATATTGGGCTGAACAACCTCGGTATAAGGCTGACCAACCTCGACCTTTGCCTTAGCCTCAGCCAACTCCTTCAACTTGGTAACATCGTCAGTCAGCTGCATCTCAGGCGAGAACTGCTCAACTGCTGCCAACATCTCAGCTGCGGTGTCGGCATATACCAACTCGCTCAGATACAGCTTCACACCGAACAGGTTAGCGGCATTCTCAGCCACCTTCTCGCGGATCGTTGCATAGTATTCGTCCTCCATTGCGGTCTGCTCCTCAGGCGTTGCAGCGCGGTAAGCCTCCATAAACTCGATATTCCAAGCTACGTATGCGTTACGTGCGTCGTTTGCGGGAGTACCCGTTACAGTGATTGTCTGAGGATCCTCGATCGAACCTGCAACTGCAATCGCGCCCTTCTCAACATAGACAATAGCAAAGGGGTGATCAGTTGCCAGATAGAGCTGTGCGGGCTGCTCAGCCTCGCCCTCGAACTTGAACGCACCTGCTACCATTGCGGTCGAATCAACCGCCTCGCGCTGATCGTTCATCAAATAGATAGTCTGATCCTCGATGCCAGCAACCTGACCCTCGATCACGTAGCCATTATTACTGCAACCAACTGCCATCAGAGCAGCAGCCGCCATTACAAAAAGTTTTTTCATAGTAGTGTGTTTATTTAAGTTTATCAATTATTTCTTCAACTCGGCAACCTCCTTCTCCAAGCGCGACACCGTGCGGCTCAGCTCGGGCAGGTTGCGGAACACAGCATTCGAACGATGGAACTTCAAGCCCGGCAGCGAAGGAGTACCCATACGCATCTCGTTGCTATTGACATTGTTGTCGATACCGCTCTGCGAGCCTGCCTTCACATTGTCGCCAATGGTCAAGTGGCCGGCAATACCAACCTGACCGCCGAACATACAGTTGCTACCCACCTTCGTCGAGCCAGCGATACCGACCTGCGCCGCCGCTACGGTATTCTCTCCAACAACCACATTATGACCAATTTGGATCAGGTTGTCGAGCTTCACACCGCGACGAATCACCGTCGAGCCCATCGTTGCGCGGTCGATACAGGTATTCGCGCCGATCTCGACATCGTCCTCGATCACCACATTACCGATCTGCGGAATCTTATCGAAATTGCCCTGAGCATTGGGCGCAAAACCAAATCCGTCGGCACCAATCACCGCACCAGCGTGCAGAATCACATTGTTGCCAATGACACAACCCTCATAGACCTTCACGCCCGCATTGATCGATACATTATCGCCAATACGCACATTATCACCGATATAGACGTGAGGATAGATACGGCAATTAGCACCCATCTTCACCCCTGCGTCGATCACCGCGAAGTCGCCCACGTAGCAACCCTCGCCCAACTGAGCCGTTGCGTCGATCGATGCTCGCTCGCTGACACCCGTTTTGCGGGGCTTGTTTGCGACATAGAAATCGAGCAACTTGGCAAAGCAGCCATACGCATCATCGACCTTAATCATCGTTGCCGGCACGGGCTGCGACGGCTCGAACGAGCGATTGACAATCACAATCGACGAAGCGGTCGTGTAGATATATTGCTCATATTTGGGATTTGCCAGAAACGACAACGCGCCCTCGTGTCCCTCCTCGATCTTAGCGAAGGTATGCACGGCCGCCTGCGGGTTTCCAACCACGTCGCCTTGCAGTACGCCGGCGATCATTTCAGCTGTAAATTGCATAGTTATAGTGTTTTATATTTATCTCTTACAAATACTCTTTCAGATCAATCTCTTCGGGCATAAACTGCGTCGGGTCGCCACCGAAATAGACCAGCTCTCGCACGATGCTCGACGAAATTGCAGCGTAACGCGGGGGTGTGAAGAACAGCACCGTAGTCAGCTCGGGATACAGACGCTCGTTGATGAGCTGCATATTGTGCTCATACTCGAAATCGACCGCATTGCGCACACCTCGCAGCAGGAACGTCGCTCCGCACTCACGGCAGAAATCGGCCGTCAGTCCGCGATACATCTTGACCTCGATCTTATCGTTACCCCTGAAAACGTCCTCGATCAGTCGCACACGCTTCTGGGGCGCAACCAAACCACGTTTTTCGTTATTGTAACCCACGCCGATAATAATTCGGTCGAAGAGGTCGATGGCCTCCTCGATGATCGCCTTGTGTCCGAGCGTGAAGGGATCGAACGAGCCCGGGAAAACTGCAATTCGTTGCATAGTGTTCAAATAACGTTTATTAAAACGTGTAAAGATATGGATTATTACTCAGAAAAACAAATCCTTGGCTCATTTCGAACTAAAAGAGAAGAAAATAGAACCACTCACCTCGTCGCAAACGCGAAACGCCACCCGACCCCTGAGGGTTGAGTGGCGTTACTTTTTTTTCGGGCGGCGGTTATCTTCGACTACGCACCAGCGCCTCGGCAATCACAAAATCCTCCTCCCAATCGATGTCCATCGAGCTGATTTTGTCCATCACGTGCAGTTTCGGACGGCGACCCAAACGGTTGCGCTGCTCGATGTAGATCTCGCGCGGAGCAAGGAACACCGTGTGATTGATCTCGTACAATGGCGCAAGGTCCTGAGTACGAGGCCACGGCAGTTCGGTCGTATTGTTGATCAGTCGCCCCTCGGCGTCCAGCAGAAAATTCTTCAACTCCGTAACGCCGACCAACGAGTCGAAACCCTCGTCGAGCGACGCAAAGTAATCCTCGACCGCTGCGTCATAGCTTGTCGCATCGGCCAGCGGTGTAGTTACGTGCCCCCACAAGATATGCTCGGCCGAGGTGATGGTCGGCACGTAGCAGATCAGATCTTGCAAGTTGGTCGTATCTAAACACAGTTCATCGGGACGCTCCACGACCCTCAATCGCGGCGAGCGTTCGGCATACTTACGACCGATGCTCAGGCACTCCTCATCGTTGGTCGAGAGCACAATCTCGTCGATACGCTCGGTAGCGAGCAACTGCTCTAACTTATTGGCTAACAGGCCCCCTTCGATACCCGCAAAGGATCTTGTATTCTTATTTTTGACGCGCTGGCTTCCCTTTCGTGCCGGCAGAAAAAACGCAACTTTACCTCTCTTCATAGCCCTTAAATTCGGTGATAGATCGAATCGACCTTCAAAGCGTTGTACAACGTCGGTGTGAGCGACACAAATTCGCCCGCAAACGCACCATCGAACGCCTCCATAATATACTCATTTTCGGCCGTAAGGTCGCGCTCGCGCTGGGTCAGCACCATATCGGTATAGCCGTCGTAGCCCACCACCATCACACTGCGTGCCTGCATCTCAATGGCTGCCTGCAACGCCATCGCCGTACACGAATCGCGGAACAGATCGGTGAATGTAACTTCGTGTAGTTCAAAGGTTTTATCCGCCACCGACGCAGGCACATCGGTACCCATTTTGCGCGGATACGGGGGCAGGATACAACGCCCCGAAAAATCACCCAGCCCATCGAAAACGCGCTCCATACGGTGGCCCTCATCACCCACCAAACAGAATATCTGCGGATTCGCCAGCCCCTCGAACAGAGCCGCGTGGCGCGACGAAGCGTGCACAACCACAATCTGAGGATCGGCATCCAACATCGCACGCACAGCGTCGATATGCTCGGCAACACGTTCGCCACCACCCACTACGAGCACACGCTCGGCACGCTCGGCCTGCCACTCGGGGAATTTATCGTTATCTTCGACGCCCAAGCGCTTATTTTCCAACGCGCGAACAATGCTGTTCAGCGACAACAAACGGTTGCTCACCCACGCCATTACCTCCTTCTGTGGCAGCGAGTTAGCACCCGAAAGCATATAGGGCAGACTCGTACCCCAACCATATTTTGCGTGCAGCGTAGAGAAGTGGCTCACCACCTCGCCCAACACATTGAAATCGACCTCCAAGCCTCGCTTGCTGAGGAACGTAAGCAGCAGTTCGAGTTTCAGATTGCCCGCACCGCGCCCCATTCCGAGCACCGTTGCATCGACCCACTCCGCACCGCAATCAATCGCTGCGAGCGTATTGATCAGAGCCAATTCGAGGTTATTATGTCCGTGGAAACCGATCGGCACCGAGGTTCGTTCGCGCACCATTGCAAACGTTCGGCGCACATCGTCGGGCGTAACCCCACCAAACGAATCGACCATATTGATACAATCGACCCAACCGTCGAGCTGGGGCAGCAGTTCCAAAAACTCGGCCATCTCGCTCCACTTCGACATATACATCACATTGAAAGCCACCGCAATACCGCGCTCCTTAATCGCACGACCGAGTTCGATCGCACGAGCCATATTGGTCGGCGCAACCGCCATACGGACCATATCGACAAGGTCGGCCACGGGGTCGAGCACCGTCGGCAGATCGCTGACGCGAATATCCTTCTCGTTGAACATCACCGCCACCTGCTTCTGCGATCGCTCGCGCACGCGCTCCAACTCGAAACGGGGCGAGTAACCGAAACGACCCATATAGCTCTTCGACGGCAGCGAACGATAGCCCACCTCGATCATATCGACAGGCAGACGATTCATCGCCGCAAGGTAGCAATTCACCGTGCGCGAATCGAAATCCCAATCGTTGTAATAGCCGCCATCACGCAGCGTACAATCCAAAATTTTCATCTTTCACTCTTCTCCTTTCCCGCCCGCCTCGTGGGGCGAAAAACAGTTTATCGTCGCAACGGATTCTCCGTCGCGTACCACTCCACAAAGCGTCCGATACCCTCTTCGAGCGTAGTCGAAGGGCGGTAGCCGAAATCGCGCTCCAAAAGCGACGTATCGGCGTAGGTCTGATAGACATCGCCTGCCTGCATTGGCAGCATAACCTTCTCAGCCTCACGACCAAACGCACGCTCCATCGTGGAGATAAAATCCATCAGCCGCACCGGTGTCGAGCAGCCGATATTATATATCTTGCAGGGCACTTCGCCCGTTGGCGCTTCACCCGAAATGACCCGAACGACACCCTCCGTAATATCATCAATGTAGGTAAAATCGCGCGCCAGATCGCCCCCGTTGAATACCCGTATCGGACGACCCTCGGCAATCGCATCGGCAAACAACATCGGCGCCATATCGGGGCGACCCCACGGGCCATAGACCGTAAAGAATCGCAACCCCGTCGTCGGCAGTGCGTACAACGACGAGTAGGTATGCGCCATCAGTTCGTTCGCCTTTTTGGTTGCAGCATAAAGACTTACGGGCGAATCCGTTCGATCCTCCTCGCTGAACGGCACCTTCGCATTGCGACCATAGACGCTACTCGACGAGGCATAGACCAGATGGCGCACCGAATTGTGGCGACAACACTCCAAAACATTCAGAAAGCCCACCACATTGCTCTGAGCATATGCGTGCGGATTCTCGATCGAATAACGCACACCAGCCTGAGCCGCCAGATTGACCACCACGTCAAACCTCTCCTCGGCAAACAGACGCTCCAACGCCTC
This sequence comes from Rikenellaceae bacterium, assembly GCA_017442365.1. Lineage (GTDB taxonomy): Bacteria > Bacteroidota > Bacteroidia > Bacteroidales > Rikenellaceae > Alistipes. Next base: position 19,628 of record JAFRZW010000007.1, on the reverse strand, counting down.
ACGCTCCTCCAACGCCATCTGCACAAATCGGTAACCCGCATAGCGACTACTCTGCACCATTTTGTGAGGTTCGATCGCACTCTCAGCCACGCCCGTCGCTGCCAGACGACCGAACTTCATTCGGCGATCGTAGTAGTCGTTCAACGAATCGAGTCCAACCACCTCGTCGCCACGCTCTGTCAAGCGTCGCACCAAGTGAAAACCGATAAAACCGGCCGCTCCCGTTACCAAAATCTTCATAACCGTCCTTGCGCTATCCTATTCGCAAATATTTCAAGCCCGCAGCCTCAACCTCGTGGCGTTCGTAGATATTGCGACCATCGATCACAACGCCGCCCTTCATCGCCTCGGCCACGCGCGCCCAATTGGGTAGTCGGAACTGTTTCCACTCCGTTACAATCATCAGAGCATCAGCGCCTTCCAACGCATCATATTTCGACGCACAATACTCCACTCGATCGCCCAAACGACGTCGCGCCTCGTCCATCGCAATCGGATCGAACACCCTCACACGGCAACCTGCCGCCAGCAGTCGCTCGATCAGCACCAACGACGGAGCCTCGCGCATATCGTCCGTTTCGGGCTTGAACGACAAGCCCCACATCGCCACGCAGCGACCCTCGACCTCGCCATCAAATTCGCGCTCGAACTTTTCGTAGAGAATACCCTTTTGACGCTCATTAACAGCCTCGACTGCCTCCAAGACCCTCATTCGATAGCCCTTCTGCTCGGCTGTACGGATCAGCGCCTTCACGTCCTTCGGGAAGCACGAGCCTCCATAGCCGCAACCTGCATACAAGAATTTCGAGCCGATACGCGCGTCAGCGCCAATACCCTTGCGCACCATATTGACGTCCGCCCCCACGATCTCGCACAGATTGGCGATGTCGTTCATAAACGAAATGCGCGTTGCCAACATCGAATTTGCCGCATACTTGATCATCTCGGCCGACGCTACATCGGTGAAAATCATACGATAGTTGTTCATCATAAAGGGCTTATACAGACGCTCCATCAGCTGTCGTGCCCGCTCGCTCTCGACGCCCACAACCACTCGGTCGGGCTTCATAAAATCGTCAATAGCGTCGCCCTCCTTCAAAAATTCGGGATTCGACGCCACATCAAACTCGACCTCCATACCGCGTGCAGCCAACTCCTCAGCCACCGCCTGACGCACCTTCTGCGCCGTACCCACAGGCACCGTGCTCTTGGTTACCAACAGCGTATAGCGATTGATCTTGCGGCCGAACTCGCGTGCCACCTCCAAAACATAGCGCAGGTCGGCACTGCCATCTTCATCGGGAGGCGTTCCGACTGCACTGAATACTATCTCGACCTGGTCCAAGCACTCGCCCAGCTCGGTCGAAAAGTGCAGACGACCGTCGGCCACATTGCGTGCAACCAGCTCTTCAAGTCCGGGCTCATAGATCGGAATCTGCCCCGAACGGAGCTTCTCGATTTTGCATTTATCAACATCAATACAGGTTACATCGGCTCCCATCTCGGCAAAGCAGGCTCCCGAAACCAGCCCGACATAACCCGTTCCTACGATCGCAATCTTCATACGTAGTACAATTTATTATCGTTATGGCGCAACCTTACGTGGCGCAACCACTTTATATCCATTTGCGACAACCCCCACGAAGCAACACTATGCCGTGCGCTCCTGCTGCTCACCGCTCTCGATCTCGCGGTCAAACTGCTCGAAACGCGAGTTCTGACTCTTATATTCAGGCACGATCTGCTTCATCAGTCGTACCGTCGCCGGCACATCTACCTGAGCCGCCAGCGCGCTCAGTGTCGTAATCTGCTCGGCCACCTCCGAGTAGTCGTATTGACACACCTTAGCCACGTGAATCTTCTCGTTCGAGGTGGGAATGGTATTCTCCTTGGTCGAGAGCACCTCCTCATAGAGTTTCTCGCCCGGACGCAGACCCGTATATTCGATCTCGATATCCTCGCCAACCTTCAATCCCGCAAGTTCGATCATACGTCGAGCCAAGTCGGCAATCTTCACCGGCTCGCCCATCTCGAATACAAAAATCTCGTTACCATTGCCGAGCGTCGCAGCCTCCATCACCAGACGGCACGCCTCAGGAATGGTCATAAAGTAGCGAATGATCTCGGGGTGAGTAACCGTAACCGGACCACCCTTCTCGATCTGCTCACGGAAACGCGGGATAACCGATCCGTTCGAGCCGAGCACATTGCCGAAACGTGTCGTTACAAAACGGGTTGCGCCCTCGACCTTACCCTCGGCAATCGCCAATCCGAGGCTTTGAATATAGATCTCGGCCAAACGTTTCGACGCGCCCATAATATTGGTCGGATTGACCGCCTTGTCGGTCGAGATCATAACCATCTTCTCGACCCTATATTTCACTGCCAGATCAGCCACATTGCGCGTTCCGACCACATTGGCAAGCACCGCTTCGCACGGATTCTCCTCCATCAGCGGCACGTGCTTATAGGCCGCTGCGTGGAACACCACCGAGGGTTGATAGACGCGATAGACCATATCGACACGCTCGCGGATACGGACATCGCCCACAACCGGCACAAACTCCAATTCGGGGAAACGCGCCTCCAACTCCAAACGGATATTGTGCATCGGGGTCTCGGCCGAATCGAACAGAATCAATCGCTTGACATCAAATTTTGCCACCTGACGGCACAACTCGCTACCAATCGAACCCGCTGCTCCCGTTACCAACACTGTTCGGCCACTCAATGCAGATTCGATTTCGTTCATATTGATATTGATCTCGGCGCGGCCCAGCAGATCCTCGATCTTGATTTCGCGGATCATCTGTCGCATTATCTTGCCATCGACCACCTCATCAACCGGCGGCGTTACCAGCACCTTGATACCTTGCGATTCGCAATATCGAATCAAGCGATCGCGCTCCCCCTGAGCACACTCGGCCGTCGGGAACAACACACCATCGATCGACAGTCGGGTTGCCACCTGACGCAGGTCCTCCTCATCTTCGAAGTAATAGACCTGCTGCTCACTCACTCGATACGAGCGTAATTTCGAGCCATAGGTCAAACAGCCCAAAATGCGATAATGGGTCGAATTTTGCAGGCGCATAATCATCGCAACCGACTTGTCATCAACACCATAGATCAGCACATTTTTAACACGACGGTTGGCTGCTATACGCGATTTCATTGCATCGTATGCCACCAGCATCATCACTCGCAATACGATAAGTGCCGCCAATGTCAATATCACATCGCTCACCACATAGAAGAATCCGTGAACTCCGAAATCGGGAACAACGCGCACCATCAGACTCACATACGCCACCACAACCATCTCCTTGATCAGACACGCCACAGCAAAGCGGCCGACCTCTTTGAGCGTCGAGTAGCGAATGATGATCTTGTAGGTGCCTTGTACCAAGAAGGCCACCAGACTCGCAGCCACCGCAACACCTGCCGTCAGCATCAATACACTCGACGGCACAACCGTTTCGGTCAGGTACGAAATGCCCAAAAAGGCGATCAGCGTAGCTGCCACCGAAACAAACGTATCTATCAGCAGTACAACCCAATAGTTAAAATAACGATCGAGGCTGATTCGCTGTAACCAATTCCTTTTCGTTCCCATAATTCACTATCCTTTCAACACAATGTTCTCCGTTATTCTTATCTTAATGAACACAATAGGCCCAATATATTCAAAATACAAATATACGAAAATATTTCCAACTCACAATAGTTTTTTTCGGCTGGGTGCGCTACTTACCACCACGCTTGCGGAAGATCACGTGCTCCATCACCAGCACCACGATCACACCCATCACAAATCCGTTGCCCACAATCGGTCGCAACACCGCAGGCAACGCCGCCGACACCTCCGCAGGCAGGAACGCCACCACCAGAGCCAACATTATCGGCAGACCGATCGTCAGTGCACCGTTGAAATCCTTCGCCGCCAACATCGTGCCACTCATCTGGAACGCCGCCGCCACCTGCGCCGCCATCAGATACAACAGCACCACACCCATCACGGGCGACGGAATAGCCGACAGCACCGCCACCAACTGCGGAAACAGCGCACAAATCACCAATCCCACACCCGTCAGCACCAGCGGATAACGCGACGCGCACCCCGTTGCTGCAATCACACCCGGACTGAGCGTATAATCAACGGGACCGAGCACACCCAATGCGCCCGCTACCACATTCATCACGCCCGTCAGCGCCACACCGCGTGTCGAACGCTTCGGCACATTGTCCGCCTCGACGTATGCCGACACCGACTGCACCGAGCCTAACTCATTAATCAGCAGAGCGATATAGCATATCAAAAATGCTACAATCACACCCACATCGAACTTCGGCGTGATGAACAATCGACCCGCTCCCGCAGCCGTTGCACCCTCCAACGAGGGCAGCCCCGCAAATGCAAAATAGGCTGCCGAACCGACCACCAACGCAATCAGCACCACCGCCGATTTCCACATTCCGCGCAGACGATTATTCGCCACCACCATCGCTATCGACAGCACCAGCGCCATCACAAACGACAGACCATAGTGCTCCGCATCTGCAAAAATCAGGCGCAAAAACACAGGCACAATCGTAAAAGCTATCAAAGCCATCATCACGATCGAGATTCGGGGCGTAAACAACGGCTGTAACTTCTTGATCCAGCCCGTTGTTGCAAGCAGGGCGACCAGCGCACCACCGACTGCAATCGAGGTGTAAATCACCTCGGGCGACGACGAGATCGACGCCATCACACCGACCAACAACACCGCCGCAGGTCCCGCCACCAATGGCAGACGATGACCCCACAGCGACTGCACGATCATCGTCAATCCCATAACGGCGAACAGTTTTTGGGTATAAAGCGTCTGCTCGGCAAGCGTATCATACTGCAAACGGGCCACAAAAGCACTCGTCAGCACGACGGGCACAGCAATCAGCAACCATTGCACGGCATACATCACCATCGCCGCTGCACGCGGACGATCGTTGAGCGAATATTTGAAATCCATTGTTTTTGAATAAAATTTGTTCGATTAAACGTTTGCAAACCTTTCGCAAAGTGGTGGCTAAGATACGAAATTCCTCTAACACGACCAAATTCGTGCGCAAACACACCAACTATACCACCCAATAAATAAAAAAACAGCCGCACTTGCACGGCTGTTAATATTAATACATAGAAAATCTTTATTTACACTCTTTTTCAATCTTATTTCGCAAATCTGAAAGCGTTTCGCCATTGTATGAGAAAAATTTAGGCCCCTGATATGCGCCTGATGGATTACGTTTGTCTTCTGGCATAAATGTTCCTACAAATGGGGATAATTTATAAATACGATCCTCATATTCAATATGGTCGTCATCTGCAACCTTTACCTCAATTCCCGTAGGCTCAAAAATTATCGTCGCTCCAATAGGAATGTTCACCATACTAAATTTAAAGCGTGGGCGTTGTTTCTTTGAGTCAGCAACTGATTCTTCTCCCTCTTGCTTGGACTTAAATCGTGCCTCACCCAAATAGACTTCATCTATCTCAGCATCGTCAAGAGTAGTAGATATATCTTTCAAAATATCCAACGCTTTTGCTGGCGACACGTTGAAAAACTCACGATTTTGGCGAATACGCAGATCGGTAAGTCTATCAATAGTCTTATGGATTAGTTTTTCGACCTGTTCATATTTACACGTTTTCAGCGTAGCGTAAATCTCAAACGGCAAAGGCACGGCTGTATTATCCAACTCCTTCGAGCGAATATCCACAGGGCGAGAACTTTTGCCAATTTTAACCCAATCCTCCTTAAAACTCGGATTTGTCAGAATATATACATAACCGGCTTCTTTCATAATTTTGTCTGTTTGTGTTAGACAAAATTACGACAAATTAATAATTATTCAAAGCCATTCGCAGCCATAGATCAACAAAACACACTCATAACACCCGCTGAAAAAGAGAAAATTATATGAATGGATTGCGAATTATCAATTTTTGATTACCTTTGCGGAGCATTTCGCGCCGAAAATGGCAAGAATGTCGATGGTTCCGTAGCTCAGTTGGATAGAGCAACAGCCTTCTAAGCTGTGGGTCGTGGGTTCGAATCCCGCCGGAATCACAAGCAACACAAACAAACATCATTGACAAGCCACTCCAATAGGGGTGGCTTTTGTTGTAAGTGCGGCTATGGGTGTTCGCTCGCTGCCGAGGCCAACAAGTAGAGAAAAGAACGGATTGGATTCGGTAAGGTTATAGGGGTATCCCTTGCTAATATCAAAACAAGTTCTTAACTTTGTCTATTACGATTTAAGATCCTAAATACATTACCGCGATGAAAAACACACCGCTTTTTCGATTTCTTGCCGTACTGCCACTGCTGGCATTGATGATGGGTAGTGGTACTATCACAGAGCCCAAGGCGGAGATCTATCCCCTCGACGGAATGGAGGCTCCCGTCTATTATGTTGCAGACAAGCCTTTGTCCGAGGGCGATACGTGTGAGTTGGCGGTGATTATGATTCACGGTTGGTATGGCGGTGTGCAGGTTTTGAAGGAGCAGTTTACCCTGATGACGACATTTGAAGATGCCTATATTGTGTCGCCGTTGTATCCTCGCACGCAGACTATGGAGAGCCGCAAAATCGCAAAAGATGGTCGTGCGATATGGAATGATTCGTGGCCGCGCGACCTTACGATTCAGGGAGCGCCCGACGACGATTGGCGAGGTGGTGGCGACGCCAATGGGACCTCGATGAGTTCGTACGATGTTGTCGATGAGATCCTTGCACAGCTCTCGGATTGTGAGAAATATCCCAACCTGAAACGCATCGCCTTGATCGGTTATTCGGCAGGCGGTCAATTCGTGGACCGATACGTTGCTGTCGGGAAAGGCACTGTTCGTGAAGGTATTACGCTTGTCTATGCAGCTATGTCCCCTTCGACCTTCCTTGTACCGACCTCGACGGAGATTTGGCATTATGGCATCAGCAATCGTCCCCGCTACTGCCGCGAGACCAGCGACGAACAGATAATGGAGAATCTGCGCCAGCGCCGCTGCTTGTACGGGTGTGGAGCGTTGGATACTCGTGAAGGCAGTCTCGATAAGACACCTCCTGCGATGAAGCAGGGCGCGAATCGCATTGAGCGCTATCGAAACTTCAAGGCGCTGGTCGAAAAAGATCCCCACAGAGCAGCGGTTACGGTATTCCACACATTCGATTCGTTGGCTCACGAATCGCTCAAAACCTACACCGATCCCTTCTTTGTCGGGTATGTAAAGGGTGATAAATAAAACACGAAGGAGTTCCACACATTGCGGAGCTCCTTCGTATTTTTACCCACACAGCAACTGCTCTCCCCTACTCGTGCGAGGTGATATCGGCCAGCTCGTCGGTGATGGCTTGCTGGCGACGTTTGTTATAGGTCAAGCGCAGTTCATCGAGCAGGTCGTTGGCATTATCCGAGGCTGTCTGCATCGCAACCGTACGAGCAGCGTGCTCCGATGTCGTATTATCGAGCAGAATCTCATACATCTGAGTCTTAACCGCATAGGGCACCAAACTCGACATCAGTTCCTCAGCCGACGGCTCAAAGATATAATCCGTATCGGCCACCTTTGCTTCAACCGCGAATCGCTCGACCGCAACCGGCAGCACTCGATCAACGGTCGCAACCTGACGTCCCATCGAGTGGAAATGGTGATATGCAACCTCGACACGATCTATGCGCTCGGCTACATACTCCTCGATCAGCCACTCGATCAGTCGCGCCACCTCGTCATACGTATAATCGTTTATCGAGGTCGGGAATTGGCTCAACACCGCATACCCGCTCTTACCCATCGCTGCGACCATCTTCTCGCCAATCGGCACAACCTCGACCTGTTCAAAACCCTCGTCGTGAAGGCGCATTACAGCCTCGTGTGCGCTCTTGACAGCCGACGCATTAAATCCGCCACAGAGCGAGGTATCCGACGCCATAGCGACTAAAACAGCCCGTTTCGGGGCGCTATGCTCAGTCATCAAGGGCGACCGCACCTCAGCAACCGCACGCAGCGTTGCGACCATTGCCGACAAACGCGACTCGTACTCGGCAAACGACGTCGCGGCACCCTGCACCTTATGCAGTTTGGCCGACGACACCATCTTCATTGCCGAGGTGATTTTCAGCGTACTCTGTACCGAGGCAATACGACCTTTGATCTCTTTGAGCGATGCCATACTCTGCTATGCCTTTAATTGAGCCGTAACACGCGCGGCAGCCTTCTCGATTCGAGCCGTAACCTCGTCATCGATAACGCCTTCGCGCAGCTTCTTATATACATTTGTCGATTCCAGCTCGCGCAACAATTCACGCTCGAAATCGGCCACCTGCTCGATCGCTATGTCGCGCATCAAACCGCGCGTACCGCAATACAGAACAGCAATCTGCTGCTCGACTGCCATCGGGGCATACTGCGGCTGCACGAGCAGTCGGGTATTCTTACGACCCTTGTCGAGCGTCGCTGCCGTAACAGCGTCCATATCGCTCGAAAACTTCGAGAATGCCTCCAATTCACGATATTGCGCCTGGTCGATTTTGAGCGTACCTGCCACCCTCTTCATCGTCTTGATCTGAGCGTTACCACCCACACGCGACACCGAGATACCCACATCGACCGCAGGGCGGTTGCCCTGATTGAAGAGGTTGGTATCGAGGAAGATCTGACCATCGGTGATCGAGATTACGTTGGTCGGGATATATGCCGACACGTCGCCTGCCTGCGTCTCGATAATCGGCAGCGCCGTGAGCGAACCGCCACCGCGCACCTTACCACGCAACGATGCGGGCAGGTCGTTCATCTGCTCGGCCACCTCCTGCTGGTTGATGATCTTCGCTGCACGCTCCAACAGACGCGAGTGCAGATAGAAAATATCACCCGGATATGCCTCACGACCCGACGGGCGACGCAACACCAGCGACACCTCGCGGTAGGCTACTGCCTGCTTCGACAGATCGTCATAGACCACCAGCGCGTGGCGACCCGTATCGCGGAAATATTCGCCTATGGCAGCACCCGCAAAGGGAGCCAGATATTGCATTGCGGCGGTATCGGCAGCCGTTGCAGCCACGACAATCGAGTAGTCCATTGCACCATTCTTGCGCAACGTCTCGACCAACGACGCAACCGTCGAAGCCTTCTGACCCACAGCGACATAGATACAATAGATCGGCTCACCCGCCTCAAAATTCTTACGTTGATTGATAATCGTATCGACAGCGATCGCCGTCTTACCCGTCTGGCGGTCGCCAATGATCAACTCGCGCTGACCGCGACCAATCGGGATCATCGCATCGATCGCCTTCAAACCCGTTTGCAGAGGTTGATTCACCGGCTGACGGAAGATCACACCCGGTGCCTTACGCTCCATCGGCATCTCCACCTGCTCGCCTCCAATCGGACCGCGACCATCGAGCGGCACACCCAACGGATCGATCACGCGACCCAACATCTGTTCGCTCACCAAGATCGACGCTGTACGTCCCGTGCGCTTGACCGTTGCGCCCTCCTCGATTCGGTCGGTCGGGCCGAGCAACACAGCACCCACATTATCCTCTTCGAGGTTCATCACAACGGCACGGTCGCCATTCTCGAACTCCAACAGCTCGCCCGCCTCGGCATTGCCCAGACCATAGATGCGCACCACGCCGTCGCTCACCTGCAACACCGTGCCCACCTCGGCAAACTGCGCCCCGAGATCGATACCCTGTAATTCGGCCAACAGCACCTCAGAAACCTCTGCCGGCTTGATATTCTCTTTATCCATAGTGTGTTATAGAATACGTTTATTGTTGCCGACCATCGCCCGTCGCACCTCTTCGAGTTGCGTTCGAATCGACGCATCGACCTGTTTGTCGTCCATTCGCAGACGGAATCCACCGATCAGATTCTCATCTACGCGACAATTCAATTCGGCCTCACGGCTGCCCGTCAGCTGTTTAGCCAACTCGGCTATGCGCGCTTGGGTCTGTTCATCGAGCGGTGCAGCGGTGGTCAAATCGACATCTACAATGGCGTGGCGCTCCTTGACAATACGCACCAACGAGTGGAGCATAAATTCGAGATAGTGCTCACGACGATGCGCAAAGACCATTCTTACAAATCGCTCCATCGATTCGCACATCTCTCCACCCACGCATTTTGCCATCAGCGACACCTTGCGCTCGACGTCAATCGTCGGTGCCACAACCGTTTCGCGCAACTGCGCCACCTCGGTCATATACACGACCAAACTACGCGCCTGGTCGAATACCGTGCGCTCCTCGCCGCGTGCAGCCGCAAAATCGGCCAACGCCGTAGCATATCGTTTGGCTATCGTTCCCGTGTACATCTGTTAGGCCTCGATGTTAGTTGTTTGCGTATTGATCTCGTCCAACAGGCGATCGGCCAGCTGAGTCTGCGACTGCTTGTCGCGCAACTCGCCTCGCAGCAACTTCTCGCTCAATGCCACAGCCAATGCAGCCACCTGCTGGCGACCATCGCGCAGAATCTGCTCACGCACCTCTTCGGCCTGCTCGCGTGCCTCCACAACGATACGCTGAGCCTCTTCCGACGCCTTCATACGTGCCTCAGCTACAATGCGATCGCGCTCTTCGGTCGCTGCACGCAGTATCTGCTGACGCTCCGCCTCAGCCTTCTCGACGATGGCTTCGCTATCGAGCGTAACGCGCTCCAACCGCACTTCGGCCTCGTGAGCCGCGTCGATCGACGAATCGATAAACCGTCGTCGCTCCTCGACCGAACGCAGGATCACCGGAAAGCCAAACTTGCAGAGCAGGAACAGCACCACCCCAAAGGCCAACGAGGTCCAAAAGAGCAGTCCGAGTTCGGGTTGCAAAAGTCCCATATCAGACAGTGTTTGAGTCGATTACAATGCCATAAAGCAGACTGCAACTGCGAACAGTGCAACACCCTCGATCAGCGCCGCAGCGATGATCATCGTCGTACGCAACTTGTCCGCTACTTCGGGCTGGCGAGCCGAAGCCTCCATCGTAGCCTTACCGATCTTCGAGATACCGAATGCGGCACCTACAACTGCGATTGCTGCGCTAAGGGTTGCGCCAAGAATACCCAATGTTTCCATAAATGTGTGTTTTTTAGTTGTTTATATTGTTTTCAATTTGTTTTGTTTCGTGTTCGTGCTCCTCCGAGTGTTGCGCCGCACCGATAAATACCGCCGACAACATCGTGAAGACAAATGCCTGCAAGAAGGCAACAAGCAACTCCAAGCAGTTCATAAAGATCGACAGCACCACCGACACCGCACTCATCGCGCCATTCACAGCCGCACCCAATTTGGCCGTTGCAAACACGATGCAGGTCAGAATCAAGATGATAGCGTGCCCCGCCAGAATATTGGCGAACAGTCGGATCATCAGCGAGAAGGGCTTGGTGAACAGACCGATGAACTCGATTGCGGGCATAATCGGGATCGGCACTTTGAGCCACGTGGGCACTTCGGGCCAGAAGATCTCCTTCCAATAGTCGCGCGTACCAAACACATTGACAGCAAAGAACGTCGCCATCGCCAACACCAACGTAACCGAAATATTACCCGTAACATTAGCTCCCGCGGGGAAGATCGGAATCAGTCCCATCAGGTTATTGACGAAGATAAAGAAGAATGCCGTCAGCAGATAGGGTGCAAACTTACGATAGTTTGGCCCGACGCAGGGGATAATAATACCCTCCATCACCGAATCGATCACCATTTCGAGCACGCCTGCCAGACCACCCTTTGCCTTCGCGTCGGGTTGGTCGTTGCGATAGCGACGCGCCACGCCCAACACAATGAGCAACAGCACCGCACAATTCACAAACAGACCCGCAACGGTCTTGGTTATCGACAGATCAATCGGACGAACTACCTCGCCCTCAGCCGTTTGCTCGACAATCTTGCCCGCATACTCTCCTTCGTCGGCAATGCGGAAACCTTCGTACTCGTGCCCTGCGTGCAGGTGCGACGACGAGAAACAGTGCCACTCGCCCGACTGCGAACGTACAATCACAAGCAACGGAATCGTTACGTGGTGCTCGCCCACGGTGCAGATATGCCACTCGTAGCTATCGGCAATATGGTCGAGGACAACCGTCTTGACATCAATCCCTTGCTCCTCCGCCATCGGCTCAGCGTGCTCCGGCACCTCCGCCGCAACAGCCGCAACAGCCTCGGACTGCGCATAATCAATCGACTCCTGCCCCCACGCGGGACAAGCTATCGACAGCGCACACAAGAGCAATATGTTGATCCACAATCTCATCACTTTCTCTTTTCGGGTGTATCCAGCTCGGCACACACCTCTATTCGGTTATCGAACACATTGACCACCCCACTACGGATCGCCACACGACGTTCCGCGCCCTGCTCAACGTAGATCACATCGCCACGTTCGAGCGTCGAGAGCAGCGGCGCGTGCCCCTTCAATACGGTGAACGGCCCCGCCGTGCCCGAGAGCTTGACGCTCTCGACCTCAGCCTGACAAGCCACGCCTTCGGGTGTTACAATAACCAACTGCATATCAATACTTTATTTAGCCGTTTCGGACAACAATCGCTCACCCTTGGCGATCGCATCGTCGATCGTACCAACGTTCAGGAATGCCTGCTCGGGCAGATGATCCACCTCGCCGTCGAGAATCATCTTGAAACCACGTATTGTTTCGTCGATCGGCGTCATCACACCCTTCACACCCGTAAACTGCTCTGCCACCGAGAAGGGCTGCGACAAGAATCGTTGCACGCGACGCGCACGATTGACCGTAGTGCGATCCTCGTCCGAAAGTTCGTCCATACCCAAGATGGCAATAATATCCTGCAACTCCTTATTACGCTGCAAGATCTGCTTTACGCGCTGAGCCGTCGTGTAGTGCTCCTCGCCCACAATGTTGGGATCCAGAATGCGCGAGGTCGATTCCAACGGATCGACCGCAGGATAGATACCCAGCTCGGCAATCTTTCGGCTCAAAACCGTCGTAGCATCAAGGTGCGTAAAGGTCGTTGCGGGAGCAGGGTCGGTCAAGTCATCGGCCGGCACATAGACCGCCTGGACCGAGGTAATCGAGCCATATTTTGTCGAGGTAATTCGCTCCTGCATCTGTCCCATCTCAGTCGCCAACGTCGGCTGGTAACCAACTGCCGAAGGCATACGGCCAAGCAGAGCCGACACCTCTGAGCCAGCCTGCGTAAATCGGAAAATATTGTCAATGAAGAACAATATATCGCGTTTCTCACCCTCGCCGCCACCATCGCGGAACGACTCGGCAACGGTCAAACCTGACAATGCTACCGAGCGACGCGCACCTGGCGGCTCGTTCATCTGACCAAAGACCAGCGTTGCCTGCGACTTGGCAAGCTCCTCATAATCAACCTTCGAGAGGTCCCAATTGCCCTCCTCCATACTCTTGCGAAACTCCTCGCCATAACGGATTACGCCCGATTCGATCATCTCGCGCAGCAGGTCATTACCCTCTCGCGTACGCTCACCAACACCCGCAAAGACCGAGTAACCATTGTGTCCCTTGGCGATGTTGTTGATCAGCTCCATAATGAGCACCGTCTTGCCAACACCCGCACCTCCAAACAGACCAATTTTACCGCCCTTGACATAAGGCTCCAAAAGGTCAATCACTTTGATACCCGTATAAAGCACCTCCTGCGATGTAGCCAAATCCTCGAACTTGGGCGGCTCACGGTGGATCGAAGTAACTCCTTCACGTTCGAGCGCGCGCATACCGTCGATCTCCATTCCCGTAACGTTCATCAAACGTCCCTTGATCTGATCACCCACCGGCATCGAGATCGACGTACCGAGAGCCTCGACCGTCATACCTCGACGCAATCCATCGGTCGAATCCATAGCCACCGTACGCACCGTATGCTCACCAATGTGCTGCTGCACTTCGACGATCAGATCGGTCGCACCGTCGCGCTTAACGACCAACGCCTCGTGAATTGCAGGCAGTTCGCGCTTTTGATCATTTATCGGAAAATGGACATCGACCACAGGGCCGATAATCTGGGAAATGTAACCCGTCATCATATATTATTTGATATTATTTTTTGCACAACTATTCGGTCGAAATCGCGCTCTGAGCCTACTCCATCACACGTTTCTGCCAATTTCTGCTCAGACTACACGCACTCGATCCGCAACAAAAATAGCAATTTTTTCTTAAATTCAAAATACCTGCCTGTCGATTATAACGTTTTGATCATTCGTGTTTCTCACTCCGCCGCCCCCGACACTACAAAAAAAGATCCCCGCCCCTTACGAGGCGAGGATCGCAGAATATTTATCAGTATTGACCACCCACGCAATCAATACCTATGTAGCCAACTACTACTCCCAACCCGGGTTGTTAGGTGCCAAATTAGGATTAAGCTGGATCTGACCCGACGGAATAGGCTCCAAATAGTTCTTGGTTTCGTCGAAAGTACGCGAGTACTCAGGCGACAACGAACGAGTGTAAACCTTACCATCAGCAGCAGTGTACCAATAGAGGTCAGCCAAAACAGTCTCCAAATTTACCTCCTTGTAGAGGTTATCGGTCTTGTTAGCCTCATAGAATGCAACGATAACGTCCTTCGAAGCACCGATGCAACCGTCGGGGTTGATGCTGTTGTCCAACAACTTACCCATCTTCCAACGATAGATATCAGCCTTACGGAAACCATCGCACATCAACTCGTTACGACGCTCACGACGCAGCTCCCACAACAGGTTGCTAACACCAAAGATGTTTGCGGGGTCCTTCTCGATCGTTACACCATTAACTGCAACTTCGTTACCATTAACAGTCAGAGCGGGAATATTACCGTGCTTCTGGCGCAAGATGTTGATCGACTTGTCGAGGTCAGCGTTGGTGATAGTACCCAACTCAGCGCAAGCCTCAGCATAGTTCAACAGAACCTCAGCGTAGGTATAGATCGGAGCATCAGTATCGTTGTAAGGAGCGTTCCAAGTACCCTTGCCATAGTCGTTCCAATCAACGAACTTGTTGGTCCAATAACCGGTGGTCGAGTTGATACCCTCCTCGTAGTTCAGACCCGAAGGTGCGATAACGGTGGGGCTAACGATCTGAGCCAGACGAGCGTCGCGGTTAGCGAAGATACCCTCAACGGTGGTATCGTCGTAACCCAACTCCGACTGATAGAACGGCAGACCGTCGCTCATAACAAACGACTCCATTGCGCTCTTGGTCATACCCCAAGTCTTCGACGACGAGCACGACCAGCCCTGCATTGCGTGAGCCAACTTAATGGTACCATACTCATATACCTTATAGAGAATCATCTCGGGGTTACCTGCAAGGCTCTTCGATACGTAGTTAGCCTTGTAGTTACCGATAGGATACTCCTCGGTACCAGCAGCGTTCAGATTGAACTCCGAAATCGAGTAATGACCCGAAGAGATCACCTTGTCAGCTGCGTTCTTAGCGATAGTGTAGAACTCCTTAGCTGCATCGCCGTTACCCTCCTGATACTTCTGCCAAGCTGCCTCATAGAGAGCTGCGCGCGACAGCAGTGCCCAAGCACACATATCGTTGATGGTGTTGTTGCTGGTATGACGCATATTCTCACCTGCGAACTGCAAGTCAGCACATACGTTCTTCATAACCTCTGCGCGATCGTTACGGGGCTGCGACATAGCTTCACCGTTGTCGATATCGATCTCAGTATCTACCCAAGGTACATCACCGTAGGTCTGAACCAGGTTGAAGTGCATCATTGCACGGAAGAAACGTGCGAAGCCCTCCCAGTGAGCAGCATCGTCAGCTGCCAGGTTCTCGATCTTTGCGATACGGTTAATCATAATGTTCGCGCGGCGGATCTCAACATAGGGCGACGACCAAGCCGACGACGAGGTAGGAATGTTTACGGTAGGGATCGAGAAGCTCTCCGAGTTGTAGTCATCACTCATCGAGAAGTTGTGATACTGACCCTTCGACCAGCCCGAACCGTAAGCCGAGAAGTTATCATAGAAAAGGTTGCCATAGGTCTCCAACGATGTTGCCGAAGTCCAATAGTTGTCATCGGTGAACTGATCCTGAGGCATCTCGTTCAGATAGTCTTCGCAAGCTACGAGGCTCAACGATGCAACGGCAAGAATAATTGCTAAAAATTTATTTTTCATATTGTTTCCTCCAATTTTATAATTAGAACGTCAACTGCAAACCACACGACCAAGTACGGAAGTTAGGCTGGGTACGACCTGCGTATGCAGTATCGATCTCGCCAGTAGTATTCCAACCGCCGACAGTCTCGGGGTCCATAATGCCGTCCATATTATCAAACGTCAAGGGGTTCTGAACGCTGAAATAGATACGAGCCTTCTGGATATAAGCCTTCTTAGTCCAGTTCTGAGGAAGGGTATAACCTACTGTAATGTTCTTCACGCGCAGGTAAGACAGGTCAACCAAGTACTTAGTCTGCGGGTAGTAGTTGTTACAGCCGGTGTAGTTCGACAGACCGTTGATAGTACCCGAGTACTGACCCCAGTAGGGACGAGGATACTTAGCATCGGTGTTGTCGGGAGTATAGTAATCCATCTGATAGTTGAACAACGACATCTGAGTACCATCAGCGAAAGGCAAGAACAACGACGAACGAGTCCACATATCGCGCTTACCAACGCCCTGCAACAAGAACTCGAAATCGAGACCCTTCCACTCCAAGCCTGCGCGCAACGAGTACTCGTAGCGAGGAGTCGAGTTACCGATACGCTTCAAGTCGCCGTGATCGTCGATCGTACCAGCCTTCGAGCTTACTACGCCATCACCGTCGAGGTCGCGGTACATAATATCGCCCTCGCCATACTTGAACGAACCCTTCTGCAACTTACCCTGGTAGTCGTAGATCGACTTGTTACCCTGAGCGGTCTCAACGCCATTTGCAACGTGATCTGCCGAGAAGTAACCTACGGTCTCGAAGCCCCAGATCTCGCCCAGCTCCTTGCCTACGTAGTTGCTGGTCAGCGAACCGGTAGTCGAGGTGAACTTGGTGATCTTAGCCTTGCTGTCTGCCAAAGTAGCGGTAGCGTAGATACGGAAGTCCTTGTTGAACGAGTGTGCGTAGTCGATCTGCAACTCCCAACCGCGGGTGCGGAGGTTACCGGTGTTCTCCTTCGGCAGCGAGGGGAAACCACCCACTGCGGGAACCTGGTTACGTGCGATCAACATACCAACGTTCTCACGCTGGAACCAGTCGAATACTACGTTCAAATCACCATTGAAGAAGCCAATGTCGAAACCAGCGTCGATGGTGTTGATACGCTCCCACTGCATCTTGGCACCTACGATCGAGGGCATACCCATTGCAGCTGCGAGGTTACCGTCGCTCAGAATCCAATCTGCGGTAGCGTCGCCGATGGTCTGAACGAACTGATACCAGTTCGAACCGATCGACTGGTTACCAATCGAACCATACGATGCACGGAACTTCAAGTTGCTGATAACGTCCTGATCCTTCATAAACGGCTCCTCCGACATACGGTAACCGATCGAAGCCGACGGGAAGAATGCCCACTTATCACCAACCTTGAACTGCGACGAACCATCGTAACGGCCGTTCAACTCGAGCAACCACTTCTCTTTCCAGTTGTAGTTGATACGAGCGAAGAAACCTGCCGACGACATCTTCTTCAAAGTCTCATCAACGTATGCCTTACCGTTAGCGTTCTCGGTCATATTCATAGTCGGAATGTTCGACGAGTAGAGATAATCCGAACGCAGGTAGTTGCTGTTGTAAGTCAAATCCTCAGCGTTGAAACCAACCTTAACTGCAAAGTTGTGATCATTGCATACGGTGAATACATAGTCGAAGTAAGCATTTACGGTGTTGGTTCTCTTCTTCAACCAAGTGTTCTCCAAACGGTCGTTCGAGCGGACTGCAGCCTTAGGCGAGAAAGCGCTCCACCAGTTTGCTGCATACTCAGGCTGCTCAACACCCTTCTGCAAATAGTTGAGCTGACCGCGAGTGTAGTCGCCATAGAAGCTCAGACCCTTAGCCAGGTCGATCTTCACGTTAGCACCGATACGCATATAGTCGTCAGTCGACTTCCAGGTAGGAGCGTAAGCGATGAAACCGTTACCGTGGCGGAAGTACCAACCCTTACCGCTCTCAGCCTTAGCAGCGTTTGCAGCACTTACGTCAGCTGCGTGGCCACCGTCCGAGATACCATAGGGGAAGAATGTCGGGAATCGCATATTGTAGTAGATCATACCACCCGAGCTTGCCGAGTGAGCATAACCACGCGGGAACTTCAACATCTTCTCGGTGTACATAACCTTGGTACCAACGTTCAACCACTTGTAGAGCTGAGTGTTGGTCGAGATGTTAGCAGTTACACGCTGCAAGTAGTGCTCCTGAGCCTTCTTGAACATACCGTCCTGCTTGTTGTAGCTGAGCGAGATGTTGTAGTTGGTCTTACCCGAGTTACCTGCGATCGAGAAGTTGTGAGTGTGCTGGAAAGCAGCGTCCTTATACATCTCCTTGTTAGGATCACTTACACGGTAGAACTGTGCGATACCCGAAGCATCGTACTCATAGTCGCGACCGTAAACATACTCCTCACCAAGAGCACCCGACTGATAGTCGTCCAGATAGTTATCCAACCAGTCCTTGATTTTGGGTTTCAAGTCCTTGTAGTACATACCGAATGCCTCGATGTCAGCACCATTCACGTTCTTCTGACCCAACATCGCAGCGTCCATTTCATCGAGTACGCTGTAACCAGTGTTGTAACGAGGCAGGTTGATTGCCTGGTTCCAAGCCAAGTTGGTCGAATACGAAATACGAACGTTGTCCTTCAACTCGCTACCATCCTTGCTGGTGATCAATACGACACCAAATGCAGCACGAGTACCGTAGATCGAAGCCGAAGCAGCATCTTTCAGTACCGAGATGTTAGCAATGTTGTCGGGGTTAACGAACGAGATGTCGTCGATCTCAACACCGTCCAACAGGATCAGGGGCTTGTTAGCACCGTTCAGCGAACCTGTACCACGGATCTTGATCGAAGCCGACTCGCCAAGGTCGCCCGAACTGAACGCGATGTTCAGACCCGGAACAGTACCCTGCAAACCCTTCGATACATCAGCGATAGGCTTGCTACCGAAGGTCTTATCAACGTCAACCGAAGATACGGCACCGGTTACGTTAACCTTCTTCTGAGTACCGAAACCTACGACAACAACGTCGTCGATGGTCTGCGAATCGTCTGCCAAAGTTACGATCATACCGTCGTAAGCCTTAACAGTCTGAGCAACGTAACCGATGTACGAAACCGAAACCTCAGCACCTTCGGGAACCGTCAGGGTGAAGTTACCGTTAGCGTCGGTGGTCATACCGTTGGTCTGGCTGCCCACTTGAATTACCGTAGCACCGAAGATCGGTTCACCTGCCGAATCCTTAACGGTACCCGAAACCTTGACTGACTTCTGAATCTCGGTGCTTTCGCTCCAAGCCTCAGCTGCCATCAAATTCGTTGTGCACACTGCCAATGCCAGCGTGAACAACAAACCAATAGTCAATTTTCTTTTCATAGAGTAAAAAATTAAGTTAGATAAAGATTTATATAACAGTGGTGTATCTGTT
>JAFRZW010000018.1 GCA_017442365.1 Rikenellaceae bacterium | reverse complement strand
GTGTAGTGAGGGTTGATGCTATCTCGGTGATTCATCACGAACCCCGAGATAGCATATATAAGAATCATTCCCGAGAAGAAAAACGACAGATCTCGATGAATGGTCCTGCACCACATTCGAAATTTACTACTCGACAATTTCATAAGATAATGCCTCTACATAGTAGAATGAGAGATACTCCTTGCCCTCGGCAGCCTTACGAGCGGCAATCTTCGTGCGGAAATCGGCTACGCGCTCTGCAACCGTATTTCCCGTTTCGCCGCGTGCAGCCTTCTCCGAGTCGCAACCAGTCTCAACCTCTCCGTGCTGCTCAGCAGTCTGTGCAGCAACGGCAGCCTCCCAACGTTGCAGATATGCCTCATCAACACGCTCCTCACGCAAAATGCCATTTACTTTTACAATACTATTTACGCACTTCTGATCGAACGAGCCAAGCTCGCAAGCCTCGATGCGAATGGTCTTCGTGTCGTCGCTACCCATCATAAAGATTTTGGTACCACCGTGCGAGCAGATGTGGGTGCAAACACCCTCCAATACAATCTGCTGGTCGGTCAAAGCCTCTGCCTCTGTCAAAACAGCGTCAATTTCCATCGAGGTCGTAGCCTCGGTTGCCTCGGCTGCGTTGTCAGCAGTCTTCTTCGAATTGTTACCACCGCAGGCAACAAACATTGTCGCTGCCGCCAAAAGAATCATCAATTTTGTTTTCATAGTTTACTTGTTTTTAGTTTATTATACAATTAAAAATTACATCCTATTTGAAGCGATGCTATGTGTCGCACCGCATTGCCAAGATAGCTCGCATTGAGAGCTTTGTGGAAGTTGTAGTTAAGCTCGACATACCCACGCACCCCTTTTTGTCCCATACGGCGAGCGTAACGAACATTTACACCTGCTTGGATACGGGTGGAGGTATGATATTCATAGTCGCGCATAAGAAGCTGGTCGAGGGTACGGGTCAAGGTCTCTACGTGGTTTGAATTGCTGTATTTCCCATCTTCGCAACTATCGCCAGTGCCTGCCTGATAGCCCAATGCGACTCCGACCGAGAATAGGTTCCGACCTGCGTGAATGTTGCGTTCAAGCGACGCGGCGAATTGCCACCACGTAATATCCTGCCGACGATAATCGGGATAGTTTACAGCTTTTTGTTTACGGCGATCGAAAGCCGACTTGACGTCAATCTGCCAGCGCGGCAACTCTTGTTCGATGCCAAGTCGTCCCGTATATTGCAATGATATGTTCTGCTCGGTGCGCCCGCCAACCTCCGCATCACCGAGATAGACATAATAGTTGATACCTACCTCGTCGTTGCGAAAGTCATAGATGTTTTCACGATTCTCCACTTTTCGCTGCTCTGCAACGACTCGCAGAGTGTGGGTACTGCGCAATCCCGTATAGACAAGTTGGCTGTTATAAGCCAGTTGCTCTCCCGAATGGGTTGAATAAACTACTGTTGAAGGCGAGTCGTCGCCATAGAAGCCTGCTCTGGTGCGATATGACACTTCATTAAACCACTCCCAACGAGTTCCAATCCGCCACGACAGTTGCAACGAGCCACCGTGATACGAATCGAAGAGAGGCTTTGCCTCATTCTCTTTTGTATATCCCGTATCGCTAAAAAGTTCGCGTTTACCGAAAAATGCCCCATAATCAACCAGCGTATAGTAGAGTTTGTCGGT
>JAFRZW010000006.1 GCA_017442365.1 Rikenellaceae bacterium | reverse complement strand
GGTTATAGTGGTGAGGTTCCACCTCTTCCCATTCCGAACAGAGAAGTTAAGCTCACTAACGCCGATGGTACTGCTTATTTAAGTGGGAGAGTAGGTAGCCGCCTCTTCAAGGAGCAAATCGAAAGGTTTGCTCCTTTTTTTGTGGTATATTTCACGGATAGGATTGCCAGATTGGAGAGTTTGCCACAGATTATCTGCCAGCCAGAACTATACCTATATATTATATATAACAAAATCCCCGAGCTCGTAGTGAGAACGGGGATATTTTTATGGTTGTGGAGAAATTATTCTGCGGTGAATTTGCGGATTTCGGCAATTACGTCCGACTCGTCGTCCGAGAGCGAGAGGATCAAATTCTTATAGCGACCCTTCGAGAGCAGTTCTTCAAGTAGCGGATAGACAGGCATTTGCGTTGTCCAATAGTCGCTGTCGAGGAAGACCATCGGGCTGGCGTAACCGAAACTCAGGTAGTGATTTTGCACTGCGTCCTGAAAAATCTCCTGCAACGTACCGGCGCTGCCAGGCGAGTAGATGATTCCGCCCTTGGCTATGGTCAGGATACCGTCCTCGCGGATACTATTGTCGAAATATTTTGCGATGTGCGTGGCAAATGGCGTTGCAGGTTCGTGCCCGTAGAGCCACGTCGGAACGCCCAGACTTTCGTACCTCTCTTGTGGCCAGCGATGGCGAACTTCGAAGGCAGTTGCGAGCCAACCCTCGTCGCGGAACGAGGGCGCAACACGCAGTAACTCAATCGCTTCGTCCAACTCTTCGTCGGTACGACCGGCAAACCAAGCGCCGAGGTGCGTAGCCTCCATCGCGCCCGGACCGCCTCCGCTAATCATCAAGTAGCCCTCTTCGGTGAGTTGCTTGCTGATACGTGCGATTTTGCGGTAGGCAGCGTCGGTGCGTAGCAGTCCGTGCCCACCCATAATGCCGACCAGGCGGCGTTCGTCATACGAGCCGAGAAAGTCGTGCAGAGCGTCGCTAATCGAGTGGTCGTGCAACGAGCGGGCGAGCGTAATGCGCAGATTACGAGTGGTTTTGCCCTGTTCGAGGTAGTGGCTATAAACGCGACCATCGTAGCACGTCGATTGAGTTTCGGGGTGCGTGGGATCGTAACCGGCATAGAGTTCCTCGGGCGAGTAGAGCGTCGAACGGTGCACATTGTAGGGCACGTCGATCTGCGGAAAGATCAAACAACTGCGGCCGAGGGCCTCGCGGACGGGCTCGGGCAGCGTGCAACCGAGAAAAATGCAATCGGTAAAAATTCGATTCGCGGCCATCTCCGTAACGGGCGTAAAGTCCAGATTACGAAACACATACTGATTTATGCGCGAGCCACGTTGTAGCAAAACGCCCAGCTGATCGGGGCTATCGATTTCGATATAGGTCATACGTTCGGTAGTTTTTGCGTTGAACAAATATACTCAATTTACGAAAAAAATCCTATATTTGCAGAAAATAAACCACTATGAAATCCATTCTGACAATCTTTGCGCTGTTGTTCGCTCTGTCGGCGACGGCGAAGCAACCGCCCATAACCGAGGAGGAATATCTGCGTGCCGATAGCGCGCTTTGGCTTGAATATGAGGCATTTGGTACGCGGTTGTATGAGCAGGCGGAGGCAAATCCCGAGTTGGCCGATTCGTTGGAGATGGCGGCGGAGGTCGAGTTGGAGCGAGTGTTGGAGCGAAATGCGCAGTTGGCTTTGCAGTATGCAGCGACTCCGAGTGGCTTGAAACGTTGTTTTATGGTGCGAATGGACGTGCCGAAGAGTGCTTTGCGTCGAGCGTTGCGTGGGGTGCCACGCCAAATGCGTCAATCGGCGTATGGTCTTGCTATTCAGCAACATATACGCACGCGTCAGGTCGTCGAGGGAAGTCGTGCGCCACAGATCGCGGCTGTAAATGAGGTGGGCGAGCGATTCGATCTGCGTGCTTTGGAGGGTCGTCGCGTGCTGTTGTTGTATGGTGGTTTGGGCTGTATGGGACGGCAGGGGCGTGCTTACGTAGCCGATCTTTATGCGAAAACTACGCGTGAGGATTTGGAGATTGTGGTCTATTGGTCGGTCGAAACGGTGGAGCAACTGAAAGAGTTGAAGATGCACTATGATGTAGATTATCAATTTGTTACGGAGTGTATGGCTGACTGCTCGCCCTTCAAAATCGAGTATGGTGTGCAGGCGACACCGACCTGCTTTTTGATCGATCGTGATGGGCGTGTGCTGGTCAAGTCGGAGGGACTCGATTCCGAACGATTCGATGCGATACTGTTTGGTGCGGGGGAGTAACTCGGTGCGTGTGGACATAAATAGGTCGCGCTTTCGGGCACGACCTAATTTTTTTTGTATATAATTGTGGAAGGGAAATTTTGAATCTTGAATTTTGAATCTTGAATTTGCTCTCGCTTTCGCTATGCTCGTTCGCTCAGTTCGAGCCAGCGCATTGTCTTTTCGTCGATCTCGTCGATCAGCGTGCCAATGCGTTCGGCAGTGCGTGTAAGCTCCTCGTGCGGAAGTGTGCCCGACGATAGAAGTGCTTCAAGCTCAGCCTTTTCCGACTCTAATGCGGGGATCTCGGCGTCGAGTGCGGCGAACTCCTGTTGCTCGCGGAATGAGAGTCGTTTCGAGGCCGGTTTCTGTCGTCGAGGCTCCTCGATGGGGCGGTTGCGTTGCTCCTCAGCCGCCGCGTCAGCACGTCGCGCAGCCTCGAAATCGCGTTTCCAAACCAGATATTCCGAGTAATTTCCTGCAAAGTCCTTGATCTCGCCATCGCCACAGAAAACCAACAGATGGTCGGCAACCTTATCGACAAAGTAGCGGTCGTGCGACACCACAATCACGCACCCACGGAACGCGCGAAGGTACTCCTCCAACACGCCGAGGGTCATAATATCGAGGTCGTTGGTCGGCTCGTCGAGTACCAGAAAGTTGGGGTTGCGCATTAGTACTGTGCAGAGGTAGAGGCGTTTGCGCTCGCCACCGCTCAACTTCGCAACGTAGTTGTACTGTTGTTCGGGCAGGAATAGAAAGTGGTGCAGGAACTGCGACGCGCTCAGTCGGCGACCGTCGCCAAGATCGACCTCGCGGGCGATGTCGTGAGCGATGTCGATGACACGTTTCGAGGGGTCAAACTCCAATCCCTGCTGGCTGTAATAGCCGAAACGAACGCTCTCGCCAACCTCGATCGTGCCGCTATCGGGCTGCTCCAAACCCATCAAAAGGCGCAAAAAGGTGCTCTTGCCACAGCCGTTGTCGCCCACGATGCAGAGCTTCTCGTAGCGGGCAAAGTTGTAGTTGAAGTGGTCGAGGATACGTTTCTCGCCATAGCTCTTGCAGACCTCCTTTGCCTCGAAGATCTTGGTGCCGATACGTCCCGCCTGAACTTCCAGACGCACAGCACGTTGCGTGCGCGTGGTTTGCAATCGGTCCTTCAAATCGTAGAAGGCGTCGATGCGTGCCTGAGCCTTTGTCGCGCGTGCCTGAGGCTGGCGACGAATCCACTCCAACTCGTGGCGATAGCGGTTCTCGTCGCTCTCGCGCTGAGCCGCCGCAACGTCGATACGCTCCTGACGCTTAGCAAGATAGTACGAATAGTTGCCGTGGTAGTGGTAGAGGCGGCGGTCCTCCAATTCGAGAATGTCGCTGCACACGCGGTCGAGAAAATAGCGGTCGTGCGTAACCATCAGCAGTGCGCTGCGCGACGAGGTCAAATACTCCTCCAACCACTCGGTCATCTCGGTATCGAGGTGGTTTGTCGGCTCGTCCAAAATCAGCAGATCGCACTCGCTCAGCAGTACGCTCGCCAGCGCAACACGCTTCAATTGTCCGCCCGAAAGTGTGCCCACGCGTTGCCCGAAATCGTCAATGCGCAGACGCGAAAGTATCTGTTTCACACGTTGTTCGCGGTCCCAAAGTCCGCGTGCGTCCATCTCCGTCATTGCCTCTTGCAGCCCCTCGCCTGTCGGGTCGGTAATCGCTCGTTCGTAGGCCGCAATCACACGTGCGTCATCACGATTTGCACCCAAACTCGCCTCCAAAACCGTCAGCGCGGGATCGAACGCAGGATCTTGTTCGAGGTAGGCCACACGCAGATCACGACGCGGTGTGATCGTGCCCTCGTCGGCCGAGTCGTGCCCCGCAATCAGATTGAGCAACGTCGATTTTCCCGCGCCATTGCGAGCAATCAGAGCAATGCGCTCGCCCTCGTTGATCGCAAACGAAATGCGATCGAACATCACCAGCTCACCATAGCTCTTTGTGAGGTTTTCGACTTGAAGATAACAAACCATAGATCAGTGTGTTAGAATTTGCGGGGATAGCGGAAAATGATTGCCAGCACGGCGCACACACCCATAATCATCGGGTAGTAGAGGTAGCCGATGATGTTCAGTGGTGAAAGACCCGTAAGTCCCGCAGCCATAAGCAATTGCGCGCCATAAGGCAGCACACCCTGCGTCAAACACGAGAAGGTGTCGAGCAGGCTGGCCGAGCGACGACGGTCGATACCGTAACGGTCGGCAATGTCGCGCGCGATCGTACCCACCGAGAGAATTGCGATGGTGTTGTTTGCCGTGCAGAGGTTGGCCATACATACCAGCGCCGCGATCGAGCCCTCGGCACCGCGACGACCGCTGATGTGGCGCGTCAAGAGGTTGATCAGGTAGTCGATACCGCCATTGACGCGGATCAGTTCGAGCAGTCCGCCCGCCAACATCGTGATAATGATCAACTCGCCCATACCCGTAATGCCTTGACCCATACAGGTACACCATTCGAGCGCACCGAAGCTGTCGGTAGCGATGCCGATTATGCCCGCTGCAACGATGCCTAAAATCAAGACTTTCATCACATTAAGACCCGCAATAGCAGTCAGCAAAACCAGCAGATAGGGGGCGATTTTTATGCCTTCGATACGTTCGGGTGTGGGGGCTGCCACGTCGGTCGCAGTCAGCAGGTAGATACACAAAGTGATCAGCGCGGCGGGTGCCACGATACGCACATTGACACGGAATTTATCTCGCAACTCGCACTCCTGCGTTCGGGTTGCAGCGATCGTAGTATCGGATATAAACGACAGATTATCACCGAAAAACGCTCCTCCAACCACTATGGCTGTGAGCCATGCGGGGTCGAGTGCCGTCTGCTCGGCCAATCCCGCAGCAACGGGAACGAGCGCCACCACCGTACCCACCGACGTACCGACCGAAATCGACACGAAGCACGCCGCGATGAACAATCCTGCGGGCAACAACTTGGCAGGCAACAGATACATCGTCAGCGCAACGGTTGCATCAACCGCGCCCATCGCGCGTGCCGACTCTGCAAACGCCCCTGCAAGCACGAAGATCCAGATCATCAACATCACATTTTGGTTTGCCGTGCCCGCCGAGAAGTGCTCGATACGGCGGTTGAACGGTTCTCGGCGTGTGATGGCGATGGCATAGACCGAAGCGATGAGGAACGCGACGGAGATGGGCATTTTATAGAAATCGCCCGTGATCAACGATACGGCCAAGTAGCTGACCATAAACACTATGAGTGGTGTCAGGGCGAGCAGACCCTTCAATCGTGAGCTGTTTTGCGTCATATATTTTGATATAAATTGTGGGTGCAAAAGTACGTTAAATTTTTCAGTTTCACTTCATTTGGTGCTTCAAATCGTGCGCGGGCGCGTTGCGGGCTTGCACGTTCGCGCAAAAATGGCTACCTTTGGGCTACGAAAAAACAAAAAACAGAAGACTATGAAACTCGATATGAAGATTGCTGTCCCGACGCGCGACGGCGTTGTTGATGACCACTTTGGCCACTGCGCTTACTATACGATTTTTGCGATCGAGGCCGACGGATCGCTCCGCTCATCGACGTTGCCTTCGCCCGAAGGTTGCGGTTGCAAATCGAATATCGCCTCGGTGTTACAGGCTGAGGGTGTGCGAGTTATGCTGGCGGGAAATATGGGTGCAGGCGCAAAAAATGTGCTCGAACGCCACGGCATAAAGGTCATTCGCGGTCAGCGAGGCGAGGTCGAGCAGCTGGTGCGCGACTATTTGGCGGGTCAGGTGCACGATTCGGGCGAGGCGTGCGCACACCACGATTGCCACTAATGCACTGAAATAGTGAGGTATAGAGTAGCTCCGAGGGCTGTCCGAAATGATGGATAGCCCTCGAATCGTTTTTTTGAAAAAATCAATCCTATTTACGAGAGAATTAAAACGGCTGTTCTGTTTGGTCGTCAAGATATTATGCCCTATCTTTGCAGTTTCAATTCTCGAATTAATGTTCGTGCCGCAAGGTGCGACAACAATGTGCAAATATAACGCTATGTTAAAGATTTTCAGACACTTTCTACTTGCTACGTCGATGCTCGTAGTGGCTGTTGGAGCGATGGCCCAAGCGCCTGCGAAGGTCGTGGTGAGTGGAGTGGTAACGGCGGCCGACAGTGATGAACCATTGCTCGGCGCGACTGTCGTTACACAAACGATGACGGGTGTAACAACCCAAATCGACGGTACGTATTCGATTGAAGCTGAGGCAGGTAGCGTGCTGACATTCCAATATGTCGGCTACGTTGCTCAGACGTGGAAAGTCCCCACCGAGAGCGCGACGGCTACGTGCAACATCGCTTTGCAGCCTGATGCTCAGGTGGTTGATGATGTGGTGGTGATCGCCTACGGTACGCGAAAGAAGGGCACGGTAACGGGCTCGGTTTCGACCGTCAAGTCGGCCAAGATCGAAAAGACACCTACGGCGGCCTTCGACCAGGCGTTGCAGGGTCAGGTGGCGGGTCTGACCGTATTGTCGAATACGGGTGAGCCCAGCGCCTCGGCTGTGATGACAATTCGTGGTACGAACTCGATCAACTCGGGTACGGCACCGCTCTATATCCTTGATGGTGTGCCCATTGCAGCGTCGGATTTCAATACGATCAATCCTGCCGATATCGAGTCGATCTCGGTGTTGAAGGACGCCTCATCAACCTCGATCTATGGTGCACGTGCGGCGAATGGAGTGATCGTGATCACCACCAAGCGCGGTCAGATGGACGATCGTCCGATGATCGAGTTCCGCACGCAGTTGGGTATCTCGCAGGTGGCGAGCGGTAATTGGGACCTGATGAACACCTCGGAGCGAATCCAATATGAGAAGGAGATCGGTATGACAACGGGACAGAACTATAATCTGTTGTCGCAGACCAATGTGAATTGGTTGGACGAGGTCTATAACTCGGCGGCGATGTTGCAGAGTTACGAGCTCTCGGTGTCGGGTGCCGACGAGAAGACAAACTACTACCTCTCGGGCGGTTATTACAGCCAGGAGGGTACGGCGGCAGGCTCGCTGTTCGACCGCTATTCGGGTCGTGCGAATTTCGATCGTCGTGCGGCTAAGTGGCTGAAAGTGGGTGCAAACGTGATGTTCAACTACCAGAACATTCAGCAGGCCGACGAGGGCGCCTATACGCTCGTTACGCCCATCTCGGCAGCGCGATTTATGATGCCCTATTGGGATCCGCACCGTGCCGATGGCTCGTTGGCGTCGATCTCGGACGGAACGTGGAAGGGTCAGGGTCAGAACCCGTTGGAGTGGCTGGCGAACAATCCCGTAAACTTCAAGAAGTATAAGATGATGGGTACGGTCTATGGCGAGGCGCGCCCGATCGAGGGCCTGACGTTGCGCTCGCAATTTGGTGTCGATTACGGACATACGACCGGTTTTGCGGTTTCGTATCCGAGCTATGCCCCCAATCAGGGTAGTGGCTCGGCATCGCGCTCATCGACCGACGGTATGCAGCTGACTATCACCAATACGATCAACTATAACTTCACCAAGCAGACTTCGCGTCTGCACTCGTTCAACTTTATGGTCGGTCAGGAGGGTGTCGATTACCACTACGAGGCATTCAGCCTTGCGACCGCGGGTCAGAACAACGACCTGCTGACCAATATCTCGAACGGTACGCGCGCAACGTCGTGGGACGATACGACCGACTCGGATTACGGTTTTCTGTCATTCTTCGGACGCGCGGAGTATAACCTCGACAGCCGCTACTTTGTTGAGTTGTCGGCACGTGCCGATGGCTCGTCGCGTTTCGGTCGCTCGCGTCGTTGGGCGGGTTTCTGGTCGGTCGGTCTGATGTGGAATATGCGCAATGAGAAGTTTATGGAGTCGGCGGCGCGCTGGCTGACCAATGCGCAGTTGTCGCTCTCGACCGGTACGTCGGGTAACTCGTCGATCCCCAACTATGTCCATTCGGCACTTGTTGGTGGCGGTTTGGACTATGTGGGTGATGCAGGTATCGCACCGATTCAACCAGGTAACGAGTCGCTCGGTTGGGAGCGCCCCTGGACAACCAACCTCGGTGCGCACTTCGGTTTCTGGAATCGCCTGAATGTCGATTTCGAGGCCTACTTCAAGCAGACGTCGGATATGTTGATGGAGGTGCCCAAGTCCTACACCGATCAAGGTTTCGGATACTATTGGGACAACGTGGGCGAGATGATCAACGTGGGTGCCGAGCTGAGCGTAATGGCGACGCTCATTCAGGCGAAGGATTGGCTTTGGACGGTCAATGCCAACGCATCGTATAACTATAACGAGATTACGGAGCTCTACAACGGTGTGCAGGAGTACGAACGCTCGAATACCAACACCAAATTGGTTGTCGGCCACCCGCTCGGCGAGTTCTATATCAACCGCTATGCGGGTGTCAATCCCATCAATGGCGACGCTCTGTGGTACACCCGCGAGGGCGAGCTGACCACCGAGTTGCGCGACGAGGATAAGGTGCTCATCGGTAAGAGCTACATCGCGCCGTGGCAGGGTGGTTTCGGTACAGCCGTGAGCTGGAAGGGTCTGTCGCTCAGCGCGCAATTCAGTTGGGTTGCAGATCGATGGATGATCAACAACGACCGCTATTTCGATGAGTCGAATGGTCGTTTCGCGTCGTACAACCAGTCGCGCCGCCTGCTCGATCGTTGGAAGGAGCCGGGCGATGTTACCGATATTCCGCGCCACGGAGTCTATACCGAGTTCGATAGCCGATTGTTGGAGGACGCCTCGTTCCTGCGATTGAAGAATGTGATGCTCAGCTACTCGTTCAAGTTTGCGCCCGAGCGAAAGCGCACGGTGATTCGCGGTCTGAGAGTCTTTGCGCAGGGCCAGAACCTGCTGACCTTCACCAAATTCTCGGGTCTGGATCCCGAAGGTACGTCGAACATCTATGCGGCGCAATACCCGATGGCGCGTCAATTTACGTTCGGTCTGGATTTGATCTTCTAAAACGATTTGGCTATGAAAAAGATAATTTCACTCATCAAAGTATATATGCTGACGGCGATGGTTGCGTTGTCGGCAACCTCGTGTCTGGACAAGGATCCGCAGTCGGCAATCCCTGAGAACGACGCGATGAAGACCTTCGAAGAGGCCGAGCAGACGCTGACGGGTATCTATGCCACGATGAAGAGCGCGGCTCTGTGGAGTGGCTACCTCACGTTGCTGCCCGATATCCAGTGCGATCTGGTCTATGCCGTCGATGGCTACACCAACACCTACGGCTCGATCTGGCAGTGGGATATCCGCTCGACCAGCTCGGAGGTGGAGTCGGTCTATGCGGCTCTGTATGGTGTGATCGCAAACTGTAACTTCTTCTTGGAGCGTATCGATGGGGTAGTTGAGGCGCAGACCGACGACGAGCGTATCGATGTGCTCGAATCGTATCGAGGTGAGGTCTATGCCATTCGTGCGTTGTGCTACTCGGAGCTGATCAAACTCTTCTGCAAGGCCTACGATCCCGCAACGGCCAAGGAGGAGCTGGGTGTTGTTGTGCGCACGTTGTACTCGACACCCGAGCCCGCACGCCGTGCCTCGCTCTACGACTCGTATCAGTTGGTGCTCAGCGATTTGGCTAAGGCCGAGGAGTTGCTGCCGATCGAAAACGATTTCTACTCGCACCACTACCTGACGCTCGGTGCGGCATACGCTCTGCACGCACGTGTGGCGCTCAATATGCAGGATTGGGAGACGGCTGTCGATTACTCGTCGCGTGTGATCGACCACCCGAACAAACCCTACGCACTCTCGTCGGCCACGACGCTCTACACGTCGGATATGACCTTCTTCGATTATATGTGGGCATACGATCTGGCGACCGAGACCATCTGGCAGGTGGGCTTCACCGAAACGTCGTATGGCGGTGCGCTCGGCTCGGTGTTCCTGAACTATACGACCGACTACTACTATTTCTATCCCGATTACGTTCCGGCGCAGTGGGTGCTCGACCTCTACGACCAGAACGATATGCGCTACGGATCGTATTTCTATACGGCACAGACGGGCTACGACCACGCGCTGACGTGGCCGCTGCTGGTCAAGTACTACGGCAACCGCAACTATATCTCGTCGCGCTACCTCTACCACGTGTCGATGCCCAAGCCGTTCCGTTTGGCTGAGCAGTATCTGATTCGAGCCGAGGCCTACTGCCGTCAGGCGACTCCCGACTACTCGCGTGCGTCGGCTGACTTGAATACGCTGCACGCGGCGCGTTATTTGGCTGGTGGTCAGGTGAATATGACTAAGGATAATTGGATCGAGCACATTGCCGATGAGCGTGTGCGCGAACTCTATATGGAGGGTTTCCGTCTGAACGACTTGAAGCGTTGGGGCAAATTGTATCGCAATGGCGAGGGCTTCACGCGCGTACCGCAGCAGCAGTCGCTCTCGGAGGGTAGCTCGCTCAGCGTGAAGGCCGATAACCCGCTATTCGTATGGCCGATACCGCAGCACGAGATCGAGTCGCCCGGCTCGGAGATCGTGCCCAACGAAAGCAATAACTAACGAAGCGAATAGGAACGATATGAAACATATAATGAAATATCTGTCGGTGGCTGTCGTCGCAATGGCGACGCTGTTGATCACCTCGTGCGACGAGGAGTATGTAACCTACACGGGTCCCGAATATGTGATGTTTGCCGATTCGATCTCGACCAATATGGTGATGGCCGATGGTGAGGCGTTTGCGGTGGCAGTGGCCTCGACCGTCAAGTGCGACTACGACCGCACGTTCGGAGTTGAGGTTGTCGATAAGGGCAGCAATGCCATCGAGGGTGTGCACTATACGCTCGAATCGAACTCGATCACGATCCCCGCAGGTGAAATGGCTACGGAGGTGCGCGTGAGAGCCAACTATGAGAAGATCGAGGCGACCGATTCGCTCGGTTTTGTGCTGCGATTGGTCGTGCCCGAGCAGTTGGAGTGGGATCTCTACCCCAATGGCGCGCAGACCAAGGTAGTGATGTATAAGAGCTGCCCGTTCGATGTGAATAACTTCACGGGCTGGTGCGTGATGACCTCGCTGTTGTTGTACGATTATCCGGGTTTGAATCCCTCGTACCAGCGTTTGGTGCGCTCGGAGTTGCACCCGACCGAGGAGAATACGATCATCGTGCGCAACTGTTTCTACGATGGTTACGACGTTACGTTGCACTTCGATGTGAGCAACCCCGCCCAACCGCGCGTTACGATGGACGAGGACGAGGTGCTGAGCGACGAGGCATCGGTGTTCGGTATGATCCACGGCGACAATAAGCTGTTGGGTACGACGCCCACCTATCAACCTTCGTTCTACAACTCGTGCCAGCGATTTGTCGAGTTGTGGTTGTCGGTCTATGTCAAGAACTTAGGCGAGATGGTCGGTACGGTCGGCACGTTCTACAACATCTTCGAGTGGGTGAGCGACGAGGAGGCCGAGCGCCTGCAACGCGAGGAGGGAATGTAACCCGAAACAGAACAGACGAACAATAAATTACAAAATTCAATTAATACAATCTCAAAAAACAATCGCTTATGAAAAAGCAAATTTTTCGACTTATGACCGCTATGGTGATGTGTGCCGCAGCGGTTCTTTCGATCGGTTGTGAGCCGGAGCCAGAGCCCGAACTTGAGGTGAAGCCCGTGTTCCCGTCGCTGATCGAGAAGGTTGTCAAGAGCGGCGAGACCGTAACGCTCTCGATCAACCCCAATATGGCGTGGAAAGTTTCGATTCCCTCGTCGGCAGCACAGTATTTCTCGCTGGTTGATGCCGCAGGTCAGCTCTCGTTGATGGGTGAGGCAGGCTCGCAGCAGATCAAGATCAAGGTTGCCGATCAGGACGAGTTCGATACCGATCGCGTGTGTGAGGTGTCGCTCACGATGGATGGCAAGACTCAGACTATCGCTAAGCTGACACGTATGAAGCTGGCTCGCACGGTGAATGTCTATGTGGCTGAGTATGACGAGGCTGCGATCGACTTCAAGAGCAATGGCGAAGGTGGCTATGTCTATGGTTCGACTCCCGTTCAGGCGCTCGATTTCTTGTGGCACAACGAGCAGTATATGCACCGCATTGTTGTTGAGACCAACTTCAAGTGGGCTATCGGTGGCGAGCTGCCCGCGTGGATCAACCCCTCGGTAACGTCGGGTGAGGCTGGTCGCACGGAGGTATTCGTTCGTACAGTTAAGGAGGCTTATCCCTTTACGGCCGAGAGCGTTGAGTTGGTGATCAACGATTTCACCAACGAGAGCGCACCGGTTGAGGCCGGCAAGTTGAAGGTCAATATGCCCGCTTGCGAGGCTGTATGCGAGGTGGCGATTGCGTCGGCTCTGACCTTTAATGCCGAGGGTCATTACTACAACGCGTCGAGCGAGTCGTACATCGAGACGGGTGCAATCGCAACGATGACCGCTCCGAAGGGTGCTGAGCTCTACAAGGTTGTCAAGGATAATGGCTATCTCTACGCATCGTCGCCCGAGAACGATTGGATCACAATCACTTGGGAAGAGGAGTGGGACGCAGCGGCTGACAAAGCGGGTGTTTGGGCTCGCAAGTTCTTCGTTGCAGCAACGGCTAACGAGGGTGCTGCACGCGAGGGTATGCTCGTGGCACTGCCCCGCACGTTGGCGTCGAAGATCTCGGATCCCAATTTCGATCTGTTCAACTCGGAGGGTACGGCTTTGAAGGCTGAGTATGAGCCGTATGTGGTGGCAACCGTTAAGCAGGAGGCTCCCGCAGTGGCTGAGGATAAGGGCGTTATCTATGCCAACGATATCGAGACGATGCACGCCTTTACGGCCGATTTCACCGAGTTGGCTGCGGGCTCTTGGCCGTGGCAGAACAGCTGGGCTTCGATCCCCAACGCCTACAAACTGACCTACCGTTCGAATGATTCGGGCGACGATCTGATCTTCTCGAAGCCCTTCTCGCGTTATGAGATCTACGGTTTCGATGGCTCGTACGGTTCGACCTACGATCTTTCGACCTGCTGGATCACGATCGAGGAGAGCGCTGAGTATAAGGCTCTTACCAATGGTTACAAGATTCGTATGCGCTTGGGTAACGATCCCGCGAACGGTCTTTATCCCAACACTCAGGCAGGCTCCGATGGCGAGAACGAGGCTACGATCGTATTCTACGACGAGAACAACGTGGCTTACGCGCTGATCTACTGCGTGATGGATCCTAACTATATGTACGTTCCCGAGGTTTCGGGCGAGGTGAAGTTTGCCGATCCTGCAACAGCAGCCGCTTACGGTGCAACGTTGGAGAAGATCGTTGAGGGCGATCCCGATTACAGCGCTGAGGATACAGGTATGGGCGTGTTGCAGTACCGCCTGACCCACACTTCGGCTATGGGTGCTATGGCAACACTGTTGATGCCTTCGTATCATCAGGCAATCTGCTATCCTTCGGATCAGTGGCTCTCGACCCAGCTGGTTGAGGGTGGTACTCAGGTTATGATGAACCCCGAGGGGGATCAGGCTAAGGGCCATATCCTCTACTACGATTCGTCGTGGGCTGTTTTGGTTCGTCTGGTTTGTGTATTCAACTACACCGAGTAGCAAAGACGTTTGGAGAGCGCCCTGCCCGACAACGGGGTGGGGTGCTCACTCCAACGCTTTTCAACGGCGATTGTGAATGAGTGAGTATTAATTGAGATTTTTTTGAGAGTTTTTCGAACGAACACTTTAATTCGTAAAATGAAACTACTATACAGATTTACCGTATGCCTTGCGTTGGTGGCGTTTGGTTTGATGGGTTGCTCGGAGGACAAACCCATCGACAACCGCGAGCCCAACTATGGCTACGTCCAATTCCGATTGTTCAAGGCGGCCTCGTACGATGAAGGCTCGCGCGCGGTGCGACCTACGCTCGATTACCTCAGCGAGGCATATAAGGTTAAGGTTACGTTAGCCTATGGCGAAACGACGTTGGCTCAGACAATTAACCTCTCGGCTTCTGATGCCGAGTCGGCCGAGTTCGGTCTGCGCAGTGATAAGTTGAAACTGCTTACGGGTCGTTACGATGTGGTAACATTCGCGCTCTATGACGCTACGGACGAGCTGATATATAATGGTGCGCCTGCGGGCGAGTGCTCGGTTGAGGTGCGCGAGGGTGGCTTGGAGGTTGTCGATCTGACGGTCAATGTTACCCCGCGTGGTGCGGTGCGATTCTCGCTCACGAAGGATCTCTCGTCGCTCGAAGGCACACGTGCTGCCGAGCGCGAATATACGTTCGATGAGATTCGTCGCGCGTCAATCACGGTGCAGAACAAAATGTCGAATGTGCGCACGTCGTTCGATAAGTTGCAGTGCAAGTTCTCGGTCCATTTCGACGAGAGCGACGCTGAGGAGGACGGCTACCAGACCTCGTCAATCGTTTGTGATACAACACTTTCGCTCACAGCGGGCGACTATCGCGTGGTGTCGCTGGTGGCCTACGATGCGAGTGGAATGGTGTTGGAGGTGCTTGGCAATGTTGAGGGTGCAGATTTCTCGGTTGCGGACAATCGCACCACGGAGAGTGTGATCCCCGTTGCGCTACACGCGACTGACGAATATATAAAGGATTACTACGCTCTGCGCGAGATCTGGGAGAGCCTCAATGGTGAGTCGTGGTATTACGTGGGTGAGAATTTCCCGACCGGCTCGAATTGGGATTTCAACAAGGATCCCGACCTGTGGGGCGATCAGCCGGGTGTCGAACTGCACTCGAATGGTCGTGTGGCGCGCCTCGATCTGAGTGATTTCGCCTTCTCGGGCGATATGTCTCCGGCGATTGGTCAGCTTACGGAGCTGGTTGAGTTGTACTTGGGTAACCACAACGATATCAACCTTTTGACCTACGATCCGACGGCTAACGAGGTGTCGCTCAGCGAGCGTCGTCGCAACCGTATGGAGTACCACAAAGAGTATCTGTCGATGATTCACACCCCGACGCAGCTCTCGGAGCCTTGTGCCCGCGCACTGGCCGAGAAGGGACTATCGATCCCCGCAACGTCGCTCTACGCCGACAAGAACGAGGGTGATATCTTCGACCTGAAAACGGGTGAGCAGCGACAGATCAACCTCTACGATACCAACCACGGCACGATCAACAATGGTCTGCGTTCGTTGCCTGCCGAGATTGGACACTTGAAGAAGTTGGAGATATTCTATGTTGCCAATAGCGAGATCGAGGCGCTGCCTGCCGAGATGGCAGAGCTGGTGTCGTGTACCGACCTCGAAATCTATAACTGCCCGAAGATGACTCGTTTCCCGCTGTCGATTGCGCAGATGCCCGAGTTGGTTTCGATCAATATCTCGAACAATGCGCAGTGGTCGGCCGAGGAGATCTATGCAGGTCTGGACGCGCTGGCCAAGGGTCCCTCGCGCGAGAAGATTCAGATTCTCTATGCTCGCCAGAATAGCCTCGAAGAGCTGCCCGCATCGTTCTCGCAGATGGAGAAGATTGGTCTGCTGGATTTGGCGTTCAACAAAATCTCGAAGATCCACCCGCTGGGCAAGGGCGTTGCTCCCGTACAGCTCTATCTGGACAATAATCTGATCGAGGAGTTGCCGCGTGATGAGGAGGGCTATTTCTGTGGTTATGACGACATTGAGACCTTCTCGGTGCGCTTCAACCGCTTGAAGAAGGTGCCCAATATCTTCTCGTCGGATAGCCGATTTACGATGGTTTCGGTCGATTTCTCGGGCAACCTGATCGACGGATTCGAAGGCGAAGAGGACGGAACGTACAAGGGCGTGAAGGTCAATACGCTCACTTTGGCGTCGAATCCCCGACTGACCAAGTACCCGACTGCGTTGGCCAAGAGCAACTCGACGGTCGAGTATGTGATCCTGCGTGCCTGCAACGTCGATGAGATTCCCGCGGGGTCGTTCACCTACGATAACTCGATCTTCTTGCAGTCGCTCGATCTGTCGTACAACAATCTGACCGACCTGCCGCGCGAGTTTCACGCGGGTAATATGCCCTATTTCTACGGTTTGGATCTCTCGTTCAATAATTTCAGCGAGTTCCCCTACGAGCCGTTGGATTGCGCGGGATTGACCGTCTTTGCTGTCCGTTCGCAGCGCAACGAGAAGGGCGAACGCTGCCTGCGCGAGTGGCCGACGGGTATCTATCAGCATACGGGTCTGCGCGGTCTCTACCTCGGTTCGAACGACCTGCGCAAGATCGACGACACGATCTCGACCTTGTGCTACTATCTGGATATCAGCGATAACCCCAACATCGTGTTCGATGCGTCGGACATCTGCTACGCTTGGCAGGTGGGTGCCTACATTCTGATCTACGACAAGTGGCAGAACATTACAAACTGCGATCCGATGTTGGAGTAAAGATGGGGAGGAATTGAGTATGAAAACGATGAATATGACACTGAAAAAATATATTGCCGCAGCTACGGTGGCGTTGTTGGCGGTGGGTTGTGATCGCGGAGGCGAGCAGATTGCCTTCGAGATCGACCGCGCACAGATCGAGGTCTCGGAGGTGGGCGGAACGGAGTTGGTCCAGCTCTCGTCGAGCGACGATTGGATCGCCTCGACCGATAATACGTGGATTACCATCTCGCCTGCAAATGGCCGAGGATCAACCCCTTGCAAAATCATTATCGACTCGGCGCTGACCGCTACGCCTCGTACGGGTGTGGTGCGTATCGAGAATACGCGCACGTGGAAGAGCCAAGATATTGTGGTCGAGCAGCGAGGCTATCCCTACACGATCGAGATCGACGATAATGCGGTCGAGCTGTCGAATTTCGAGGAGTATGGCAAGCGATATTTCGATGTTCGGGTGCGTTCGAATGTCGATTTCGAGGTCGATGTGCCCGACAATGCGGGCTGGCTGACCAGCGAGAGCCACTTCCTGACGCTCGATCGCGGAGTGCGTCCGCGCGAGGTTACGGTGCGCTTCAATTGGGATATCAACACCTCGCCGCGTGAGCGTTTGGCGGAGGTCGTATTCCGCCCGAAGAGCGATGTCGAGATGTCGCGCCAAGATGCGCTGAATGTGCGTCAGCAGGCCTCGGAGCCGATCGTCGAGAATACGCGCGAGGGCGACTCGGTGGCGCTATTGTCGATTGCCCGCGCGATGGGTGTCTATACGATGTGGGACGCCTCGACGCCGATGAACGAGTGGAGCAACGTGGTGCTTTGGGAGGAGCAGATGGAGGGCTGTACCCCTGCAAAGGTGGGTCGTGTGCGCTCGGTCGAGATTATGCTGTTCCATACGCGCGAGAAGTTGCCCTACGAGATTCGCTATCTGACTGCTGCTGAGGAGATCTACATCTTCGGTAATACCAATACCTTTATGCTCAATTTGGAGTTGGGCGACGAGATCTCGGAGCTGACCGAGTTGAAACGACTGACTGTTGGTGCGTATGGTCTGATCGACCTGCCTCAGAGTTTGGCTAAGTTGAAGAATTTGGAGTATTTGAACGTCTGCGCCAATAACTTCCAGCGCGTGCCGAAGGTGCTCACCAAGGAGAATTTCCCCAAGTTGCGTTCGCTTGTGATGAATGCTAACCAGCGTAGTTTGGTCTATGACCTGAGCAATTCGGTGCGTAAGGATCTGGGCGGATTCATCGACGAAGAGGAGTTCCCCGTCGATCTGATCAAGTGGGATTTGGATACGTTGGTGCTGTCGGTCAATTATTTGCAGGGCGAGCTGCCCACCTTCGAGGACGATCCCGAGGTGCCTTACTATACGCAGGAGGAGATCGATGCGGTGGATACTTTGCCGCAGTTCCTGGTCGATAATCGCATCAAGAAGGTGATGCCTTCGACCAAACGCTTTGCCATCAACTTCAACCGTCTGTACGGCAAATTGCCCGATTGGTTGTTGTATCACCCCGCGCTGGATTGGTGGTTGCCTTATAGTCTGGTCTTCCAGCAGGAGGGTCGCGCGCAGAATGGTCGTCAGGCGATGTTCGAAAACGAGCCTGTCAACCTCAATTATTACTACGACGTCTATACCTTCAAACAGAAACCGACGGGAGATTACGAATAATGCGACAAATGATGAAAGATATGAGATACAGAGTGTTATGCGCGATGATGTTGGCGACGGCAGTGTCGTTCTCGTCGTGCGAACAAGAGCCGATGCCCACGCCCGATGAGCCGCAGATTGTTGCGCCATACGTCGAGGGCGAGGTGATCGTCAAATTCACGGCTGAGGTTGCCGATATGATCGCGCAGTCGGAGGCTACACGTGGCGCGGCAACGCGCAGTGGCGTGGTGGCCGTGGACGAGGTTTTGGAGGCGATCGAGGGCTACGATTTGGAGCGCGTCTTCCCGATTGACGAGCGCACCGAGGAGCGTACGCGCGAGCAGGGTTTGCATCAATGGTACGTCGTGCGTTTCGGTGCGGCGTGCACTGCCGAGCAGGTTGCCGAGCGATTGGCGGGGCTTGGCGAGGTGCAGGCGGTCGATTTCAACCGCTCGATCAAACGTGCCTATCGCACAAAGGCTACTCCGCTGAGCGTTAGACGTTTAGCTGCGGCAGAGAGTGCAACGCGCACAACCACCGAGGCGATGAACGACCCTCTGCTGGCGGCGCAGTGGCACTTGGTGAATCGAGGCGATCAGTTCTGCGAGGGTGGTCTGATCAAGTCGGTACGCGATGCCGATGTGCAGTGCGAGGGCGCGTGGCAACGTTCGACGGGCAACGAGCAGGTGATTGTGGCTGTGTTGGACGAGGGTGTCTTTGTCGATCACCCCGATTTGAAGGCTAACATCTGGGTCAATGAGGACGAGGTGTGGCGCTCGCGCGATGACAACGACGGCAATGGCTATGCGGGCGACCGCCACGGTTATAACTTTGTGAAGAGTTCGGGAGTCATCTCGTGGAACGATGTGAATGATTCGGGACACGGCTCGCACGTGGCGGGTGTGATCTCGGCAGTGAATAATAACGGTGTGGGTATCAGCTCGATAGCGGGCGGCTCGGGCGCAGGCGATGGCGTGAAGATTATGGTGTGCCAGATCTTTTCGGGCTATATGGGCTCGAATGCGCTGGCCGTAGTACGTGCTATCAAATATGCGGCGGACAATGGAGCAGTAGTGTTGCAGTGCAGCTGGGGCTACGTTTCGGGTGCTGCCAATACCTACGATTGGGGCGAGCAGGGCTTCGCTTCGCAGGAGGAGTGGGAGGCTGGTGCTCCGCTCGAAAAGAGTGCGCTCGACTACTTCACCCACAATGCAGGTTCGCCCAATGGCCCGATCGAGGGTGGTGTTGCGATCTTTGCGGGTGGCAACGAGAGTGCTCCGATGGCGGGCTACCCGGGTGCATCGGACGACTATATCTCGGTGGCAGCAACGGCGGCCGACTTCACCGCAGCGACCTATACCAACTATGGCAAGGGTACGTCGGTGTCGGCACCCGGTGGCGATCAGGACTACTACTACGACTATGTCGATGAGGATCATAACTTTGGCGAGGTGGGTTGTGTGCTTTCGACGCTGCCCTACAATGTCAGCGAGAGCGGTTACGGATATATGGAGGGTACGTCGATGGCGTGTCCGCACGTTTCGGGCGTGGCGGCATTGGCAATTTCGTATGCTGCCGAGCAGCGTCGCCACCTGACAGAGAAGGAGTTACGCGAATTGCTCATTTCGACCTCGACACCGATCGACGAATTCCAGACGGGCTCGAAGACCTACTCGCGCTACGTAGCCGACATCGGCCCTCTGCAACCGATGCAGATGAATTTGTCGGCTTATCGTGGTCAGATGGGTGCAGGTCAGGTCAATGCTGACGCACTGCTGGCAGCGATCGAGGGTGCGGGACGCGAGTTGCGTTTCCCGAATCTGTATCTCGACGTCGAGGGCTCGATGGCGGTTGTGCCGTCGCGCTATTTTGCTGGTGGCGAGGAACTTACATATAATGTAACAATCGACGATGCAGCCATTGCAACGGTTGCCAATGAGGGTGCGAAGTTGATATTCAAGGGTATCAGCGAGGGCTCGACGACGGCTCGCATTGCGGCAAGCAACGGCACGACGCAGAACTTTACAATCACCGTGCGTCGCGGTGCAAACTCGAACGGCTGGCTCTAACGTATGCGTGCGCGTGGGTGGATATTGGCGTTGTGTGCGGCGGTGGCGACTGCTACCGTTGAGGCGCAGATACGCCTGATTCCGCAGTCGAAGGTCGATAGTGCGCGCAACGTTGTGGCGACCAATGTGGGAATGCGATTCGCGGCGGGTATGACGGTCGATTTTGGTCAGATTGACGAGGACGGTGGCGCGTGGCAGGGTAGTGTAGTCTGGCAAAACGACTCGGATAGTGCTCTGAGAATCACCCGTATAACAACATCGTGCGGCTGCTTGCGTGCCGAGTGCGATCGTTCGGAGGTGGCTGCGGACGGCGAGGGCACGTTGCGATTGACCTACTATCCTCAGGGGCACGCAGGCTCGGTTACGCAACGCATTTTTGTCTATACCGATCGTTCGCCGCGTGTGCCATCAGCGGTGCTGACTGTGAGGGGCGAGGTGCGAGCGGCAGCTGACCAAAGTGTCAATTATCCTTACACACGTGGGGCGTTACTCATACGTCAGACGTGGGTGCGCTTTGCGGGCGAGGGTGTGCAGACGGAGCGCGTGGCGTGTATGAATAGCGGAGCTAAACCGTTGAGAATTAGTACCGATACACTGCTCAGCTCGCCCGAAATAGAGGTGCGTACCGATCCCGCAGTTTTGCAAGCGGGCGAAGAGGGCGATCTGGTGATTACCTATACGCCACGAGCTGATGGTGTTCGGCAGACGCGGGTGCCGATGGCGCGTGCGCAATTGTTCCTCAATGGGTTAGGAGTTGCGCCGCGCGAACGTGCAATCGAGGTTTTCGTTGCGCGCGATGATGATGAAAATTTGAAATAAAAGTAAATATATGAAACGATTTATTTGGTTGATAATTAGTGTTTTGGCTATTGCGTTCGTGGCTTGCGACGAGCCGACGCCCGAAGTTCTGGCAGAACCTCAGTTGGAGGTTACGGCAAGCAATATCGCGGGCGAGTGGCAGCTGACCGAGTGGAAGGGCGAACCGCTGGCCGAGGGGAGCTACGTCTATATCGCGTTCGATCGTCGTGAGCGTACCTATACGCTTTATCAGAACTTGGATAGCTTTTCGACGCGCACGCTGACAGGTTCGTTTTTTATCGAGACCGACCCTGAACTTGGGGCAGTGATTCGCGGAAATTACGATTACGATCGAGGCGATTGGGCGCATCGTTATTGTGTCATATCGCTGACTGCCAATGAGATGGTCTGGGTACATTTAGATAATGTCGTAGATCAGAGCGTCTATACCCGCACCACAATCCCTGCCGAAATCAAGGGCGAGTGATACGCTGGGGACTATTGATACGAAGAGCCTGCAACGCGATTGTGTTGCAGGCTCAATTTTTTTTGTTGGCAATGCGCGCTCGGTTTTGTCAGGGACTGCTTTATGTGATGACGAGGATTGTATCGGAATAGTGCGGACGAAGATTGGCTATACGATCGAAATATCTTCAAAATTATACTAATGGTTTGACTGTTTATAAAAAAAAAAAATCGAGTCGGGAAATTCTTTAATATTTTCTTATATAGCCGCAAATTTGTAAATTTAATTCGGATAGTCTAACTAAAAAACGTATCTTTACGTCAGAAAATTTTATCCAAATCCTATTTGGGTTAGGAAAGGGAGTAGTGTATAACAGCAAAAGGCGAAATAATTACCTTTTAACGAGATGAATAAAATTCAAACGATTTTATTATTGGCGGTCGTGTGCGTATTTATGCACATCGATACAGCCAAAGGTCAAGATGTAGCAATCAAAACTAATCTTCTTTACGACGCAACAAGAACCGTAAATGCCGGTATTGAGATCGGCCTCGCTCCGAGATGGACTATCGACCTCTCGGGGAACTATAATGCGTGGTGGGCGAACGAGAAAACCAGAACGCAATGGCGACACTATCTGGTGCAGCCCGAAGTCCGCTACTGGTTCTGCGACCGCTTCTCAGGCCACTTTATCGGCCTGCACGGACTGGGCGGCAAATACAATTTCAGCAACATTAACAACAACATCAAATTCCTCGGCACGGACTTCTCGCCGCTGAGCGAATATCGTTATCAAGGTTGGTATGCCGGCGCCGGTATCGGCTACGGATACCAATTTATTTTGGGCCGTCATTGGAACCTCGAACTTGAAATCGGTGCGGGCTACGTCTACACCGAGTATGACAAATTCGAGTGCCCCGAGTGTGGCCGCCACCTCGAAAAACAAGTCCCCTACAACTATTGGGGTATCACCAAAGCCGCTATCGGCATTGTTTATCTGTTCTAAAACTCATTGGTTACGATGAAACGTTTATTCGCAATATTGCTCGCGCTATTCTGCCTCGCTCAGGCAGACGCTCAATCCATCTTCGATGGTGAGGTAACAATCAAAGATTTTTCGTTCAAGCGCAATGGAGACTATATGTACCTCGATATGAAGATCGATCTCTCGTCGCTCGATGTACATAACAACCGCGCTACCACGCTGTCGCCATTTGTCGTAAATGGTGAGCAGGCGGTTGATCTGCATTCGATCGGTATCTACGGCCGTCGTCGCTATTTCACCTACGTGCGAAATGATTGGAGCACGCTGGGCAAAGAGGGGGATATGATAATCAAGGAAAAAGAGTGCCCCGAGGTCATAAACTACAAAGCATCAATCCCTTACGAAGAGTGGCTGAATGGCGCTACGGTGGTGATCGGAAACCGTACTTATGGCTGCTGCA
Organism: Rikenellaceae bacterium; assembly: GCA_017442365.1. Classification (GTDB taxonomy): domain Bacteria; phylum Bacteroidota; class Bacteroidia; order Bacteroidales; family Rikenellaceae; genus Alistipes. The sequence goes on along the minus strand of JAFRZW010000006.1, from coordinate 105,077 downwards.
ACAAGATTCTCGACGAGCGTTTCGCCGAGCTGGGTAGCTACAACCATTATACATACAAACCTCAGTTCGTATTCGTTCGCCCGACGGCTGAGGCGGTTAAGACTCGCTCGCTGGCAGGTTCGGCTTTCGTCGATTTCGTCGTCTCGCAGACCGTAATCCGCCCCGAATATCGTAACAACCAGGTCGAGCTGGCGAAGATTATCGGCACGATCGACTCGGTGCGAAACGATAAGGATATCACTATTACGGCAGTGTCAATCAAGGGTTTCGCCTCGCCCGAAAGCCCCTACTCGAACAATACTCGTCTGGCAAAGGGCCGTACCGAGGCGCTGAAAAAGTACGTCTCGAACCTCTATAAGTTCCCCGCTGGTTTCATCTCGACATCGTATGAACCTGAAAACTGGGAGGGTCTGCGTAAGTTTGTCGAGGCGTCGAACTTGGAGCACCGAGACGAAATCATAGCCCTCATCGACGGCCCGCGCGAGCCCGATAACAAGGAGTGGAAACTCAAATCGACATACCCCGAGGAGTACCGCTACCTGCTGGCTACGTGCTACCCCGCGCTACGCCGTTCGGACTACCGTATCGAGTATGTCGTGCGATCGTTCAGCGACCCGATCGAGATTCGTCGTTTGGTGAAAGAGCGTCCCCAGAAGCTCAGCTTGGAAGAGTTCTACGTCGCTGCTCAGGGGCTGGACACCAATAGCGAAGAGTTTGCCGAGATCTTCGACGTGGCAGTGCGTATGTACCCCGAGGACGAAACCGCAAACCTCAATGCCGCGAACTCGGCTATGGCTCAGGGTAACTTGAGGGGCGCTGAGAAGTTCTTGGAAAAGGCGGGCAAGAGCGACCAGGCGATCTACGCACGGGGTGTCCTTGCGGCGCTTAGTGGCGACTACGACGCGGCAGAAGACTATTTCGCAATGGTCAAGGAGCGCTTTGATGAGGCAGAAGACGCGTTAGACCAAATCGAAAAAGTGCGAAACAACTAAATGCTGCTGAGAAAACGTAAACAACTATTTAATAACCAATTTATTTTATTAACCATTTCAAAATTCACACTTATGAAAAAACTTTTTGTATGTGCACTTGCACTTGCGGCTTTTGTTGCTTGCGACAATGGCCCTGAGGGTGGTGTCGTGAATCCTGAGGCGGGTAATGTCTATATGCAGTTCTCTGTTAAGATGGAGACTACACGTAGCCAGACCGATACTGAGGGGGACACTAACTCGAATGCTAACCCCGATTTCGAGGTTGGTAAGGACTATGAGAACAAGGTTTCGAATGTTGACATCGTGCTGATGGACAACGCTGGTGCAGTTGCCGCTCGCGCAGCTGACATTACTTTGGCACAGGCTGCAACTGATACCTATGTTGCTTCGTTCAACACTACCGCTCTGAATGCTGGTACTCAGTACTACGTTTACATCGTTACTAACGGTACGTTCAAGAGCTTGGAGAATGTAACCGAGGTTGGTAATGACTTGACCGTTACAGGTGGCATCGCAGAGAAGAACAAGTTCTTGATGACTAACGCAATGTCGAAGGAGAACAACGTAACTACGTTGCCGGCTGATTTGACTCCCTACACTTCGCCTCAGAACCCCTTCAACTTGGGCGCATTCAAGGTTGAGCGTGCTGCTGCTCGTTTCGACTACAAGGCTGCTAAGACCGACAACGTTTATGCTATTGGTCTGAACAAGGAGAATGTAGCTACCGTTAATGTTAAGTTGGTCGAGGCTGCTCTGATCAATATGAGCAAGAAGTTCTACGATTTCCGTCGTGTATCGGATAACGGTTTGGCTGATGGTGCTAACTTCTTGATCGGTGGTGTTGAGAATCCTAACAACTATGTTGTTGATACCGATGCTGCTGATAAGAATACCGTTGTTACTGACAACGCAGAGGCTACTTTGAGCGCAACTAATTTCCATTACAGCTTGGTAGCTCCGGCTACTTGGGTTTGGAAGTCGTTGGCTGTAACTGAGGACGACAACTGGACAGGTGCTAATGGCGAAGATGGCTATAAGATCTGGACTTACGCTTCGGAGAACACTATCCCCGGCATCGCAAATCAGGTTAATGGTATCTCGACCGGTATCGTATTCAAGGGTGAGTTGAGCGCAACCGACGCTGCTCCTGCTGCTGCTAAGGCTGCTATCGAGGCTGGTACTGAGATGATCTACGTATTCAAGGAGCAGCTCTATGGCACTTGGAACGACGTTAAGACTGCTGCTACTGCTGCTGATGCTGACGCAGAGTTGGCTGCTGCTTACAACACCGTAGTTGCAGCTGGCGAGAACGCAGTTGTTAAGACCTATGCTGACGCTGGTTTCACTGGCTACAAGCCCGAGGGTGGTAAGTACTACGCTTATTACTACTATTGGAACCGCCACAACGACAACCTCGACAACTACGTAATGGGTAATATGGAGTTTGCAGTTGTACGTAACAACGTTTATAAGCTCTGCGTTGATAAGATCAGCAAGTTCGGCCACCCCGATCCGAAGGATCCTGAGAATCCCGATCCCGATCCGGTTGATCCTACCGATCCCGATGAGGAGAAGAACTACTACTTCAACGTTACTGTTAAGGTTCTGCCTTGGGTAGTACGTCTTAACAACATCGAGTTCTAATAACAGAATCGAAACTATTTTCAAATGAAACTCAAAAGTATAGTTTCACCTTTCGCTGTAACCAAGAGGCTTCTATGCCTCTTGGTCGCAGCCATTGGGTGTATCGCCTGCGAAGGCACAATTTTTACTGATCAAAGCGACTGCCCAAGAGGACTCTCGCTGAGATTCGTGTATGACTACAATATGGAATATGCAAACGCATTCCCCAAAAAGGTGGACTGTCTGACACTCTACATCTTCGATGAGAATGGCAACTATGTCAAAACCCTCACCGAAACCTCTGCGGTGCTCGCCGATGAGGCGTATCGTATGAACGTCGAGCTCGATGCAGGTAACTATACTTTGATCGCTTATGGCGGTTTGGCGTGCGGCAAGACTTCGTTCTCGTTCCCGCAATTCACGCGCGCCACAAAGCTCAATGAGCTCTATGTCGAACTGAAACACAACAACTTCACTTCGAATGAGGCTCTGCACGGACTGTACTACGGCAAGCTCAACGTGTCGCTCCAAGAGGACGACTTCGTCGAGGGTACGGTCTATATGATGAAGAACACAAACAACGTCAAAATCGCGCTCCAACAGATCAATGGCAAGACCATTGCTGCGTCGCAATTTACGTTCGAAATCACCGACGACAACTCCTATCTCGACCAGAATAACAATGTGGTCAAGAAGGGCGATGTGATTTACTCGCCGTGGACTACGGGCGAGGAGATCGTAGGTAGCTGGGAGGATAACGATACCCCCGTATCGGTGGCGTGGGCCGAGTTCTCGACTTCGCGCTTGGTTGTGGAGAACAACCCCCGACTCACGATCACCAACAACGAAACGGGCGAAGAGGTGTTCAGCATTCCGCTCAAAGAGTATCTGTTGTTGCTCCGAAGCGAGCTCTATGCCGATATGAAGGCGCAGGAGTATCTCGACCGCGAAAGCGAATGGTCGATGGTATTTTTCCTCGATGACGGCTTCCGTTGGGTCAATGTCCAGATTATTATCAACGGTTGGACCGTGCGTCTGAACCATATTGATGGAATGTAAGATAAACGATTGAGGTTGATGGTGTTGAAGTTGAAATACGGTATTGTTGCGTTGGTGTTGGGAGTGCTGCTCTGCGGCTGCTCTATCTACTCCAAGGAGGGCGACATACCCGTAGCGGAAAACACATCGAAGGTGAAACTCGGCGTGAGTGTCGCACTGACCGATGGTGCGGCGTTCCTCGGTATGCAGTCGCGTGGCTCGTTGGCCGAGGCAGTGCCCGATGGCGAGAAGATGCAGACGCTGCGTATCATCATCGTCCGTCCTGATGGTACGGTCGAGCACAATCGTTACTACGATTTCCACCAAGTGCCTACAACCTACTTCGCAACGGCGCAGTTCGAAGTGGTCGGAGGCGAAACCAAAAAAGTATATCTGTTTGCGAACGAAAATACCAAGTTCGATTCAGGTCGCAAGGTCGCCAATTACGACTTTGCAGCAATCAAGGTCGGTGAACAATTCCCGACCAATGACATAACGGGACAGAACATCTATACCGATCCCGATGCCTCGCTGATCGAGGTCAATGATGCACTGACACAGATGGCGCTGCCGCTGTTTATGAGCGAGTGCCACAGCGTCGATGTGCCTGAGAAACAGGACAAAAACGTCGAACTGATTATTGTGCGTGCGGCGGTCAAATTCACGTTCCGTATAATCAACAAGAGTAACGAGCCTCTGGCGCTCAACCAGCTGACCATCTCGAAATTGGCACGTTATGAGTATCTGCTGCCCAATGGCGTGGTCTATGGTACTGAGCCGAGCGAGGAGGACAGAACGACCATTACATATATCAAGAGCTACAACGTGCCGATGACGGGCAACAACGAGCACTACAATTTCAAGGCTACGTTTGCGGACAAAACGGTGCCTGCGAAGAGTGCGACCGGCAGCAATGGCGAGGTGGTGCTCGATCCGATCTATCTGCTCGAAAGCAACTACAACGATGACTCCTCGACTGAGGGGCGCAACTATAAGATCTCGCTGACCGTGGGCGATGAGACCTACGAGAATGGCTACTTCAACAACCTGACCGCTCTGCCGCGAAATACTCACGTGGTGGTCGATGTAACGCTCAACGACAAACTGACCGGTTTGGATTGCGTGGTGCGAGTCTATCCCTACGGCGAGTATTGGCTGGATCCCGAGTTCGGTCAATAGAACGAATAGAAAACGAACGATAATGAAACGTGCATTATTTCACATATTTACCTGTGTGGTTTTGGCTTTGGGGCTGACGGCTTGTATCGACGGTCCCGATGAGATTGATGAGGTGATTGGTGAGGGCGCAAGCAGGCTGACGCTCGGTGTCGAGTTCCGCCCGATGGCGTCGCAGCTGACCCGTACGAAGGGCGATGCGATCAAGCATATCGAGGAGCTCCACGTGGTTGTGTACGAGGAAGATGGCACGTTGTTTGGGCTCTATCCGATCTCGACGTTCAAGACCGATGAGCCCACGTCGCCGACAAACCCTAACACCGATCCTGCGTATTTCGCCGAGAGCAGCACCTGCCGTGCGACCTTCACGATGAACGATCCGATTCCATTCGGCAAATACCGTTTCTATGTTGTTGCAAACTACACGCCCACCGAGGCTCAGGTGCAGAGCGAGGACGATCTGCGCAATATCTCGCTGACGTGGAATGCGAGCAACGTGGCGGAGAACAATGCGATGTTCGGTTTCTTCACGACCACGTCCGATGTTCCGACGGTCAATAAGTTGCGAGACGAGGCTCCTCTGCTGACGATCAACAAGGCTCAGATGTCGCTCTATGCGTGGGTGCGCCGTGCAGCGTCGAAGGTTACGGTCGCATTCGATGGAACGAATCTCTACGAGAATATCTACATCTATATCCATACGGTCCAGATCAAGGATATCCCGACCAACTGCCTGCTTGGTGCGGACAATACTCCCGACGCTGCCGATGAGCTGATTGCCAATGGCGAGGTGATCTACCACCGCGCGGAGGGATCGACGACACAGACTGAGGGCCTGCGAGTTACGAAGGGTATCCCGACGGGTATTTTGTACCCGAACGGCACTACGGCGGTGGATAATTCGGCGGTACACTCCGAGACTGCGAATGCGCTCTATTTCTTCGAGAATATGCAGGGCACAAGCGACGACAAGCACCAGTATAAGAACTACGACTCGAAGGACAACAAGCCCTATGGCTCGTATATCGAGGTCAAGGGCTACTACGTGAATAAGACTGCCGAGGCGGCATCGCAGGGCCCGATTATCTATCGCTTTATGTTGGGCAAGGATATTACGACGGACTTCAATGCCGAGCGTAACAACCACTATAAATTAACGTTGAAGTTCAAGAACAACGCCAACGACCCCGACTGGCATATCGAGTACGAGCCCGAGAGTCCCGAGATTAGTGTTCCCAGCCCGATGTATATTTCGTATGGTTACAATGAGGTATTGAATATTCCCATTGTTGTGCGAGGAGCAAAAGCCAGTGCCAATACGACGATTTCTGCCGAGATTATTCAAAATCCGTGGGGCTACACCGAACACAAGTATTACGGCAAAAGTGAACACGAGGACTTGAATGATGGTTTCTTGTCGTTTGAGAATACTAAGGGTACGGTGGGTATCTCTGAAAACGATCGAAATACTAAGTGGGTTGGTACTCTGACCAATATTAAACCCACAAATGCAGATTCCGACGCCAATGTTTATCAATACACCGTACCCGTTTATACTCGTCCGCTGATTCTTGCTCAGTCATTAACGGGTCATAACCCCTATGTGAGCCACGACCGTCGAGCCAAAGTGAAATTCTCGGTTGTGTTGGACGGCAAAACATACTCCCAAGTGATTGAGGTAATTCAAGTTAAGCGTTTGGTTAATCCTACGGGTGTGTGGCGTTCGAACGACAATACCTCTCCGTTTGATGTTCGTCTAATGGAGTTGAACGAGCCCGACGCCAACGAGTATGGTATGACCAACGTCAATTTCTATGCACCGCACTCCGATGGTCCGTGGACTGCTCATATCGAGGAGGGTACCGATTGGGTGCAGATCGCTCCGACGGGCAGTGGCGCTTGGGGTACGACTGACGTTGTGGGCGGAACGGGTACCGAGATCCGTTTCGACTATCGTCCTAAAAATACTAATACAACGGGCAATGTTCGTTGTGGTGTTATTCGCATAACCTACCACAACAACACCTGCGTTCACTATGTATTTGTAAGTCAGGGCAATGGCACGGTCAATCTCGCGGGAACAAATTGGCAGAATCGTAATGTATTGGAGCAGAATGTCTTGGTAGACAACCCCTTAATGGAGGGCTCGATGTTTAAGTTCGGTAATCCGTGGTGGGGTATTCTGGTTGAGAACAATCACCGCGAAGGCTATGGATTTGATATAAGTTGTTGGGGTAAAACTTTTATCTGCACACATCGCAATACTTCGACAGGAGCACGTGAGTATCATTCGTTTGAAGGGATCGGATTTAATTTGGAGGCTGGTTTTACAAACGATGGAACAAATGACCGACGTATCTTTACAAATAGCACAACCATTAAGCCAGGTTCATACGCTCAGTGGAAAGCATTGGAGACTCTGCACCGTCGCTATGGTGTGCTTTATGGCGATGAGTGCAATGAAACCAAGACAACAACCGTTGACGCCTATTCATATTGGCAGATTGGGCACGAGCGAGGTATGCAGGGAATGTTCGTTTGGGACGAGAGCCGCAATGGTAATCACATATTTTTCCCGATTGGCTCAACGGGCAATGGCCACCGAAAGGTAAATGATAACGCCTATTCAAGCACCTACGGCACGATTGACAAATATAGCCACCTTAAATATGCTCAGCGACCTAAGGAGATGCCCGAGGCAACGGCAAAAAAAGTTCCGATGTATTACGATATTTGGTTGCGCAAGGGTGCTGTATATTGGTACGATGTGATGTACACTCCGGCAGTCGACTTCGAAGGCATAGAAAGCAATGGCTATGGGCACGATATCAACTTCCACTCGATGTTGCTGCAAACCTATGGATCAAATGGTATAGGTCAGAATGACCGAGATGGCAATAAGAGTACTGACGCGAAGTATATCCGCTGTGTAGAAAATTAACATATAAATATTTAGTATAGAAAGGGTTGATGAGGAGAAGCAGCAAGTCGAGAAAAGGGCTTGCTGCTTTTTGAATAAACCGACAATGAAACGCCGTTTAATACATACGCTCGTCTGCACGTTGACTGCAATGTCGCTCGCAGGTTGTATCGAAAGCCAAGATCCAACCTACGAGCAGACTACACGTGTGCGCGTCGGCGACCTCGCGCCTGCGTTCGTCGTCGAAACGCTCGACGATCAGACAATCTCGCTCGACAATCTGCGCGGGAGGGTTGTCCTCCTCACATTCTTCTCGTCCGCTTGTCCCGACTGCCACGCCCAATTCGAGCATATCAAGAGCCGAATCACTGCTTTCGACAGTTCGAAGTTTCGTTTTCTGCCCATTGCCCGCAACGAAAAACGCGCAACCGTCGAGCAATTTCGGCTCGAAAACGGCTACACGTTCGATATGGGATTCGATCCCGAGGGCGAGATTTATGCGCTCTACGCCACACGCTATGTCCCTCGCAACTACTTGATTGACAGCGACGGCCGCGTGATCTCGATCTCCGCCGAGCCGACACCTGCCCAGCTCGACGCCCTCCTCTCGACAATCACAGAGATAACAAATTAGGCTGTTCTCAACGAAAAACCGCACCCACGACGGAGTGCGGTTTTTTCGTTGGTATGCGGTGCGGGTCTAATTCTGTTGCTGGCGTTTGAGCGCTCCCTCGGAGGTGATCTCCACCACGCCATTCACCCCGCGGAATCCATACAACGGTGCCTCGTCAAGAATCTTGATTATTCCGATATCGAACAGGCTCACATCGTTGAGCGATTGAACCTCCTGCCCATCGACCACAATCAGCGCATTGAAGTTGATCGGCGCACGGTCGCCAATGCCGCCACTCGATTTCTGTACCGAGCCGCGGTGGATAATCACGCGACCCGAATCGTCGATCTCGATGCTCGGCACACGGGCGCGCAACGCACTGATCAACGAGTGTGCTCCGCTGCGACGCAAATCGCTACCCATAATTTGGGATACATCGTTCAGATACTCACGACGTTTGACCCACTCGTCGCCCTTGCTGAGCAACTCGGCGTCCTCGCTTACCTCGACGCTCTCGTCGCCCCAGACGATACGCATCGACTGTCGGCCTTCGACCTTCACCTCGCGTACCTGCTTGTTGCATTTGATCTCCAAAACGTCGTCGGCATTGAGCGTACTGAATCCAAATCGACCCTGTTTGTCGGCATTGGCCGCGAGGTTGGTCCCCTTAATCGAAAGATGAGCCTTCAAACCCTTGCCATTGGGAGCAACGATCTGCCCGTTGAAGGGCGTAGGCTGCTGTGCATAGAGTGCGATTGACGCCACGAGCGCAATCACCGCGAGTAAAAACCTTTTCATAGTATGAGTCCTTATAAGTTAATACATTAGAGAATCTCCTCCTGCTCGCGCAACCACTTGATCATCTCGGGCAGACACTCGGCCGACGGCTCGGCAGTCATCACTTTGAGCGAGATGTGGTTGCCCATACCGTTGAGGATCTCGAATTGGAAATCGGGATTATTCTGGTAATCCACTGCGGGAGGATTCTTGCCCTCGAACAGCGCAATCGCCTCGCCCGTCATTGCCTCCAATTTGAGCAGCCACGGACGTACATCGTTGTAAATCAGGCGATTGCTCTCGCTTGCCGACTCTTTCAACTCCTTCAACTTGACGCACGCTGCGTGGATCTCGCGCAGCTCTTCGAGCAGAGCCTGATGGTCGGGTTTGCCGCGACGGATCGAGAGTTTGTAACGCTCGAAGAGGTAGGTCAGACCGTCCGAATCGAAATATCGCAGATAGGGTGCTGCCTTACGCATAGCCGCAGCGTAGGTGGTGCCTACGACAGCGGGGATCGACGCCTCCCAGCTCTTGTCGTTGTTGAATGCGGCGGTATTCCACGCATAGTCGGCCACGCTGAACAGCGGAATCTTCGACAGCGCGCCCTGCTGCATCGGGTTGATAATCAATGTATTTGTACCGTTGAGTGTGCTCTCCAAACGCGCCAGATTGTCGATGTGCGACTCGTCGCGGAAGTTGGTGTACATATCCATAATGAAGAGCTTGGTGAAGTCGGCATCGTTGCACGCATAGTTCCACCACCAGCTCACGTCGCGTCCCAGATATTGCTTGACGTGTGCGATGTCCTTGTTGCTCGGCACCGACCAGACGTTGCGACCGGTGATGTAGATGTTGATTTTTGGGTCGGTCTTCGAGAGCGAGCCGAAGAATTGCGCAACGCCTTCGGGTGTGCTCCACGAGTAGCAGTAGAGCTGCGGAACGTAGTGCAGAGGCTTGACCTGCTCGGCAATGGGGGTGCCTGCGCTGTTCCAGCGCTTGTCGATCAACTTTTGGAGTTGGTCGATGTTGCGTGCGCAGATCTCCATCTCCTCGACCTCGGTCGGCACGCCAACGTCATCGACAAAGACACCAAATTGGCGTACGCCGAGCGAATACATACTCTCGAATTTGGTCATAATTTTGCTGAGCACCTCTTCGTTGTCGGCCTTGGCGAAGGCGCGACCCGGGTGGATAGCCCAGATGAAATTGACCTTGGTGGCGTGCGCAACGTCCGTAATGTCGCGCATCATATCCTGTGTCAGGAAGCCGATACGGCGCTGTTGTTCAGTGATTTCGGTGGGGTAGGGCTCGCTCCAATAGCGCGAGTGGTACTCGTCCGATTTGGCACCGTACATATATGTATTCATCTTGAAACGAGCCATAAAGCGGAATAGGTCCTTCGTAACCTCGGCCGAGTAGGGAACACCGTAGTAGCCCTCGATCACACCGCGATACTCGATGTCGGCAAAGTCCTCAATCAGAACCGATTGCATATCGCTTGTGCCTTGATCCAGCATCTGTTCGAGCGAGGCCAAGCCGCAGAAAACTGCGTCGGTATCCTCACCCAAGATAACCACCTGAGCGGTACCCTTCTTGTCGGGAGTGAGCGTTAGCAGGTGGCGGTCGAATTTATCCTCGACAGCGAATACCGAGCGATTGAGGCCGAGCGACGACACGTGGCGATCGACCGTACCCTTCGAGCCTGCAACACCGAGCAGAAGGTTCGAGCAGTTCTTGGCTATGGTGTTCGATATGGTCGCCTTAAATCCGTGATCGGTAAGCACTTGCACAGCGCGGTCGATGGTCGTTTGGTCGATCTCCTTTTCGACAACGACATTCACTTCGGGCGTGAACGACGACTTGCCTTCGAAGGCGTATTGATTCTGCGGGGTGGGGTAGATGGTATAGATGTTGTGGCCGTGGGCCGCCAGCGCGGTGAGGGCGCAAACAACGAGCGAAAGTACTCTCTTCATAGTGGTATAGGAGTTTTAAGATAGTTTATTTTTGACAAATTTAGCAAATTTTTCGGGATTTTCAACGCTTTTGACCATTCTCTCGACCAATGGGGGAATTTTCGTCGCGCGCAGGGTGTTGGAAATTGGCGCAGGATTGTTAATTTTGTAGGTGTGAAACATTAGAAATGCAAACAGATATGAAACTCGAAAATGTCTATAACCTCTCGGTTGATGAGCTCACCGAGCGACTTTCGACCGACGCTGCGAGCGGACTTTCGGCCTCGGAGGCGGCTGAACGCTTGGCGCGCGACGGCTACAACGAATTTCGCAAAACAAAGCATACTTCGCTCTTAGTCAAGTTCCTCACGCAGTTCAAGAGTTTTATGATTCTGGTGCTCATTGCGGCGGCTGTGATCTCGGGCGTTGTGGGCGTGATGAATGGCGAGGGATTTACCGACGCTATTATAATTATGGTAATCGTTGTGCTGAACGCGATTATCGGCGTGGCGCAGGAGGCGAAGGCCGAGAAGTCGCTCGACGCGCTGGAAAAGATGGCGGCACCGCACTGCAAGGTGGTACGCGGAGGCGAGGTGCAGGTGATCGAGTCGCGCGAGTTGGTCGTGGGCGATGTGGTCGAGATCGAGACGGGCGATAGCGTGCCTGCCGATATGCGACTCACCGAGTCGGTCAATTTGAAGATTCAGGAGGCGGCGCTGACGGGCGAGTCGCTGCCCGTCGAGAAGCAGACCGCGACGATCGAGGGCGAGGCTCCGATTGGCGACCGAACGAATATGGCTTTTGCGTCGTGTTCGGTTACCTATGGTCGTGGTCGCGGTGTGGTTACGGCTGTGGGCGAGCGCTCGGAGGTGGGCAAGATCGCCTCGATGATCCAATCGGTGCCCGAAACCAAAACCCCGATGCAACAGCGTCTGGATCAGTTGGGTAAGTATCTGGCTGTGGCGGCGTTGGCTATCTGCGTGCTGATATTTGTGGTGGGTGTGTTGTATGGCAACGACCTGATGACGATGTTTATGACGGCGGTGAGTTTGGCTGCGGCGGCGATCCCCGAAGGTCTGCCCGCGGTTTCGACCATCGTGTTGGCAATCGGTGTGCAGCGTCTGGCTAAGAAGAATGCGATTATCCGCAATCTGCCCTCGGTCGAGACGCTCGGTAGCACGACCGTAATCTGCTCGGACAAGACGGGTACGCTGACCCAAAACCGAATGACCGTAACGCATATCTATACCGACAATGTGCTGGTGGCTGACGACGTGGTCGATACCGATGCCGAGCGCCTGCTGGTGCGTATTGCCAACCTCGCCAATGACGGCAAGCTGAGCCGCGAAGGTGATCGAGTGCAGACACTTGGCGACCCGACCGAGACCGCGCTGCTCGACTTGGGTTTGAAGTGGGGATTCCAGAAAGATGCGCTCGACGCCGAAGCTCCGCGTGAGGCTGAGATCCCGTTTGATTCGGAGCGCAAACTGATGACAACCATTCACCGCGACCCCTCGTCGGGACGATTATTGGTGGCTGTGAAGGGCGCGATGGACGAGATGTTGGCCTGCTGTGAGCAGATTCACGTGCGTGGCGAGGAGCGCGAGCTGACCGATGAGGATCGTGAGCGACTGAACGCGGCCTATCTCGATATGGGTGGTCGCGCGCTGCGTGTGCTGGCGATGGCGTATAAATATATCGACGAACTGCCCGCTGTGGTTGAGCCTGCGACGGTGGAGTGCGGGCTGACCTTCGTGGGTATGGTGGGTATGATCGACCCGCCACGTGAGGAGGTCAAAGCGGCTGTGGCTGAGTGCCGTGCGGCGGGTATTCGTCCTGTGATGATCACGGGCGACCACAAGATAACGGCAACGGCTATCGCGCGTTCGCTCGGCATTATGGAGGACGACAATACGGTCCATACGGGCGTCGAGGTGCAGTCGATGTCGGACGATGAACTGCGCGCTACGGCCGAGCACGCGGCTGTCTTTGCGCGTGTGGCTCCCGAGCATAAGGTGCGCATTGTCAAGGCGTTCCAGGAGCGTCGCAATGTGGTGGCAATGACGGGCGACGGTGTGAACGACGCTCCGGCATTGAAGTTGGCCGATATCGGTGTGGCGATGGGAATCACCGGTACGGACGTGTCGAAGGAGGCGGCCGATGTGATTCTTACGGACGATAATTTTGCGACAATCGTCAGCTCGGTGTCGGAGGGACGCCGAATCTACGACAACCTGATGAAGTCGATTCAGTTTATGTTATCGACCAATCTGGGTGAGATTTTGGTGCTATTTACGGCGGTGATCTGCAATATGGTAACGCCGTTGCTGCCGATCCATATCCTTTGGATCAATCTTGTAACCGACTCGCTGCCCGCGCTGGCTCTGAGTGTCGATCCCGCAGCGCGCGGAATTATGCGCCGCAAGCCGATCGACCCCGACCAGGGTATCCTGACGCGCGGATTTGTGATCCGTATCGTGTTGCAGAGCGTGCTGATTACAGCTTTGGTGCTCGCGGCCTACCATATCGGTCTGCGCGAGTCGATCGACGTGGCTCGCACGATGACCTTTGCGGTGCTGGCGTTCTCGCAGATGACGCTGATTTTCAGTATCCGTTCGGGCAACGAGAACGCCTTCGCAACGCTCTTCTCGAATGGACTGCTGTGGGGTGCGATCCTGCTGGTTGTGGTGCTGATGCTCGGTGTGATGCTGATCCCTGCGTTGCAGTCGATCTTCCACGTCGTGTCGCTCACGGGCAGGCAGTGGCTGTGGGTTGGCGGTCTGTCGATGGCGGCATTTGTGGTGAGCGAGATTGTCAAGCTGTTTGTGCGTAAATAAGAGTATATATAAATATATGTATGTGGTTTCGCCCGTCGGCTGAGGTCGGTGGGCGAAATTTTTTGTGCAAAAAAAGGTGAAAATTGTGCGTGCAAAGATGATTTTTTGCAAAAAATCACTAACTTTATCCCCAAAGTGATTGCGTTATGTCGAATCTTGCCCCAAAACGAACTCTCTGGTTGGTGCTCGCCGTGAGTGCCACGTTGGGTGTGAGCGCAATCGTGCAAGCGATCGTCGGGGCGTTCCCGCTCTCGATCGTGCGTTTCCCGTTGAATGTGATTTTGATGGCGTTGTGGCTGGTGCTGCTCGTCGAGCTGTATCGTCGCCGCGATCGCTCGAAGGTGGCGCAAGTGCTTCTTTCGCAGGCGGCTACGGTCATCTCGTTGGTGCTGATGGCGGCGGTGGGCATTGTGCTTGGACTGCAACGCGAACCGGCCTCGACGGCTTGGCCAACGGTGGTGGCGGTGCTGTTTGTGCTGTCGCACCTGACGCTCGTAACGCTACGCGGGTGGCGCAATACGACGGGTGTGAGGTGGCGTTTTGTGGTCAATCACGCAGGTCTGTGGCTGGCGCTGGTTGCGGGATTTTGGGGCGCACCCGACCGCGAACAGGTGCGTGCGATGGTTACACGCGAGGTGCCAACGCGCGAGGCATACGATATGTCGGGGCGAACGACAACGCTCGATTGTGAATTGCAACTCGTTGATTTCAAGATAGATTACTATGCCGAAGGTCAGCCCTCGATGTTCGAGGCTACGGTGGCGGTCGATGGCGAGTCGGCAACCTTGCGGGTCAATCACCCTCACCACCGCACGTGGAACGAGATGATCTACTTGGTCAGCTACGATGTGGAGAGCCCCGATCGGGCGCGCTATTGCGTGGTTGAGGTGGTGCGTGAGCCGTGGCGATGGCTGTCGGTGGTGGGTATTGTGATGCTTATTGCGGGCGCGGTGCTGATGTTCGCACGAGGACCGAGAAAGGAGGGTGCGCGATGATCGTCGGGTGGAATCTGTTTGCGTGGTTTGCCGTAGCGGCAATGGTGCTCTCGGTGGTTGCAGCTGTTGCGGCGTGGGGCGACAAACGTCGTGTGGCGTTGGCGTGCGCTGTGTTGGGCGTGGTGGCGTTGGCGACATTTGTGGCACTGTTTTGGACGACACTTGGCCGTCCGCCTCTGCGCACGATGGGCGAAACACGATTGTGGTATTCGTTGTGCCTGTTAGTGGCGGGTGCATTCACATATTGGAGGTGGCGCTATCGTTGGATCTTGTCATTCTCGACACTGCTCGCGTCGGTGTTTATGATCATCAATATCGCTCGCCCTGAGATTCACGACCAGACGCTGATGCCTGCACTGCAAAGTGGGTGGTTCGTACCCCACGTGGCGGTCTATATGTTCTCTTATGCGCTGTTGGGGTGTGCAACGCTGATGGCGATCTATGGGCTGTTCCGCAAGGACCGCGACCTGACCCAAGCCATCGACCGCCTGATGTATGGCGGTGTGGCCTTCTTCACGATCGGAATGCTCACGGGTGCGTTGTGGGCAAAGCAGGCGTGGGGAGCCTATTGGAGTTGGGATGCAAAGGAGGCGTGGGCGGCGGCAACGTGGGCGTTGTATCTGCTGGCGATCCATATGCGGGGGCGCGGACGAGGGTTTGTGGCGGTGGTTGTGGTGGCGTTCTTGGCGCTGCAAATGTGCTGGTACGGAGTCAATTACTTGCCCTCGGCCGAGCAGAGTGTACATACGTATAATCAAAATTAACCTATAAAAAATCAGAGCCTATGAAAAAGAGCAAACTACTAATTCTTGCGCTGGTGCTGGCCGTGGTTGTCGTGGCCGTCTATCGCATTTCGAATCGCCCGCCCTCGGCTGAATATACGCCCGAGGCACGTGTGGCTGCAATTCTGGTTCAGGGTGGTTGCTTGGATTGCCACACCAAGGACGCTGAGCCTCCTTTCTATGCCGACTTCCCGATTGTGGGCAAGGTCGTGCGTCAGGATATCGATTCGGGCTTCCGTGCATTCGACATTGCTCCTCTTTATGAGGCACTTGTGGCGGGTCAGCTGCCTCGTCCGGTCGATGTGGCGAAGGTCGAAAAGGTGGCTCTCGACAAGCGTATGCCCGAGCCGAAATACTACCTCGTGCATTGGGGTAGCCAGATGACCGACGCCAAGCGCGATATCATCGTCGAGTGGGTACGCAAGTACCGCGCCGAGTACTACGCCGACGGCGTGGAGGGTGAGCGTGCAGGTGAGCCCGTGCGCCCGATTGCTGAGCCGACGGATATCGACGCTCGCAAGGCGTTGCTCGGTTATGCGCTCTATCACGATGCGCGTTTGTCGGTCGATAACACCGTTTCGTGCGCTTCGTGCCACGGCTTGAATACGGCAGGTGTCGATAACAAGCAGTACTCGGAAGGTGTTGAGGGTCAGAAGGGTGGCGTCAATGCGCCGACAACCTACAACGCCGTTTATAACTTCGTTCAGTTCTGGGACGGTCGTGCGGGTACGCTGGCTGAGCAGGCTGCCGGTCCGCCGCTGAACCCCGTTGAGATGGCATCGACATCGTTCGACGAGATCGTGGCTAAGCTCGAAAAGGATCGCGCCTTTGCTGCGGCATTCGAGGCTGTCTATCCCGATGGTCTGAACCAGGCCAACATCACCAACGCAATCGAGGAGTTCGAGCGCACGCTGGTTACGCCCAATTCGGCATTCGACAAGTGGTTGAAGGGCGACGATACGGCGCTGACCGAGGAGGAGCTGCGCGGTTACGAACTCTTCAAGAAGTACGATTGTGCAACGTGCCACGTGGGTGCCAACCTGGGAGGTGAGTCGTACGAGTTGATGGGCTTGCGTCGCCACTACTTTGCTGAGCGCGATCTGCCTCTGACTGAGGAGGATAATGGTCGCTACAAGCAGACGATGGAGGAGCGCGATCGTCATCGCTTCAAGGTGCCGGGTCTGCGCAATGTCGAGCTGACGTGGCCCTACTACCACGACGGAACGCGCGCAACGCTCTCGGAGGCGGTTGCCGATATGGCGATCTACCAGTCGGGTGTCGAGCTGACCGAAGAGGAGAACGCTGCAATCGTAGCCTTCCTGCGCACGCTGACGGGCGAATTTGAGGGTGTGAAACTCTCGAACGAGAACGTGCAAGAGTAATCGGGCGGAGAGCTAACCGCTTGAAAAACAGAGAGCCTGCTCCTCGTCGGGGCGGGCTCTTTTATTTGTGTGGAATTGTTCGCTTAGAATAGTCGATAGACGATCGTTGGTCCGTTGGTGCGGATTGTGAACTCGTCGCCGAGTGCCTCGTTCGACACCCCTTGCCACATCGCGCTGAGGCGATTTTGGGGTGGCTCGTAGCGTAGTCCTATGGTCGAAATCTCGGTCGAGGGCGAGAGCGTGAAGAGCGAAACCTGCTCTCCGGCAAAACTCTCGAACGTGCTGTCGTTGTCAATGAATGAGAACACTCCGCGGTCGCCAACCATCTGAATCTCAACCTCGTTCATTCGTGCGACACAGAGCATCAGGTTGCCGATTGAGTGGTCCTCGCGTCGTCCGAATGCTCCCAAAACCGTAACTCGACGTGCCCCGCGCTCGATTGCCAACGTGAGGGCTTTCCACAGATCATTGACGTCTTGATCGGGGCGGTGGTGGAGTCTGTCGGCAAGGCGTGTGCGCAGCTCCTCCGAGAGCGAATCGAAGTCGCCCACAACGGCTACGGGCTCGGCTCCTGTTGCGCAAAACTCCTCGGCAGCACCGTCGCAGCAGATCACCTCGCGCGCTCCAACCATCAGAGCGTGAGCCACTTCGCCACAAGGGAAGTCGCCCGCAGCCAAGATCACCACATCGGGTCGGTCGGTCGATTTAGGCAGTGCGTGATGTTGCATTTTCGTCGATCATTTTGAGCCAACGGCGGTAGCCGACCCACGCCAGCACGGTGTATAGACCGTAGAGCGCGGCGGTCGGGTAGAGCCCCTTATATAAATATAGCGCGCAACAAACCACATCGACCACTAACCAGACTAACCACTGCTCGACCTGCTTTTGCGCCAGCATATAGAGTGCAACGATACTCAGCGCCGTAGTGAAGCTATCACCATAGGGTACGGTGCTGTCGGTGTAGTTGATTAATATAAAGGCGATTATGCCCATTGCTACGGCTGCCACACCAACCAGCGGAGCGATCATTCGTTGCGGGGTGTGGGTAATCGGCAGTTCGAGTCCATCGTCGCCACGGCGCAGCCACACCGCCCAACCGTAGAGGCTCGCCACAAGGTAATAGACGTTGATGCCCATATCGGCATAGAAACCCGCATCGGCATAGACGAAGATGTAGATCGCAGGCATAATGATATTTGCCAGCCAGAGCCACACCGAGGCGCGGTACTCCAACCATAGGTAGATCAGTCCGACGGCGACGCCGGCAATTTCGAGCGCAAGCATAATCACCAAAAAAAAGATAGTTGTGAGCACAAAGATAGCGAAAAATATTCTGAGTGAAATTATTTTCTATTAGCTTTTATCAAAAGGGGAAAATTTGTCTTTTATTATATATGGTGTAAAAAAAAATGTCAAAATATTACGATCGAATGCTATATGAATTATTATTTTAGATCAAGATGAAATAAAATTGCTCGGCCACAATTCAAGCTAAGAAGTGGCCGAGAATAGCGTATATCGGTGTCAACAAAGAGGGCTGAAAAGATCGTATTACGATACGTCAATCAGGTCTTTTAATTTGATTTTCAGAGCATTGCAGATAATGCACATCGTTTTTAGAGTCAAATTACTTCGACCGGCTTCAATGCGGCTAAGATTCGATCGTTCAATGTCGCAACGATAAGCAAGTTCCTGAACAGTTAAGCCTTGTTCTTTTCGCAAAGTCTTGATTCTCTGAGATATACGATAGGCTAAATCTTCGTAATTATTCATTTCGGCAAATTTTTTTTACTATTTTTTTGGTAGTGTAAATATTTTGATATATTTTTGTGCCGTGCGTATCATATATGATACCAAAGGCCAAAGAGTGGAGAAAAAAGATATATTAGAATTATTGAATGATTTAGACAAAAAGGACAAAAAACATTTAACACCAATTAATTTTATTCATTAACAAATCTTCTATTTATGAAAACAAGACTATTTAGAACGGTCGTAGCCTTCTTCTTCGCAGGAATGGCACTGACTTGGGTCGGTTGTTCGGATTATGATCAGGATATCGCTGATCTGAACAGTCGTATTGACGAGTTGACTACCGGCAAGATCGCATCGATCGAGTCGCAGTACAGTTCGTTGCAGAGCACGCTGAACAGTCTGCAAAGTGCTGACGCCGCAATGACGTCGAAGGTTGCAGCTTTGGAGGCAAGTGCAAAACAGGATGTCGCTGATCTGGAAGGCGAGCAGGCTGCCATTCAGCAGGCCCTCGCTGATATGGAGGCAGCACAGAAAACTCTCAAAGAGACTATCGCAGCCGTTGAGGCTCAACTCGATGGTTTCTTGACCAAGAGCGACTTGGACGCTACTTTGGCATCGTATGCAACTACTGAGGCTTTGGCAGAGGTAGCAGCAGCTCTCGACGGTGTTGAGGATGCAGTTGTAGCAAAGGCTATCGAGGAGGCTACTAAGGCCGCTGTTGAGGCAGCAGGTAAGGCTCTCGAAGAGTCGTTCCAAGCTAAGTTTGATGCTGCATTGGCAAGCGCAGGCCTTGTAACCGAGGACGCTCTGAAAGCTAAGATCGACGAGGCTGCCGCAGCAATGGATCAGAAGATTGCTGACGCTATTGCAAAGGCAATGGAGAACAACGGCGAGGTTTCGGTTGATATTGCAAAGGAGTTGGCAGCTGCTGTTGAGCAGATTGCACAGTATCTGCACGGTCGTCTGACCAGCTTGTTGATCGTTCCCGATCTGTACGAGGATGGCATTGAGACCGTTGAGTTCAAGACTTTGGCTTACACCGAGTGGACTAAGAGTGATAAAGAGGCTTACACTCAGAAGGGTAACAAGACTTTCACTACTTCGTATCTCACTCAGAAGGTTAATTATACCGTTGGTCCTAAGGTAGTTGCTACTGAGGATATCGAGAAGCCCGTATTCGTATTCAACGAGGCTGAGACTCGCGCAGCAACTCCCGCTTTGGAGGTTGTTGACTACGCTATCAAGGGTGGTGTTCTGACCGTAGACGTTGTTAAGCGTGCTGCAATGGCAACCGTTAATAACGTTGAGCCTATGATTTGGATTGGCGCATTGGAGGCTCCTATCGCTGCTGCTCATTTGATGGAGGGCGAGGAAGGTGCTGTTGTACGTTCGGACTGGGCTAAGTTCAAGGAGTACTCGGTAGTTCCTTATATTGCATCGTTGATCGATTGCAACGAGGCTAAGCCTATTGCTAAGTTTACTTGCACTGCAAATGGCCACGATCACTTCTCGGCTACTTACGATGATGCTCAGAAGGCTGATCCTTCGCAGTATGCTAACTACAATGCAGAGTTGAACCTGACCGAGATGGTTACCGGTTGCTATATGGAGGACGGTGATGCAGTTGAGTTCACTAAGGCTCAGATGGCTAAGTCGGGTCTTGCACTGAACTTCGTAGCTCCTACCGAGCCTTACACTATTGGTACGAACAATACTGACCAGCAGAAGTTTATCAAGGTTTACGAGCGTGATGGCGTATGGTACGCTAAAGCTAAGGTTCCTTCGGGTGCTGAGAACAACGAGGCAGCTATTGATAAGCAGCCTATCGTTCGCGTTGAGTTGATCGATACCAACAACAATAATGCTATTGTTGATGTACGTTATTTCAAGGTTGAGTGGACTCAGGTTAAGGCTCCTAACGTAGAGTTTGGCGTGATCAAGAGCTTCAACTACACTCTCTGCAACTGCGACTTCTTCGGTACTATTTCGTGGGAGGAGTTCGTAACAGAGGTCCTTTCGGAGTACACTGATGAGGGTATGTCGTACGGTGAGTTCTACACTTACTACAACCTCGAAACCACTTCGATGACGATCGCTTCGGACGACCACGTAGTAGGCGATATGGCTATTGTTGAGGACGAGGGCGATGTTGATAACCTCGTAGCAAACTACGCTGACTATGAGTTTGTTCACAACTTCGATACCGATATGCGTTCGAACACCGCTATGATGTGGCACTTAACCACTGAGCAGATTGGTACTGTAATCGACGACCTGCGTGCTGATAAGGAGGTTAAGAAGACTTTGGACGTTGTAATTAAGCCTAAGGATGAGCACTTCGCTGACTATGGTCCGATTTACTTCTCGTTCGAGGTAGTTATCAACCTGCCTGAGTTGGCTGTAATGAGCGAAGAGTATATGCATACGTTCTGGAAAGATGCTGGCACGGTTGCTCGTATCTTCCCCGTACAGTATGACACCAATAACACATTTACAGGTGAAGAGCACTATGGTAATGGCGATGGTAATACTGTAGTTTATAACTATCCTCTCCACAACCTTTATAATCCCAATGGTGTATTTGTTAAGGGCTTGTTGCCTTGCAGTCTTTGGAATATGTTCTTTGCAGCAGATGTAGCTGCAGATATAATAAAAAAGCAACTGCCTGAGAATTGGTTCGCTCCTTTGAAACCTGACTGGAATAAGTGTGCACCTGCTGAAACCGACGAGAATGGCAATTGCAATGTGTCGTGCACTCCGTCGAAGGATGGTGCGGCTGAAGCTTGGATTGTCTTGGATGAAGGTGAGGATGGTGTTCAGGACCTGTTAAATTCTGGAGCTGCTTATAAGATTGAGTTTGATGGACATCTGAATCCTTACAATGACTACGAGATTATGAATAATTCGACACGTAAGGGTGGTTTCGCAGTTGAATTTGTTAAACCGTTGGAGATTAAGATCGTAGGTGAATTGGAGTTCACTGACCAGCAGACTCTTGGCGATACTAAGAACTATCACAATCTGTTCTCGATTGTAGACTGCTTTGGTGAGAAGGTGGATGCATTTATCCCTGGTCTGCCCGCTGCTTTGGCTCAGTACTATGTAGTTTCGGAATACGACGTACTTTGGAATGAGGCAGTACTCGTAAGCGGACCTGATGCAGGCAAGAAGGCTGAGGATGTATTCTCGCCTGAGGAAGCTAATGAGTGGTATGTTAAGCCTAACGATGGAAGCGACAATATCACTTTCTACAACTGGTCTGGTGCTGTTGTAGAGGAGGGTTGCCGAATTAAGGCTCCTGCTACGGTTACTCACAAGTGGGGTGCAGAAAAGATGGATCTCTATATCACCATTAACCCGAGCGGCTTATAATATAGATACTTGCAACTAAATATTATACGTAACTGATTCCCCGCTTTTTCGAGTTAGTGCCGTCCGAGCGGCGGCACTAACATCGAAAAGGTTTTGAAGACGATTATTACTGTAATTTACCAATTTTGACATAAACTCGCACAGTAGTGTCGAGAATATTAAATAAAGAAATCACCGTTTCCTAATAGTATTCTTTTCTTCATCAGAAGAAGGAGGTAGTTCTCCCTCCGTTTCCGCCCCCGCCAGTGATTGGCGGGGGTCTCTTTTTGACAATATCTCTGCTGTTACTGAGCTAATTTCGGGCAGATGCCGCGCAGTTCAAAAAAAATTGCTATCTTTGTGGATATTCATCTGTTGAATGACCGAAATTATAAACTTAAAAACATATCAGATTATGAAACTCAATTCGTTTTTTGCAATCCTTGCAGTGGCGTTGATGATGGTCGCTTGCGGTAATAACCAGAATGCAAAAGTGGCTGACCAGCAGCCGGTTGAGGCAGTCGCAGTGGCGATCGACACACTGCTCGTTGATGGCGAGACATTGGCAGGTCAGGTAGTTGAGATCGAGGGCGTCTGCACCCATATCTGCTCGCATAGTGCAAGCAAAATCTTCCTGCTCAGCGATGGTGGCAAGACCCTCCGCGTCGAGGCTGCCGAGCTCGGCTCGTTTGCTCAGGAGTGCGTCAATAGCGTGGTGAAGGTCAAGGGCGTGCTACGCGAAGAGCGTATCGACGAGGCATATTTGCAGGCTTGGGAGCAGCGTATCGCCAACAAGACCGAGGAGCACCACGGCGAAGGTGATGGCGAGGGCGGTTGCGACACCGAGAAGGCTGCACGCGGCGAAACAGCCAATAGCAGCGTAGAGCGTATCGCCGATTTCCGCACCAAGATCGCTGCCCGCACCGAGGCTGAGGGTAAGGAGTATCTGTCGTTCTATTTCGTTGAGGCTCAGGAGTATGAAATTGTCGAGTAACGATCTGCGTCGTTGGTGTCGAGTGTTGCACCGCGATCTGTCGTTTCTGTTTTCGGGTATGGTGCTGATCTACGCCATCTCGGGTATCTATATGAACCACCGCGACCAGATCAATCCTCACTACTCGGTCAGCCGTACGGCATACAATATTGCCGATCTGCCTGCACAGGGAGCTTTTGATCGTGAGGCGGTTGAGGCGCTGATGGAGCGTATTGGGGCGGACGAACGCTACACGAAACACTACTTCCCGCGCGAGGGACACTTGAAGGTCTTTTTGAAGGGAGGCTCGTCGATCGAGGCCGATTTGGCGTCGGGACGTGTGATCTATGAGTCGCTTCGCCGCCGTCCGTTGGTGAGCACGATGACCACAATGCACTATAATCCCAATAAGTGGTGGACGTGGTTTGCCGACGCATTTGCCGTTGCGCTCATCACGATCACGCTGACGGGTGTGCTGATGCTCAAAGGAAAGAAGGGCCTTTGGGGACGTGGCGGTGTAGAGCTGCTCATCGGTATTGCGATACCTCTGTTGCTTCTGTTTTTGAGTAAATAGCGAGAACTTTTGAGATGAAACAATTTCTTTCGATGTCCGTTTTTGCAGGAGTGCTGATCGGTATTGCAGGTCTGGTCTATCTGCGCGTCGGTGGGCTGGCTGGTGCGGTGCTGTTTGCCTTTGGACTGCTGTGCGTGGTGATGTGTGGCGCGCAGCTCTATACGGGTAAGTCGGGTTTTCTGCCCTATCGACAGTGGCCGCGTTTGTTGGCAATGCTGGCAGGAAATGCTGTGGGCTGCCTGCTGGCGGCGGTGATTGCTCGCTATTGTGCCAATGAGGTGGTGATCAATAACTTGCAGACGATTCTTTCGGCACGAATGTCGGCAAGCTGGGACGCACTGCTCGTTACGTCGGTGGGTACGGGAATGATTATGACTCTGGCGGTCTATGGTGCGCGTCGCGGACACTATTGGCCACTGTTGTTTGGAGTACCGGTATTCATTATGTGCGGTCTGCCTCACTGCGTAGCAGACGCATTCTACTACGCTGCGGCACTGCTACTTGGTCGATTCGAAGTGGTGATGTTGTGGGCTTGGTTGTGGGCAATTGTGGGCAACTACATCGGTTGCAACCTTCCCCGCTGGTTTATGGGAAGCGAGTTCGAAGGGTAGAGTAGGACGGCTGTATGCTGAATAAATATCGCAGCGAGGGTAATCCTTGCTGCGATATTTTTCTTTTCTCTGAGGGAGGTCTATTTCAGATACTTGCTGAAAAATTTCCAAATCTCTTCGGCTGTGTCTAAATCGCCATCGGGCCACGCGTGCGAACCTCCTACGATCTCATACAACCATACCTCGTTGCCATTGGTCCCCTCGACGTAGCGATGGGCAATCACGCGATTGCGCACGGTGGGGAGCTCCTCGGTCTGCTCGTGAGTGCAGCGATTTGCCGCAGCCCACAGCGATACGGCACGCGGTACGGCGATATATTCGCCCCAACCGTCCTTGTTATCGGGGTCGCCCTCCCATTTCGAAACCGAGTCGGCCGTGCCGTGGATCTCCAACAGAGGCACAGCGCGTTTGGGCGTCAGCTGGCGGTACATCCACTCCATCGTCAGACCCGAAATCGGAGCAACGGCAGCAAAGACCTCAGGTGCCTCATACGCAAGCAGATAGCTCATTTCGCCACCGTTGGAGTGTCCTGTGGCAAAAACGTTGTGGCGCGATAGATTGTGCTCACGTTGCAGGTGGCGTACCAGACGCTTGGTGAAACCAATGTCGTCGCGCTCCCAGCCCGCCTCGGTGTGGAACGAGTAGCCCACTGCCCAGCACGAATGGCCGCGATTGTCGAGAGGCCCTTGTGGATAGCAGACCGCAAATTGGTGTTTATCGGCGGCGGTGTTTAGTCCGAGATCCCTTTTGTGAATCTCGGTTGTTCCGTAGCCGTGAAAAAATATGACAAGTGGAGCATCGGCTGGCAGATCTTTGGGCAGATATATATGATAGGTATATTCTATGCCTTTGTGTTTGAGGGTGTGCTTGGTGAGTGTGCCCGAGCCATTGTTGCCGGCGGTGGCACTTATCGCCAGAGAGATGGTGGCGAAGAGCAGTAGGAGTCGTTTCATTGCCGATTAGAGTTTGTTATGGTGAAATTGATCGATACAAAGATAGTAATCTTTGTCGAAATGCGGTTTGATTTTCACAACAAAAAGCCCCTCAGCTTACACCGAGGGGCTTTTGACAGGTGGACCCAGAGGGGCATGATCCCACGACCTTCGGATTATGAGTCCGCTGCTCTAACCGACTGAGCTATGGGTCCAAGATGCTGTTTGTGTCCGCAAAAGTACGCTAATTTCGGCGAACTTGCAAAATTAATTCCCGAATTATTTTCGTTTCACGTTTTATTTTGTTAATTTCGCAAATGGGATTTGGCTCGTGTGGCAGCCCAATATATTCGGGGCGAATTTGTAAAGAGCTGTATCTCAGCGTGTAATAATTTGAGAAACTAAAACAAGAGAAGTAACTATGAAGAAATTTCTGCTTTTGATCGCTGCCGTTATGATCACTTCGGTAGCATCGGCTCAGTACTACGATTGGGCTATCGGTGTTCGCGGTGGCTGGGACGCAACCTCGTTGTCGGTTAAGCGCGTGTTCAACAATGGCAACGCTGCTGAGGCATTGGTGGGTTGGAGCTATTCGAAGCACGGTAGCGGTTTCAACTTCACGGGTCTGTATGAGTGGAACGTGCCCATCATCGGCAACGGTTTCAACCTCTACTATGGTGCAGGTGCGCACGTCGGCGGTTGGAACTACAAAGCGGGACACGACGAGGGTAAAAATAGCGGATTCAACCTCGGTTTGGACGCAATCGTGGGCTTGGAGTACTCGTTGAAGGTGGCTCCGTTGGCATTCTCGATCGACTGGAAACCCCGCCTGGACTTCCTGCCCTCGACCGAATTTGTTGCAACCAGCTTGGCTTTGGGTGTTAAATTCACATTCTAAAATAGTTGACGATGGAAGAGAAGAAGATGAACCTCGAAGAGAAGTTCGAGCAGCTGGGCGACAAGGTTGAGGCTGTTTGCGAGCAGTTGGAGAATAAGGCTGAGGAGCTGAAAGAGATGCTCGAAGTGAAGAGCGAAGATTGGAAAGAGAAGGCTGAGGAGCTGCTCGATAAGCTCGAAGATAAGGCTGAGGATTGGAAAGAGAAGGCCGAGGACTTGAAGGATCAACTCGAAGATAAAGTCGAGGAGTTGAAGGACAAGTTGGAGGACAAATTCAAGAAGGAGGAGTAGCTTCGGCGCCCCCACTCAGACTTGACACTAAGTGCGCTAATGGCTGAAAATGAGCCAAAAGTTGCGAAAAAAGTGAAAAAAGAGGCGTAAAAGTTTGCGCCTCATTTTTTTTGTCGTATCTTTGCCGCACTTTATTACGTAATAAACTAACAAAAAGACGAAAATGAAAAAAGGTATTCACCCTGAAAATTATCGTTTAGTGGCGTTCAAGGATATGTCGAACGACCACGTGTTTTTGTGCAGGTCCGCCGTTTCGACAAAGGAGACCATCGAAGTGAACGGCGAAACCTATCCCGTGTATAAGATGGAAATCTCGAACACTTCACACCCGTTCTACACCGGTAAGATGAAGTTGGTAGACACCGCTGGTCGCGTCGATAAGTTTATGAGCCGCTACGCAAAGCACTACGATAAGAGAAACGCAGCTAAGAAGTAATCTTCGCCCAGCGTTTACAAAAAATTGAGCCCTGCAACCTATTGGTCGCGGGGCTTTTACTTTGTGGGCGGAAGGTCGCGGGGCTTTTATTTTTTTTGTGTGGGGCAGGGTGAAGGAAAGCGGAAATAAAAATGGTATCCACTTGATGGGCGGATACCATTTCTGTTTTGGCAGAGGCGCCGACTAATGGTGTTCGTCGTGTTGCGCCTCGGTGGGGAGATACTTGTTGAGCAGCAGGTAGCCCAATATGGCCGAGAGCACCGTGCCGCACAGAATGCCGAGCTTCGCTTTGTCGAGCAGAGCCGCGCCCTCAGCACCAAGTGGCGAGTAGGAGAGGTCGGCAATGAACATCGACACCGTGAAACCGATACCGCAGAGCATACAAACGCTTGCAAACGAGCGCCAATCGGCACCCGAGGGCAGCGTCGCAACTTTCAGCTTGATGAAGAGCCACGAGAACGACAGCACGCCCACGAACTTGCCCACAACCAATCCCAGAATCACCGCAAGGCTGACGCCCGAAACAACGTCTGTGAGAGCAAAACCGCTCACGTCGACACCCGCATTGGCGAAGGCAAAGAGCGGAATGATGATGTAGTTGATGAACTCCGAGAGGTCATCTTCGAGTTTTTGCAGTGGGCTGATCAGGTGGTCCGAGGCCGATTCGATACTCTTCAACAACTGTCGTTGGTCGCTGTTGAGCACAACGGTATGTTTCTTGTCGGTTACCTCGATAATCGGGAACTCGCTGATATTGCGGCGGATACGCTCGATGTAATAGCCCGTGCCGTGGCTCAGGCTCGCAGGAATGCAGAAGGCTGCGATAACGCCCGCGATGGTTGCGTGAATGCCCGAATTGAGCATTGAATACCAAAGGATTATACCCCAAACGAGATAGAACACCTTCGAGCGGACGTGGAAGTAGTTGCCGGCGATCATCGCCACCACGCACGCTGCCGAAATTGCCAAGAAGAACGTGTCGATCGTCGAGGTGTAGAACAGCGCGATTACCACGATGCCACCCAAGTCATCGGCTACGGCAAGCGTCGCCAAAAATATCTTCAATCCGAGTGGCACGCGCTTGCCGAACATTGCCAGCACACCCAACGAGAAGGCGATGTCGGTCGCCATCGGAATCGCACAACCGCGCAACATATCGGCATCGGCGGGGCAGAAAATTCGGAAAATGACGACGGGCACCAGCATACCGCCACACGCGCCGATGATCGGCAGGATCGCCTTGCGCCACGACGAGAGCTCACCCGCCATAATTTCGCGTTTGATCTCCAAGCCCACCGAGAGGAAGAAGATCGCCATCAGGAAGTCGTTGATCAGTTGAGCGAAGGTGAATGGGTGGCCGTTGTGGCTGAAAAAGTTGAAGTCGCCAAACGATAGCGACACCTCGTGCTGCCACAATCCGAAGTACCACTCTTTGAGGGGCGAGTTGGCGCATATCAGAGCCAGCACCGTAGCGAAAATAAGCCACGTACTTGTCGAAACGTAACGTTTGACAAGACTAAGCATTGTGTAATTTCTCATCTTGTATTGTTCTATTCTAACCTAACCTTGAATGAAACGGGCCACCAGATGGCCGAGTTTGCGGGTGCAAAGGTAGAAATTTTTTGAGAGATTGTTCTCCGAAAAGCAAATAAATCGCATTCTGAGCGCATTCTGAGGGCGATTGAGCCTAAATTTGTTCGGAATCGGGGGCGCCCAGCAGCTTCGTCTTGTTTTGAGTTGTTTAGCCCGAAAGGGTGCCTGTCGAGAAGTTCTGGCACGATCGACCAAAATTGGGCAGGAGGGCGAATTGTCGGTAAGTGTTTATACTTAATTTATATATATAAATAGGAGTGTATGACAAAAAGTTCGGAATTAATGGTATTTTTGTAAAGTAGTTCGCCATTTGATTGGTGGATTTGGTCAAAAACGGTGTTCCGATAAGTCGAAATGCGAGAAGGGAGCGCGTTTGTTGCCATAGAGTATTAACCCCAAAGCGACCGAGAGGAACGGTCGGCTTACCCAATTTTTTCTGATGAAAGAACAACTTGAATCACTGAACAGCGTTGCAATCAATTTCGGCGAGGGCGGAATGATGATTGTCAATATTATTTTGGCATTTGTGATGTTCGGCGTGGCTCTCGGCATTAAAACCCAAACCTTCAAAGATGTATTTACCAATCCCCGCTCGGTCATCGTCGGTTTGCTGCTGCAATGGGTGGCATTGCCTGCCGTTACGTTTGCTATTGCGCTGGCTCTCAGCCCTGTAATTACCCCGATGATTGCGTTAGGTATGATCCTCGTTGCGTCGTGTCCGGGTGGTAATATCTCGAATTTCATCTCGTCGCTGTCGAAGGGCAACATCGAACTTTCGGTGTCGATGACCGCTATTTCGACCGCAATGGCGCCCGTGATCACGCCGCTCAACTTCTACCTGTGGGGCTCGCTGTATAGCTCGATTATCGCTGTGCATAGCGACATTCCGCGATTGGTGATCCCATTTTTGCCGATGTTGGAGCAGATTCTGCTGCTGCTCGGTGTGCCCATCGTGTTGGGTCTGATCTTCGCGCGCTACTTCCCCAATGCCACCAAGAAGATCACCAAACCGGCACAGACAATCTCGATTCTGCTGTTTCTCGGTATGGTTGCGGTGTCGTTCGCACAGAACTTTCAGATATTTTTGGATAACATCATCTACGTATTCTTTATCGTGATGTTGCACAATGCAGCGGCATTATGCACGGGTTACTTCGGTGGCAAGTTGGCTAAGGTCGCTGTGAGTGATCGTCGTTCGCTCACGATCGAGGTGGGTATCCAAAATTCGGGCTTGGGTCTGATTCTGTTGTTCAATGCGGCCATTTTCCCGCCCGAGATTTGGCACGGCCACTACGGAGGTATGTTGTTCATCACGGCGTGGTGGGGCATCTGGCACATCATTTCGGGTCTTGCAGTGGCCTATTTTTTCCGTCGAACCCCTGTTGAGTAATAAGTTATGGCAAAAGAGAAAAAGATACAGGACTATGATTGGTGCTACAATGTACTGCGCTACTATGTCGATTTTGTGCTCAAACTCTCGTATCGCAATGTGCGTTATGTAGGCACCGAGAATATCCCCCAAAACGGAGCGGTGATCTACGCTCCCAACCACACCAATGCACTGATGGACGCGCTGGTGATCTTGGCGATGGATCGCAAACCGAAGGTCTTTGTGGCGCGTGCCGACATCTTCAAGAACAAGACGGCTGCCAAGTTGTTCCGTTTCTTGAAGATTATGCCCATTATGCGTATGCGCGACGGCATCGACGAGGTGCGCAAGAATGACGAAACGATCTCTAAGGCGGTCGATGTGCTGCAAGACCGCGTGCCGTTGTGTATCTTCCCCGAGGGCACCCACCAAGCCAAATATTCGGCTCTGCCGCTCTCGAAGGGTATCTTTCGCATCGCGTTTCAGGCGCAGGAGATGATGAAGGATATGCCTCTATGGATTGTACCTGTGGGATTGCGTTATGGTAGCTTCTTCCGTTTCCGCTCGACGGTGCGTGTGCAGATTGGCGATCCGATCAATGTGCGCGAGTTCATCGAGGAGCATAGCGACTATCCGCAGCAGGTGCAGATCAATCTGGCGAAGGATATGCTCACCGAACGAATGAAGCAGTCGATGTTCTATATCCCTGATGATGAGAACTATGCCGCGATGTATGAGATCTGTGCCGCGACCGTTATGAAGCAGTCGCGTATGGTCAAGCGCCACCCCGAGAATGCACATCTGCACGAGTTGGACGCGCACTTCAAGGCCAATAATCGAACCATCTGGCAGGTGCGCGATATGAGCGACCGCGAGCCCGAGAAGGCTGCCCGATTGCTCCAACTTGGTAACGAGGCGTCGCAGATACGTCGTGCGAAAAATATCAGTATGTCGTCCGTGGCGATCAAATATCCCTTCTGGTCGCGTGTGCTCAAATTGTTGATTCTCATCGCGTTGTTGCCCTATTGCCTGCCTGTGTCGATATTGACGTTGCCGATTAAGTTGGTGTGTGGCTATATCTTCTCGAAGATGGACGATATGGCATTCCGCAACTCGGTGCGCTACTTGGTCAATTTGGTGCTGTGGCCCGTGTTGGTGATCATCTATGCCGTTGTGGCATTTGTGGTGTTGCCGTGGCAGTGGGCTCTGGCGGTTACGGTTGCGCTGATGCCCGCCCCGATTGTTGCCCACGAGATGTGGCGATTGGTGCGATTGGGTGTGTCGGACGTCAAGTTGCTGATGTCGGGCGAGTTGCGTCGCAAGTACCGCGAAATCCGAAAGTATATCATTATCCGAAAATAACACAAGCAGAACCGTATGAAACGTCTATTTACTCTTCTACTTGCGATCTGTGCCGTGTCGCAAATCGTGGCACAGACTACCGAGGTTGCGCCGAACAAAAAAGAGATTATCAAGACCGGCTACAACTTCGGTCCGCTGCCCGCTGTGGCATTCGATGCCGATAAGGGCTTTCAGTTGGGCGCGTTGCTCAATATCTACGACTTTGGCGATGGCTCGACCTATCCCAATACCCGCCAGCAGTGGTATTTCGAGGCCTCGTTCTTCACCAAGGGCTCGCAACTCTATGTGGTGTCGTACGACAACCGTTTTTGGATCCCCGGGGTCCGTTTCTCGACCGCGCTGACCATCACCAACGACAAGGCGATGGACTTCTATGGTTTCAACGGATACCAATCCTACTTCGACTACCAGAAGGTGCTCGATGGCAAGAAGAACGACGATATGTACATCTACACCCCGAAGTACCGCACCAACCGTTTGGCGGCTCTGTTCAAGGCCGACTTCGTGGGTAAGATCGGCAACACGCCGCTGTCGTGGGAGGCTGGTTATCACCTCAGCTACTTCAAGCAGGGTGCTATCAATCGCGCCAAGATCAACAAGAATAAGGACGAGAACAAGATGTTCCCCGACTCGGAGCCGACGCTCTTTGAGCAGTATCGTGAGTGGGGTATTATTAAGGACTCGGAGGCTGATGGCGGTCTGAATAGCACCGTGCGCGTGGGTCTGTTGTTCGATACCCGCGATAAGGAGGGTGCGCCCTCGCGCGGTGTGTGGGCTGAGGCTCACGTGATGCTGGCTCCCAAGTGGTTAGGCACGTCGAATCCCTACTACAAGTACTCGGCTACGTTCCGCCACTATGTGCCCATCGTGTCGAACGACCGACTGACCTTCGCCTACCGTTTGAACTACGAAGGTACCTTTGGTCGCAAGGCCCCCTACTACATTCTGCCCTATCTGACCACCGTAGGTCCGTCGTACGACCGCGATGGTATGGGTGGTTTCCGCACCGTGCGCGGTATTATGCGCAACCGCGTGCAGGGTCTTGATATGGCGTCGTACAATGCCGAGCTGCGTTGGCGTTTCGTGTCATTCACCCTCTGGAAGCAGAACATCGCCTTTGGCTTGAACGTATTTAGCGATGGTACGATGGTAACCAAGGGCTACGATATGTCGTTTGGTCGCACATTGGAGGAGTTCGCAACCCAGAACGAGTACGAGAAGGCTCGCGAGGAGTATAACGCCTATATGGCTAAGGGCACCGAGCGCGATCGTCCGCATATCACCGTGGGTGGCGGTTTCCGATTCATTATGAATCAGAACTTTATCGTCTGCTTGGAGTATGGCAAACCCGTCGGCAAGCTCGCCAAGCAGGACGGCAAGGGCGCGTTCTATATCAATACGGGCTACCTGTTCTAAAATTCAAAATTCAAGGTTCAAAATTATAGCCACGCTCCGAATGGGCGTGGCTTATTTTATATTGTTTGATCCGTTATCTACAACAGCGTGAGCAGCTTTGCCATCAGCACGCCGAAGTGGTTGCCGAGGGCGTAGCCGACGATACCTGCGGCAAGACCCGTTACCAGCGCATTTTTGTTGCGCAATGCTGCTGCCGCCATCGGCACGAACGGCGGTGAATTGATAAACGCCACCGACGACGATATCATCGAATCGGCATCGATGCGTAGCAGCTGGCAGAACAACGCGTGGATCGCCAACGACAGAAAGACTGCCACGATAACATACATCAACAGATTGATGCCTCCCTCCATTTGCAGATTCGAGAAATCTGCCATCGACGCGATCGCGATACTAAAAATGTAGATCAGATACATTCCGGCGTCGTAGCTCACCTCCAACTTGCGCACCGAGTCGAAAAACGACGCCACGACACCCAACGTGGTGATCAACAGAATGAATACAACCATAAACCACCCATCGCCCACGAGCAGTGCCGCGCCGCCCGACACCGCAACGATGCCTAACGTCAGCAGCAGTACCTTACACAGTTGGCGGCCTCCCTCGCGCGTGAAGAGTTTGCGATAGGGATTCTCTTTGCTCTTGGCGATCTCGCGTTCGATCTCCTCCTGTTCGCTCTGTGTGATTACGCGTTTGCGCTCACCAAACAGGCGACGGAACATCGGGATACCAACGCTGAGCAGAAATACCAAATAGAGGAACGAGATGATGATGTCGTACGAACTCATCAGGATATAGTTCTCGCTATCAACGCGGAAGATGGCCTGCAATGCAGCGGCATTGACCATACCGCCCGTGTACATACCCGACATAATGCCTCCGATTTGCGCCCCCTGCTCGACATTGCGACCAAAGAAGAGATAGCCGATGACAATGGCTATGCAGACCGAGAGAAATCCGCTTGCACAGAGTTTGATTTGCAGGCGTAACTCCTTGCGCGAGAAGGAGCAACCGAACAACATCATCGGGATCGCCAGCGGTACCATCACGTTGGGGATAATCTCTTGTAGCGGTTTGATCTCGGCAGGTATGAAGGGCAGGTTGCCGATGATCATACCGATAGCATAGAGCACCATTATCGGACCCACCTTGCCAAGCAACGGAATGCGACGACAGAGCCACAGAACAACTGCGGGCGTGAGACAGAATATCGCACTCAGGATTATGTAGTTAAAAATCTGCATTGTTTTCGTTTGGGATAGTTGATTGTGGTTTTGCAAAAAAACGCAAGTGAGTGAGCTATTTGCCTTCGAGCCATTGCAGGAAGTCGGCCGTGCGTGAGCGACTCACAAAGACCTCAAACGTCGGGCGCGGTTCGAGCTGAACCTTCAAACGCCCTGAGGGGTGCTTCGAGATGCCCGCAATCGAGCGAATGGCGACAGTGCAGTTGCGCGAAATGCGGAAAAAATCGTTGGGTGAAACCTGCTCCGACACCGTGTCGAGCGACGAGTCGAGAATGTAGCAACGATTCTCGTTCGTAACCAGATAGTTGCTCTTATCTTCGGCATAGAAATAGGCGATCTGCGAGGTGTCGATGACCGACAATCGGTCGCCAAACTTGACCACAAAACGCTTTTTGTACGAGTTTGCCTCTGGGTTGAGCGCATTGCGCAGCGCCTCGAAATCGAACGGGGTGTCGTTGCCCTCGACGGTTTTGAGTGCGGTGCGACAGCGATCAACAGCTGCGCGAAGTAGCTCAGGGTCAATCGGTTTGAGCAGATAGTCGATGCTATTGACGCGGAACGCCTGAATTGCGTAATTATCGAAGGCGGTGGTGATGATCACCTTGCTCTTGACTTGGCACTGCTTGAAAATGTCGAAACACGAGCCGTCAGAAAGTTCGACGTCCATAAAGATTATATCGGCCACGTTCTGCTCCTCGCCGAGCCACGCCACAGCGCCCGAGACCGAACTCTCAACACCCACCACGCGCAGATCGTCGAACTGTCGTTCGATGGCGCGACGCAGGTTGGCTTGTGCCGGAATCTCGTCCTCGATGATTAGTACGTTATAGGTTCTCATAGTAGTGGTATATTTACGATAAATTCACTTTGCGTCTTTTCGACCGAGATCGGACGATTGCAAATATCGAGATATTGTTGTCGTATGTTTTTCAGTCCCGTGCCGGTTGAGGCTTGGGCGGTAATTCGAGGTTGGATATTGTTGCGCACGGTCAGCGTGTCGCCCTCGGCACAGACAAAGATGGTCAGCGGACGCTCGGGGCTGACGATGTTGTGCTTGGTGGCGTTCTCGATGAGAAGTTGCAGACAACAAGGGATAATGCTGCGGTTGAGCAGTTGGTCGTCAATCTGGTAATGGACCGTGAAACCGCTCGCAAATCGCTCTTGCAGTAGCTCGGAGTATTTGTGGGCGAAATCGATCTCCTCTTGCAACGTAACGAGAGGTTCGTCCTCGGTTTTGAGCATATAGCGATACGAATCGGCCAGCTTGCGAATGAAAGCACTTGCGCGCTCGGTCTGCCCCTCCTGCACCAGATAGTCGAGAATATTGAGCGAGTTGAACAGGAAGTGGGGGTTGATCTGCATTTTGAGCTTGTTGTATTGGAATTGTGCGAGGTGCTTTTTGCCTCGTTCGGTGCGCAGTTCGTCTTGCGAGGTATAGAGGTGGCCAATCAGCGTAAATCCTACATAGACAACCATATCGGCCAGCAACACAACTGCATATTGACGCAGGAATGGCAGACCTGCGAAGATGTATTGGCCACCGTTGGGCAGGTCGTAATAGACGATAAAGGTGATGGCGACCGAGAAGAGCGCAACCAAGATTACGTTCAGCACATTTTGCAACTCCTGCAACCGTTTAGGCAGGCGGCCGAACCCGACCAGAATCACATTGCCACAGACGAGTACCACCATAGCGAACGTATTGCTAACCATACGGTTAAATTCGGGATAGATACTCGATTGCGAGAAGTATGACGAGTTGAAGATGAGCGAATACGAAACGCGCAGCAACAGAATTGCGGCGGCGACCAGAGCCAGCTGCGGAATCGAAGGGCTCCACGTATTGGCGTGCATCGAGCGGAGGCTTTTGAGTGAGGAGATGCCATAGACCGACCAACCGAGCAGTTCGGTAACGATAGCGGTGGTGATAGCCGACGAGGTGGTGGGGTCCGAGACCACGCTGGATACAATCGTAGCTCCGTAGGTGCCAAGCAGGTAGCCCGAGAACGTACCGACGAGTGTCAGCATCGCTGTAATCTCGGTCTGCATTCGTTGGCGGATTGCGATGATCACGATCATCAAGATTGTGAGCACGGTCAGCGGCACGTCGTCCATATAATCGACCAAGCGGCTGAGCACAGCTATTGTGGCGTGCGCTATGGCGAACAGGTGGATTGTCGCGGGTGTCGAAAACGAAATTCTCTTCATACTCGGTTGTGCATTAACGGCTCTCTTGTCGGTCGGTTCGATCAATCGCTGGTGGTTTCGATGCTCGTGGTCGAGTCCAATCTTGACAATAAAGGTAGGGCTTTTTTGTTGAATCTCCAAATCTTGTTGCGAAAACGGCACTTTAATTTTTTAGATCACAACACTCGTCCGTCCAAATCGACCGTTCGTCGGTTTTGTTTTGCCGTTCGTCGGACTGAGATTGGTGGTTTGGAAATGCTATTATAAATTTGTATAGCTAAATTTTTACACTATTATGCAGAAAAAACCTAAACTTACGTTCTGGCAGATTTGGAACCTTAGCTTCGGATTCCTCGGAGTTCAGATTGGCTATTCACTCCAAAACTCGAACACTTCATCAATCTTTGAGTCGCTCGGTGCCGACCTTTCGCACCTGAGCTACTTCTGGTTGGCAGCCCCCGTTGCAGGTCTGGTAATTCAGCCGATCGTGGGTCTGTTCTCGGACGGTACTTGGACCCGCCTGGGTCGCCGTATCCCCTTCATTCTGGGTGGTGCGATCATCTCGGCCGTGGCTTTGGTGCTGATGCCCAACGCTCCGATTCTGTTGGCTTTCGCTCCGCTGCTGATGGGTGCATTGATCCTGCTCTTTATGGATCTCTCGTTCAACGTAACGATGCAGCCCTTCCGCGCGCTGGTGGCTGATATGCTCGATGACTCGCAGAAGACCAAGGGCTATGTCGTGCAGACCTTCCTGATCAACTTGGGTGCCGTGATCGGTGCTGTGCTGCCGCTGATTCTGACCCACTGCGGTGTGTCGGACGAGGTGATCCCCGGTCAAGTACCCCAGCACATTGCTTGGTCGTACTACATCGGTGGTGCAATCTTGTTGGCAACCGTTCTGGTAACCGTATTCCGCACCAAGGAGTATCCTCCCGAGGAGTTTGCTCGCTACAACAACCAGCCCGTTGAGGCCGAAGACGAGCATAAGCCGTCGTTCGTGGAGTTGCTGCGCAATGTGCCTAAGGTGATGTTGCAGTTGGGCGTGGTGCAGTTCTTCTCGTGGGCAGCTCTGTTCCTGATGTGGACCTACCTGAAACCCGCAATTACGGGTGTGGTTGTGAGCCACGAGACGGGCGAACTGCTTTCGGCAGGTCAGACCCAGACGTGGGTAGGCGTGCTCAACGGTATCTATCCCATTCCGGCTTGTATCGCTGCGCTGTTCATCGACAAGATCGCTGCTCGTTGGGGCAATAAGCTGGTCTATGCAGTGTGCCTGCTGTGCGGTGCGCTCGGTTTCTTGGGTCTGTGCGTTACTACCGACCAATATGCGCAGATGATCCCGATGGTGGGTATCGGCGTGGCTTGGGCTGGTATTCTGGCAATGCCTTATGCAATCCTTTCGCGCGCGGTTGATGCACGTCGTATGGGTGTATATATGGGTATCTTCAACTTCACGATCACCATTCCGCAGATCGTTATCGGTTTGACGGGCGGTATGATCGTCGAGCATCTGTTCGGTTCGTCGCCGATGAGTATGTTGGCTTTGGCGGGCGTATTTATGTTGCTGGCAGCTGTGTCGGTAGCCTTCGTCCGTGAGAAGCGCGAGGAGGTTGAGGCCTAATCTGCATAAGAAGGTGCGTTATATTATATATAAGGAGTAAAGATAAATTACCTATAATATTAACTAATAACTAAAAGCTCTTATGAGAAAAATTCTCGCTATGTGCTTGGGTTTGATGTTGTTTAGCATCACAACCCCCACTCTTGCAGTTGCCCAGAGCGGTAAATTGCAGATTAAGGGCGTGGTAGTCGACGCAGCCGGTGATCCCGTGCTGGGTGCTGCCGTTGCCGAAGTGGGTACAACCAACGGAGTTACGACCGACCTCAATGGTCAGTATGTGCTCAATGTTAGCGATCCGAAGTCGATCATCAGCGTCAGCTATATCGGCTATAAGACCGTTGAGTTGGTTGCAACCTCGACCGTGCTGTCGCGCGTGGTTCTCGAAGAGGACTTGATGTCGCTCGAAGAGATCGTCGTGATCGGTTACGGTGCTGTTAAAAAGAACGATATGACCGGTTCGGTTGTGGCTGTGAAGGCCGAGGAGATCAACCGTGGTGCGCTGACCTCGCCGCAGGAGATGTTGCGTGGTAAGGTGCCGGGCGTGAACATTACGTCGGGTAGCGGTGCACCGGGTGAGGGTGCTGAGATCCGTATCCGTGGTGGCGCTTCGCTGTCGGCTAACAACAACCCGTTGATCGTTATCGATGGTGTGCCCGTTGCAAACGAGGCTGGTCCGGGTATGGCTAACGGCCTGTCGATGGTCAATCCCAACGACATCGCTTCGTTCACTGTATTGAAGGACGCTTCGGCTACCGCAATCTACGGTTCGCGCGCATCGAATGGTGTCATTCTGATCACCACCAAGAAGGGTCAAGATGGTTGCCCCCGCGTATCGTACAACGGTAGCGCAAGCGTTAAGCACAACCACAAGACTCTCGATATGATGTCGGCTGACGAGTTCAGAGAGTATGCTGTTCAGGTAGGTGGTCAGAAGGCTGCCGATCTGTTTGGCACGGCTAACACCGATTGGCAGAAGGAG
The DNA here is from genome assembly GCA_017442365.1 of Rikenellaceae bacterium. Classification (GTDB taxonomy): domain Bacteria; phylum Bacteroidota; class Bacteroidia; order Bacteroidales; family Rikenellaceae; genus Alistipes. The sequence goes on along the minus strand of JAFRZW010000006.1, from coordinate 66,399 downwards.
ATCTTCCGTCTGGCTATGGCTACCGACCACAACGTATCGGTAACCGGTGCATTCGGTTATGGCGACGAGCTTCCTTATCGTTTCTCGGCAGGTTATACCTACGATCAGGGTACGTTGAAGGGCTCGGACAACCAGCGTGTTACGTTGGACATCAATCTCTCGCCCAAGTTCTTCACCGATCATCTGTCGGTAAACCTGAACGCTAAGGGTATCTACAACAAGAGTAACTACGCCGATGCAGGTGCCGTAGGTGCAGCCGTATCGTTCGATCCTACTCAGAGCCCCTACATCTACAACGCTGACGGTGCAATCGACTACGCTACGAACAACGGTTTCTGGAACTGGTCGACCGATCTGGCTCCGATCAACCCCTTCTCGACCCTCTACGACAAGTACGATCGCAACAACTCGTACCGCGCATTGGGTAACTTGCAGCTCGACTATAAGATCCACGGTTTCGAGGATCTGAGCCTCAATCTGAACTTAGGTCTGGATATCACCAAGACCAAGGGCGACAAGGGCAACCTGCCGGGTTCGATCTTTGCTAACCGCGACTCGGACGGTGCATACAAGACCTTCGGTCGTTTCGATAAGTATGAGAACCTGCACCGCAACCAGCTGTTGGAGTTCTACGCCAACTACGCTAAGGAGGTGGGTATCCACAATATCAACGTGATGGCAGGTTACTCGTGGTCGATGAACTACTCGAAGACCAAGTCGTGGAACTACGGTCGTACCGACCTCGATGGCAACTCGACGCTGATCTCGAACACCGCACCTTCGTATCGCAATGCGTTGGTTTCGTTCTATGGTCGTGTTAATTACTCGATCGCTTCGCGCTATCTGTTCACCGTTACGATGCGTGCCGACGGTTCGTCGCGCTTCGTTGGCAAGAACCGTTGGGGTTACTTCCCCTCGGCAGCCTTCGCTTGGAACATCGGCGAGGAGAAGTTCTTGAAGGACTCGCGCGCATTGTCGGCTCTGAAACTGCGTTTGGGCTGGGGTGTAACCGGTCAGCAGGAGTTCGGCGAGAACTACGCTGCTCAGCAGTACTCGGAGATCTCGCAGGAGCCTACCAACCAGTATCCTCTGGGTGATGGTTTCTACTTCCCCGTGAAGCCTCACGCATTCAACGAGTCGTTGAAGTGGGAGGAGACCACTACCTATAACGTCGGCTTGGACTTCGGTTTCATCAATGGCCGTATCAACGGTACTGTTGATGCTTACCTGCGTCAGACCGACGACCTGATTTCGCGCGTTGCTGTGCCTCTGGGTGGCAACTTCTCGAACTACGTATATCAGAACATCGGCTCGATGGAGAACAAGGGTGTCGAGGTTTCGTTGAACCTGATCCCCGTTCAGACCGAGAATTGGCACTGGTCGATCGGTTTCAGCGGCACGTTCCAGAGCACCGAGATCAAGACTCTGCCCAGCGAGGCTATCGAAGTTGGTAGCGGCGGTGGCGGTACGGGTAACCACTTGCAGCGCCACGTTGTAGGCTACGCACCCTATACCTTCTACCTCTGGCAGCAGGTTTATGATCCCGATGGCAACCCCATTCAGGACGCAGTGGTTGATCGCGATGGCGATGGCCAGATCACCAATGCTGACCGTTATATGACCAACAAGAGCCCCAACCCCGACTTCTACTACGGTGTGAATATGAAGCTCTCGTACAAGAATTGGGATCTGGGTTTCAACGGCCACGGTACGGTTGGTAACTATATGTTCAACGACGTATTGTGCGGCGGCGTAACCACCAACTATCCCGACCTGGTGAATAAGGGCTACCTGATCAACGCTCAGCGTGCCGTAACCAAGTATGGTTTCAACGTTGGTGCAAACTCGGTATCGCAGCGTTGCTCGGATCTGTTCTTGGAGGACGCATCGTACTTCCGTCTGGACGACGTTTCGTTGGGTTACACCTTCCGCGATGTAGCTAAGAGCGATATGTCGATCCGCGTAGCAGCAGGCGTACAGAACGTATTCGTAATCACCAATTACAGCGGTTTGGATCCCGAGTGCTCGGTTACGGGCGGTATCGACTCGAATATCTATCCTCGTCCGCGAATTTACAGCGTGCGTCTGGGTATCAACTTTTAATCAGAGGAGGACAAAAGAATGAAAAAGAATATATTTTTAGCAGCCATTGCAGCCCTCTCGCTTACGGCCTGTGTCGGCGATCTGAACCAGACGCCTGAGGCTGATAACGTAGTTGATAACGTGTACGAGAATCCTACGTATCGCAAGAGCGCGCTGGCAAAGATTTATGGCGGTTTTACGCTCGTAGGTCAGGGCGGTGCCGGCTCGTCGGATATCGACGTTAGCGATGCCGGCGCATCGGAGTTCCTGCGTGCTTGGTGGTCGATCCAGACGGTTTCGACCGATGAGTGCAAGTGCGTTTGGGGCGACTCGTGGGTAGCAGAGATCGGCGGCAACGCTTGGAGTGCCGTGAAGAACGACGCTATCTATGCAACTTATACGCGCGGTATGATGATGGTGGCTTTCGCCAACGACTTCCTGCGCAACACCGACGATAGCGACGCTGAGGTAGCTATCGAGCGCGCTGAGGTTCGCTTCCTGCGTGCATACGCTTATTGGGTACTGCTCGATTGCTTCGGTAATCCTCCCTTCGTGGTTGATACCGACCCCTTCGGTACCTACAAACCCATTCAGACCAATCAGGCCGACCTGTACAATTGGTTGAAGGCCGAGCTGACCGAGCTGACTTCGGACGCTTCGGCACTGAAAGCTCCCCACACTCAGGTCTATCCTCGCGTGGATAAGGGTGCTGCTTACGGTCTGTTGGCACGTCTGTGCCTGAACCACAAGACCTATCTGGGCGCTGAGGACAAGGCTCACTACGCTACGGCTCGTGATGCTGCCGAGAAGGTTATCGCAGCTTATCAGCTGGCTGACAACTACAAGGCTCTGTTTATGGGCGACAACGGCGAGAACCCCGACGCATTGAAGGAGATCGTCTATGCTTCGTGCTACGACGCTAATAAGACTCAGTCGTATGGCGGTACGAGCTTCTTGATGTTGGCAGGTAAGGGTCAGCAGTACGCTTTGGGTATCGATGGCAACTGGAACGGTCTGGTTACCAACTCGGAGGCTGTTGAGCGTATGATCGGCAAGGCGGCTGTCGATGCTGCCAAGACCCGCTCGGGCGACGCTGCCGGCGACGACGAGAACGTATTCACGGCTATCGACGCTCGTGCATTGGTTTCGTTGTCGGACTGCGACGATAAGGAGATGGATACCAAGAACTTCGCTAACGGCTGGCACGTGGTTAAGTTCAACAACAACCGCTTCCTCGACCCCGCAACCGACTACTCGAAGACCGAGAAATTCTCGTCGGTTGACTTCCCGATGATCCGCGCAGCCGAGATGTACTTGGTATATGCCGAGGCACAGGCTCGTATCGACGGCGGTCAGACTTCGGACGCTAAGGCTGTTGATTGTATCAAGGCTTTGCAGACACGCGCAGGTATGCAGAATCCCACCGTTTCGACGACCGTAAATCTGGATCAGATCTTCGACGAGATTTCGCGTGAGCTGTTCTGGGAGGGTCAGCGTCGTACGACTCTGATTCGCTACGATCGTTACTCGTCGGCATCGTATCTGTGGCCCTTCAAGGGTGGTGTGAAGAATGGTCAGGGCTTTGCTAAGTACTTGGAGCTCTTCCCGCTTCCTTCGGACGACCTGTTGGCTAACGAGAACCTCTCGCAGAATGAAGGTTACATCGAGTAAACAACCCACTAAACACAAACAACGATGAAAGTTTTGAAATATATTTCGATGTTTGCTGCGGCTGCACTTCTTATGACCTCGTGCCACGAGGACGAGAAGGTGATGGCTCTGCCGGCAGACGAAGTTTCGGCACCGGTGATGAACACCCTGTCGAACATCGTGGTCGATGATGCAACACTTCAAAATGAGGTTACTCTGTCGTGGAGCTCGGTCGACTATGGCTACTCAGCTGCTGTAACTTACGCCGTTTTTGCTTCGTATCAGGACGTTGATGTGCAGATCGGCGAGGCTTATACTACCTCTTACACGATGACCAAGGAGTTGCTGAACAACTCGCTGGTTGATAAGAAGGGCCTGGCTGTGCCCGAGGGTGCAAACGCTACCGTATTCTTCTACGTTGTGGCTAACATCTCGGCCGGCAATGAGGCCTATGCAAAGCGTTCGAACGCTATTCAGGTTGATATCACCACCGTTAAATCGACTTCGGCTCCTTGGATCCGTCGCTGCCTCTGGGTACGCGGTATGCACCAGGGCTGGAACGATCAGGACGCTCCCGTACTGTGGGAGAATGGTGAGAATACCAATGTATATGAGGGTCTGGTTTATCTGGTTAATCCCGACGATCCTACGGGCACTTGCGAGTTCAAGTTCTGCCCCGAGAATCCGGGTTGGACAGGCAACTACGGTGGCTCGCTCGACGCTCTGTCGACCGAGGGTAACCCCGCAAACCTCACCACTACATCGGGTATGTATTGGATCACGGTTGATCTTGGTTCGTTGTCGGCTAAGTTGAGCCCCGCAAGCGCAATCAGCGTTATCGGTGGTGTATTCGATTCGAGCTGGGGTGTTGATCTGGATCTGACCCCCGCAGGTCTTCCCGATCCCTCGACTCAGGGTACCGATGCCGATTACAACTCGAAGTTCTACCAGTCGGTAATTGCACAGACTTGGACGGGCGTATATGAGAATACCGCCGCTGGCGAGTATAAGTTCCGCCTGAACCACGATTGGGCAATGAGCTGGGGTAAGGATTTGGAGCACCTGGTGCTGAATGATCCCACCAATCTGGTAACCGATCTGAGCGGTAAGGTTCGTTTCTCGATCAACTTCAAGGGCGATGTCAATTCGCTGTTGCAGGACGATACGAACCCCTCGCCCGTATCGGGTAAGGTCGAGCAGGCCGAATAAAGAGTGCGAATTGGTTAGGCGTGTGGGCGGCGTGGCCCGCTCGCTCGCCCGACCTTTTTTAACCTGAAAAAGCAATAGAACACTATGAAAATTATGAAATATTTGCTGTCGGCCTTTGCGGTGTTGGCTCTGGCCGTGGCTTGTAACCACGATCCCGACGAGATGGTCATCAATCCGACCACTCCCGCGATCGCACCCCACAACGAGGTGGTGGTGAACGACCTGACCGTCAATGAGACCTTTACGCTGGTTTGGTCGTCGGCTCGTATGGACGATGCCGAGTATATGGTTTACGTCAAGCGCGATGGCGCATACATCAACTTGGGCAGCACCACCGAGTGCAGCTATTCGATCTCGAATGCCGAATTGCTCTCGTTGATGGATATCAAACTCACGGGCGAGTATGCTCTGACCTTCTACGTTGAGGCTTGCTCGGCTGAGGGTAAGCTCACTTCGAAGGAGCAGGTTGTCAAGTTCAACTACTCGAAGATCACCTATCTCTACATCTTGGGTGCTTATCAGGGTTGGACCGAGAATAGCGAGTGCTCGCGTCTGTTGCAGGGCTCGGACGGTGTATTCCGTGGCTTCCTGCACTTGGAGAACGCTGACCAGAGCGAGTTCAAGATCGTTTCGCAGCCCTATTGGGACGGTACGGAGTATGGTCCCGCTGAGGAGGAGGGCAAGCTCTTCGTTGAGAGTGCTGAGGGTGCTCCCGCAAACTTCAAGAAGGAGGCTGGTCTGTACTACATCGAGGTTAATGTCGATGAGTTGAGCTACGTGATGTTGCCTTTGACATCGGTATCGCTGATTGGTGATGCGTTTGGTGAGCCCGCGTGGGGCCACGACGTACCTCTCTACTACAACGCAACCGACAAGACCTGGACCGGTATCGCTAACGTAACTCCCGACAAGGAGTACAAGGTACGTTTCAACAACGCTTGGGACGTTGAGGGTTATAACTGCTCGCTGGGTGAGAGTGCCGAGGAGCTGGTTATCGCTTCGAACAACAACCTGCGTACGGGCGAGGTGAGCGGTCTGACCGGTTTCACGCTGTCGCTCTACGACTATCCCTATACCATCAAGACGGGTGCAGTTTCGGAGGACGAGTCGAAGCTCTACGTGGTTAATTCGACCGACGAGTGGAACTACTCGAAGGGTGTTGCTATGCAGGCAATCACCAACGAGAATGGCTTGACGGGCAGCTTCTGGGGCTTGAACGCTCTGCCTACGGCAGCTTCGGACGCACAGATCGTTCTGTCGCGTTTGCAGACCGACTTGGCTACTCGCTTCGGTGGCGACGCTGCGGCTATGACCAAGTATGCAGCAGGTGAAGAGGCAACTCCGATGGCTACCAACGCAGGTATGACGCTGTTGCACGCCGATCTGAATGCAATGAAGCTCACTCAGCTGGCTGTTAGCAAGGTTGGTGCTGTGGGCGACTTCAACGGTTGGGACGCCGGCAACTCGGTTCAGTTCTCGCCCGTTGAGGAGGGCAAGACCGACAAGTGGGTTTTGGAGCACGACTTCTCGAAGGACGGCTCGATGCTGATCATCTTCGACAACCAGTGGAACAAGGTGGTTGATGGCGTTGAGTTCCAGACCAAGTTGGGCGGTAGCTGCACTAACTTGCAGATCAATGGCTCGAATCTGGTGATGACCAAGGGTATGCACAAGTTGGAGCTCGACCTGACCACGATGACGTTGGCTATCGACGGTGCGGTGAAGGATCTGTCGTTGTCGCCCGATTTCTTGGAGATTACCGGTGCATTCGGTGCTTACAACTGGAATTTGGGTGCTGCGTCGCCTCAGTTGCGCTACGCTCACGAGAACCGTGGCGATGTTGATAAGTCGCGTTTCGTAGGTTTCGTTGATATGTATGCTCCCGAAGGTGCTACGGGTACCGACGCTGAGTTCAAGGTAACCTATCCGAATTGGTCGGCTTGGTTGGGTGGCGTACTGCGTGAGGGCACTACCTACGTTTATGATATCGCAACTTCGTTCGGCGACAACATCAAGCAGCCTTATGGTCTTTACTATTGGGACGTTGCGCTCAATGCAACCGATCAGGTTGGTGTGGCTACGGTAGTACCCATCGGCTCGGTGAATGTCATTGGTGCAGTGAACGACACTCAGTGGTCGCAGGACTTCCCGTTGGAGGCTAAGGGTAATGGTATCTATTCGGCTGAGATGAAGATCTCGGGTGAGTTCAAGATCCGTTGCCACGAGGTGGGTTGGACTGCCGGCGACACCGATTGGAAGTACAACCTGAGCGGTAAGGGCGAGAGCGTCGTAACCGTTGAGTTGGGTACTGCTGTTGAGTGCGGTGTCGATGAGGCTAACTTCAAGGTGGCTGCCGAGGGCAACTATCTGGTTGAGGTAAATATGGGCGTGAGCCCCGCTACCGTTAAGCTGACTGCGAAGTAGTCGCACACGTAGCGTTGATTTTGGTTGGTGAGCTTTGATCGGCTCACCAACCCCTAAGAAAAAGAGAAAGAAACAAATAAAACACGAGAAAATAAGATGAAATTCAAGAATTTATTACTCTATTTAGCCCTGATGGCGTCGCTGCTGATGGTAGCCTGCGACGACAAAACGGGTGGCGACAACACGGGTACCGAGCCCACGCCCGATGAGCAGGTGGGCGATGTGGTCGATCAGGTGTCGCAGTACACAGCGCGTAAGTTCGACGGGCAGAAGCGTGCCGATCTGTTTTACGAGATCTTTGTGCGTTCGTTTGCCGATTCGGACGGCGACGGCAAGGGCGACCTGAATGGCGTAACGGCCAAGTTGGACTATCTGGACGATATGGGTATTGCAGGCATTTGGCTGTTGCCCGTCTTTGAGTGCAACTCGTACCACGGCTACGATGTGATCGACTACGAGGTGATCAACCCCGACTACGGCACGATGGCCGATATGGAGAAGCTGATTGCCGAGGCACACAAGCGCAAGATTCGTGTGATTCTGGATTTTGTCCCCAACCACACCTCGAACCTCAATCCGTGGTTTACGACGGCTTGTTCGAGCGAGGATAACGACTATCGCAGCTTCTATCACTTCTCGACTACGGCCGACAATGGCTGCTGGAAGCCTGTGCCTACGGGTACGACCAACTATTACTACCTGAGCAACTTCGACCCCTACAACGGCTCGATGCCCGACCTGAACTATGGTCCTTCGTCGAGCTGCGCGTCGAGTGGTGCGTTCAAGGCGATGACCGACGCAGCGAAGTTCTGGGTTGATAAGGGTGTCGATGGTTTCCGTCTGGACGCTGTGAAACACATCTACGACAACGAGAGCGCAACCGAGAACTCGGCCTTCCTCAGTGCATTCTACAACGAGTTGAACGACTATTTCCGCGGCAAATCGAAGCTCGGCTTCAACGATATCTATATGGTGGGCGAGTGCTGGTTGTATTATACCGAGATGGCGAAGTTCTATAAGGGTCTGCCCGCATTGTTCGACTTTACGGGCTGGGAGGCGCGTATGTCGTATGCCATTCAGAACTCGCACGCCAAGTGGTTCCCGAAGGATATGATCGAGCAGGAGAAGGAGTACGCAAAGTATCGTTCGGACTTCATTCACGCCACCAAGCTCTCGAATCACGACGAGAATCGTGCCCGCACGACCCTCGGCGGCTCGATTGAGCGTGCAAAAATGGCCGCAGCGATCCTGCTTACGTCGGTCGGCTCGCCATATATCTATTATGGTGAGGAGATCGGTATGCTGGGCGACAAGTCGAAGGACGATATCTACGTTCGTGAGCCGATGATGTGGGCTCCGAAGGAGAGCGATAAGATGCGTCCGACGTGGCACAAGTCGCAGTACAACTTCGAGCTCAACGTGGGCAACGTCGAGACGCAGGCTAAGGATCCCAAGTCGATCTACAACGTCTATCGCAAGTTTGCTCGTCTGCGCAACACCTATCCTGCGCTGGCGTATGGTACGATGGAGTTGCCGTCGGATTTCAACGATTCGGACAATACCAACAAGCAGGTGATGGTGTTCTATCGCGAGGCGGGTTCGGAGCGTCTGCTGGTTGTTCATAACGTGTCGGACAAGACGAGCACCCACGTAGTTAAGCACACGATCAAGGCTCCGATTGCCGATATGAATGGCGTTACGGTCAAGACCATCGGCACCAACGAGCACCAGCTCACGATGCCTCCCTATTCGTCGATCATCATCGAGATCTAAACTAAATTATCGAAACGAAGAACCTTAATTATAGTATGAAAAGATTTTTGTCGCTTTTGGTCGTTGTTGCGACGCTCGCTGCGTGCCAGACCAAGATTTTCAACGATCTGCCCCAAACGGGTAACAATCGTCCGATTGTCCCTGCACGATTGGTGGCAGGCGATAATACGCTCTACATCACCGACTACCTGCCCGAGTGGGAGAAGATCGACTCGATCACGTCGGACGAGCTGGTGGTGGCTCCGATTGCCGAAGATTGGTCAGAGTTTCGTGTTACGGCTCCCGAGGGCACAGGCGTAGCCACCTTCGAGGTTTGGAACGAGGGTCGTTCGCTCTCGGTTGTGGCACTGATGGGCGCAAGCAACGATGTGAACCGTATCTTCTCGGTGAGCCAGATGATGCACGTGGTTGCGGTCGAAACGACCGAAGAGGTCGATCAGATCGTGGCAATGTGGCAGAACTGCCGTCTGCCTGAGGCCTGCATTCTCCGCAATGATAAGGGCTTCGAGCTGATTATTCCCAAAGATGCAACCGAGCAGAAGCACTCGTTCCTGCGCGTCTATGCTGCAAATGGTGAGGCTCGTTTCAACGATCTGATGATTCCGCTCGTTGATGGCAAGGTCGTTCGTGAGGCGGAGCAGTTGACGCGCCATCATCGTGAGGCGCAGGTGTTGTATTCGTTGATGATCGACCGTTTCTACGACGCCGATTCGACCAACAACCAGCCGCTCAACCAGCCCGATGTGCTTTTCGAGGCAGATTATCAGGGTGGCGACTTGGCTGGTGTGCGCGAAAAGATCGAGAGAGGTTTCTTCTCGGATCTGGGCATTACGACCATCTGGATCTCGCCCATCACGCAGAATCCGCGCGACGCTTGGGGTCTGAATGTCAATCCTCACACCCGTTTCTCGGGTTATCACGGCTATTGGCCTATCTATACGACCGTTGTCGATGACCGTTTCGGAACGTCGGACGAGTTGAAGCGATTGCTGGACGTGGCGCACGAAAACAATATGAACGTGATCCTCGATTACGTTGCTAACCACCTGCATATCAACTCGCCCGTAATGCAGGAGCACCCCGATTGGGTTACTCCGCTGATGTTGCCCGACGGTCGTAAGAACTTGGGTCTGTGGGACGAGCACCGTCTGACGACGTGGTTCGACGAGCATATTCCCTCGCTCGATTTGGAGCGCCCCGAGGTGGTTGAGCCGATGACCGACTCGGCAATGTTCTGGGTACTCAATTACGAATTGGACGGCTTCCGCCACGACGCTTGCAAGCATATTCCGTTGAACTATTGGCGTACGCTGACCAAGAAGATGCGCACGCAGCTGCCCGATCGTCAGCTGTGGCAGATTGGCGAAACGTATGGCTCGCCCGAACTGATTGGCTCGTATGTTCGTAGCGGTATGATCGACGCTCAGTTCGATTTCAATGTCTATCATACGGCTCTCGATGTGCTGACGCGCGACCACTCGGTTACCCGCTTGGCGTCGGTTGTCGAGGAGTCGATGGGTGCTTATGGTGCTCACCACACGATGGGTAACATCACAGGCAACCACGATAAGGCGCGTCTGATCTCGTTGGCGGGTGGTACGCTCTCGCCCGATGAGGATCATAAGGCTGCGGGTTGGCTGCGCGAGATTGGCGTTGGCGATCCGATTGGATATAAGAAACTTGCGCTGATCAATGCTCTCAATATGACCATTGCGGGTGTGCCGTGTATCTATCAGGGCGACGAGTATGGCGAGCCGGGCGGTAACGACCCCGACAACCGTCGTATGATGCGCTTCGATGGTTATAACGAGATGGAGCAGGCGCAGTACGAACTGACGCGCGAGCTGGTGAAGATTCGTCGCAGCTCGATGCCGTTGAACTATGGCGACCAGATGACGCTGGCGCTCGACGAGAAGGTTTGGGCCTATGTGCGAATCTATATGGGTGAGTGGGTTGTTGTTGTGCTCAATACGGGTGGCGATGAGCGCACCGTTGAGCTGACCTTGCCCAAGGCTGCCGACCGCAAGCAGAAATCGGAGGCCCGCTTTGGTGGCGAACTGACCCACTCGGGTGAGCGTCTGACGGTTAAGGTTGCACCATACGAGTTTGAAGTAATAACCAAAATTGACTAAAAATAGATGAATATGAAACGTGTAATTGTAATTATTTCGCTGTTTTGTTCGCTCGTGGCTATGCTTATGGCAAGCTGCACGAGTGCTAACGAGCAGGTTGCATCGACGTCGGCTCACGCCGAGTGGGCTTACGATGCGGTTGTATATGAGATGAATGTGCGTCAGCAGAGTGCCGAGGGCTCTTTTGCAGCGGCTGAGGCGCGCCTGCCCTTCTTGAAGGAGCTGGGTGTCGATATCGTTTGGCTGATGCCGATCCACCCCATTGGTGAGCTGGGTCGTAAGGGTACGCTCGGTTCGTACTATGCTATCCGCAACTACTACGAGGTGAATCCCGAATTTGGTACGATGGAGGATTTCGAGAGCTTCCTGGCGAAGGCTCACGAGTTGGATATGCGAGTGATTTTGGACTATGTGGCTAACCACACCTCGCCCGATGCTGCGTGGGTAACCGAGAAACCGGCTGAGTGGTACGTGCGCGATTCGACGGGCAAGCCCATCGTGCAGTACGATTGGACCGATATCTCGAAGCTCAACTACGAGTGCGAGGAGGTTCACGCAGCTATGTACGACGTGTTGAAGTTCTGGATCGAGAAGGGTGTCGATGGTTTCCGCTGCGACGTTGCAGGCGAGGTGCCCGACGCTTATTGGACCAAGGCGTGGGCAGAGTTGAAGAAGTTGAACCCCGACATCTATCTGTTGGCAGAGGGTGAGGGTGTCAATTTCCACACCGCTGGCTTCGATGCTACCTACGGCTGGAAGTTGCTCCACATTATGAACGACATCGCTAAGGGCGACAAGACAACCGCCGACCTGAAAGCGTGGATTGCCGAGTTCACGAGCGAGTATCCCCGTGAGGCATTCCGTCTGCTCTTCACCTCGAATCACGACGAAAATTCGTGGTCGGGTACCGAGTTCGAGCGCTATGGCGAGGGTGCTGAGGCATTTGCAGCGATGACCTACGTATTGCCGCAGGCTCAGCCGCTGATCTACACCGGTCAGGAGGTTGGCTACGACCACCGTTTTGCATTCTTCGAGAAGGATCCGATCCCCGGTTGGGAGCCTAACCGTTGGACCGATTTCTATAAGAAACTCAACGCTATGCGCCACTCGAACGTAGCTTTGGCTTCGGGCGAGCGCGGTGGCGAGCTGGTATATGTCGAGGGTGCGCCCGAATCGGTATTGGCATTCTCGCGCGAGGTGGAGCAGAACAAGGTTGTCAGCCTGTTCAACTTCTCGGAGGAGGCTGCGTCGGTTGTTGTAACGGCAGCTATCGCCGGCGAATATACCAACGCAATCTCGGGTGAGAAGGTTACACTCGTGGCCGACGAGCAGATCGACTTGGCGGCGTGGGGTTATATGATTTTGACCAAATAAGTGAGCGAACACGACGATGAACGCTAAACATTTGATCATTACAGCTATGGCATTTGTTACGGTGGCTTGTGGCAGTGCTCCGCAATTCGATCCGCAGACGGTTGACGACGCTACGGCCGCACAGGTCGATCGCGTCGAGCCGCTGTCGTGGTGGACGGGTATGCAGACCCCGTTGCAGCTGATGTTGCACGGCGAGAATATCGCTGCGTGCGATGTCCGTATCGAGGGCGAGGGTGTCGAGATCTCCGCACTGCACAAGGCTGACAGCCCGAACTATCTGTTTGCCGATGTGAAGGTCGATCCGCAGGCTGAGGCTGGTGTGCGCTATATCGTTTTCGAGCGTGAGGGCGAGAGCTTCAAGGTGCCTTATGAGATTGCCGAGCGTCGTGAGGGCTCGCGCGAGCGTCAGGGCTTTACGACTGCCGACGCGATCTATCTGCTTATGCCCGACCGCTTTGCAAATGGCGATACGACGAACGACTCGACCGACGATACGGCCGATAAGTGCGCCCGCGAGGAGTTCTACGGTCGCCACGGTGGCGACTTGCAGGGTATGATCGACCACTTGGATTACATTGCCGATCTGGGTATGACGGCAATCTGGTCAACTCCGCTGCTGCTCGACAACGAGCCTTTTGCGTCGTATCACGGCTACGCTTGTGCCGATTACTACCATATCGATCCGCGTATGGGCTCGAACGAACTCTATCGTGAGTATGTTGCCGAGGCTCACAAGCGCGACATCAAGATCATTATGGATATCGTTACAAACCACTGTGGCATAGCGCATTGGTGGATCGAGGATCTGCCTTTCGAGGATTGGATCCACCGTTTCGATAACGATGAGTATGTGCAGACGAACAATATGTTCTCGACAAATATGGATCCCAACGCCTCGCAGTACGATTTGAAGGTGCAGGAGAGTGGTTGGTTCGATCGCTCGATGCCCGATATGAATCTGAACAACCCCTACCTGCTGCAATACTTCAAGCAGTGGACGGTGTGGTGGATCGAGTGGGCCGATCTGGACGGTCTGCGCGTCGATACCTATCCCTACAACGAGAAGCAGCCGATGAGCGAATGGTGCGAGGCGATCGTTGCTGAGTATCCCAACCTCAATATCGTTGGCGAGTGCTGGACGGGCAACGTGCCCCAGCTGGCATATTGGCAGGGTGGCAACGCCAACCGCGACGGCTTCGATTCGCACCTGCCCTCGATTATGGATTTCCCGCTGCGCGATGCGATCTGTGCTGCACTGCCCACCGATTCGTTGCGTTGGGGCGAGGGTATGATCCGTGTCTATGACGCTGTGTCGAACGACTTTGTCTATCACGATCTGTCGAAGATGATGATCTTCACGGGCAACCACGATACGGATCGAACGGCTGACATCGTGCGCGGTAACGTCGGACGTGCCAAGATCGCAATGACACTGTTGGCTACGATGCGCGGTATTCCGCAGGTTTTTGCCGGTGATGAGTTGATGTTCCGCTCGAAGGATCTGTCGCAGGGCCACGGTGGTCTGCGAGTCGATTTCCCCGGTGGTTGGCCTACGGACGAGGTGAATCTGTTCGATAAGGCTCAGCATACGGGCGACGCTGCCGAGCTGTTCGACTGGACTCAGCGTCTGTTCCAGTGGCGCAAGGGCAAGCAGGTGATCCATACGGGTCGCACGTTGCACTTCGGTAGCCGCGACAATACCTATGCCTATTTCCGTTATGACGATACCGATGCGGTATTTGTCTATATCAATAATTCACGCGGCCGCAAGCAGATTCCGTGGTCGCACTATGCCGAGATCACATCGACTCTCGGTCAGGGTCGTAACGTATTGACGGGAGAGCCGATCGAGCTCTCGGAGCAGACGGTCGTAGGACCGCGCGAGGCAATAGTGGTTGAGTTCGAGCGTACGGTGCAGTAGAACTTGCGAATAAGAAAGGGTGTATAAAAAGGTCAAAACGCCCGACCCAAGCAAAAACCCCACCTCCGAAAACGGAGGTGGGGTTTTTCTTGTCGTGTTGCGACCGTCGGTTTATCGTCCGCTGCGAACGATCATCGAACGGACGAGTTCGTTGAACGACTGCTCGCTGAGCAACTTTTCGAGCGAGAGGTGCATACGATAACGCCAATAGTGGCGCGAGTTTGCGGGTACGTTGATTCGCTCGTCGTTGGGATTCTCGCGGCGCAGCTCTCCGTCCATCGCCAGCCAATCCTGCAACGGCAAGATGGTCAGCATTGCGGGCGAAGTGAGGTGCTGCTCGACAATCTGCTTGCAGATCCACGGCTCGCAATAGAACGGTGCCTCGCCCCACGCGCCGAGCATCTGGTTGTAGAATCGTTGCGTTGTCGGGCGATCCTCCTCCCACCAAGCACGTATGGGGTTCATATCGTGGGTCGAGGTGGTGCAAACCGACAGGTAGGGGTAGTAGGCCGGAGTTGCGAACTCGACGCTCGGATCCTTGGGCATACGCTGGATTTCGAGCGAGAGAATCTGCTCGCCCGCCATTACGGCAGCCACGCAGTCGGGAATCATACCCAGATCCTCGCCACAAACCAACATTCCGGTCGATTCGATCAGTGGCGGCAACTTTTGCAGAGCCTCACGCTGCCAGAAATCGTTATGGCGACGATAGAAGAAATCGTTGTACAATCGGTCGTAAGCCTGCTTCTGATCCCACGAGAGTGCGGCATAAAGCTCGGTGTGCTGTGCCGAAATGCGCGGGTGGAAGTGGTTTGCTTTCAGTTTGTCCTCGATGAAGAGCACGTTGTCGGTAACAACAACGGGTGCGGTGTGGGCCTCACGGTTGAAGTGGAACCCATACGCAGCGATCTCCTCCTGCGAGAAGGGTAGAGCGGGGTTGAAGTGGCCCAACAGAGCATTCACCGCATCGAGCGGAATCTCCCAAATGCGGAAGAAACCCAGAATGTGGTCGATACGATATGCGTCGAAGTACTCGGCCATCTTCACGAAACGAGCCTTCCACCACGCAAAACCATCTTCGGCCATCTTCGTCCAGTTGTAGGTCGGGAAGCCCCAATTCTGACCCAGCACCGAGAAATCATCGGGCGGAGCACCCGCCGACGAATCCATATTGAAGAGCGAGGGATAGACCCACGCATCGACGCTCGTGCGGCTGATACCGATCGGAATATCGCCCTTCAAGACGATACCGCGCGAGTGAGCATAGTCGCGCACGCCACGCAACTGACGCGAGAGGTGATACTGCACGAAGTAGTTGTAACCAACCTCCTCGGCGTGCTCGGCCTCGTACTTGGCTGCTTTGGCTGCGGTGTACTTCGCCATCTTGCCCCAACGGTTGAAGTCGGGAGTCGAGTGTTCGTCGCGCAGTGCGCAGAAAACCGCGTACGGACGCAACCAAGCCTCGTTCGACGCCATAAAGGCCTTGAACTCCTCCGAAGCGAAGGTCTTCGCGCCGTCCTGCTTGTAGATTGCGTGCAGATATTCGTTCTTGGCGTTATTTACACGCTCATAATCAATCTGTTCGAGTGCGTTCAGCTCCTTGCCCAGAGCCTCATATCGAGCCATCTCCTTCTTCGAACGCAACTTGCCTACATCGGGCAGGTGCAGGAACTGCGGGTGCAGAGCAAAGGTCGAGTTGGCATTGTAAGGATACGAATCCTGCCACGTGCCCGTCATCGTTGTATCGTGAACGGGCAGAATCTGAATGATCGACTGACCCGTTGCTGCCGCCCAATCGACCATCAATTTCAGGTCGTTGAACTCGCCCACGCCGAAGCTCTGCTCCGAGCGCAACGAGAAGACAGGAATCGCAACACCCGCACCGCGCCACTGCGGTTGGTCGAACTGCGGACGCAACGAGCCGACAACAACGCAACCCTTTGCCACCTTGTCGATCTTGATTCGGTTGTTCTCGCCACGCTCCCAAGCGACAACTGCGCCCGACGTCGCGTCAATGATGACAAACTTGAACTCGATCAGCTCGTCAATCTTCGAGAGCTTCACGCGCGCACTCCACGTGGGAGCCTCAGCGTCGCTCATCACGACACCCTTAGCAACGTCCCAATTGCCCAGAGCCTTGCCGGCACCCACCAGCACGACCTTCTGCGTCGAGCGTACAACAGGAATCTCGGCACGAATCTCAACGTCGCCCGTCGAGGGAGCAGCTGCACGCTTTGCGCGCTTACGACCGAAGACGCCCTCGGTGAACATCGACGAACGGAACGAGCGGTCCGACGGCATATCGTGCCAACGGTCGAGAACGACCAGATTCGAACATTTCTCATTGAGTTCGAGCGAGTGGGCGGGGCCCCATTCGCGGCGCACGGTTTGACCTTCGCGGCGCACCTCGAAACGGTATTCGATACACTTTGAATCGCATTTGATTGTACACTCCCACGCGCCATTGATGTTCTTCATCGCAACGGCTTTTGCTTTGGGGGCGTTTTCGACGATCAGGAATAGCTCCTCTCCCAGCGGAGCAAGGTAATCTATTCTGAATTTGATATCCATAGAATATATGTTTTTTATAGTTGTAATACTGGTTCAACAATTCCTATGCAAAGATAACAAATCCCTCTGTGATAATCAATACGTTCCACCCCTAAATGTATGAATAAAAAGAGTTTCTGTATCTGTTTTGGACGAGCTTTTTGGTTGTTTGTCCTCACATCTCGGGTGGTTGCTTAGAATGAGGTGCGAAAACTGTTTTACAACCCACTTGCAAACTCGCATTTGTGGCTCGGAGGAGGCGGTTGGAACACCCCAAAGCGGGAATCAACAGGTAATAATGGCGCTGATTATCAGCGTCTTCTTGGTAGTGTATAGGTGGATTGGCTACTACGCTCGCTTATGCTCGCTCCGCTTAACGCCTTTCCCCTGCGCTCGCCGCGGGGCGCTGAACAAAAAACTCCGCAAGAGGTTGATAAATCAACGCTCTTTTGTCTTTATTGGCAGATGTCTGCAAGTAAACTTGCGCCACCGCCAACAAAAACAAAAGGTGTCGAATTCTCGACACCCTCTTGCTTCGTTTTGTAGTGGATAGGGGATTCGAACCCCTATGTCGTGCGTGAGAGGCACGTATCCTAGCCCTTAGATGAATCCACCAGCTCTATTTTTGTGGTGCAAATGTACGACCAATTTTCGTATCTGCCAAATTTTTCGACGATTTTTTTACGTTTTTATACATTTTTTTAGTTTTTGCCGCCAATTAGACCCTTCGCGCCTCCATCTCGCACCTCAAAATAACAACTCCCGATCACCTGCTGGCGATCGGGAGTTTGTCATTCGCGCTCGAACGAATCGAGCCTTATCGCTAATTAGTCCTTCAACTTAGCTGCAAGGAACTCGCGGTTGAGGCGAGCGATATGGGTGATCGAGATCGACTTGGGGCACTCAGCCTGGCAAGCACCGGTGTTGGTACAGTTACCGAAGCCCAACTCGTCCATCTTTGCAACCATAGCCTTAGCGCGACGTGCGCCCTCTACGCGGCCCTGGGGCAGCTTAGCCAACGACGATACGCGAGCTGCAACGAACAGCATAGCCGAACCGTTCTTACAAGTTGCTGCGCAAGCACCGCAACCTACGCAAGCTGCTGCGTCCATCGACTCCTCAGCGTCAGCGTTCGAGATAGGAATGCAGTTAGCATCAACCACGCTACCCGTGCGAACCGAGATGAAACCACCTGCTTGCAGAATCTTATCGTATGCGCTGCGATCTACAACGAGGTCCTTGATTACGGGGAACGCTGCCGAGCGCCACGGCTCGATGGTGATGGTCTCACCGTCCTTGAACTTACGCATATAGAGCTGGCAGGTAGTTACTGCGGTCTCGGGGCCGTGTGCGTGGCCATTGATGTGCATCGAGCACATACCGCAGATACCCTCGCGGCAGTCGTGGTCGAATGCCACGGGCTCCTCGCCTTTGTGTACCAGGTCGTTGTTGAGGATATCCATCATTTCGAGGAACGAGGTATCCGATGCGATATTCGTTACCTCATAGGTCTTGAACTCGCCCTTACTTTTAGCGTCCTTCTGACGCCATATCTTTAACTTGAAATTCATAGTCTTGCTTTGTATTAAAGTATTGTACGTCAGTGAGAATTAGTTCTTATAGTTACGCTGTGCGCGGTGAGTGAACTCGTAGTCGAGAGCCTCCTTGGTCATCTCAGGAGCCTCGTCCATACCCTTGTACTCCCAAACTGCTGCGTAAGCAAACTTGTCGTCGTGGCGCAGAGCCTCGCCCTCTTCGGTCTGGTGCTCCGAACGGAAGTGGCCACCGCACGACTCCTCACGCTGCAATGCGTCGCGTGCCATCAGCTCGCCCAGCTCCAAGAAGTCAGCCAAACGCAGTGCCTTCTCCAACTCAACGTTGAACGAATCTGCCGTACCAACCAATTTCAGATCCGACCAGAACTCCTTGCGCAGAGCCTGAATCTCAACGATTGCCTTCTCCAACGACTCCTTGGTACGAGCCATACCTACGTTGTCCCACATAATGTGGCCCAGACGCTTGTGGATATCGTCAACCGATTGCTTACCCTTGATTGCGAACAGCTTCTCGATCTTCTCCTGAACGCCCTTCTCAGCCTCGTCGAATGCCTTGGTTGTGGTATCAACCTTCGGAGCCTGAATCTTAGCCGACAGATAGTCGCCAATGGTGTAGGGCAGTACGAAGTAACCGTCAGCCAGACCCTGCATCAGAGCCGAAGCACCCAGACGGTTAGCACCGTGATCCGAGAAGTTCGCCTCACCGATTGCATACAGACCGGGGATCGTAGTCATCAGGTTGTAGTCAACCCAGATACCACCCATCGTGTAGTGTACTGCGGGGAAGATCTGCATCGGCTGCTCGTAGGGGCTAACGTCGGTGATCTCCTTATACATATCGAACAGGTTGCCGTAGCGAGCCTTGATAACGTCCTTACCCAGACGCTCGATAGCGGTCTTGAAATCGAGGAATACTGCCAAACCGGTCTCGTTCACGCCATAACCTGCGTCGCAACGCTCCTTAGCTGCACGCGATGCAACGTCGCGCGGTACGAGGTTACCGAATGCGGGATAGCGACGCTCCAAGTAGTAGTCGCGATCCTCCTCAGCGATCTGCGAAGGCTGGATCTTACCTGCGCGCAGAGCCTCGACGTCCTCCATCTTCTTGGGAACCCAGATACGACCGTCGTTACGCAACGACTCCGACATCAGCGTCAGCTTCGACTGCTGAGTACCGTGGATGGGAATACAGGTGGGGTGAATCTGAGTGAAGCAGGGGTTAGCAAAACCTGCACCCTTGCGATAGCACTGGAATGCAGCCGAGCCGTTCGATGCCATAGCGTTGGTCGAGAGGAAGAATACGTTACCGTAGCCACCACTTGCGATTACAACTGCGTGAGCACCAAAGCGCTCCAACTTACCAGTTACCAGGTTACGTGCGATGATACCGCAAGCCTCGCCATTCTCAACAACTACGTCGAGCATCTCGTGGCGGGTGTAGCACTTAACCGAGCCGTTAGCGATCTCCTTGTTCAGTGCTGCGTAAGCACCCAGCAGCAGCTGCTGACCGGTCTGACCACGAGCATAGAACGTACGCGATACCTGAGCACCACCGAACGAACGGTTAGCCAACAGACCGCCGTACTCACGAGCGAAAGGTACGCCCTGAGCTACGCACTGGTCGATAATTGCGTTCGAAACCTCAGCCAGACGATAAACGTTAGCCTCACGTGCGCGGTAGTCGCCACCCTTGATGGTGTCGTAGAACAGACGATAAACCGAGTCGTTGTCGTTCTGGTAGTTCTTAGCGGCATTGATACCACCCTGAGCTGCGATCGAGTGAGCGCGGCGGGGCGAGTCCTGAATGCAGAATACCTTCACGTTGTAACCCATCTCACCGAGCGAAGCAGCAGCAGATGCGCCACCCAGACCGGTACCTACAACGATGATGTCGAGCTTACGCTTATTTGCGGGGCTAACCACCTTAATAGCAGCCTTATGATTGCTCCACTTTTCGGCCAAAGCGCCAGCGGGAATCTTAGAATCTAATTTGAAAGCCATATTTGTTCTCTTTTTTATTGTTCGACTTTGTGATTTAGTGATTAGCAGCAACCGAGGCTCTTGATGTAGAAGAAGATTACTACCAATGCGAAACCGCCGCAGATCAAAGTAGCTACGAGGGTCGAGAGGCACTTCAAGCGGGGGTACCACTTGTCGTTAGCCCAACCTACGGTCTGGATCATCGACCAAGCGCCGTGCGAGAGGTGGAACCACAGAGCAGCCAACCATACAACGTAGATCAGAACGTTGTACCACTTCGAGAAGGTGAATGCGATCAGGCCTGCACCATCGGTAGGAGCGTACTCAACGCCAGCGATTACAACCGAGTGCTCACCCATCAGCTCAACGAGCATCATATTCGACCAGAAGTGGATCAGGTGAATAGCCAAGCCACCGATGATGATTACGCCCAGAACGAGCATATTCTTCGATGCCCACGAAACGCCCTTTTCGGTTACGGTTACAGCGTAGCGCTGCTGGCCGCGAGCCTTACGGTTCTGGATTGTCAGCCACAGTGCGTAAGCGAAGTGTACGAATACACCTGCTACCAGCACCAATGTGCCTGCTACGGCATACCAGTTAGCGCCGAGGAAGCCGCAGATTGCGTTGTAAGCCTCAGCCGAGAAGAGTGCCGCGATGTTCATTGACATGTGGAAGAGCAGGAAAAGTACCAGGAAACAACCCGAAATACTCATCACAAGCTTCTTTCCGATTGACGAATTGCAGAGAAAATTACTCATAGATTAAAAAAACTTTTATATTTGTGAATTAATTTTTGGTTCGAACGTCTGTTTGCAAGTCGGTCGCTACCGTTAATATAGTCGTATTTCAAAGTACAAATATAACAATTGTTTGTCGAATAACAACCCTTTTAGGGCTTAATTTTACGTTATGGAGAGGACTTTTTCGCAAAAATCGGAGTTACGTCGTGCTATTCGTGCCGATATACGCTCACTTTCGACCGAAGAGCGCACCGAGGCGGCTCGATTGATCGCGGCGGAGATCGAGTGTGATCCCCGTTTTCGGGCGGCTCGAACGGTCGCTGCCTTTATGCCATTGGGCGATGAACCTCCCCTGCGAGAGGCTGTCGAGCGTTGGGCGCAGAACAAGCGTGTGGTTGTTCCAAAGGTCGAGGGAGATCAGATGAGTTTCTACGATTTTCGTGCCGAGCAGATGTCATCGGGAGCCTTTGGAATCGACGAGCCGCAATGCTCCGAGCTCTGTCCGCCCGAGCAGATCGAGGTGATGGTAGTTCCTGCCGTAGGATTCACGCGCCGAGGGGCACGAATGGGTCGCGGTCGAGGTTACTACGATCGCTATTTGGGTGTGGTGGAGGCGGCACACATATATAAGATAGGTACGTGTTTTGCTTGCCAGCTGGTTGATGAGCTGCCGACCGAGCCGCACGACGTGGCAATGGACCGCGTGGTGGCGCGTTAAATTTTGGCTAAATTTCGACGTGAAAATAGTGCGTTACGGGCGGTAGATCAACGCTACGGCCTCGGCGGCTACGCCCTCCTCGCGACCCGTGAATCCGAGTCGCTCGGTTGTGGTCGCTTTGACCGAAACCTGATCCAGCGCAACCTCCATTGCCGCAGCCATTTCCGCGCGCATTTGGTCGATGTAGGGGCGCACTTTGGGACGTTGCAAGATGATGGTGCAATCGACGTTGCCGACCTCCCAACCTGCCTCGCGCAGCAGAGCGACGGTGCGACGCAGCAGAATGCGCGAGTCGATACCCTTAAATTCGCCCGAAGTGTCGGGGAAATGGAGTCCGATGTCGCCCATTGCGGCAGCCCCGAGCAGGGCATCACACAGTGCGTGAATCACCGCGTCGCCATCGGAGTGGGCAACGCAACCTTTCGAGAGGGGGATAGCCACGCCCCCGAGCGTAAGGGTCAGCCCTTCGGCGAGTTGATGAACGTCGTAGCCGTGGCCGATACGTATGTTTTTCATCTTGTAACGAGTGCAAAAATGGTTTAACAACGTACAAAGATAAACTTTTTTCGTGGCACACGTGGCGCGGTATCGAAAAAAAGCATAACTTTGTCCAAAATCACTAAACATTTATTATAGCTATGTCAAAAATTTCTGAACTCTCTCCCGTGATTGTTTGGGAGCAGTTTGATGCAATTACGAAGGTCCCCCGCCCCTCGAAGAAGGAGGCGAAAATCATAGAGTGGCTCATCGCATTTGCCGAGAAGCACGGCATTGAGTATAAGCGCGATGCTATCGGCAACGTGGTGATGCGCAAGCCCGCAACGGCAGGCTACGAAAACCGCCCGACGGTGGCTTTGCAGGCACATATGGATATGGTCTGCGAAAAGAATTCGGACGTGGAGTTCGACTTCGAGAACGATCCCATTCAGGCCTACGTCGATGACGAGGGTTGGGTGCGTGCTCGCGGTACGACCTTAGGTGCCGACTGTGGTATCGGTATGGCGGCTGCGCTGGCTGTGATGATCGACACCCAGATCGAGCACGGTCCCGTTGAGGCCCTCTTTACGGTCGATGAGGAGACCGGTCTGACGGGTGCTTTCGAGTTGGGCGAGGGTATGCTGACGGCGCAGTATCTGGTCAATCTCGACTCGGAGGACGAGGGTGAGATCTTCATTGGTTGCGCGGGCGGTATCGACACCATCGCTACGTTCCGCTACACTCCGAAGGTTGCTCCGAAGGAGTACGTTTATTACCGTCTGGACGTTTCGGACTTGAAGGGCGGCCACTCGGGCGACAATATCAACGACGGTCTGGCCAACTCGAACAAGATCGTTGCACGTATGTTGTGGATCGCCGAGCAGCGTTTCGACGTGCGTCTGAGCTACTTCTGTGGCGGTAACCTGCGCAACGCAATACCGCGCGAGGCTTACGCAATCTTCGGTATGCCCGAGGAGGACGCTAAGCTGTTCGAGGTTGAGTTTGAGCAGTTTGCAAAGGATGTGCGTGCCGAGTATCAGTTCACCGAGCCTAACCTCTCGATCACGCTGAGCCGTTCGGCTGCCGATATGGTGATCGACGAGCAGACGCAGCACGCACTGATCTACTCGCTGGTCGGTGTGCCCAATGGTGTGCTGGCAATGAGCTACGCGATGAAGGGGCTGGTCGAGACCTCGACCAATCTGGCGTCGGTTAAGTTTGCCGATGACAACCGCATCGTGGTAACCTCGTCGCAGCGTTCGTCGCTCGAAAGCGGTAAGCTCTATGCAATGTCAACGGTCGATTCGGTCTTCACGCTGGCAGGTGCCGAGGTGGAGCATAGCGACGGCTATCCGGGTTGGGCCCCTAATCCGCAGTCGATGCTCTTGGACGTTTGCCGTCAGAGCTACGAGAAACTGTTCGGTACGGAGCCTAAGGTGCGCGCTATCCACGCAGGTTTGGAGTGCGGTCTGTTCCTCGAAAAATATCCCGCTTTGGAGATGGTTTCGTTCGGCCCGACGCTGCGCGGTGTTCATTCGCCCGACGAGCGCTTGGAGATCGCGACTGTCGATAAGTTCTGGCGACTGCTGCTCGACGTGCTGCGCGAAATTCGATAACGAAACAGGCAAAAAGGTTGCAGAGTGTTGCGATTTTGGGCGAAAAGGTGTAACTTTGTTACAAAATCGCAGAAAAACTTTGTCGCGGGTATAGGTATTCCGAACAAAGTTTTGTAAATTTGCGCTGCAAACAGTGTAGGATCAATTGACTAACAAACAATAAAACACAAAGAAAACTATGGCATTTTTAACTGACGAAAAACTCGTGATTGTAGGTGCAGCCGGTATGATCGGCTCGAATATGGTTCAGAGCGCACTGATGATGAACCTCACCTCGAACATCTGTCTGTATGACGTATTCTCGCCCGAAGGCGTGGCTGAGGAGATGCGCCAGAGCGGTTTCGATAACGTGAATATCACCGCTACGACCGACGTTAAGGAGGCTTTCACCAACGCTAAGTACATCATCTCGTCGGGTGGTGCTCCCCGTAAGGAGGGTATGACTCGTGAGGATCTGTTGGCTGGCAACTGCAAGATCGCTGAGGATCTGGGTAAGAACATCAAGGCTTACTGCCCCGATGTTAAGCACGTTGTAATTATCTTCAACCCCGCCGATTTGACCGGTCTGGTAACTCTGCTCTACTCGGGTCTGAAACCCGGTCAGGTTACTACTCTGGCAGGTCTGGATACCACTCGTTTGCAGAGCGCGCTGGCTAAGAAGTTCGGCGTAATGCAGAGCGAGATCACCGGTTGCGCTACCTATGGTGGCCACGGCGAGCAGATGGCAGTATTCGGTAGCGCAGTTAAGGTTGCTGGCCGCGCACTGAACGACATCATCGGTACTGAGGAGTTCCCCGAGCAGGAGTGGGAGCAGATGAAGAAGGACGTAACGCAGGGTGGTGCAGCTATCATCAAGTTGCGTGGTCGTTCGTCGTTCCAGAGCCCCTCGTATCTGTCGGTTGAGATGATCCGCTCGGTAATGGGTGGTGAGAAGTTCCGCTTCCCCGTTGGTACCTATGTATGCAACGAGAAGTACAACCACATTATGATGGCTATGGATACCACTCTCGACGCTGAGGGTTGCCACTATCAGATGCCCGTTGGTACTGAGGAGGAGATCGCTAAGCTCGACGCAAGCTACGCTCACTTGTGCAAAATGCGCGACGAGTTGGTAACTTTGAACATCGTTCCCGAGATTTCGAAGTGGGGCGAGATCAATCCCAACTTGAAGTAATCTGCGAGCCATTAGACTCAACAAACTTTCAACCGCTTCCTGACGTCGGGAGGCGGTTGTTTTTTTGTAGTTAATTCTCCCGTCCGCCAATGATAAAATTCAAAATTCAAGATTCAAAATTCAAAGTTAGTTGGCGACTTCTTCGAAATCGACACACACTCGCGGGCTCGCCCTTTGGGCAACCCCCGCAGCTCGCGAGTGTGCGCTCGCCAATATGGCGAGAATATTTCATCTTGAATAACAAACAAAGGCCGCCCACTTTCGGGACGGCCTTTGTTTTACGAATTGATCAGATTACTCGGCAGACGAACTATCGACCTCGGGTTGAGGTGTTTGCGCTCGACGAGTTGCCGGCTCGATACGACGCACTCGGCGAGGGGCTCGATGCGCTCTTGTCGGTCGAGTTTTTGCTCGAACGGGTCTTGGTGCTGTGGTCGCTTGTGGTCGAGCTACTCTGCGATTTGGCTCTCGATTCAGCCGAGGTTTGCTTGCGAGCATTGCCACGCGAACTGACACCGTCGGTTCGCGGTGCGGTCGGGGTGGCGCTCTTCTCGCGGTACGACGACGAACTGCTCGGTGTGTTATTGTTTGGAGTTTTATCCTTGCCGCGGTACGAGCTACCGGCGGTCTGCCCCTGCTTTTTGTGCTCAGTGCCCTCGACGCGATAGCCGTTATTACGGTGATCCTCAATGTATTTGTCGCTACTTGTCGGCTGACTGTTTGGGTGCTGCTGGTAGTCCTGTTTGCGGTTGCTACGACGGTTGGGATCGACCCACGGACGCAGGTTATCCCAGCTCTTGCTGTAACGGTGGTCGTTGCTCATACTGATCGTGATCTGCGAACGGTCATCGCGGTAGCGTCGATATTGTGAGCGGTGGCTATCGTTGTGTTGCCACGGCGAGGCGTAATTTAGCACCACTTTGTAGGTGCGGAAAAGGTCATATACGCGATACGAGGGCGGCAGATATTGCGCTGCTATCCAGTTACTTCCCGACGGATAGTAGAATAGCGACAGATTCACATCGTAGTAGATGTTGATCTCGGGCATATAGTAGAATGCCGCGCAGTCGTAGCCGTAGGGACCCCACGCAGGTTGTTTGTCGATATTGATCGAAATGTGGGTTGGCGAGACGGGAACATCGTAGCCATAGGGGTAGTAGTTGGATCCCGTATGCGTCATCGAGCACGATTGGAGTGCGATGGCAGCAATAATCAAGGTCAGTAATCTTTTCATCGTCGTTTATGTTTTTATTGTTTTTTCGATTCTTTACAACCCTTTTCGGGCGATCTTCCACGCGAGCCAATTGTAGGCACGCAGGGCGTTCCAACGCCACGCAACGGGCAAGCGGTTGATAACCTGCAACTTGCGTAATATGCGTCGGTTCAGTTTTGTGTAGGAGAAGAACCGCTCGGTGTCGCGCGCCTCCTCCGTACCGCCTTTGGCGCTGATGATGATTGCGCGCGAAAGCCCGATTCGGGCAGCATATTCGTCGAGCATCGGTTCGCGTCCTGCGGTGTAGAAGTCGCGGAATGATGCCGTGCCGTCATCGCCACGATATATCGACGGAGTGCGGTTTTGTGCTGCGCGATTGTAGCGACAAAGACGTTTGGGTGTGGTCGCAACTCGGTAACTGCGAGCGAGTTTGATCCACATATAGGTATCTTGTCCCATACGCATTCCGACGGGAAAACCTCCCACCTCGTCAAAGACGCGACGGGCGATGGTCGTAGCCGACGTGATACAGACGTAGCGTTTCATTGCCTCGGCAAAATAATCCTCCACAACGCCCTCATACTGAGGCGTGTCGCCCGCAAACGTACCGTCCTCCGACACAATATCGAATCCCGAGCACCAACCTCCGCAATCGGGGTAGAGCTCGATCAGTCGAGCGATCTCCGCAAGGTAATCGGGTGTCCACTCGTCGTCGGCATCGATCATTGCAATATATTCACCCTCAGCGAGTTCGATAGCGCGGTTGCGAGCCACAGCCGAGCCTGCATTAGCTTGACGATGGAGCTTGACGAGGGGCGAATTGATCGCCTCGACGCGCTCAACCGAGCGATCGGTCGAACCATCATCGACAATGACGATTTCGAGCGGCTGCAACGTCTGAGCCAAAACCGACCGCAGCGTGCGTTCGATCTCGGCCTCCTTGTTGTAGAGCGGTATGATTACCGAAAAACGTGGTGCGCTCATAACTCTCACTGTACTAAAAGGTTACAACCTCTGATTTCGCTCTTGTCGATACGCCCTGCGATCTCGAACGACCCATCGTCAAAGACTCGTCCCGCGTCCTCGGTCTGAATGAATGCGCACGAATAGACGTTGGCCAAGTCGATGATGTTGATACCGCCACGGTGCCCCGCCGGGAGCAGTCGGAACGGATCGTTCAGGTCGCGTGTGATGATCCGCAGCCACGGCGGTGCGAAAAATCGGTTGCCACCGCGCGAGTAGGCTTGCGAGGTCAGCTCGGCCATTCCATATTCGGAGTGTATTGCGCTGACGCTAAATGCGTTACAGAGCACGCGGTGCAGCTCCTCTTTGGGCAGCTCCTTGCGTCGTCCCTTCATTCCTCCCGTCTCCATCACCACCACATCGTGCAGATCGGGCGCAAATTGTTCGGCCAGATCGAGCAGAGCATAGGTTACTCCGAGCAAAATTTTCGGACGCGGATCGGCTGCGATGTCCGCCAGAAGTCGCTCGTAATCATCGAGATAGAAACCTCCGTGCCCGCCTGCGTCGGCAATCAGTCGATCGACCATATAGATAAGCGACGAGCCCTTGCGCTCCAAGTACGACGGCAACAACCCGTAGATACTCCACTCCGCAGCGTCGCCATAGAAGTATCGGAAAGCGCCGCGAAAGGCTCTCTCATAGATACTTAGCCGAGCCATCGGGTGGCGCGAGGGCACGCCTCCGCCCGTCGAACTGCTTGTAAAGATCTGCTCGGGAGCCTCCTCACCGCAATAAATATTGTGCGTTTTGAACAACCCAATCGGCAGAAACGGAATCTGCTCCACCTCGCGCACCTCTTCGGCCGCAACCCCTATGAGGTCGAGGTATTGGCGATAGGGCTCGCACCGCTCGGCCTGAAACCGAAACAGCGTAAGCGCCTCATCGCGGAACGTGGCGTCGTCCGCGATACCGAAAATGCGATCCGGATTGGGTTGATTCATAGCGTGTTAAGCCTTCAAGAAACGCTCGCAGTCTAACGCTGCACGGCAACCGCTACCGGCAGCCGTGATGGCCTGACGATAGTGCGGATCCTGCACGTCGCCCGCTGCAAACACACCCTCGATATTGGTGCGCGACGAACCATCGCGGGTTACGATGTAGCCCTGCTCGTCCAGCTCAACCTGACCTGCAAACAGCTCAGTATTAGGGTGATGACCGATTGCCATAAAGATACCCGACAGCTCAATTTCGCGCTCTGTACCGTTGTTATGGCGCACGCGCACGCCCGTTACGCCCGACTCATCGCCCAAGATTTCAGCCGTATTATGATCGAACAGAACCTCGATGTTGGGGGTATTTTTCACGCGCTCCTGCATCGCCTGCGACGCACGCAGGAAGGGCTTACGCACGATCAGATAGACCTGACGGCACAGACCTGCCAAGTAGGTCGCCTCCTCGCACGCGGTGTCGCCACCACCCACAACTGCCACGTCCTTCTTGCGGTAGAAGAAACCGTCGCACGTTGCGCACGCGCTGACGCCCATACCCTTGAAACGCTCCTCCGAGGGCAGTCCGAGGTACTTTGCCGTTGCGCCCGTGCAGATGATCACGCTCTCGGCCTCGATCTGCTTCTCGCCGTCGATCGTAATCACAAAGGGACGCGCACCTAACTCCGCCTTGGTTACCGCGCCGAAACGGATATCCGTACCGAAACGCTCGGCCTGTGCGCGCATACGGCTCATCAATTCGTTGCCGTCGATACCTTCGGGATGCGAGGGGAAATTCTCGATTTCGGTTGTTGTAGTGAGCTGACCGCCAGGGGTTATGCCCTCATAGAGCACGGGGTTAAGACCCGCACGTGCGGTATAGATTGCAGCGGTGTAGCCCGCAGGACCACTACCGATAATAAGGCATTTTACTTGTTCCATAGTGTTATCTTTTTACGTTGTTTATATCTTAGTTCGTACTATTTTTTGCTTTCACTTACGCGCCACCTGCGGCGGCGATTTGCAAGTCTGACCCCACCCTAAATCCCTCCCTCAGGGAGGGACTTTGCCGCTACGCGGCGGGAACGGCTACGGAGCTTTGTGCAAACGCACCTTTAATATCAATCTACAAATATAGCAATTCCAAATGAAATTTCAAATGGTTATTTCCTGTCGGTCGGGTGGAAGTGGTCATAGACCTTGCGGGCACGCGCCAAACCAACCACCTCGGTCAGCTCTTCGATCGTCGCCCGTCGCACGCGAGCCACCGTACGGAACTTGCGCAACAGATCCTCGATCGACGCAGCACCGATACCCTTAATCTGTTCCAACTCGCTGGTTATAAACGCCTTCGAACGTTTATTGCGGTGGAACGTAATGCCAAAGCGGTGAGCCTCGTCGCGCAGATGGGTGATCACCTTCAACGGTTCACCCGTACGGTCGAGGTAGTAGGGCTCGGGATCGAACGGGAAGTAGATCTCCTCCAAGCGCTCGGCCAGACCGACAATCGGAATCCGCTTCTCTAACCCCAATTCTGCCAGCGTAGCGTATGCCGAACTGAGCTGACCTTTGCCGCCATCGACCACAATCAGGTCGGGCAGCTCGCGCCCCTCCTCAATCATACGTGAGTAGCGACGGTGCACAATCTCGCGCATCGAGGCAAAGTCGTTCGCCCCGACCACGGTTTTGATATTGAAATGGCGATATTCGCTCTTCGAGGGGCGACCGTCGCGGAAGACAACGCACGCTGCTACGGGATTGGTACCCTGCAAGTTAGAGTTATCGAAACATTCGATGTGGCGCGGTTGATGTTCGAGGTGCAGCTCACGACGCAGAGCCTCCATCAGTCGTTCGGTATGTCGTTCGGGGTTGCGGATTTCGAGATTTTTCAACTGCTCGGCGCGGTAGATTCGCGCCCCTTTCTCCGAAAATTCCAACAATTTGAGCTTGTCGCCACGCTTCGGAACGGTGAACGTAATGCCCTCGAAAAGCTCCACATCGGGCAGAAATGGCACCACAACTTCGCGTGCCAATCGCCCTGCAATGCGTTCGCTGATCTGCTGAATTGCCTGTGTCAGAACCTGTTGCGGATCGTTCTCGACACCGAGCGAAAGTTGCGAGGTGAATGTGCCCGTTACCGCGCCATTGACGATTCGCACGAAATTGCAATAGGCCGCGTCGTCATCGACGATGAGCGAAAAGACGTCCAACGTGAAGAGCGACGAATTGACAATCACCGACTTACTCGAATAGTTTTCCAATGCCGCCAGACGAGCCTTGTAGCGTGCCGCCGCCTCGAAACGCAACTCCGCCGCCGCCTCGTTCATCTGTCGTTCGAGCCACGAGCGGGTCGAGCGCAGATCGCCGCGCAATGTTGCACAGATACGGGCCACGTCCTCGTCATACTCCTCGCGGGTCTGGCGACCGACGCACGGTCCTTTGCAGTTGCCGAGGTGGTATTGCAGGCAGACCTCGTAACGTCCGCGAGCAATCTGCTCGGGCGCGAGATTCAGACGGCACGTGCGTAGGGTATAGACCTCGCGAATGAACTCTAACACAGAGCGTTGCATCGAAATTGAGGCATACGGACCGAAATATTGCGAGCCGTCGCGCACCACGCGGCGTGTCGATTCGACTCGCGGAAATGGCTCGTTGCGCACGACGATCCACGGGTAGGTTTTATCGTCTTTGAGCAGAATATTGTAGCGCGGTTGGAGCGTCTTGATCAGCGAATTTTCCAATAGCAGCGCGTCGCTCTCGCTCCCTACGACGATGTGTTTGATGTCGGCAATCTGTCGCACCAGCGCACGAACTTTTGCCGAATGTTCCTTACTCTCAACGAAATAGGACGACACACGTCGGCGCAGGCTCTTCGCCTTACCTACGTAGATGACCGTTCCCGATTTGTCCAAATATTGATAGACACCCGGGTCGAGTGGCAGTGCCGCCACCAACTCTTTGAGTCGTGTTATGCGTTCGTCCTTCTGCATCGTCAAGTCGAAAAAGGGGCAGTCGCCACCCGCTCCACGTCGGATTGCTCCTGCCCTTTGAGTGTGTGTTGTCGCTTTTTAGAAGAGCAATTTGCCTGCCTTCACGCGCTTAACCAATCGAGCAACGTCGTCCCAAGCCTCCTCGGTTGGGGTTGTGCCAACGATTTCGATCACCTTGCCGGCTGTGATTGCACCGATCGTACCGCACTGACGCAACGACAGCCCCTCGCACATACCGGCCAGGAAACCAGCAGCATAGAAGTCGCCCGCACCCGTCGTGTCGACGCGCTTGGCAGCCGCCATAATACCCACGTGCGACACCTCCGAGCCCTGCTTGATCAGCGCGCCACGCATACCGATCTTGACGATCACCAGGTCGCACATCGTCGAGATATATTGCAGAGCATTGACGGGCTCCTCCTCGCCCGAGAATGCACGTGCCTCGTCCTCGTTGGCAAAGACAATATCGACATACTCGCTGATCACCTCGCGCAGGAAATCAACATTCTCCTCCACGACATTGAAGCTCGCCAGGTCGATTGCAACCTTCAATCCAAGCTCCTTGGCCATACGGATCGCACCGCGGATAAGGTTGTGATCCTGAACCAGATAGCCCTCGACATAGAGGCAGTCGTAACCGTCGAAAATTTCGGGCGTCAGATCCTCGGCCTTCATCTCGACCGCAGCACCCAAGTGGGTTACCAACGTGCGCTCGCCATCGGGCGAAACCAACGATACGCATTTGCCCGAACGCTCCTCGCCACGCAGGATAAAGGGCTGAATGCCAAGATTCTCCAACGCCGACTCGAAGAAGTCGCCCGTCGAGTCGCGGCCCACCTTACCGATGAAACCAACCTTGCAGCCGAGGCGCGCCATAGCACGAATCGTATTGTCGGCCGAGCCACCGAGCGAGAGGGTGTAGGGGAGTCCCGAAACCGATTTCGAGATCTCCTTCTGCTGCTCCGAATTAACGAGGCTCATACTGCCACGCGGCAGGTCGAATTTTTCGAGAACTTGGTCCGAGCGCAAGTTCACCAGCATATCCGTCAGGGCATTTCCAATGCCGATAACTTTCTTCATATTCTTGGGTTGTATTTTATTGATTATTAGATCGAAAGAATTTTCAACGTATTGAGCAGATCGCGGTTGATCGGCTTATCCTTACGAACGGCCTTGGTGAACGGAATATAGACCAGCTCGTCGTTCTGCACGCCGATCATCACGTTGCGCTGACCCTCCATCAGAGCGTTGATCGCAGCCTCGCCCATACGGCTGGCGATAATGCGGTCGCTTGCCGTCGGTGAGCCACCACGCTGAATATGACCGAGGATCGTTACTCGGGTATCGTACTGCGGATACTCCTTCTTGATGCGCTCCGCTACGCCCATAGCACCGCCCGTCAGCTCGCTCTCGGCAACCAACACGATCGACGAGTTCTTGCTCTTGCGGAAACCGTTGCCAATCAGCTCGCCCAGCTGGTCGGTCTCGGTCATAATCTCGGGAATGATTGCCGCCTCGGCACCCGACGCAATCGCGCCATTCAGAGCCAAGAAACCTGCATTGCGACCCATCACCTCGACCAGGAACAGACGCTCGTGCGACGAGGCGGTGTCGCGCAGCTTATCCACTGCGTCCATAATTGTATTGAGAGCCGTGTCGTAGCCGATCGTGGTGTCGGTGCCGTAGAGGTCGTTGTCGATCGTGCCGGGCAGACCCACGATTGGGATATCGAACTCCGAGGCAAAGATACGCGCACCCGTCAGCGAGCCGTCGCCACCGATAACTACCAATGCGTCAATGCCTTCGCGCTGCATTGTTTCGTATGCCACTTGGCGACCTTCGGGTGTTTGGAACTCCTTGCAGCGAGCCGTTTTGAGGATCGTACCGCCCTGCTGCACGATGTTGCTGACGTTTTGGGTCTTGAACGGAATGATCTCACCCGTAATCAGGCCGCGGTAGCCACGCATAATGCCCTTGACCGTGAAACCGTTATAGATTGCTGCGCGCGTAACGGCGCGTATAGCTGCATTCATCGCCGGGGCGTCGCCTCCCGAGGTGAGAATGCCGATACATTTGATCTCTGCCATAGTCTTCTGTTTGTTGTGAAAAAGTTTGCGCCACGGGCGCACCTATCATTAATAGTGCAAATATACGAATAATTCGATTCAAAATTCAAAAAGCAAGATTCAAAATGTGGTCTTTGTTCTTGTTTAGGTCTTTTCGTTGGCGGGCGGGAGTGGTATTCTAAGTTTTGTGAAGAATTTAATCTTGAATCTTGAATTTTGAATATCCATCTGCGTGCGTTCTCCTCCAAACAAAAGGTCGCGCCCTCTCGGAACGCGACCTAATCGTGCGCAAATTCACTAAATAATTGTAAATCTTGAACTGCGAATCTTCAATCTTCAATCTTCAATCTTCAATTTTGAATCTTCAATTTTGAATTTTGAATTGAAGACTCTTTACTCCGCAGCCTTTACGATCTCGCCGTGAGCCTCATTGACAGCCTTCGTTGCCTCGTTGAGCGCAACGCTTGCCGAGTCGAGACCCGCTTTGGTAACCTCGATAACGGCCTTAGCCAGATCCTTCGCTGCTGCCTCGACCTCAGCCTCCGAGCCATTGATAATGGCACGACCGGCACTCTCGACCACAGCTCCTGCCGCCTTGACCACCTCGTCGGCACTCTCTTCGAGCGTCGGGCTCTCCTTCACGCGGTTGTCGATGTCGATCTTCAAGTCCTGCTCAGGGATCGAGATGTAGAGCTGATCGTGGCCGATCTCGATCACATTCTCGCCATCGGGATCGACGTTGTAGGTGTGGTTATAGACCTTAACCGTAACGTCGTTCAAGTCGATCGTGTGAAGGACGTTGTCATTCACGTTCCAACGGCGGAGGTTGCGCTCGACTGCCTCGCGCATTTCAGCCTCCTTGATACCCTTGCGGATCTGCTCGTGGTTGCTGAATGCGGTTGCGAAGAAGATCACCAAAGCCACGATCCACGCGCCACCGACGATGTACGAGAATGTGCGGTTGATCTTATGACCGAAGACGAATCCCGACAGCAGATAGACCAGCAGCACCAACGGCAGCAGGATACCCACAATGCCTGAGGCAATCAGTGCCACGATTGCGGGCGAGTTGAGGTGCGTGGTGAACGAACTGAACAACTCATAATCGCTCTCGGGGGCTACAAAGAGCAGCGCGAACAGACCTACAATACAAGCGATTACGCCTGCCAAGATGCCTGCCAGAGTGAGCAACGCAAATGCCTTCAAGCAGAATAGCAGAATGCGACCAATCACATAGACGATGTCGGCAATGACCGACTGACTGCGGTCGGCTGAGGTGCTCTCGGGGTCGGCCTCGACACGTGCGCGGGTGGTCGATGAGATGGTCTGTGCATTGACCTTCTCGCCCGTCATTTCGAGCTTCTGGCGTGCGCTCTTTGCCAGCGGAATGGCGAACCACATCACGATATAACCCAAAATGAAGATACCGAACAGCGATCCGCAGAAGTCGCGGAGGTTGTCCCAATCGAAGGTTTCGAACAGAACTATAAACGCCAGCGGTGCGAAGAATCCCAAACGCACCCACACAGGGTCGATGTCGAAGAATGTTCCGATACCCGAGCAGACGCCACCCAACTTCGCATTTTCGGGGTTGCGGTACAGACGGCGCGGAATACGCGGTGTGCGCTCTTTGGGTTTCGGTTCGCCCTCGTTGCTCTCCTCCTCGATAGCCTCGGGCGAGCCCATCTGGTCGATGATCGAGCGGACGAGCGGCATCGAAACCACCGTCTGGTTGTCCTGACGACTCAGAATCAACTCGGCAATGCGAGCCTCGATGTCGGCTACGATCTCCTCGCCATCGTCCGTATCTTTATAAGTCTCATTGAGGTTGTTCAGATAGCTGTCCAAAACCTCGTAGGCGTCAATGTCGAATACGAACGCGACGCCCGATATGCTGACTTTTTTGCTCTCTTTCATAATCAAACCTCCTACAACTCAATGGGTTCAACGGTAGTGATATTGTCCTCTTTCTTGCCGTAGCGAATCGCGCGAACCTGCTCGACAAGCTCCTCCCACGACTCGTCTAACTGAGCGAGCGTGCGGCGACCCTCCTCCGAGAGCGAATAGTATTTACGCGGAGGACCCTGCGGCGACTCCTCCCAGCGGTAG
Organism: Rikenellaceae bacterium; assembly: GCA_017442365.1. GTDB lineage: Bacteria > Bacteroidota > Bacteroidia > Bacteroidales > Rikenellaceae > Alistipes. The sequence goes on along the minus strand of JAFRZW010000006.1, from coordinate 30,693 downwards.
GTCAGCAGACCTTGATTCTTCTGACGGGTCAGAATAGGGTAGAGCGTACCCTCGACCACGATCATCTGCGCAGCTTTCAGCTCGGCGATGATCTTTGGAGCATACGAATCCTCGCGCGAGAGAATCGAGAGGATACAATACTCCAAAATGCCTTTGCGCATTTGCGCCTTTACGTTATCTGCGTTCATAGCATTTATAGGTTTAAGCTGTTATTTATCAAGTTGTTTGGGGTCGTGGTGGGCAACCACACGGCGCGGAGCCGATGGCAGCACGATCCACAGAATGATATAGACCCAGAGGCTCACACCACCAAAAATAATAAGCAGTGCCGTGATCACACGAACAAGTGTCGTATCCAAACCGAAATACTCGGCCACGCCTGCGCATACGCCCGCAACCATTCGCGGGTAGGTGCGCATCAAACGGCGATTTACATTGTTGTCGTACATAGTGCTCAAAGGTTATTTGGTGTTCAACTTAGTCGACTCGTCCGAGGGCATTACGATCCACAGAATGATATAGACCCACAGGCTGAGTGTGCCGAAGAATACCAGCAGGAAGGTGATCAGACGAATCACCGCCGCATCGGTATTGAAGTAGCGAGCCACACCCGCACAAACGCCACCAAAAACGCGGTCGTTCAGCGGACGGCGGAACACTCGTTGCGAGTAGGTCGAATCGAGTGAGGGGTTGATGTTGCGGAACTGCTCATCGCGCACGCGACGCTCGCCGAACTCTTCGGGGCGTCCCATCTGCGCCATTGCTTTGCGGACGGTCGAGAGCGTTACGACCATCATCGGCGAGGGTGTGTTCTCGCGGAAGATCTCGGCCATACGATTTTCGATGTCGTTCATCACCTCCTTGTCGTCGGCACCCATACGCGACTCGACGTCCTCCAAGTAGGTACGCAAGGTCTGGTAAGCGTCGTAATCAAGCGTGAACGACTGCGAACCGATGTTAACATTGATTGTCTCTTTCATTGTTGTTGGTATCTGTTTTTAGTTCTTAATTAGCTCGTTTAGTATATACTCGATGACGGTGTCCTTGTCGGCAAAGTAATCCTCGACCGTCTGCCCGATCGTGATGTGCGGCTCAATGCCCACACCCTCCATCGGGAATCCTTGGGGCGAGAGTTGTGGCTCGCGCGTCGGGATTCGGAACTCAATGCCATATTTCGATCGGAACCCCTGCGGGTTGTTGCCCGTATCGCCACCTGTCGGCTCACCGACCAATGTGGCACAACCACTCTCTTTGAGGTCGATCGTGAAGCTCTCGGCTGCCGAGAAGGTGTAGGGACTTGTCAGCAGAAACAGCTTACCTCGGTAGGCGTTGGGCTGTGGGGTCATCTTTCCGTACACGCAATGAGCCTGCTCTCGCTGTATCAGATACTCGGCAATACGTCGTCCGTTGTCGCTGTTGCCGCCACCATTATTGCGCACATCTACAATCAGATAGGGCATTTCGCGCACCTGCTCGTAAGCCTGCTCGAACTCTTCGACGACATTGCCCATCATCGAGGTAATGTTGATATATCCGACTTGCTCGTTCAGCGCCCTGCCCGTTACCGTCGGTTGGCTGTTCGACGCTGAAATCGAGAACTTTCTCTTCAACGGCACCTCGATACTCAGTCGCTCGCCATTGCGCAGTACGTCGCAAACGAGGGTCGAGTCAGCGAACGAGTCGATCAGTACCCAACGACGTGTATTGTAGATTCGAGCCGCCTCGGTCGATGCGGGGAGATACTTTTTCAGTCGGTTCACGTACTCGTCCGTCGTCATCTGATTGATCCCGACGATCTCGTCTTTGTCGCAAAAACCGCAACTTGCCAGATAGTCGTTCGGCTCGCTGAGGAACAATCGATTCTCGATAACCTCCACGCGCTGTCCTGCCGAGTAGGCATAGATCGTCGTCCAAGCGTGCCCGATGTTTAGTGCAGCGAAATACTCACAAACCATCAGCGCATAATCCGTTTTGGTCTGCACGTCGCGCCCGATGCGGTCGGCAAACGCTGTGTAGAGCGAGTCGATGTCGTAGCCCTTCTGCTTGTAGAGCGAGCAGTGCTCCACGACCTGCTGATGGATACTCTCGAAATCCTCGGCAAACTGCGCCGATTCGACGGGAATCTCCGAAACGAAGTGCTTGGGTTGCTCTTGTTGCCCCACCTTTGCAAGCATTTCAACCAACTCCTCTCTGAAACCGGTCGTAACGAGCACGACTGCCGTCGCCAATATTCCGATGGTGGCGAGCAGTGTAATGAGGAGATATTTGATAAACTTTTTCATTGTCGTTGCGCGTTCTCGCAGGCATAGCTTATTTCGTACTGCAAATATATGAATAAAATTTGGTACTTTGCAACACATAGAACTATAAATGCGAATTATTCGACCTTTTGGACTAACAATAGCGACTTTTGGAGTATTTTGGTTGAAAATTTTTAGTGATGTAATTTTCGGGGGACGGTTTCTGCGAACTCTTCGATCTGTCGATTCAGCTCGCGTACTTCGGCGAGGGCGTTCCACACAGCGTCCTCGGAGAGCACCCCGCGTTTCAGATCGTGCGGGAGCTTGCCTGCGGTGTCGTCGGCAAGATCCGTGCGCCACTCCTCGCTGCCATAGTAGGCGTCGAGCTGCTCGATATCGGTCTGTACGGCGATATATCTGTCGAGGGCTTCGGACAGAGTGGTCGTTGCCTCGGCAATCGTGTCGAGCCGTTGCTCCATTGCGCGAATGCGCTCTAATTGGTTGGTCGCCATCTCGTCGTTATTTAATTTCTGAAAAAGATCAATTTTGAATCTTGAATCTTGAATCTTGAATTGTGAATTGTGAATTGTGAATCCCCTTTATCCTATTATTAAATAGGTAGCCACCGAGCAGAGGGTCAGCACCAGACCGACTGCCGACTCGTAGGGGATCAGACGCAGACGCTCCTTGATATTCATCTCGACAGCGCCACCCGTAGCGTGGAAGAACGAGCCGTGGGGCAGGTGGTCGAGTACCGTCGCGCCCACATTGACCAACGCAGCGCCCCACACAGCCGAAATGCCCGACGCCAGAATTGTCGGAGCGAACGAGGCCGAGGCGATCGTTGCACCCGCTGTGGTTGAGGCAGTTGCAGCCGACATAATCGCGCCTGCAAGGGGTGCGAGCAGCAGTCGTGCGCCCTCGCCCTGTCCCAGCACCGAGATCAGAGCGTCGGTCAGCGACGAGGCTTTGATGATACCCGCAATTGCGCCCGTGCTCACCAGCAGAACGGCCACAACCGACATCTTTTCCAGTCCGTAGCTAATGCTCTCGGCGGTGCGACGCCATTGGCGCGTGGTGCAAATTCCGACAACGCCACCGATCGGCAATGCAATCAGCGGGTCGATCGTAATGCCCGCAATCGGACGCAGTGCCAGCAGCGCAATCACCACCAACGGACCGGCGATCGACGCCCAAAACGAGGGTAGCGACTCATCTTTCGAGCCGACCTCAGCCGACCCCTCGGTGATCATTTCGCGCTCTTTGGGCATAAGCGGAATGATCAGATAAACCGTTACGAGCAAGCCAATTACGGCAGGGATAATATTCGCGGCCATAACCGACGAAAGGGGAGCGTCGAAGTTCTCGGCAGCGATGATCGTGTTGGGATTGGGCGAGATGATGTTGCCGCACTTGCCACCGCCGACCATTGCCAGCAACATCGGGAACTTAGCCACCCGCATACGCTCGGCGATGATGATTGCGATCGGGGCTACGGTGATCACCGCCACGTCGATAAAGACGCCTACGGCCGTGAGCAACATCGTCGAGAGAGCCAACGCCAAAAAGACGTGGCGCGAGCCAAGACGATTGACGATGGAGTGCGAGATCGAGGCCGCCGCACCCGTCTTGATCAGCACGCCCGACAGCACGCCCGCAGCGATAATTCGCACGATGGCGGGGGTGATGTCCTTGACGCCCGAGATCATATTTGCGACTGTGCCGTCGAGTCCCATTCCGCCTAACAGACCGCCCACAACGGCGCCCAACAACAGACTATATACGGGTGAGAACTTGCGGATAATCAGCACGATGGCTACGACTAATCCGATGATTGCTCCAATTGCGCTATTCATTATTTATCTCTGTTTTTAAGGGTTATTAATCCGGCTATCTGTGCGGCGGTGCGACGCACGTTCTCGCATGCAACATCGTGTTGCATCGCTACCTCCAACGCCACAGGTCCCGCCACAATCGGCAGTATGGCGGCAAAACCGCTCTCGCTCAGCTCCTTGCAAGGCTGCACTGCACCTCCGATGGCGATCGTCGGAATGCCTTGTGCCGTCGCCTCGCGCAGTACGCCACTCGGCGCTTTGCCCATCGTCGTCTGGCGGTCGATACGCCCCTCGCCCGTTATGACGAGGTCGCTGCCCGCAATGATCTTATCGAACTGCATTGCACTGAGTACCATATCGATACCTCGCTCCAAGCGCGCTCCGAGCAGAGCCTTGAATCCTCCGCCCAAACCGCCCGCAGCACCAGCACCTGCGATTCGATCGACCTGCACGCCATTGAATCGCTCGATGGCGCGCGCATAGGTGCGCAGACCCTGATCCAATCGCTCGACCATCGCCGCGTCGGCACCCTTCTGCGGTGCAAAAACGTAGGCTGCACCCTCGGGCCCATAGAGCGGATTGGTAACGTCGCACGCAACGATGAACTCGCACTCGCTCAGCTCTTTACGTGCCGACGAAGAGTCGATCGTAGCGATACGTTCCAGAATCTCGCCACCGCCCACAAGCTCCGCACCCTCCGAGTCGAGAAAGCGAAAACCCAACGCGCGGAGCATACCCGTACCGCCGTCGTTGGTTGCGCTGCCGCCAATGCCGACCAGAAACTTACGGCAACCGCGATCCAAAGCGTGGGCAATCATCTCGCCCGTGCCGAAGGTCGAGGTGAGCAGCGGGTTGCGCTCCTCGGGGGCAATCAGGGGCAGTCCGCTTGCTGCCGACATCTCCATCACGGCTGTGCGTCCGCCGTCAATTACGCCATAGCGGGCGACAATCTCACGCCCGAGCGGATCGGACACACGTGCTTCGACGTAGTCGCCATTGAGTGTTTCGACCAGTGCATCGACCGTGCCCTCGCCACCGTCGGCGATCGAGACTTTGCGCACCTGGCACGTGGGAATCCGCTCGCGGAACCCCGCCTCGAAGGCGTCCGCCACCTCGCGCGACGAGAGCGACCCCTTGAACGAATCGACAGCTATTGTAATACGTTTCATAGTTCGATAAATGAGAGTTAATGCAAATATACACAATTTTTCGCAATGCGAAGATTGTGCCCCGATGATTTCAGCAAGGGGATTTTTGATTTTCGCAACTATTTGTTACCTTTGTGTTTGATCTGCTATGGTGGAATCTATTTTGTAACTGAAAAACGACTGCCCACAATGAACGAAAATAAGATCTATGGCGCTATGGACGCCGCAACCGTTAAGCGTTTCAAACATTGGCAATTACGCACGATCGTTGTGTCGATGATCGGCTATGCCGTCTATTACTTCGTGCGCAAGAATTTCTCGCTGGCAATGCCCGGACTGACGGCCGAATACGGCATTTCGAATACGAGTTTCGGTATCGTGATCGGTATCGGATCGCTCGTCTATGGACTTTCGCGCTTTGTCAATGGTTTTGTGGTCGATAAGATCAGCACACGCACGGTGATGGCTATCGGTCTGCTGTTGTGCGCGGCGGCAAATGTTGCGTTCGGTTGCGGTTACGACCTGAGCTACGCAATTACGGGCGTGGCCGAGGGTCCGCAGGTGGTCAATATGTTGATTCTGCTGATGGGTATCACGATTATTCTGAACCAATATTTCCAAGGTTTCGGCTATCCTCCGTGCGCACGTATGCTGCCCCATTGGATTCACCCCTCGGAGCTGGCAACCAAGATGTCGATATGGAATACCTCGCACTCGATCGGTGCTGCGGCGGCTGTTGTCGTTTGTGGCTACATTATGGGTCATTTAGGTATGGACCTGAGCGCCAATGCCGAGGTTGTGGCACGTATGGCCGAGAATATGGGTGTGGCGACGGACGACGCCGAGGGTATGAAGCGCGTGCTGGAATACGCCTCGCACTATGGAGCGTGGAAGTGGTGCTTCTGGATTCCGGCGGCGGTGGCCGTAGCGGGTGCAGTGTGGCTCTATGTGGGTCTGCGCGATACCCCTTCGTCGGTGGGTCTGCCCGAGCTGCCCGATACCGACACCAAGAGCCAAGAGGCGGCAGCCGACAAACGCGGTCATAAGAAGTTTATCTCGCATATGGTTTTCAAGAATCGTTGGGTCTGGACGCTCTGCGTGGCAAATGTATTCGTCTATATTATGCGTATGGGTATCCTCGATTGGGGTCCTAAGTTCCTGACCGAGAGCCGTGGAATGAGTATCGTCAGTGCAGCGTGGAGCGTGGCTGTGTTCGAGATCTTCGCCATTATCGGAACGATCTTCGCGGGCTGGGCTACGGATAAGATTTTCAAGAGCAAAGCACATCATATGTGTCTGGTTTGTATGGTGATGGCGTCGCTGTTTATGATCATTTTTGTAGCCTTTCCGCAGATGCCTCCCGTGCTGTCGGTGCTGGTGCTGGCAATGGGTGGATTCTTCATCTATGGTCCTCAGGCTCTGATCGGTATCGCTGCTGCAAACCAAGCTACCAAGGAGGGATCCGCAACGGCTAATGGCGTTGCGGGCGTATTCGGTTACGTTGGCTCGTTCTTCTCGGCGCTGGGCGTGGGTATGTTGGCGGACGCCTACGGTTGGAATACGGTATTCTATGTGATTGTGGCGGTCGGAGCGTTGGGCACCATCGCATTTGCGACGATGTGGAAAGCTCCGCGCGACGGCTATGAGCGCGCCAAGCAGATCAAATATGAGGAGTAACGGCTATGAAAGATTTCGATAAATATTGTTCGCCCTACTCGCCCTCGGAGCTGCGCGAGCGACTCGGTAAGATTCGCCACGTGGCATTCGATATGGACGGCACGATCTATATGGGCTCGACGCTGTTCCCATTCACTGTGGCAACTTTGCAGCGCCTGCGTGATAACGGTATCGGCTACTCGTTCCTGACGAATAACCCCTCGCGTAGTATCGATGCCTATCTTGCTAAGCTCGCAGGAATGGGTATCGACTCCTCGCGCGAACAGATGTACACAACGGCCATTGCGACGGTCGATTACATTCGCACGCACCACGCTGAGGCTCGCAACCTCTACTTGTTGGGTACGCCGAGTATGGTCGAGGAGTTCGTTGCGGCGGGTTTCCGACCGACGGAGGACTCGGCTGAGGATCGCCCCGATGTGGTTGTGGTGGCGTTCGATATGACGCTCGACTATGCGCGTCTGTGCCGTGCGGCGTGGTGGGTGTCGCAGGGTGTGCCCTACATCGCAACCAATCCCGACCGCGTCTGCCCGACCGATCAACCGACCGTGTTGGTCGATTGTGGTTCGATCTGCAAGTGTATCGAACACGCGACGGGTCGCACCCCCGACATCACGCTCGGCAAGCCCGACCCGAATATGTTGAGTGGTATTATGGCGCGCCACGGGCTGCAAGCTGATGAGATTGCAATGGTGGGCGACCGAATCTATACCGATGTTGCGATGGCGCATAATGCGGGCGCCTTTGGTGTGCTGGTGCTCTCGGGCGAGACGACGCTCGATGTGGCACTTGCGTCGAATCCTCAGCCCGACCTGACAGCGCTCAATATCGAGGAGTTCTGCCAACTGCTCATCGAGTCGAAAGAGTAGGGATTGTGGAGTACGTTGTAGCTCGTTATAATAGAAAAAGGATCAACCCCCATCGGGTTGATCCTTTTTCTATTAATTGTAGTTGCGTTTAGAAAGCATTGATCTGAGTGTTCATCCATTCCAGACGCTGCTGATAGATGCTCTTCAAGTTGGCAATCGACTCTTCGTAAGTCATCTGTTCATCACCTTGATATCCATTCCAGCTATTCTTAATACTACTTGTAGCAACTGATTGAGGCCACATTGCACTATTATAAGGCTCTGAAATTGCGTTTTCATTAGCAAGAACGTCAATACGATTGATGATTGCTGCCAATTTGCCATAGATAGCATTCCAACGTTGTTTTACTAATGCCTTGAACTCAGCGTGCTCGAACAATCCGTATCGAGTTGTTGATGACATCCACGATGAGTAGCTATTCGTTGCAAACCATACGTGTGAACCGAGGATATACGAACTACCATTCAAATCTGTGTCCTGATACTTATTTGTTGTCTCATACAAGAATTTTGTCAGGCTTGCATCGATCGATTTATTGAATACTTCGCTAATCTTAGTCGGGTTAGGCAAAGTCTGATAGTCGAAATCCCAGCAAGGACCAGCGACGAGTTTACCTGCTCCATCTTGATGCATATAAACGCTCTTCGGGTGCTTATACTCGTTATTCATCATCAACTCGTGAACAATCCACCAATCGACAAATGACTCCATATTGATTAACTCAGCAGCAGCATTATAGTCCTTATTTTCGCTGATGATCTTTTCAATATTGTTGATATGACTTTGCATCTGCGTAAATATATTCTGGCCAGCTGCTGTATCATCGAAGTCATCTTTGAACATCACGCCCAACTTGCGAGAAGTGGTGACAAATTTATAATTCTCATCCAATTCGTTCTGACGATTAAACTCCATCAGGTAACCACAATTCTCAAATGTAGGAGCATCTGTTCGCTTGCCGTCGTTGTAGTCGTCGCGAACATCTTCGAACGGATCTTGAATGTCAACGCGATTGCCATCAATCTTGATCTGCTCGCAGAGGTAATAATTGCCGAGGTGAATACCTCCGTACACTACCTCTACGTTCACGCCGTGGGGGTTCCATCCCATACCTGTCGCCTCGTCGGTAGCGTGAGCCACCTCCATAGCGATAGCATTACGCAACATAGTGCGGTCGAGCCAGTTTGCAAGCAGACACCAGCGTTTGTGCTTAGGCATACCAAGAACAGCTTGTTTTGAGTCAAACTTGATTGCAAACGGCTTTTTGGGCATACGCTGAGTTGAATTACCGCGCAAGCGATAGCCCGCTACGGCGTTATCAACATTGAGTGAGCCATCGGCGTTGTAGATCGAAACGTGGCCCTCCTCTCCTGTCCAATCGTAGTCTTTTGCATAGACTTTTAGACCAGCCTCTTGCCAAGTAATATTACCGGCGGGTGTTGCGTCGAGAACAACAATAGGCAGACCCGAGTTTTTGATCGAGATGGTATAGGTGCGCTCGTAACCGTCAGTTGAAACGATTTTGTACTCAACGGGGGCCGAGAAATCGTTTACAGTTTGTCCAGAAACTTGCTCAATGTCATTTACGTATACGGTTGCACCCTCCGAAACTTCAAATGTTGGAGCGAGTTTGAAGTCGAACAAATAGGGCACACAGCCATTTACGGTCTTCTCCTCTTCATTTACCTCAAAGGTATAGCCTTCGGTAGCGTAGGGGAGTGACGAGTTGCCCGAGTTGATGTCATACGAATAGCTACCTTTGGCATTGTGTCGGATCTCAGTTGCGAGAATCTTACCGCCATTGTTTGCTGCCAAGAGTTTGAATCCGAGCAACTTGTTGGCTGCGTCGGGGTTATCCTCTTTTTCGTACTCGGTGAGCTGCGTAATCTTCATAGGGATGCGATAAGCAGCACCACGTTTCATTGTCTTAGCAACAGTGAATTTGTAGGTTGTCGTAACCTGCTTACCCTTGGTGTCAATTGCTGTAAGGTCAACAAGCAGAGTTGATTGAGCAGCGATTGTTGGATTAACGGTGATCCAGCAACGCTGCTCTTTGTTAGCCTCGATTACGGGACGATTATTTTCGTCGAAGATCAAGGTAATTGCGCTTGCAGCAGTGCTTTCATCGAAGGTAACCTCTGCGTCGCTCTTTGCGACATCAAAACTTACTGTGCCGGCAATGCCTGCTGTTGCAGCCTTGTCGTTCGAGTAGAGTTTGAGCGAAACGAGCGAAGCACCCTCGAAATCTGACCCGGTTGCGTCGATGTCGAAGCGAATTGTCGAGAATTTCTGCGAGAACGCACACGAGTAGTTACCGTTTCCGTCCATAGCGGGAGTGCCCACCTTGAAATCGTGAGTTTCGATAACGGGGGTGTTGCCCGACTGCGATTGCTCGCTTGGAAGCTCGATAGTAAGAGTAGTTCCGACGACCTTGGTTTGGTCATAGGGGTAGAATGCGTAAGCGGGCGAGTCTTCCACATTGATTTCGCCGCTAAACGTTGCTTTTGGGGCAGGCTCTTCGTTGTTTGTCGAGAATTGGTAAACGTTTCCCGACTTACCGATCACGCCGATTGTTTCATTAGCGTTCCAGAGCGTACCCATACCGTTGCTTGACAGTTGTGTTCGCGACTGTTCGATTTCAGCAACGATTTCCACAGTTTTCTTTACGCTATCCATCTCCTTTGCAGGATCTTCTTGACAGGCGAAAGCTGCGAATGCGATCATTAATAACGTAAGTAGTTTTTTCATATTATAAAATATTAAGTTAGAAAGGGATTAATCGTTCTTTTAGGTTTCTCACTCACTTTTTTATTCTCACGTTTTATTCTATCGCACTTTTTAGATTGTGGTAAAAAGAGCGTCAGCGAAACGCATCGACTTGTGGCGGTCGATGTGCTTCGCTGACATCTCGGTTATGTTCTATTAGTTATTCTCAAACTATTGTTATTGAATTACCAAATCGCCGCCCTCTTCGTAGTCGCCGTCGGTCTTGGCAGCAGGGCCTTCACCGGGAGCGAGGTCACGAACGCAACGGATTGCGCCATTACCAGAGATAGCCAAAGTCATATAGCTACCATTGTACAGATAAGAGTAGCGGTCTGTACCGGTCGACGATGCATTGATGGCATTTGAGAACTTAGTGCTACTAAGCGTGTTTGTGCTAAGGCCTAACTCTGTTCCATACTGGCTCATTACAGTCAGCTCACGCTGGTTGGGAACACGCCATTCAGGAGCATCAGCAGGATCCGCAGTTTCACTATAATTAGCGCACAGGTCCTGAGTGGTTGCAGCCAAACGAGTGTAGGTATACGACGCATTCTTTGTTACCTCTTTGTCTGCGCCAATCGTAATGCCCGAAGTGGTAACGGTAGTAGCATTCGAGTACTCGCCCAAGCCCTGATCGTATGCCCACAAGTAGATTGTAGTAATACTATTTGACGACGACGTCTGCTTGGTAACGGTTGCCGAGGACCATATGAGTGTGCGTGTAGTAGTAACCTGCGTGTATAACGAGTTTTTATCAGTTGTGGGGTTGTAAGCCCAAACATAGTAACTCTGATTACGTGTGCTTGTCGAAATGTTCGCTGTACCGTTAATCTTATTTGTCTTAGCAAACGTAGTAGAGGTCGTGTAGTAGTACTCCAAACCGCTCTCAACTGCCGGAGTCATAATGAGTGTGCTACCGTCCCAATCTGCCTCAACATCGGGTGCTGCCATTGGTGCAGATGCGTCAACAACAACGTCAATAGTTGCCTGATTGTTTACGATATCAATCTTATTGGTCTGCGATGCAGTGTTGCTTGTTGTGTAGTAATAGCCAATACCACTCTCAACCGAGGCAAAGGTCAGCACAGTCTTACCGTTCTTAGCAACTGCCGACGATACATTCGGAGCCTTGATAACGTAGGTTGTGGCGATTGTACCACTACTCAGATTATTACTTGCAACCTTGAATGCGTGCGGCAACTTATTAGCAATATCGCGCTCGTGGTGCTCGGGATACTGGCCATTCTGAGTTGCGGTACGGTATGCAGTCTCAACGAAGTTATTGATCGTAATGATGTTGCTATTGTGGGTTGTAGCCTCTGCCGGTTCGCCCTCAACCGATTTCAGGTTGCGGATACAACGAGTGTTGTGAGTAGTTGCCTGATAGGTTGCGTTATCAACACCATAGCTTGAACCCTCAATAGCCCAGAAGATACGCCCGTTTCCACTTGTCGAGGTGTAGTAGTGGTGCAGTTGATCGTATTCAGTACCATTTTTAACATCGGTAGTCAGACCCTGGAACAGACGAGCATAGGTAGGCAGTGCCTCCTCGCCATACCAGAATGCGTTGTACTGGTCGAGTGCGGGCATATACCAACGAAGCTCATCAGAATCGATTGTGCCGTTACCATTGTTGTCGCGGTTACGCTGCATACAAGCATACGATGCGTCGTTAGTGTTAACCAATGCTTTGTAGCTGTTGCCATTGGGCTGACCCTCGTAGTTGTAACCACCATTGTTAATAACACTTGCCCACGTTGTCGTACCCAAATTTATATACTCCTCGCCAATCATATTAGCGCGACCATTCGTAGTACTGCTACCTGCGCGGCTGGTATTGATGTCCATCAGTCCAGTCTCATCGTACATTTCGATACCGAATACATTCTCGGTCGACGAGGGATCGAACATAGTCGAAATCGACTTCTGGCTGAAAATACAGAGTGCCTCAGAGTAAACGCTATGACCGTCGGTCGAAACCTGAGGCGACTGCAAGATCTTCATCTCACGGTCGGGCTGGTTTACGAACTTAGCCCACGACTCGCCGTCGTAGTAGTACTCGTTGATAAATGCAACAACGTAGATATAATCAATACCGTCCTCCGTTACAACGGTCAGGGTGTTGTTTGCATCGGGAGCAGTCTTCTCCTTGTAGATCTCGTTCAAGAACTCGCAAACGTAGAACATCGGCGCGCTCTTATATGCTGCGAAATTAGCAGTAGATACGGGCATAAACTCAACCCACTTAGCATCGTACTTCTTGTAGAAGGCGTCCAGGGTATTTTCCTCGATAGCCGTGCTAATCTCATTCCAACCGACATTGACATTCCTGTCATCAGCGTCCATCATAGGAGTCGATACCGACATAGTCAAACCGTTCAGTTCCGAATCACCCTCACCAAACTTGGTATTGGTAATGTCGAGCTTCAACAGAACAGTCTCATAGTGAGCATCAAGAGTGTAAACCTGAGGCGAGCTCTGCAAGTTAATTACATAACCCTCAGCACCATTCTCATAGTCGCCATCCTGGCGCTTAGCCTCAACCTCAACCATATTTACACCATTTACGGTTACGTTGTAGGTGTAGTGAGTGTTGCGGTTAACGCTGTAATCACCCATATCACCCGAAGCACTGAAATCGCCGAGGTGAATGGTGTAGTTGGTCTTCGAAATCTTCTTAATGTTACCCTGACCATCTTTCTCAACACCATCACCGTAGATCACTACGTAGGTCGAGTTGGCAGGTGCATATACAAATGAGCGATCTTCTTTGCTGACACGCTTCTCGCGGTCGGTGTACTTAGCAGGACCCTCTACAACGCTATATGCGTTCTCCAACTGCAAGAACTCAAACGAACCACCCAATGCGATTGCACGGTTCTCATAGTCCTTGAAATCACCAGTCAGCGAAGCTGTGTTGTCAAACATACTTGCCTTAGTGGGTACATTATATATACTATAAGAGGTCGGAGTGAACGTAAAGTTGGGGTTGGTTGTACCGTTCTTTACGTTGAAGGTTACCTTCGCATAAGGACGGCTCAACTTGATGTCAACGGCCAAATCAACAGCACCGGTTGCCGAGAACGTAGCGTGTCCACTCAGAGTCATACGCTTCGAAGGGTTCTCAACTGTGTTGTAGGTCAAAGCAATAGCCTCGAATGCAGCCTTGGTAGTTGCAGCATCAAATTCTGCTACACCGTCCCACAACGAGTTACTCTCAGTATTAGCAATTGCATAAATATCATAATCGCTTGCTGCGGGAAGAGTAATCTTGGTATCAACCTCATACTTACGCGAGTAGCTATCCTCATTAGTAGGATTCAAGGTAATATTAACGGGGTTAACGGCACGGTTGCCTGCCTCATCAAAAATGTATACCTTAACATTATATGCTTCGGTCTCTTCTACTGCACCACGTGTGATTTCTACCGTTTGAAGTGCAGGTACATCAAGACGCAATTTTAGCGTTCCGCCAAGTGCGAATTCGCTGTCGATATCGACATCTTTCTGGCACGCAAACATCATCAACGCACTTGCCGCTATCGCAAAGAAATATCTTAACTGTTTCATATCTTTCTTTCTGTCGTTAAATCATTATCAATTAATTGAACGTAACATCTGCTGTAACCTGCTCCCACGCGATTACCGAGAATGTAAGTTTACCATCTTCGAATGAACCGCCCAAGCCAATGTTGTAGAAGTTGTTGGCCTCAAACTTGCGGTTGCCCATCTTGAATGTAGTATTCTGCGGAGCCATTCCGACAACCTGAACAGATGCGTCAAACGATGCGCCAACACCTGCGGGATTGATAATCATTACGGGATAGTCGTTAGGAATATTCTTCTTAGCCTCTGCGTATGCCGATTTCGACAAAACCTTCAAAGGTGCAGTCAAAGTAATGCTATTCGAAGTTGCACCACCGAAAGTTACCTCGTTCTTAGCAAAGTTGTTGAAGTCTGCGGTAAAGTTACCAGCCAAGATGCCGTCAGCGCTAATCGTAATCGACGAGATCTCCTTGTCGTTGATAGAAGTATTTGCGTCATCAATGTTAACAACGTAGAAACGGACATAAGCGAAGGGGTGCTTCATATTGCTCCAAGCCGTCGGCTTTTCCTTTGTGGTAACCACCTGATCCCACATAAAGTCATTTGCGCCAATGTTGCCATTCTGGTTTGCCGACAACGTATGGCTAACCGAAGTGGGATTTACCGGGAACGCAGCGCTACTAGCCTTATAAGGATAATAGATGTTGAAGGTATGGTTGGCATATGCGTCGTTGAACTCGATACCGGTTGCAAACGAAGCGCGATTTTGGTTGTCGAACTGCTCGGGAAGAGCGATCTCTTTGTTGGTTACGTTTGCCTGCTCGCACGATACACCAATCTTGTCACCTTTTGTCCACAAGAAATAGGTCGTACCATTGTCAACGGTAGCTGATGTACGAGTCTCCTCAATGCCATAATTAAAATATATTCCGGTCGGGATAAAATTCTTATCTACCGGAGTCTTTTCCTCCTCGCAACCGACGAACATAGCCGCCAAAATTGCCAATGCTAAAATTCTTTTCATTTACTTCCTCCACTTTTTACTATTCTTCACTAATGTCCCACTGATCCCAATTGTCATCACCATCGGGGTCATTACCTGCTCCCTGCGAGAGCTGGAAGCCTTGCTCAACCATTGTAAGCAGGTAGTCAATTTTCGGAGCCTCGTAAGGCTCCAAGTTAAGTACACTTTTCCTCATACTCACGTTAATTTTATGTTTTTTTGATTATTAATAATTACACTATTTTGGGTTGTCTTTTGTGTCGAAAAAACCATCGCTCGCGCGTCGCTACAAGCGATAGTAGGGGAGAACGAAAACCTAATGCCAATATGATGGGATTGCGACGCGAAGGTTATTGTCGTGTTGCAGAAAAGACTGCAAATTTCTTGCGCAATGACAATAAAGTAGCGGACGATGTTGTCAAAAACGTCGTCAAAAAAGTTGCAAAAATGGGTGAGTGATTGGTGCGAATTACCAGCCGTAAGTGAGGCTAAATGCCCCCCCCACAGGTAGTTACTAAATCCGTAGATAGATCTAAATTCGCACGAAACCATTGTTATACAGTTAGTTTAGGCTACAAAGTTATGCTAATAAAAATTAAAAAACAACAAATTTTGCCATTTTTTTGAGGGCGAAAAAATCTTTTTGTGTGCCTGCTGGAATGTCGTTGAGGGTGTTTTTTTTGATTTTTGACTGAGAGTCCGATTTTTTTTGTTCTCTCCCTTCGTGAAAATCCCGAGTTTGATGCTATCGCCGGTTGAAAATTGTCTGATGTGATTTATGGGAATAAAAAAGCGGTTACATTTTGTAACCGCTTTGTGGGAGTTGACGGATTCGAACCGCCGACCCTCTGCTTGTAAGGCAGATGCTCTGAACCAGCTGAGCTAAACTCCCTAATCAGAACCTTGCATTTAAGATTCGTTATCTCTCAAATGCGGTGCAAAGGTAAGGCAATTTTTTGTATCTGCAAATTTTTCGAGCAAAAAAACGCAAAAAAATGCATTTTTTCTCATTTTTGCTCAATTTTCGCCCTTCGAACCGCCCAAAACGGGGTCGCCGAGCACCGAAAACTATCCGCAAATTATCCGCGACCTATCTGCAAACTATCCGCAAATTTCCGCAGCTCTGCCCTCGTTATGCCAACTGCTGCATTGCAATCAGCTTGGCATAGATACCGTCTTCGGCCATCAGCTCGGCGTGCGTGCCTTGTTCGGCAATGCGACCGTGGTCGATAACCAGAATGCGATCGGCATTGTGGATCGTGCTCAGACGATGGGCAATGATGATCGACGTGCGACCTTCGAGCAACGTATTGAGTGCCTCCTGCACCAGCTGCTCGCTCTCGGTATCGAGTGCCGAGGTTGCCTCGTCGAGGATCAGAATCGGTGGATTCTTCAACACCGCGCGGGCAATGCTCAGTCGCTGACGCTGACCACCCGAGAGCTTCATACCGCGGTCGCCAATGTTGGTCGCATAGCCCTCGCTGCACTCGGTGATGAAGTTGTGGGCGTTGGCAATGCGTGCCGCAGCCTCGACCTCGGCGTCGGTAGCTGTGGGACGTCCCATACGGATATTCTCAGCGATGGTGTCGTTGAAGAGGATCGTCTCCTGCGAAACCATACCTATATTATTATTGAGCGAGTCGAGCGTGTACTCCTTGATGTTGCGACCGTCGATCACGATCTCGCCCGAAGTAACGTCGTAAAAGCGCGGAATGAGGTCGGCTGTGGTCGATTTGCCGCCACCCGACGGGCCGACCAGAGCGATGGTTTCGCCCTTGCGAATGGTGAAACTCAGACCGTCGATAACCTCGCGGTCGGTCTCGTATGCAAAATGTACGTTACGGAACTCGATCTGCTCGCTGAACTCGCTGAGTTCGACTGCATTTTCGGGTTCGGTAACCTCGCTCTTGGTGTCGAGCAGGCTGAATACGCGATCGCCCGCTGCGATACCCTGATTGATATTTGCGAAGGCGTCCATAAACGAGCGCACGGGGCGCGTAATCTGCGAGAAGATAGCCAGATAGGCGATGAATCCCGCGCCCGTCAGCGACCCATCGACAACCAGCACGCCGCCATAGATCAACAAGCCTGCGGCAGCCATAATGCCCAGAAATTCGCTCATCGGCGATGCCATCTGTTGCTTGCGAGCCATCGAGAGGGTGATCTGCGAGAATTGATCGTTGATCTTGTGGAACTTCGAGCGCATAAAGTCGATAGCATTGTAGCTGCGCACGATCTTGACACCCGTCAGCGATTCGTCGATCACGCTCACCATCTCGCCCATACTCTCCTGACCCTTACGTGCGGGGTGGCGCAGGCGCTTGACGATGGTGCCGATGATGACCGCCACGATCGGCAGATAGATTGCCGCAAAGAGGCTCAAATCGGTCGAAATCTGCAACATACCGATCAGATAACCGATGATGAGCAGTGGGTCGCGGAATGCCACCTGCAAGGTGTTGGTGATGCAGAACTGCACGACCATCACGTCCGAGGTGATCTTCGATATGATGTCGCCCTTACGCTCGTTGCTGAAAAAGCCCACGTGCAGACCCATCACGTTGTCAAACAACGAGTTGCGAATGCGTTGCAGCGTGCGGACGCGCATCTTTTCCATTGTCCATTGCGCCAGGTAGCGCGACAGATTGCTGATGAAAGCCGACACCGAGATAATCACCGCCAGCACCACCATCACGTCGATCGCCGAGAAATCCGTTCCGTGAATGAGGTAGAGCACGTGTCCCACGAAGGCGTAGAAGTAGTCCATCGTAAATTCAATTGGGGGCAGAGTCTCGACCGCCGCAATCTGATTGACACCCTCGACATTGAACAGCGCGCTGACGATCGGGATAATCATCACGAAGTTGAAGGTGTTGAAGATGGCGTAGAAAATCGAAAAAATGAAGTACGGAATGGCGTACTTTTCGATCGGTTTTGCAAAGCCAAGAAGGCGAAGATATGTTTTCATCGCGTTAAATGTCGAATACTTTGATTAATATAGGCCACAAATTTACGATTTTCCCAATAAATTCTCTAATTTTGCGCTAAATTTGATTAATATAAACACAAAACTATACCAAATTATGGAAACAGTATTGAGCGGAATCCGCCCCACCGGACAGTTGCACTTGGGTAACTACTTCGGCGCACTTCGTAACTTTACAAAGATGCAGCACACCGATCGTTGCTTCTTCTTTATAGCTGACTACCACGCACTTACCACGCATCCCGACCCTACATCGCTGCACGGTAACGTGCGCAACATCTTGGCTGAGTATCTGGCCGCAGGCCTCGACCCGCAGGTGGCTACGATCTACGTTCAGAGCGATGTTCCGGAGGTTGCCGAGCTGTCGTTGCTGCTCTCGATGCACGCCTATGTGGGCGAGTTGGAGCGCACCGCGTCGTTCAAGGATAAGGTTCGCAAGAATCCCAACAACGTCAATGCAGGTCTGTTGTGCTATCCCGTGCTGATGGCGTCGGATATTCTGTTGCACCGCGCAACCCGCGTGCCCGTAGGTAAGGATCAGGAGCAGCACTTGGAGCTGACGCGTCTCTATGCTCGTCGTTTTAACTCGATCTATGGCGTCGAGTTCTTCCCCGAGAGCCAGCCCTACAACTTCGGCGAGGAACTGATCAAGATCCCCGGTTTGGACGGTAGCGGCAAGATGGGTAAGAGCGAGGGTAACTGCATCTACCTCTCGGACGAGGATAAGGTGATCCGCAAGAAGGTGATGAAGGCCGTAACGGATTCGGGTCCGACCGAGCCCAATTCGCCCATTTCGGAGCCCGTGGCAAATATTTTTGCAATTATGAAGGCTGTTTCGGATCCCGATACCATTCAATTCTTCAAAGAACGGTATGCAGATTGCTCGATTCGCTATGGCGACTTGAAGAAGCAGCTGGCCGAGGATATTATCCGCACCGTTGCTCCGATCCGCGAGCGTATCAAGGAGATCTATGCCGACGAGGCATATCTGAGCCGCGTGGTTGCCGAGGGAGCCGAGAAGGCGCGCGCAAGTGCCGCTGCAACGGTAGCTGAGGTACGCCGCATTATGGGTATCCACCGAATGTAATCACATTAAACTGAAATACAAACGTTTATAAGTATGGCGCGACGACGCTACGATAAGTTCTACCAATACTATCTGTGGCTGACACACCGTCTGACCGACCGTCAATTGATGATGGTTCTGGCTGCTGTGGTGGGTCTGGCGGCTGGTTTGGGAACATACATTTTCGAGATATTGTTGCACTTCATTCGTGCGGGATTGGTCAATTGGTTCCCTGTCGAGCGAGCACAATTTCTCTATCTGATCTATCCCGCTGTGGGTATTATTCTGGCTACGCTGTTTGTGAAGTATGTGGTCAAGGATAATATCTCGGAGGGCGTTACGCGCGTGCTCTATGCAATGTCGCGCAGCAATTCGCGTATTCGCGGCCACAACTGCTGGACTTCGGTCGTTGGTGGTGCTACGACTATCGGCTTTGGTGGTTCGGTCGGTCCTGAGGCACCGATTGTGCTGACGGGTGCGGCTATCGGCTCGAATATCGGTAAGCTGGCACGACTGAACTATAAAAATGTAACCCTGCTGCTCTGTTGCGGTGCGGGTGCGGCGCTGGCGTCGATCTTCAAAGCCCCGATTACGGGTGTGGTCTTCGTGTTGGAGATCCTGATGTTGGACATCACGATTGGCTCGGTTACGCCTCTGCTGATCGCCTCGCTGTCGGCTACGACGCTGGCATTAACACTGCGTGGTTTCGATCCGATTTTGCCCGTAACACTCGCTGTTACAGATAAATTCGAGCTGGCGCAGATCCCGATGTTCATCATCTTGGGCGTGCTGTGCGGATTGATGTCGTACTATTTCACGTCGGTCAATACGGCTGTCGGTCGCATCTTCCGTCGCATCGATTCGCAGTATAAGAAGTGGGCTGTGGGTGGTGTGCTGATCGGTGTGCTGATCTTCATCTTCCCGCCGCTGTATGGCGAGGGCTACGAGGCAATGACCGCATTGATGAGGGGCGAGACACAGTCGCTGTTCGATAATTCACTGTTCTTCCGATTCAGAACGATCGAGTGGGTTGTGATCCTGTTCGTGGTGGCGACGATGCTGTTCAAGGTGGTGGCGATGGCTGCAACCAACTCGGCAGGTGGTGTGGGCGGTACGTTCGCTCCGTCGCTGTTTGTCGGCTCGTTCATTGGCGCACTGACGGCGTTGGTTTTCAATATGATCTTCCGTTGGGTGGGTATCGATATGCAACTCTCGATCGTGTCATTCACGCTGGTCGGAATGGCGGGTGTGATGGCAGGTGTGATGAACGCACCGCTGACCTCGATCTTCCTGATTGCCGAGCTGTCGAATGGTTACGAACTCTTTATCCCGCTGATGATTACAGCGTCGATCTCGTTCGCATTGGACTACTATCTCAATCCCGATTCGATCTATACCAAGCAGTTGCGCGAGCGTGGCGAGTTGCTGACGCATAACAAGGATCAATCGGTGCTGGTCTTTCTGCATATCGATCGATTGATGGAGACCGACTTCCTGCGCATTGACGAGTCATTTACGTTGGGCGACATCGTGAAGATCATCTCGAAGGCTCACCGCAATATCTTCCCCGTGGTCGATGATGACGACGATCTGTTGGGCGTGGTGCAGTTGGACGACCTGCGTGCCGATATGTTCGATCGTTCGAAGTATTCGACACCGATTACCCACTATATGATCCAGCCGCCCGATAAGATTCTGCCTCACGAACAGATGCAGAGTGTGTTGGAGAAGTTTGAGGATAACAAGACGTGGATGCTGCCCGTGGTCGATAAGCAGAACCACTACTTGGGCTTCATCTCCAAGTCGCGAATCTTGGCGGCCTACCGCGAGCAGTTGGTTGAGATCAGCCAATAGTCGCTACGGACAACAGAACAGGCTAACCCCAGATGAAATCACTGAGAATCATATCGTTGATAATGCTGTGCGCGTCGCTTTTCGTGGCGTGTGCGGGGGAGTCTGCGCGTGGAGTTGAGGAGTTTTCGCAAGCAATCTATGAACCTCGCCACGCAACGGGATTCGACATAAGCGGTGCCGAAGGCGCGGCAAGTACGCTTCTGACGGTGCGCAATCCGTGGCAGGGAGCCGAGGGTGTCGAGAAGCGATTGTTCATCGCACGCGAGGGAGAGTGCGCTCCCGAAGGTTTCGAGGGACAGGTGATCGAAGGTGCGGCCGAGCGCGTGGTGTGTATGTCATCGACCTACGTGGCGATGATCGACGCGCTGGATTGCACGGAGCGAGTGGTCGGCGTGTCGGGGATAGACTATATTTACAATACGCGCGTGCGCGAGGCTGCCGAGGCGGGACGTGTGCGCGATGTTGGACACGACTCGGATATCAATTTCGAGCTACTGCTGACCTTGCGACCTGACGTGGTGCTGATCTATGGCGTGGCGGGCGAAAATGGAGTGGCAAATGCTAAACTCGACGAGTTGGGCATACCATACTTCTACTTAGGCGATTACGTCGAGGAGTCGCCATTGGCAAAGGCTGAATGGACGGTTGTGGTGGCCGAGATTTTGGGCATTCGCGAACGAGGCGAGGAGCTCTTTGCAGGGATCGAAACACGCTACGTGGAGTTGCGTGAGCGAGTGGCCGAGAGCGCGACGGAGCACCCGACGGTGATGTTCAACACGCCCTACCGCGATACGTGGTATATGCCCTCGTCGCGGAGCTATGCCGTTCAGTTAGTGGAAGATGCGGGCGGTCGGTATATCTATGATGGCAATCACAGCACAGCGTCGCAACCCATCGATTTGGAGCAGGCATACGTGCTGACGCGCGAGGCCGACTATTGGATCAACGTGGGTCAGTATGCTACGCTTGATGACCTGCGACGCGACCACCCTCGATTTGCTGATGCGAAGGCGGTGCGCGAGGGGCGAGTCTATTCGTCGGATCGACGCTCGACGGCGGCAGGCGGTAGCGATTTTTGGGAGTCGGCGGTGGTCAATCCCGATGTGGTGCTGGCCGATCTGGTAGCGGTGCTGCAACCCGACTTGGGGCTTGGTGCGGACTCGCTGACCTACTATCGACAAATTGAATAAGATATAAACCTATGACCCGTAACCGTTTGTTGTTCATATTTTTATCGTTGCTTTGTGTGGCGTTGTTCGTGCTCGATTTGACGTTGGGCTCGACCGACATTGCGTGGCGCGATGTGTGGGCAGCATTGACGGGGGGCGAGGTCGATGGAGTGGTGCGCGACATCGTGCTCAAAATCCGATTGACAAAGGCGGTGGTGGCTGTGGCGGCAGGTGCAGCATTGGCAGCGAGCGGATTGGCTATGCAGACGCTGTTTCGCAATCCGCTGGCGGGACCCTACGTGTTGGGCGTGTCGTCAGGTGCGAGCTTGGGCGTGGCGCTGTTTCTGTTGGGAGCGCCGCTGTTGGGCGTGGCGGGCGGATCGATGATGCAGACCGTCGGATTGGCGGGTGCAGCGTGGATCGGCTCGGCGCTGATCCTGACGATGGTGCTCGCAGTGAGCCGTCGAATCAAAGATATTATGGTCATTCTGATTCTTGGAATGATGTTCTCGTCGGCGGTCGATTCGGTTGTGCAAATACTTCAATATCTGAGCAATGAGGCGGCTTTGAAGGCGTTTGTGGTCTGGACAATGGGCTCGTTGGGAGATGTTACGGGACGCGAATTGGCGCTGATGTTGCCCGTCGTGGTGGTGGGATTGGTGCTGTCGGTGGCGGCGATCAAACCGCTCAATCTGCTGCTTTTGGGCGAGAACTATGCCCGCACGATGGGTCTTGATGTGCGTCGATCGAGGGTGCTGATTCTCTCGGCAACGGTCTTGCTGGCGGGTACGGTAACGGCCTTTTGCGGTCCGATCGGATTCATCGGTCTGGCCGTTCCGCACGTGGCGCGAATGGTGTTTGCGTCGGCAGATCACCGTACGTTGATGCCGGCGTCGATGTTGATTGGTGCGGTGGTTTTGCTGCTCTGCGATCTGATCTCCAAGCAGTTGGGATTCCCTGTGAATACCGTTACGGCGCTGCTCGGCATTCCGATCGTGGTGCTGGTTGTTGTACGTAAAAAGAGTCTATTCTAACGATGATACGTCTCGAAAACATATCGCTCGGTTACGGCACTCGCACGCTGCTCGAAGGGGTTACAACTCACTTCGAGGCGGGTACGCTGACGGCACTCATTGGTCGCAACGGTGCGGGCAAGAGTACGTTGTTGCGCGCGCTGGCGGGGTTGGAGCCATTGCAGGCGGGCGCGATTACGATCGGAGGGCAGTCGATAGCCGAACTTGACGGCGCAGAGGCGGCACGACGAGTGGCATTTGTGGCGACGGATAAGGTGCGTATTGCCAACCTGCCGTGCGAGGATCTGGTGGCGTTGGGCCGCGCGCCATATACGAATTGGATCGGTCGTTTGCAGGCGGTCGATCGTGAGATCGTGGCCGATGCGCTGGCAAAGGTCGGAATGTCGGAGTTTGCTCACAAGACGATGGATCGAATGTCCGATGGTGAGTGTCAGCGAGTTATGATTGCGCGAGCATTGGCTCAGCAGACGCCCGTAATCTTGTTGGACGAGCCTACGGCCTTCCTCGATATGCCCAATCGTTACGAACTTTGCCGTCTGTTGCAACGCTTGGCGCACGACGGGCAGAAGGTGATCCTCTTCTCGACCCACGAGTTGGATATCGCTACAAAGATGTGCGACGCGATTGCACTGATCGACACCCCGCAGCTGTTGCACCAGCCTGCCTCGGAGATGGTTGCCGGAGGTGCGATCGAGCGGTTGTTCGGGATATAACGTACAAATCAAGATTTTGAATCATAAAAATTGAAGTTCAGCGTTATTTTAGTACATTTGTCGATTGGAATTACGCGAATAGATTATCAAAATATGAATAACTTCAAGAAACTCAACAATTTAGTAGGTTGGATCGTGTTTGCCATTGCAACTTCGGTCTATCTGCTGACGATGGAGCCGACGGCGAGCCTTTGGGACTGCGCCGAGTTTATCGCAACATCATACAAACTCGAAGTGGGACACCCGCCCGGAGCACCGCTCTTTATGATGCTGGCGCGTCTGTTTATGCTGTTTGCACCCTCGACCGCTTCGCTGGCTGCAATGGTCAATGTGATGTCGTCGATTGCCAGCGGTTTCTGCATTCTGTTCCTCTTCTGGACAATCACCCACCTCGCACGTCGTATCTATACCGCAGGCGGTCGCGCGCTGACCAATGGCTCGGTGTGGGCAATTCTGGGTGCGGGCGCTGTGGGCGCATTGGCCTATACCTTCACCGATACCTTCTGGTTCTCGGCTGTCGAGGGTGAGGTCTATGCTCTCTCGTCGATGTTCACCGCACTGGTTGTGTGGGCAATGCTCAAATGGGAGGACGTGGCCGACGAGCCGCACGCAAACCGTTGGTTGATTCTGATCGCATACCTGATGGGTCTGTCGATCGGTGTGCATATCCTTAACCTGCTGACAATCCCTGCGCTGGTATTCATCTACTACTTCCGCAAGTGGCCGACCGTAACGCTCAAAGGTGTCGTGGCGGCAACCTGCGTGGCGGGAGCTATTCTGCTGGCTGTCAATAGTATAATCATTCCTTATACGGTTGCTGTCGGTGCGGCGGTGGATCGTCTGTTCGTCAATACGTTGGGTCTGCCCATCAATTCGGGTATGGTATTTTTCGTCTTTGCGATGTTTGCTACGTTGGGTGCAGCGGTGTGGTTTACGCACAAGAAGGGCAAGGTGCTGCTCAATACCATTGCGCTGGCCGTTACGGTCATTATGCTCGGTTACAGCTCGTATGCCTCGATGACCATTCGTGCGGTGGCCAACCCCCCGATGAACAGCAACAACCCCAACAACCCCTACGCGCTGCTGTCGGTGCTCAACCGCGATCAGTATGGTGCGCGTCCGTTGTTGTATGGAGCATACTATTCGACGCCGATTCTCGACGTTACGACCAAGAAGGTCTATTACGTTGGTAGCGATGGCAAATATACCTCGAAGGAGGTGCTGGACGGCTACACCTTCCCCGATGAGCATAAGCACCTCTTCCCGCGTATGTGGAACGCCCATAAGGACGCGCGCGAGTATGAGGCGTGGGCATCGTATCGCACCCGTAGCGACTTTGCACGCGATGAGCAGGGCGAGATTCTGCGCGATGAGTCGGGACGTCCGATCAAGGTCGAGGTGCCCGATTTCGGTAAGCGCGTTACGTTTATGGACGAGAATGGTCAGCAACGTTCGTTCGTCGAGCCGACGTTTGGCGAGAACCTGCACTTCTTCTTCTCGTATCAGCTCAATTATATGTATTGGCGATACTTCTTGTGGAACTTCGTGGGTCGTCAGAACGATCGCCAGGCAAGTACCTCGACGCTGACCGACGGAAACTGGTTGTCGGGTATCCGCTTTATCGACGAGCTGTATCTCGGACCTCAGGACGATATGCCCGATGATCTGGCAGCGAACAAGGGCCGAAACAGATACTTCTTCCTGCCCTTCCTGTTGGGTCTGATCGGTCTGATCTACCAGCTCAACCGCGACCAGAAGAACTTCTCGATCGTGATGTGGCTGTTTATT
Source organism: Rikenellaceae bacterium (assembly GCA_017442365.1). GTDB lineage: Bacteria > Bacteroidota > Bacteroidia > Bacteroidales > Rikenellaceae > Alistipes. The sequence continues at coordinate 4,998 of JAFRZW010000006.1, read as the reverse complement.
ATGATGGGTATCGCGCTGGTGGTCTATTTCAACACCTCGCCCTCGGAGCCACGCGAACGCGACTATGTGTATGCGGGCTCGTTCTACGCCTTCTCGATCTGGATTGGTCTGGGCGTGCTGGCGGTGCGCGACGCATTGGCGCGCCTCACAAAGCGCGAGGGTGTGTCGATTGCAGCTGTGGCAACGGTGATCTGCGCTGTGGTGCCCTCGATCTTGGCTGCCGAGAACTGGGACGACCACGATCGTAGCCACCGTTATGTGGCACGCGACATCGGTAGCAACTATCTCGAATCGACGCTGCCCAACTCGATCATTCTCAACTTTGGCGATAATGACACCTTCCCGCTGTGGTACAATCAGGAGGTCGAGGGTGTGCGTCCCGATGTGAAGGTGATGAATATGAGCTACTTGGGTGCTGAGTGGTATATCGACCAGATGCGTATCCGTTCGAACGACGCTGCACCTGTTCCATTCACTCTGCCGCGCGAGAAATATACCTACTGCAACGAGTTGGTACATATCGTCGATCGCTTCGAGCGACCCGTGGAGCTGGCCGACGTGATTGATTTTGTGGCAAGCGAGGATCGCCACTCGAAGGTGCAGCTCGGCGATGGTAGTTGGAGCGACTATATTCCTGCACGTCGTTTGGCTCTGCCCGTCAATAAGGAGAACGCCATCGCAAGCGGTATCGTCAGCGAGAAAGACGCGCACCTGATGGTCGATACGGTCTATATCAATATCAGTCAGGGTAAGAACTACGTCGAGAAGAGCGAATTGATGTTCCTCGATATGTTGGCTCACTTCTATTGGAAGCGCCCGATCTACTTCACGCAGATCTATTCGTTGCAGAAGTTCGGTCTGCTGCCCTATTTGCAGTTCGATGGCTACGCCTATCGTCTGGTGCCGATCTACACTCCGCTTGGAGGTCGCTACGATGTGATCGGACGTGTCGATACCGAATATACCTATCCGCTGATGATGGAGAAGTTCCGCTATGGCAATATCGACGATGAGAGGGTCTATGTCGATGGCTTTGTTACCTATAACCTCAATGTTGCACACGCACGCGACTCGTTTGCGGCGCTGGCAAAGCAGTTGGTGCGCGAGGGCGATAAGGAGCGTGCATTGAAGGTGCTCGATACGGGTGTTGAACGTCTGCCATTCACGCAGTTGGAGCATTCGGAGATGAGTACGATCCCCATCATCGAGGCCTATTACGAGGCCGGTGGCGAGGAGAAGGGCGACGCAATCCTGCGCGATTACGCTGCACAGCTGGTCGAACATATCGACTACTACGCACGTTTCGATGGCCGTTTTGCGTCGCAGGTTGATCCGCTTATCGACGAGGGCTTGGAGATCTACGAGATTCTCTATATGACCGCTGCTCGATATGGTCGCCGAGAGTTGGTTGCTGAAATGAATGACTTTTATCGTTCGATCGGTGTCGAGGAGGCTGATCTGATTCAGCTCACCGCCGAGTAGAGGGTCTGAATTCAAGATTCAAAATTCAAAATGCAAGATTCAAAATTAAGCCGCGCTCCGATTGGGGTGCGGCTTTTTTTGATTCACAATTCACAATTAATCCTGCTACGCAGGCTTTTCCTCCTTCGCGCCTCAGCCGAGTTCGAGCTACCGCCCGACTCCGCATTCGGCTTGGCGTCGGTTCACAATTCACAATTTTTCAGCTATAAATTAAAATCGAAATTTATCGAATTTCGTCATCATTGGCGGGTCGGCCTATGGCCGAGCCCCCCACCCGCCAATGATGAATATTCACAATTAATTGGTAAAATCGAAGATGTAATACAAAAAAAACTTGACCGATCCGAAGATCGGTCAAGCCCCAACTTTAATCTATTGATTATGAAAAATCCTCTACCGCGCTTTCACAGCGGAGCAATTAAATAACGCCACGGGGTGGGGTTTATTGTACGAAAAGCACGAAAAAATTCGATACCACACAAAAAAATCGTATATTTGCGCGTTAGTAACACCTTTACAAGCAATTATGGACAAACTCTTCGACCCCAACGGGGTGGGTGTAGCAAATGGCAACTACTACGGATTGCCGTTCAGCGAGGCAGAGGCCGATTTGGTTCTGGTTGAGGCTCCGTGGGACGTTACGGTGTCGTATGGTGATGGTACGGCCGATGGGCCTGAGGCGATTCGTGAGGCCTCGACACAACTTGATTTGTACGATGCCGACTACCGCGATGCGTGGCGTCGAGGTATTGCAGCGACCCAGCCCGATGAGTTGATGCGCGAGCAGAGCCGCGTGTGGCGCGAGCAGGCGACAACGGTGATCGAGGCTCTCGAAGCGGGCGAGCAGAACGATAATACGACCGAGTTGCTGACGGCGATCAATCGAGCTTGCGAGCAGATGAACGAACAGGTCTATCGCAAGGTCAAGTCGTTGCTCGGACAGGGCAAATTGGTTGGCTTGGTCGGTGGCGACCACTCGACTCCTTACGGTGCTGTGCGTGCTGTGGCAGAGCATTACGAGAGCTTCGGCGTGTTGCATTTCGACGCTCACCGCGACCTGCGTGAGGCTTACGAAGGGTTCGAATTTTCGCACGCCTCGATTATGTACAATCTGCTGCGCGATGTGCCTCAGGTGGAGCGTTTGGTGCAGGTTGGTGTGCGCGATTTCTGCGATGCCGAGCAGGAGTTGGCTGAGCGCGAAGAGCGTGTGGTGAGCTTCACCGATCGTGCGCTGAGCCACGCTCGCTACGCAGGTCGTACGTGGGCTGAGCAGTGTGCGGAGATCGTTGAGCAGCTGCCCGAGCAGGTCTATATCAGTTTCGATATCGACGCTCTCGAAGTGCAATATTGTCCTACGACCGGAACTCCTGTGGTGGGAGGTTTGACCTTCAACGAGGCGGCCTATCTGATTTGGCGCGTGGTGGAGAGCGGTCGCCGGATTATCGGATTCGATCTGGTCGAAGTTGCCCCTGCACCCGTGGGACACATCGACGAGATGGTTGGTGCGCGTATGCTCTACAAATTGTGCTGCGCAACGCTTAAATCACAGAGTGGTAAATAATTAGCAAAACGAAATAGAAGATGAAAAAGATGACATTCTTGGCGGCTCTGACGGTAGCCGTAATGCTCAGCTCGTGTGGCTCGTCGAACGGCAGCCGTGAGCTCAAAACCGAGGCCGACTCGCTGGCATACGTGATCGGTATGAACGTGGGTTACAATCTCAAATACAATACCGATTCGACGCTCGATGTTGAGGTGCTGTGTGCTGCAATCCGCGACACCTACAACGGCACGCTGCAAATGGATATGGAGCAGGCGGGGGCGTTCTATCGACAGTATTACAACATCGTGAAACCTCGTCGCACCAAAGCCGAGTCGGAGGCGTTCCTCTCGCGTGTGGAGCGCGAAAATTCGGAGATCAAACGCACCGATAGCGGCTTGCTCTATCTGATTGAGGAGCAGGGCGACACCATTCGTGCCGTGAAGCCCACCGATCAGGTGCGAATCCAATTCCGCGCAACGACCAAAGAGGGTCGTGAGTTCGAAACAACGTACGACGACAACGAGGCCGAAACGTTTGCTCTGAATCAGGTCGTTAAGGGTCTGAGCGAGGGTTTGCAGATGGTCGGTCAGGGAGGCAAGATCAAGTTGTGGTTCCCTGCGACATTGGGCTATGGCTCGACCGGTAATCAGAAGGTCGGTGCCAATGAGGCACTCTGCTTCGAGGTCGAAGTTGTGGAGGTGATTCCTGCCAAGGAGGAAGATGAACAATAAAATCGACCGAAAAACGTTAAGTTGTCGCACAAAAGTGGTTCATTTTCATAAAAAAACACTACATTTGTCCCCTCGAAACTAATTAAACACGAAAAAGAATATGAAGAAGATTTTGGTTATCATCGCCACCGCAGCAGCAATGCTGATGGCATCGTGCTCGTCGAAGGATTCGTCGATCACCGTTGGCGGATCGAGCGAGTTGGACTCGCTGTCGTATGCGTTGGGTTCGAACATCGCATATATGATTAAGTACAACCTTGGCGATCTGGATCTCAACTACGACAAGATCACTAAGGGTATCGAGGATTTTGCTCGTGGCAAGAACTCGATCGAGCCTGAGCAGGCTGGTGAGATTCTGCAAGCATACTTTATGTCGCCCCGCGATAGCGTGCCTTTCCGTTCGGAGGCTCAGCGCGACTCGATCTCGTATGCTCTGGGCGTAGATCAGGGTAACGGTATGGACGCAGCACGTGTTCCGGCTCAGACCAAGTGGATCAACAAGGCTTTCGTTGATGTGAAGGCTGAGCACAGCGCATTTGGCGAGGGTCAAGATGCTGAGCGTACCACGATGCGTATTATGCAGAATTGGTTTATGGTCGAGGCTCCCAAGATGTTCTTGAAGGAGTCGGAGGATTTCTTGGCTGACATCGAGAAGGACAAGAAGTGGCAGAAGACCGAGAGCGGCCTGCTCTATCAGATCGTTGAGGAGGGTGATGCTGAGTTGCGTCCCACCAAGGTTACCGACAAGGTAAAGGTTCACTACAAGGGTCTGAATATGAAGGGTGAGCAGTTCGATTCGTCGTACGATCGTGGCGAGCCCGCCGAGTTCCCCCTGAACGCAGTTATCAAGGGTTGGAGCGAGGGCGTTATGTTGCTCGGTCAGGGCGGTAAGATCAAGATGTGGTTGCACCCCGACTTGGCTTACGGTCCTCAGGCAATGAGCCCCGAGATCGGTCCTAACGCAGCACTCTACTTCGAGGTTGAGCTGTTGGAGGTTATGCCCGACATCACAGTTGAGGAGCCCGCTGAGGGCGAGGCAGAAGAGGTTGTAGCAGAGTAAGTTGCTCGACTCTCCGCCGAGAGAACAAAGGTCGCACCCGACGTCGGGTTGCGGCCTTTTTCTTGTTGTCAAAGTTCAATGATTCTTGATTTTTTGCTAAAATTGTGAATTGTGAATTGTGAATTGTGAATTGTGAATTGTGAATTGTGAATTGTGAATTTTGAATTGTGAATTGTGAATAG
>JAFRZW010000017.1 GCA_017442365.1 Rikenellaceae bacterium | reverse complement strand
AACCGACCACAGCCTCCAGAGACCTCCGGGAGAGCTGAACCAGACACCATCACCATTTCCTGGATCCAGCCGTTTCCGCTGCGCCGCCTTTTCCGCCGCCATCGCCGCAGACACCTCCGCGGCTGACGCCGCTCCGGACTTTTTGGTTTACCACCCTTTCCCGCTGCTGCAGTAGCTGCTGCCTCATGACCCTTGTACGACACATTTTGGAGCACGGCAGACAGCACGGTAAACGACACGGCCAACGACACAGCGAAATGCCGAGCCACAAAGCGTTTCCGACATGGTAACGACACAAGAAGCAGCACAGAGAACGACACAGAGAACGACACAAGAAGCAGCACACCATTATATTAATAATAAGATAAATAAATCCTCTGCGAGCGCTCATGTGTGTGTGTGGAAAAACACTGACATACACGCGAGCAACGCGCGCGCTACACACGCACACGCGCGACCAGCGGCGGTACTGCGGCGGACGCCTCGTCGCGGCTTCGCCGCTCCGCGGCAACTGCGAACGACCTGTATCCCTGCCAGCTGAGCCAGGATCTGGACACCTGCAGGCACTCAGTGGCTATGTGACTTTTTGTGGCTATAGGTTAAAAAAAAGTCGGGAAATGTTTGGCGGTCTCAAAAAAAAGCCGTAAATTTGCCGGCGATATGAAAGAATACAGTTATGTAATCACCGCAGTGAACGTCCTCACTGGCCAACGTGAGGAGATATCGGGATCGATGCCGGAAGAGGCGGCGCGCGAACGCCTGGCGCGAGAAATCGAGTCGCGGAAACGGCAGCGCTACCAGCCGCATAAGAAACTGCGCGTCGAGAAAAGACTACCAGTGCAACTAACTCTTAAATTCGAAGATAATGGAAAAGAATGATCATCTGGTCGAGGTGCTGAGCTTCCAGCGCGGCGACAACCTGGCGACGATCGCGACGAACGGCGCGCGTAATGTCTCGCAGGAATTCGAACTAACAAAAGAACATCGAAGTCTCGCGGCGGCTATTAGCTATCTCGAGGCGAAAGGCTACAAAATTTTAATCGATAATTTCCAAAGCTTATGAAAAAGATCAATGTAGAATTCAAGCCCCATGGCATTAAAATGGATGTCGACCGCGAACAGTTCGCACTTGCCCTGAAGACATGGCGGCTCCGATCTGGACTTACACAGAAGCAAGTAGGTGATCGATGGGGTTGTTCCAGGTACACCATCATGAATTGCGAGACGGCCAAGCCTGTGTCCTGGACTCAGGCTTACCGAGTATTCGCCTGCCTAGCGAAGGAGCTAAATGAAGAGTCATGAGATACACAACTATCATCGATATAACGCAGTGCCAGGAGCTCTATAGGAACAAGAACATCAGGATCCTGTACCTACACCTGGTACTGCGCTCAGGATATCACGATCACGACCGCGACCTGCTTCGCTGCTCTCTCAGGACACTGGCCGCCGAGACCGGACTCACGATAGCAGCCGTCAGAAATGCGCTCAGGATGCTCGAAAAATGGCAGCTGGTGAAACGCCAGGGCGAGATGCTGAATGTCCGTAAATGGGTCCCGGAACAAACCATAAGCAAACGCCAGCCGAGCGCCAGGCAGCAGCAGGCTGCAGCACTGAAGGCCTCACGTGAAATGGACCAGGAACGCCGGGAACGGGAAGCGGAAATCGAACGAATCCGAAGAGAGACACTTGCGGCTGAAGGAAAGACGCAGTATGATATCTACCTGGATGACCTGGAGAAGCGAGCGAACGCCGGCGATATCCAAGCGCGTGAGTTTCTTAATCGACACAAGAGATGAAAAAAAAGCAACGCCGGAAACGACGCTGCCATGGAACTAAAAAGTATAACGTAAATTGAGAACTGTAATGACACCACGTGAATTCTTCTACCTTGTCTCCAACATGAGGGAGACGCAGCGCAACTACTTCAAGAACCGCGACCAGCAGACACTGCGCGCGGCCAGAAAGCTGGAGAATGAGGTCGACGCGGAAATCATGCGCGTCAAACAGATCCTGGCACGCGACAACTGAAAAAGGCCTCGCGCAAACCAACGAGAAGCGCCATCGCATGAACGCCCATGGATCGCAAGGCCTTATCACTTTAACTAATATCAACCTACGAAATAGCCGCCCAAGCATCCGAGTATTGCGGCGATGATTGCGCGCACGAGCTCGAGCCACCATTTGAGATCTTTTTTTTCGTCCATAAATTTACAAATCAAAGTCCACAACCAACGGAGTTTCGATTTCACCACCTCCTGGTAATGTTAGTGGATACACGCCAGGCTGAATGTTGCCCGGCTCAATTAGAGTAGCCCAGTCTATATATGCAGTCATATTTGTCTCGGACTGGCCTAAGAATTGGATCAAGAACTGAGTAAAAGACTTGTCTTGCTCGCCCCATTCCAAGTCCTGGACTGAGGGAATCTCCCGTGCTATCTTGGCGTATAATGTCTCGTACCACTGACCAACCACAGGACGAGTAGTGCAAGCTTCATTAGCCCAGATAGTAATTAGTGGAGTCTGAGGAGTTTCGCTTCTCCTGGCTAAAAACCCCCGCCCTCGAGAATGAGCCGAGAGTTGCCGAGCGCCTCAGTACCGGCCTGCCAGGCTTCCAGAACGAACTCGGATGTCAATCCATTGTACGACGTCTCAGCGCCCCATACAAGCTCGCTATGGCTGCGCAGATCCTGGTCGAGACGACTCCGGATAAGGCTGATGTATCCTTCCATGGTTTCGCCGTTAATGTCGATCACGTCAGACAGCTCGATGGCAGATCCGAAAGCCTTAGACAACAGTCCTTCGACGTCAGCATACGGAGAGTAGGTGTCGGCGACGAAAATGTCGCTGAGTAACTTGCCGGCGACCGCATCAGTCGATGAGACGAACGACGACTTGACGCCGAGACGCACGAAGAAGAAGTGCTCGACCGACTGGTATGCGCCAGCCTCTCCACTATGACCGGGCACAATGAAAGCGTACTGCTCGAGGTCCGGAGCATATGCGAAGCCGCAGAACGTGAAGTAATCGCCCGCGATCAGACCGACACGCGCAGCATAATGAGCGCACGTTTCACCTGATGTCGATGTAGGCAGTTTCCAGTTGCAAGCCGTCTCGCCCTCGACATTTTGCGGCGTGAAGACAAACGCGGCCATAGGATAGGAACCGTCGGCTACTACCATGTTCGGGAAACCGACTGGAGACTGGGTCTTGGGCCCCACGACACGACCGAGCTGGGCAGCACCAGTGTGAGCATTAGCGAGGTCGGACGCTATCTGAGCGCGCAGCAGACGAGCGTTACGCGAGGTAAACTCACGCTGACACTTGGCGCCTTGAGAATACCCCTCGAACGAGTGGTCGAATAGGGCAGAACCAGCCGAATAAGCGGCCGTGATGGTGCCCATGATAGCGCGCTGATAGAGCTGCGGCTCTGTCTTCGGGTTACGAGGGTTGCGATTACGAGAGCGCGTAATCTGCTGACCGTCCTGACGATAGAAAACGAGGTCGCCAACCTTGCCGCGAGCCTGACCGAGAAACATATTACCTTTTGCCATAGCTTTGAAATTTTAGTTACACGCGCCAAAAATACGAAAAAAAAGAACACACAGCGGCCTGCTGCTAAGAAAAGTGAAGAAATTTAGGATGATTTAACAAAAACCAAGGGTATGCCAGACAAAACCACGCTCTCCCGGAGGTCTCTGGAGGCTGTGGTCGGTTCCTGCTGGCGACGGCAGGCCAAGACACATTGCCCTTGGGGTTTTTGGGGTGCGTCTCCTTGGGGTTGGGGCCTGTGTGCCGTCGGGCCTGGTCTCTCTGTTTTTTT
>JAFRZW010000016.1 GCA_017442365.1 Rikenellaceae bacterium | reverse complement strand
TGTAGAACATAGCGGAACAAGGCAACAAGTACTTGACAATTAATCTCATTCCCGTATTTTTCTTCCAACGAGAAAAAATGATTACCTTTGTCAGTGCAATGATAGAAAAAACAAGCGTTCTTTTTGGCTGTTGTAGGGTATGTGCAAGAGATTAAAGATGCTGTTTCTACCAACTTTCCCTTCCATAAAAAGGCAACGGATAGGTAGCAATTCTTTCTCTAATACCCACCATATACGGCTCCTTCTGCCGAAATTAACAATATGGTGAGGTAACACAAAAGTGGTATATGTACCAACCACTTATCAAATTTCACCCTCATCCTGCCATTTTTACGCAAGTTCTTAGTATATTTGTAGTTAAACTACATATTTGATTACTTATGACACGTTTAAGAACTCTACTCACCGCAGTCGCTCTGCTCGCCTCGGGCGTGGCTTTGGCCTGCACCAACTTTATCGTTACGCGCGGAGCTTCGACCGATGGCTCGATCATCGTCAGCTATGCCGCCGATTCGCACCAGCTCTATGGCGCACTCTACAAGTACAACGCCCCCAAGAAGGGTTATCCCAAAGGTACTTATATGCCCGTATATGATTGGGATAGTGGTCGTTATATGGGTCAGATCAAACAAGCCGAGCGCACCTATTCGACCGTTGGTAATATGAACGAGCACTCGCTCATCATCACCGAAACAACCTTTGGCGGTCGTCCCGAATTGGAGGATTCGACAGGCATTATGGACTACGGCTCGCTGATCTACATCACCCTGCAACGAGCTAAAACGGCACGTGAGGCAATCGACGTAATCGTTTCTCTGACTGAGGAATACGGTTACGCATCGAGCGGCGAGTCATTCACCATTGCCGACGCTAACGAGGTGTGGATTATGGAGTTGATCGGCAAGGGTTGCAAGCTCAACGAGCGTGGCGACAATATTAATAAAGGTATCGTATATGTGGCTCGTCGCGTGCCCGACGGTTATGTCAGCGCTCACGCAAACCACTCGCGCATCTCGACCTTCCCGAAGAACGACCCCGAAAATTGCATCTATTCGGACGACGTAATCTCGTTCGCACGCGAGGCGGGTCTGTACGAGGGTTCGGACAACGATTTCAGTTTCTGCGACACATACGCACCCGCTGATTTCTCGGCATTACGCGGTTGCGAGGCTCGCGTTTGGAGTTTCTTCCGTATGGTTGCCGACGGTATGGATCAGTACCTCGACTATGCAATGGGCCATAACCCCAAAAACCGTATGCCTCTGTGGGTTAAGCCTCGCGCGAAGGTTTCGGCAAAGATGGTTTTCGACGCTATGCGCGACCACTATGAGGGTACTCCGATGGATATGACCAAAGATGTAGGCGCTGGTGGCAACGGTTTGCCATATCGTTGGCGTCCAATGAGTTGGGAGGTTGATGGAGTAGAATACACCAACGAGCGTGCAACAGCTACGCAGCAGACCGGTTTCTGGATCGTGGCTCAGGCTCGTAATTGGCTGCCCAATCCGATTGGTGGCGTGCTGTGGTTTGGTGTGGACGACGCATCGACATCGGCTCTGACCCCGATCTACTGCTCGACAAACGAAGTTCCCGAGTGTTTCGCTGAGGGCAATGGCTCGATGATGGAGTATTCGCCTACGTCGGCATTCTGGCTGTTCAACCGCATTTCGAATTTCGCCTATCTGCGCTACAATATGATTGGCTCGGAGGTACGTGGCAAGGTGGACGCTTGGGAGAATGCTCGTTTGGCTGAGTTGGCTGATATTGACGCTCAGGCAGTTGCGCTCTACAAAAAGAGCTCCAAGAAGGCGCAAGAGTTCGTAACACGCTACTCGGTTGAGAAGGCACAGAAATTGTTTGCTGAGTGGTCGGCTCTGGATCAGTATCTGCTCGTTAAGTATATCGACGGTAACGTGAAGCGCCAGAATGAGGACGGCTCGTTCAAAGATAATGGTCAGGGTCGTGCGATTCCCGAAATGCCGATGTTCCCCGGTTATGACGAGAAGTGGAAGCGTGCAGTGGCTAACGATGCTGGCGAAACGCTTAAAGTAATCAAATAAAACACGCTATAAGACAATGAAATACGATATTATAGTTATCGGTAGCGGCCCCGGTGGTTATGTAGCTGCCGTACGTGCTGCACAGGCTGGCAAACGCACCGCAATCGTCGAGCGCGAGGCGTTGGGTGGCGTCTGCTTAAATTGGGGTTGTATTCCGACAAAGGCGCTTTTGAAGAGTGCGTCGGTCTATCATTACGTCAAGAATGCTGCCGCATACGGTATCGACATCGAGGGAGAGGCAAAAGCCGACATCTCGAAGATCGTAGCTCGCAGCCGTGGCGTTGCCGAGACAATGAGCAAGGGTATCGACTTCCTGATGAAGAAGAACAAAATCGACGTTCTGCGCGGCCACGGGTCGATCGAGAGCAAGGGCGTCGTGGCGGTCGATAACGAGGAGGGTCGCACGCTCTATGAGGCCGATCACATTATCTTGGCTACGGGTGCTCGCCCGCGTCAAATGCCCTTTATCCCCGTCGATGGCGAGAAGATTATCACCTCGCGCGAGGCATTGGTTATCAAAGAGTTGCCCGAATCAATCGTAGTGATCGGATCGGGTGCGATCGGTAGCGAGTTTGCTTTTCTGTTTGCGCAGTTGGGCGTTAAGGTTACCATTGTGGAGTATCTGCCCAACCTTATGCCGCTCGAAGACGAGGAAGTATCGAAAACGATGGAGCGTGCCTTCCGCAAGATGCGCGCAACGGTCTATACGGGCACAACCGTAAAGGCCGCTCGCGTCAATGACGAGGGTCGCTGCGAGGTCGATATCGAGGGTAAGAAGGGTGCTGAGACACTCGTTGCAGATATGGTTCTGGCGGCTGTCGGTATCAAAACCAACACCGGAAACATCGGCTTGGAGAAGGTCGGAATCGAATTGGAGCGCGACAAAATCAAGGTCGATGAGCACTATCAGACAGCCGTCGAGGGTATCTATGCGATTGGCGATTTGATCCCCACACCCGCATTGGCGCACGTTGCATCGGCTGAGGCAATTCATTGTGTTGATGCGATTTGCGGTCGCTCACCTCAACCTGTGGATTACTCGACCATTCCTTCGTGTGTCTATACTTCGCCCGAGGTTGCGTCGGTTGGTTTGACCGAAAAGCAGGCTGCGGAGAAGGGTATCGAATTGAAGGTCGGACGATTCCAATTCACGGCGTCGGGTAAGGCTGCTGCGGCAGGCGAACGCGACGGTTTTGTGAAGTTGTTATTTGACGCCGCAACCGACAAACTGATTGGTGCTCACTTCGTGGGTATGAACGTTACGGAGATGATCGCCGAGCCGACTGTGGCCAAAGCATTGGGCGCGACGGCTGAGGTTCTGGCGCACACAATCCACCCGCACCCGACAATGAACGAGGCGGTGATGGAGGCAGCCGAGGCGGCTCTGGGACACGCTATCCACGGATAAAATCCAAAATTTTCATAGAAAACGCTCGATTCAACGCGAAATCGGGCGTTTTTTATTTGGAATTGCAAATGTTTTTTTTGCAAAAAATATCGAATAACATTCACCCTCAACGTAATGTTCAACTACTAATAAGCAATCCGCCCGACCTCAGCAGAAGTCGGGCGGTATTCTGTTCATAGCAGAATGGATTACTTAATCTTGTCGCGCAAGAAGAAGTAGTAAATCAGCAAACCGATCCAACTGCAACTCAGCAGAATAATTGCAATCACGATCTTCCACAAAATGCTAATGGTCTTGTGTGTGAACAGATCCCATACACACCAAATGGTCAGAATGACACCAATCCAATAAATAATAGTTGACATAGAGTTTAATTATTTAAGGTTAAACAATAGTTTTTCAATCAATTACGTCGTTCGAACACTTCGGGCGGATATTGCACATCGTTCAAAAACAGACCCTGCGCAGGCGCCGATCCCGACGAACGCGACAGATCGCGTGCAGCTACAATCTCGGCAAAACCCTCAGGGGTCAGCTTACCCATACCGACATCGACCAACGTCCCAACAATCGCGCGCACCATATTACGCAGGAAGCGGTCGGCAGCAATCGTAAATTCCAAAACTCCATCGTCCAGCACTTGCCAACGAGCCTCAAAAATATGGCAGATATTGGTCGTATTGTTCGAATTGAGTTTGGCAAACGAGGTGAAATCCTCAAAATCAAACAACCGCGCTGCGGCCTCGTTCATCGCCTCGACATCTAACGGCACATAGTACTGCCACGAGTGGGTACGAGTAAATGGATTCTTCTTAGGCTCAATACGATAGCGATACTCGCGGCGCACTGCGTCAAAGCGAGCGTGAGCGTCGTCAGCCACTTGCGAAATGCTCATCACCGCAATATCGCGGGGTAGAATTGCGTTTAGATGGTAGGTAAAGCTCGATGTATCGGCAATCGGTTGCGCTGCGTCGAAATGAGCTACGTAGTACGACGCGTGAACACCTGTATCGGTGCGTCCAGCACCCACAATCTCGGTCGGGCAACGCAGAAGGGTAGAGAGCCCCTGCTCGATGCACTGCTGCACCGAAGGAGCCGACTTCTGACGTTGCCAACCACAATAGGCCGTACCGTCGTAACGCAACTCGATAAAGTATCGCATAAGCTTCGAAACCCTATATTACCACATAAATTGCCAACAAATATAATATAAAAAACTAAAACGGTCAAAAAATATTTCATTTTCAGCGACGAAAATTGTATCTTTGTCCGTTGGGAGATGCCCGAAATCAAGCTGGGCAAATCGACCTGAAAACAAGCATTTTAACACAAAATTTGAAGTTTCAAAAATGAATAAATTCAAAAAGATATTCGCCAACCGTTGGATTAAATTTTCACTCGCTGCCATCATTTACACGCTTTGGTTCGTCGTTTGGACCGGAAATCTGTGGTGGTTGCTGGGTCTGATCGTCATTTTCGACGTCTATGTTTCGAAGTTCGTAACAGGGCGACTGAACCGTATCAACGAACGACTCAAAGAGCGCAGCAAGGCTTATCGAACCGCCGAGGAGTGGGTGAGTGCGATTATCTTCGCAACGGTCGTGGCGTCGGTGATCCATATCTTTGTGTTTCAGATGTATGTGATTCCTTCGTCGTCGATGGAGGGCACGTTGCTCGTGGGCGACTACCTCTACGTGAGCAAGGTTACATACGGTCCGCAGATGCCCAATACGCCGATCTCGTTCCCGTTTGTTCATCACACAATGCCCTTCTCGAAGACGGGCGCAAAGTCCTATTCGGAAGCGATTCAGCGCCCTTATCACCGTTTGAAAGGTCTGCGAAAGATCGAGCGCGACGACATCGTGGTATTCAACTTCCCCGCAGGCGATACCGTACTTTTGGAGCGTCAGGATAAGACCTATTACGACGTACTGCGCTACTATCAGCAGCAATATGGGCACACCGAGGGTCGCCGTCGTTTGGAGCAGGATTTCACGATCATCACTCGCCCCGTCGATAAGCGCGAGAACTATATCAAGCGTTGCGTTGCCATTGCGGGCGATACGCTCTCGATAGTCAATGGCGATGTGATTGTCAATGGGGTTGCTCAACGCGAAATTTCTGAGAAACAACACCTTAACTTCGTAACGACCAATGCTCCGATCAGCCTCACGGCGTTCAAGAATATGGGCATTAGCGAGGTTTCGGGCGCAGGGCTGAACTACTCGATGCACCTGACCGAGGCCGAAGAGAAGGCCGTCAGCGAAATGCGCAAGGTGGTTGCTACGGAGCGTTATTACGACGATTTGCGTAACCTCGACTACTTCCCCAACGACACCTCATACACTTGGAATATCGACAATATGGGTCCGCTGTGGATTCCTGCCAAAGGTGCAACGATCGCCCTCAACGCCCAGACGTGGCCGTTGTATCGTCGCGCAATTGAGGTGTATGAAGGCAATTCGGTCGAGGAGCGCGATGGCGAGTATCTGATCAATGGCGAAGTGGCAACGGAATACACTTTCAAAATGGATTACTACTTTATGATGGGCGACAACCGACACAATTCGGCTGACTCGCGCTTTTGGGGTTTCGTTCCCGAGGATCATATCGTAGGTAAGGCTTCGTTTGTATGGCTCTCACTCGATCCCGAGAAGAGCTTCCCCGCGAATATCCGTTGGAGCCGTATGTTCCGCAAAACAATCTAACCACTCAACCACCGAGCAATGGAGAACGACGTATATCGCACCATAGAGGCCGACGCCGAGGCACTGTTCAAGGAGAAGAGCAGCAAGTTCCTCTGCTTTGCTTACCCCGTAAAGACGGAGGAGCAGATACGCGAGCGACTCGAAGTGCTGTACAAAAAATATTACGACGCTACACACCATTGCTACGCGTGGCGATTGGGCCCGCGAGGCGAATCATTCCGCGCCAATGACGATGGCGAGCCATCATCGACCGCTGGCAAACCAATACTTGGACAGTTGCTCTCGCACGAAATTACCGATTGTCTGATCGTGGTCGTGCGATATTTCGGCGGCACGAAATTGGGCGTTTCGGGACTGATTGAGGCCTACAAGACCTCGGCTGCGGAGGTTATTGCTGCGGCTCAGGTGGTCGAGCGCACGGTCGATGATCGTATCGAGGTGCGATTCTCATATATGGCAATGAACGAGGTGATGAAGATCGTCAAGGATCTGCAACCGAAGATCGCCGAACAGTGTTTCGACAATCTCTGCACGATGACGCTCACCATACGTCAAAGCCTCAGCGAGCAACTGCTCACACGTCTGTCGAAGGTCGAGGGAGCACAAGCCGAATTGATGACAAACAACTAAAAACCAAACATAAACTATGGCGAAGAAGAGTCTTATTTCAATCACCGATCTCACCAAAGATGAGATCATTCGCATTACCGAATTGGCTGCCTACTTCGAGGAGCACCCCTACGAGCCGCTGCTCAACGGACGAGTGATCGCCTCGCTGTTTTTCGAGCCTTCGACCCGCACCCGACTCAGTTTCGAGAGCGCAATCAACCGCCTCGGTGCCCGCGTGATCGGTTTCTCGGATACGGCTAACACCAGCGTATCGAAGGGCGAAACCTTCCACGACACAATTCAGGTGATTAGCAACTACTGCGATATGATCGTAATGCGCCACTCGTTGGAGGGTGCTCCGCGCTACGCCAGCGAATTCTCGAAAGTGCCCATCGTCAATGCAGGCGACGGTGCAAATCAGCACCCCTCGCAGACGTTGCTCGACCTCTATTCGATCAAGAAGACACAGGGCACGTTAGACGGTATCAACATTATGATGGTCGGCGATTTGAAGTACGGCCGCACCGTACATTCGTTGTTGCAGGCTCTCTCGCACTTCAATACCAAATTTACGTTCGTTGCTCCGCCCGAACTGCGTATGCCCGAGGAGTATAAGCAGTTCTTGCGCGACAAGGGTTTGGAATACACCGAGACGACCGAGATCGGCAACGCTATCAACGAGGCAGACATTGTCTATATGACCCGCGTGCAGCGCGAGCGTTTCACCGACCCGATGGAGTATGAGCGCGTGAAGAATGTCTATGTTTTGAAGAACTCAATGCTCGATGGCACAAAGGAGAATATGCGTATTCTGCACCCGCTGCCGCGCGTGGGCGAGATCGCTTACGACGTCGATCAGAATCCCAAGGCATACTACTTCAACCAGACCGAAAACGGCGTTTATACCCGTATGGCAATCATCAGTTATTTGTTAGGCGTTAAAAAGTAAAAAAGGACTATGGCACACGATAATAAAATACAAGAGGTTCGCGCCATCGAGAATGGTACGGTAATCGACCACATTCCGTCGGATCAGCTCTTCAAGATTATCCGCATTATGCAGCTTGACCGAGCTCCGCAGCGCATTACGTTCGGTATGAATCTCGAAAGTAAGCGTATGGGTAGCAAGGCAATTATCAAGATTGCCGATCGTTATTGCCTCGACAAGGAGATCAACCGCATTGCTCTGTTTGCTCCGATGGCGATGGTCAATACGATTAAGGATTTCGAGGTGATCGAGAAGCGTAAGGTAACCGTTCCGGAACATATTGATGGTTTCGTGCGTTGCGCCAACCCCAAGTGTATCACCAACAACGAGCCCGTTCGCACGGCATTTGATGTGATGAACCACGACGGACAGATCTCGTTGCGTTGCCGCTACTGCGAGAAGGTAACCCCTCAATCGCAGATGGAGATGATCAAATAGGACAAACATTCAATGACCGACGAAAAGCAACAGATTACGATTCGGGGAGCGAGAGTGCATAACCTCAAAAATATCTCGCTCACGATTCCGCATAACAAGTTAGTGGTCGTTACCGGACTCTCGGGGTCGGGTAAGTCCACATTGGCCTTCGACACAATTTTTGCCGAGGGTCAGCGCCGTTATGTCGAAAGTCTGTCGGCTTATGCGCGTCAGTTCCTCGGTCGTATCGAAAAACCCGACGTCGATCTGATCTCGGGCATCGCTCCCGCAATCGCCATTGAGCAAAAAGTTTCGACCAAAAACCCTCGCTCGACCGTCGGCACAACCACCGAGATTTACGACTACCTCAAACTGCTGTACGCCCGCGTGGGACACACATTCTCGCCAATTTCGGGGCGCGAGGTGCGTAGTTACCAACCTGAGCAGGTTATTGCCGAGGCCGTCGAACGCTGGTCGGACAAGCGAATTATGGTAGCTGCACCGCTGGTATTGACCGAAGGTCAGAGTGTAATCGAGCAGCTGACGGTGCTCTTTGGCGAGGGTATTTTGCGAATCTATCGCAATGGCCAAACCGCACTGATTGAGGAGGTTATAAAGGATATTTCAAGCAACGAAACAGCCGAGGGCATCTCGGTCGTGGTGGATCGTGCCCGTTTGTCGGACGACGAGGAGGTGTGCAGCCGTTTGCGCGATGCAGTGGCGCGTGCTTACGAATTGGGCGGCGGTGTATGTCGAATCATTGCGCTCGGAGATGAGGACGAGGTGGTGGAATACTCGTCGCGTTTCGAATTGGACGGAATGACCTTCGAAGAGCCGACCGAACACCTTTTCAGTTTCAATAATCCGATCGGAGCGTGCCCACGTTGCGAAGGTTACGGCAAGGTGATCGGCATTGACGAGGATCTGGTGGTCCCCGACAAGAGTCGCTCGATATTCGAGGACGCAATCGCTTGCTGGAAAGGACAAACGATGAAGTGGTGGAAGGAGCAGCTGGTAAATAATGCCTACAAGTTCGATTTCCCCGTTCATACGCCTTATCACGACCTGACACGCGAACAGAAACAACTTCTGTGGCGCGGAAATGAGTATTTCCACGGGTTGGACGAATTTTTCCAATACATTGACGGAGAACGATATAAGATTCAATTCCGAGTAATGAAGGCACGCTATACGGGCAAGACGCTTTGCTCGGAGTGTGGAGGTAGTCGCCTGCGCAAGGAGGCACTCTATGTGCGTGTCGGAGGTCGCACGATTGCCGATCTGGTTACGATGAGCGTCGATGAACTGGTCGATTTCTTCGCTACGATTCAACTCGACGAGCACGACACAGCAACCTCGGAGCGCATTTTGGTCGAGATACGCAACCGCCTGCGCTACCTGACTGACGTCGGATTGGGATATCTGACACTCGATCGACTCTCCTCGACGCTCTCAGGCGGTGAGAGTCAACGCATTAACCTATCGACATCGTTGGGCAGTTCGTTGGTCGGGTCGCTCTACATCTTGGACGAGCCGAGCATTGGTCTGCACCCGCGCGATACGCACCGATTGATCGGTGTGCTGAAACAACTGCGCGATTTGGGTAATACGGTGATTGTCGTTGAGCACGAGGAGGAGGTTATTCGTGCAGCTGACTACATCGTCGATATCGGTCCGCGAGCGGGCGAGTTGGGCGGCAGGGTAGTCTTCAACGGTCCACTCGATAAACTGCTGAATGAGCAGAGCGAGAGCCTAACGGCCGACTACTTGACAGGACGACGCTCGATTGCAGTGCCCCAATCGTTCCGCAGTGCAGCGGGACACGTCATTATTCGTGGCGCGCGTGAGAACAATCTGAAAGGTATCGACGTGAGCATTCCGCTTGGTGTAATGACCTGTATCACAGGCGTTAGTGGCAGTGGCAAATCATCGTTCGTGAAGGGTATTCTATATCCCGCTCTGCGACGCCAACTGACCGAAACGGGACTGAAACCGGGCGATTTCGAATCGCTCGAAGGCGACCTCGGCCTGCTCTCATCGGTCGAGTTGGTCGATCAGAATCCGATTGGTAAGTCGTCGCGTTCGAATCCCGTAACATATATCAAGGCATACGACGAAATTCGCCGTCTGTATGCCGATCAACCATACGCCAAGCACAACGGAATGGGTCCGTCGCACTTCTCGTTCAACATCGCGGGCGGTCGCTGCGAAGAGTGTCAAGGCGACGGTGTGATCAAGGTGTCGATGCAGTTTATGGCCGACATCGAGTTGAAGTGCGAGGCGTGCGGTGGTCGCAGGTTCAAAGATGAGATCTTGGAGGTGCGCTGGCACGACAAGTCGATCTACGATGTGCTGGAAATGACGATCGACGAGGCGATCGAGTTCTTTGGTGCAGGTACGGAGAGTATCTGTCGACGCATTGTCGAACGACTGCAACCATTGCAGGACGTCGGGTTGGGATATATCAAACTCGGTCAATCATCTTCGACGCTGTCGGGCGGTGAGAGTCAGCGAGTTAAGTTAGCATCGTATATGTTGCGCGAGAACTCGGCAGGGCGAGTGATGTTCATTTTCGACGAGCCGACTACGGGTCTGCATTTCCACGACATCAATAAGCTGCTCGCCGCTTTCGATGCTCTGATCGAGCGCGGACACTCGGTAGTAATCGTCGAGCACAATATGGACGTGATCAAGTGTGCCGATTGGGTCATTGATCTCGGACCCGAGGCTGGTGATCGTGGCGGAGAGATCGTATTCGAGGGAACACCGCGCGAATTGAAACAATGCGAACGTAGCCATACGGGGCAGTTCCTCGCTAAACATTAGACGAATGGAGAAATTCTACACATATACGCTACCCAACGGAATCCGCGGAATACATCGTGCTGTACGCTCCGATGTGGCCTATTGTGCATTGATAATCAATGCCGGCACGCGCGACGAGCAGAGCGATGAGCACGGCTTGGCCCACTTCACCGAGCACGCGCTGTTCAAAGGGACAGAGCACCGTCGAGCTTACCACATCAACTGCCGATTAGAGAATCTGGGTGGCGAATTGAATGCCTATACAACCAAAGAGGAGACAGCCATACACGCCACCGTACTGCGACGCGACCTGCCCAAAGCAGCCGAGCTGATTGCCGACATTGCATTCCACTCGACCTTCCCCGAGAAGGAGCTGGTACGCGAACGCGAGGTGGTGGCCGACGAGATCAATTCGTACAAGGATTCACCCGCCGATATGATCTACGACACGTTCGAGGATATGCTCTTTGAAGGGTCGCAGTTAGGGCACAATATTTTGGGGCGTAAGACAGCATTAAAACACTATAACACAGAGCGTATCAAACGTTTCGTCGGACGCACGCACACCACCGACCAGATGGTTTTTGCAACGGTGGGCAACATCTCGGATCGTCGCATACGCGAGATTGCCGAGCGATATTTTGCCAACGTACCCGCAACTCAACGCTCGTTCGAGCGAATCGCCCCCGCACCGTTCGAGCCATTCGAGAAAAGCGTCGTCAAACATCTGCATCAAGCACATTGCATTATCGGCAATCGAGCCTATTCGCTGAGCGATGAGCGACGCCTGCCGTTGGCACTGCTGATCAACACATTGGGAGGTCCTTGCGCAAATTCGCTGCTCAATATTGCTGTGCGTGAGCGTAACGGACTGACCTACAACATCGAAGCAAGCTACACACCATATACCGATACGGGAGCAACGAGTATCTATTTTAGTTCGGATCGCGACAAGATTGACCGCTGTCGCGAGTTGGTTGCCGAGCAAATCGACACGCTCTGTCGCGAATCACTCACCGCTCGTCAGTTGGCAATCGCCAAAAAGCAATATATGGGACAGATGGCTATCGCAATGGAGAGCCGCGAGGCATATATGCTCGGTAATGGCAAGAGCTTCTTGATTTACAACGAGATAGAGCCCGTCGAAAAGGTTTATGAACGTATTGCGGCGATCACGCGCGATCAGATAGCCGAGATAGCAAACGATATTTTCGGACGAACATCGACACTTATATATAAATAAGTATGGACCCATTAGAGAGATACATACACGAACTTTCGTCGCCCGAGGAGGCGTTGCTGCACGAGTTGGACAGACAGACGAACCTGCGAATTATGCACCCGCGAATGATCTCGGGGCATATTCAAGGGCGACTGCTAC
This sequence comes from Rikenellaceae bacterium, assembly GCA_017442365.1. GTDB lineage: Bacteria > Bacteroidota > Bacteroidia > Bacteroidales > Rikenellaceae > Alistipes. The sequence continues at coordinate 321,856 of JAFRZW010000016.1, read as the reverse complement.
GTATGATTGTGCAGATGTTGCGGCCACGGTCGGTGCTCGAAATCGGCACATTCACAGGTTACTCCGCGCTGAGTATGGCCGCAGGGTTGGAAGAGGGTGCCACGATCGACACCATCGAGGTTGATGACGAGTTGGAGCCTATGGCTCAGGAGTTTTTCGACCGCTCGGAGCACGGTTCGAAAATCAAGCTGCATATCGGCTCGGCACTCGAAATTGCACCGACGCTCGGTAGGCAATTCGACCTGGTGTTTATCGACGGCGACAAGCGCGAATATCCGGCCTACTACCGTATGTTGATGGGCGACGATGGGGGAGAGCCATTGGTGCATAGCGGCTCGATACTGCTGGCGGACAACATTCTGTGGTACGGGAAGGTGGTCGAGGAGGTGGCTCACAACGACCGCCAGACGCAAGGAATCTTGGAGTTCAATCGTATGGTACGCGACGACGAGCGTGTCGAGAGTTTCATTCTCCCGTTGCGCGATGGATTGAATATGATCAGAGTAAAATAAATTCACTAACCAATTAAAAACCAAACAACTATGAAACTCAAATCGTTAATTCTGGCAGTGCTTGCAGTTGCTTTCGTAGCTCAGGCCGAGGCTCAGCAGCACCCCAAGCGTGAGTTCCGCGGTGCGTGGATTCACACCGTTCATCAGAAGCAGTACGCTGCAATGACTTCGGAGCAGACTCAGGCTTATTTGGTCAATATGGTCGATTCGCTCCAATTGGCCGGTATCAATGCCATTCTGTGGCAGATCCGCCCGTCGGCTGACGCACTCTATCCTTCGGAGTTGGAGCCGTGGAGCCGCTATCTGACCGGCACCGCAGGTAAAGCTCCCGATCCGATGTGGGACCCCTTGCAGTTTATGATCGACGAGTGCCACAAGCGCAACATCGAGTTGCACGCTTGGATCAACCCCTATCGCGTTACGACGGTCAAGACTGACGAGTTGCCCGAAAACCACATCTACTACAAGCACCCCGAATGGTTCGTTCGCTACGGTCAGCAGATTCTGTTCGATCCGGGTCTGCCCGAGTGCCGCGACTTCATCACCAAGGTAGTACGCGACATCGTAACCCGCTACGACGTAGATGCAATCCATATGGACGACTATTTCTATCCCTATCCCGTGAAGGGCGAGGAGTTCCCCGATGAGAAGAGCTATGCTAAGTATGGCAACGGTATGAAGTTGGACGATTGGCGTCGTAAGAACGTCGATCTGCTGATCGAGCAGTTGCACTACGATATGCGCGCAACGAAGCCTTGGGTACGTCTGGGTATCAGCCCCTTCTGCGTATGGCGCAATCAGAAGAATGACCCCCGCGGTAGCCGCACCGACGCATTTGAGAATTACAGCGGTCTGTTCTCGGACGTAATCCTCTGGACCGAGAAGGGTTGGGTAGATTATATGTTGCCGCAGCTCTATCTGCGCCTCGACCACAAGACTGCAAGCTATGACATCTTGGCTCGCTGGTGGAACGAGAACACCTTTGGTCGCCATATGTACTACGGTCTGAGCGTTCATTCGGCAATCAAAGCTCCCGACCTGTGCGCGGGCACCAACCAATTTACACGTATGATCGAGATGAGCCGCTACCTGGACAACGTTCACGGTACCTGTATGTGGCCCGCTTATCCGATCGTTAGCAATGCAGGCGGCGCAGGCGACCAGCTGATCAACGTCGAGCACTCGCGTCCCGCTGTGATCCCCGCTTACGACTTTATCGACGCCGTAGCTCCCGCTAAGGTTAAGTCGTTGAAGTTGAATGGTAGCAAGCTCACCTGGAAGCGCGCTGCAACCAAAGACCCGATGCAGGAGCAGATCTACTTCGTTGTATATCACTTCGCTAAGGGCGAGAAGGTTGATGTTGATGCCGGTAACCACATCGTTACTACGACCCGCTCGACCGAGTTCGAGTTGCCCGCCAAGGCTGAGGGTACTTACGTCGTAACGGCTATGGACCGCTGCCACAACGAGAGCGAGGCCGTTAGCGTTACTATCAAGTAAGGCAAACGCCTACGTCTAAACAAAAAATATCCGCCATCTTCGCAGATGGCGGATATTTTCATTTAATAGGATAGTTCTGCTTAGATCAGATTCAGTTCCTTCTTGATAGCCTCGATCTTAGCGTCAAGTTCAGCCTGAACATCGTCGAAACGTGCGGTGCAGCACAACGGAGCGCAAACACCGAAGTAAAACTTGATCTTAGGCTCGGTACCCGACGGGCGAACCGATACCTTCGTACCGTCCTCGGTGAAGAACTGCAATACGTTGCTCTTATCCTGCTCGATCGGAGTCTTGGTGCCTGCAACAACGTCGGTCTGCTCCAACGACAAGAAATCGTTGATCTTCACTACGGGCGAACCCAAAATGGTCTTGGGAGGATTGGTACGCATATCAACCATCATCTTCTGGATCTCCTCAGCGCCCTCCTTACCCTTGCGGACAACCGAAACAAGACCCTCACGATAGAAGCCATACTTCACGTAGAGCTCCTTCAACCACTCGTGCAGCGTCAGACCCTTCTCCTTAGCCCACGCCATAGCCTCAGCAGCCAATGCGCACGCGCTCACTGCGTCCTTATCACGAACAAAGTCGCCAGCCAAGAAACCAAAGCTCTCCTCGCCACCGCCGATATAGGTGGTCTTGCCCTCGTTCTCGCGGATAATCTTTGCGATATACTTGAAACCGGTCAAGCAGTCGTAGCACTTCACGCCGTATGCGTCAGCAACCGCCTTAACCATCTCCGAAGTTACGATAGTCTTGATCACGAACTGCTTGCCATCGAGCTTACCCAGCTCGCCCCAACGGGTCAGCATATAGCTGAGCAGCAGCACCATAGTCTGGTTACCATTCAAGAGCACATACTCGCCCTTATCGTCCAGAACTGCGATTGCGATACGGTCAGCGTCGGGGTCGGTTGCGATTACCAGCTCTGCACCCTCCTTACGAGCCAACTCGATAGCCATACTCATCGTAGCACGCTCCTCGGGGTTGGGCGACGCAACGGTGGGGAAGTTGCCATCGACAACGCTCTGCTCCTCGACCATAATAATATTGGTAAAACCGAAGTTGCGCAGCGACGCGGGAACCAACTTTACACCTGCACCGTGCATAGGCGAATAGACGATCTTCATATCGTGGTTCTTTGCAACTGCCTCGGGAGCCATCGACAGACCCTTAATGCGTGCCAGATAGATTTCGTCGAACTCCTTGCCCAAAATGGTGATATTCTCGGGGTTCTTGCCAAGCTCGATCTGGTCGATCGAGGTGATCTTCTCAACCTCAGCAATGATATTCTTGTCGTGCGGGGGAGTTACCTGCGCACCATCAGCCCAATATGCCTTGTAGCCGTTGTACTCCTTGGGATTGTGCGACGCCGTTACAACAACACCGCTCTGGCAACCCAACTCACGAATTGCGAAGCTCAACTCGGGGGTCGGACGCAGTTCGTCGAACAGATAAACCTTGAAGCCATTCGATGCAAAAATATCGGCAACACGCTCAGCAAAGAAGCGCGAATTGTTGCGCGAGTCGTGCGCTACGGCAACCTTCACCTCCTGACCCTTGAAGCACTCCTTCAAGTAGTTAGACAGGCCCTGAGTAGCCATACCGACAGTATATTCGTTCATACGGTTCGAACCCACGCCCATAATGCCGCGCAGACCGCCCGTACCGAACTCCAAGTCTTTATAGAAGCACTCGGTCAGCTCCTTTTTATCGTTGTCAATCAGATACTTAACCTGCGCTTTGGTAGCCTCATCGTAATTACCTTCGAGCCACTTCTGCGCTTTACTCATAACGAGTTGTTCGAGATTGTTGTCCATAATGTGATTAGTTTTATTTATAGTTTACGGTTTATCGGGATAAAAAATATTATATAGACAAAGGTAAGAAAAATTATCTAATATTCATAATCAGACGATTAAATATATATGATTTTTTATGCGCTTTTTACCCATAAGATAAAAAAGTTAAAATGCAACTATTGGAGCATTTTTTTTTACACAATTTTATCACAATCTTTGTGATGTCAAAAAAAACAATACAACCCTTAATTGATGCTCACAAACACTCAGGCATATAGCGATATATGGCAAAATTGCCTATCGCAAATTCGAAAGCAGACCTCCGAGGAGGAGTTTGCGCGTTGGTTTGAGCCGATCGCGCTGCTCAACTTCGACGGTCAGACTCTCAGCCTGCGTGTCCCGAACGAAACGTACATCAGTCAAATCGAACGCAACTATATCCCATTCGTCAGACCGATCATCGCTTCGCTTTTCGGACAACAAACCCGCGTGAGGTACGCGATACCCAAATCGGAACAGAGCATACCACTATCGAAAAACAGTGATACGACCGCTATTTCGCAGTTCAAAACCCAAACCGACACTGCAAATATAAAGAATCCGTTTGTAATTCCGGGCCTCAAAAAGATCATTATTGACCCCCAGCTCAGTCCAAACTACACTTTCGGCTCGTTTATCGAGGGCGAATGCAACCGTTTGGCACGCTCGGCCGGTATGGCCGTAGCCGTCGATCCGGGCAACACGCCATTCAATCCATTATATATATATGGCGATTCGGGACTCGGCAAAACCCATATCGTACAGGCGATCGGACACGAAATCCGTCAGCGCCACCCGCAAATGCAGGTGCTATATGTGTCGATGAATAAATTTATGGCACAGTATCAGACCGCAGTACGCAATGGCGAGGTACCCGATTTTATCCATTTCTATCAAATGGTGGACGTGCTGATTATCGACGATATTCAGGAGTTGGCAGGCAAGGCGGGAACGCAGACTGTATTCTTCAACATCTTCAACCACCTACACCTTTCGGGCAAGCAGCTGATCTTTACATCGGATAAGCCACCCGTTGAGTTGAAGGACATCGAGGCTCGACTGCTCACTCGTTTCAAGTGGGGTCTGTCGGCACAGCTTAATTCGCCCGACCACCAGACAAAGTTGAAGATCATTCGCAGCAAGGCTGCCAAGATGAACGCACAACTTTCGGACGAGGTGGTGGAGTACTTAGCCAATAATATCAGCGCCAACGTGCGCGAGATCGAAGGTGCATTGTCATCACTCGTGGCTCACGCATCGTTCCTCGGCAAGAAGATCACCATCACGCTGGCCAAGGAGATTTTGAAGGCCTACATCAAGCTCTACCAGAAGGAGATCACCATCGACCACATTCAGCAGGTAGTTTGCCAATACCTCGATTTGGACGTTGAGCGATTCAATTCGACCGAGCGCACACGTGAAATCGCACAGGCTCGCCAGATCGCGATGTATCTGAGCAAGCAGCATACCAAAGCACCTCTGACACAGATCGGCGCAGCGATTGGCGGTCGCAACCACGCCACCGTTCTTCACTCGTGCAAGGCTGTTGCCAACTTGATGGAGACCGACAAATCGTTCCGCCATCAGGTCGAGGAGATCGAGAAGCTGGTTTTAGCGAAATAAAACGAATAGAATCTCCAACCATACGATGACCGCAACCGTTCGGGGTTGCGGTCATTTTTTCGCATAGAGCGCGAAAATCAGATGCGTTTTTTGAAAAAATGGGGTGCGAATATTTGTTTTCACAATAAATTTTTGTACTTTTACTTGTTAAAATTTCGTTAGACACAAAACAGCTATGGGAAAGCTCAAAATTGGCGACAAAGCGCCTACATTCGAGGTATTTACACAGAATGGCGATATCGTTACACTCGACTCACTGCAAGGCCGACGTGCGATTCTCTATTTCTACCCAAAGGACAACACCTCGGGTTGCACACTCGAAGCCAAAAGTATGCGCGACGGCAAGGCAGCATTGGCCGAGGCGGGCTATGAAATCTATGGAATCAGCCCCGACAGCCAGCGCTCGCACCAGAATTTCTGTGCCAAGCACGAGCTGAACTTTACGCTGTTGAGCGATACGGAAAAGACGATGGCCGAGGCATTTGGCGTGTGGGTCGAAAAGAAGATGTATGGACGCTCGTATATGGGCATTCAGCGCACGACATTTATCGTTGATGAGCAGGGTAGAATCGAGCACATTTTCGAGAAGGTCGATACTAAGAACCACTATCAGCAAATCCTCGATTGGCACAACTCGAAATAAATAATTAAAAAAACGATAAAACTATGGCAGAAAAGACTCAACCCGAGGTTCAAGCAAAACCTCAGGTAAATCCCGAAAAGTTAAAGGTGCTCAGCGCCGTAATGGATAAAATCGAAAAGGATTTTGGCAAAGGTTCGATTATGAAGATGAGCAGCCAGGCTGTTGGCGATATCGCTGTAATCCCGTCGGGATCGGTTACTCTCGACGCTGCGCTGGGCGTAGGTGGCTATCCCAAGGGTCGTGTGATCGAGATTTATGGTCCCGAATCGTCGGGTAAGACCACGCTGGCAATCCACGCAATCGCCGAGGCACAGAAGGCTGGCGGCATCGCAGCGTTTATCGACGCAGAGCACGCTTTCGACAGCTACTATGCTCAGAAATTGGGCGTAGATGTTGATAACCTGCTCATTTCGCAGCCTGACAACGGCGAGCAAGCGCTCGAAATTGCCGATTCGCTGATTCGTTCGAGCGCGATCGATATCATCGTAATCGACTCAGTAGCAGCACTTACTCCCAAGGCCGAGATCGAGGGCGAGATGGGCGACTCGAAGATGGGTTTGCAGGCACGACTGATGTCGCAGGCACTGCGTAAGCTCACCGCAAGCATCTCGAAAACCAAGACCGTTTGTATCTTCATCAACCAGCTGCGCGACAAGATTGGCGTGATTTATGGCAATCCCGAAACTACAACCGGCGGTAACGCACTGAAATTCTATGCCAGCGTGCGCATCGACATTCGCAAGGCAAGCGTCATCAAAGATGGCGACGAGCAGTTGGGTACTCGCGTGCGCGTGAAGGTGGTTAAGAATAAGGTTGCGCCCCCGTTCCGCAAGGCCGAGTTCGACATTATGTTCGGCGAGGGGATCTCGAAGATTGGCGAGATCCTCGACTTGGGCGTAGATTTGGGCGTGATCAAGAAATCAGGCTCGTGGTTCTCATATGGCGACCGCAAACTTGGTCAGGGTCGCGATGCTGTTAAGGATCTGCTCATCGGCGATCTGGAACTGCAAGCTGAGATCGAGGCTAAGGTGCGCGAGGCTATGAAAGCCGCTAAGGAGAACTAATACAACAACTTAACAACCACGTCGTCCTATGAATTACACACCGGAAGACGAACTGCTGATTCAGGAAAAATATGAGGACCTGATGGCCTCGTGCGAGAAAATATATCGCAAAGAGACCGACCGCGACTTTATCAAAAAGGCCTTCTTCCTTGCAAAGGAGGCCCATAAAGGTGTGCGTCGTCGTTCGGGCGAGCCATATCTATTGCACCCGATAGCGGTCGCCAAAATCGCCGTTGATGAGATCGGATTGGGAGTCAAGTCGGTAGTAGCCGCGTTGCTGCACGATGTGGTTGAGGATACCGAATATACGGTCGAGGATATTACCAATATGTTCGGTCAGAAGATCGCCACAATGGTCGATGGACTGACCAAAATGTCGGGAGTATTCAACACCGAAACCTCGGAGCAGGCGGAGAATTTCCGCAAAGTTTTGCTCACATTGTCGGACGACGTGCGTGTGATTCTGATCAAGATCGCCGACCGTCTGCACAATATGCGCACATTAGGCGCAATGCCCATTAACAAGCAGATCAAAATCACGAGCGAAACAATCTATCTGTTTGCACCATTGGCGCACCGATTGGGACTCTACTCGATCAAGACCGAGTTGGAGGATCTGTGTATGATGTATCGTTTCCCGGATCAATACCGCGAAATATCTGATAAACTGAGCCGAACAAAGGATCAACTAAACGAATACATCACCCGCTTCAATGCCCCGATCATCGAGACTTTGAAGCGAAACGGCATCGATTTCGAGATATCGGGACGCATCAAGAGCACCTATTCGATATGGTCAAAAATGCAGCGCAAGCAGATTCCATTCGAAGAGGTTTATGACCTATTCGCGATTCGAGTTGTATTCAAACCCCTGCCATTCCCTTCGGAGAAGACGCAATGTTGGCAGATATACTCTTCGATTACAGACATTTACACTCCCAAGCCCGAGCGCCTACGCGATTGGATCAGTATGCCCAAAGCCAATGGCTATGAGGCTCTACATTCGACCGTAATGGGCCCCGATGGCGAGTGGGTGGAGGTACAGATTCGAACCCAACGAATGGAGGATATTGCCGAGCGCGGTTTTGCTGCCCATTGGAAGTACAAACACGCAACAATTTCGCAAAACGAGGACGAGTTTGACAAGTGGTTGAAGAAAATCCGCGAGGCTCTGAACTCTCCGACAGAGAGCGCCGTGGACTTCTTGGACAACTTTAAGTTATCGCTATATACATCTGAAATTGTTGCATTTACACCCAAAGGTGAGGCCCGCACTATGCCCGTAGGAGCTACCGCCCTCGACTTCGCATACGACATTCACTCGAAGATCGGACACAAGGCAATCGGCGCAAAGATCAACCACGTGATCAAGCCAATTTTCACCGAAATCAACAGCGGTGATCAGATTGAGATTATCACCTCGGACAGCGTCCATCCAAAGCCCGAATGGCTCGACCACGTTACAACGACAAAAGCAAAGCAGTCGATCAAAAACTACCTCAAAAAGGATCGCCAGAACAATATTGCACGCGGTATGCAGGCCTTCGATGAGCGACTGAAAGAGATGGGTATTACACCGAGCAGACGCGTGTTTGTCAAGGTTTTGCCCGCATACGACTGCACGAATAAGGACGAATTTTACAGCAAACTCGGCGCCGGGATTCTCAACCTCGACAATCTCGAAAAGATTCTGCGACAAAATTCAGCTCGCAAAGTTCTGAAATTCTGGTCATTATTTCTCAACGAAGAGGACGAAAACGACGATGATAATATCGAAAATGGCGACGAGCAGAACCCCAATGGCAAAAAGTTGGTCGTCGGAGCAGAGACCAGCGTCGAGCCTCAATTCGTTATTGCAGAGTGCTGCAAACCCATTCCGGGCGACCAAGTGGTAGGCTACCGCGACCCCGAAACAGGGCGTATTTTTGTACATAAGAGCAACTGCGATGAGCTAACAAGGTTGGGTGCTCAGTACGGCAAAAACATTGTAAAAGAGGAGATTAAGTGGTCGCAGCACAAAGCTGTTTCGTACCTCTCATCGATCGCGCTACGTGGTATCGACCGCATCGGCATCATTTTAGAGCTGGCTCAATTGATCAAAGATGAGTTCAATATCAATATTCGCGAAATCCACATTCAGAGCCACGATGGAATATTCGAAGGCGACATCAGTCTATATGTACGTGATATACAAGACCTTAACAGCCTTATGAATAAGATTCGAATGATCAAAGGCATTGAAGTTGTAAAGCGAAATCTAAATTAACAAGAGTATGGATCCTTCGGTAATTTTCGCCATCGCTGCTGGCGCAATCATCATCATTGGTCGCATCATCAACCGCATAGCCGAACGTAGCGGAAATGAGATTGACGACACGACGCAAAGCTTTGACGCACAACATCAATTCGATGGCGAAGAGGCTATTCCCGCACGCCCGATCGATGACGAGGATACTCTCGCCGGAACTATTTTAGCGCAAATCATCGCCGAACGCGAGCGCAGATTAGAGCAGAGCCAACAGCTCACAATGCAAACCAAGCAGATCCAAACTCCACAATTCGCTACGCAAACCTCGACTACACACGAACCTACAAAAGCCGCTAAAAAGGCAAAGCCAAAGGCTAAACCTCAAACCAAGTGTGCAGAGGACACAACACCGATAAGGAGTAGCGAAGCGAATACAAACGAAATGATCAATAATTTCGACCTGAGGAAAGCTGTTATTTATTCAGAAATCCTCAAACCAAAATTCGACGAATAGAACAATAAACATATAACTAATGGCAACGATTTTTACTCGCATAATCAACGGCGAAATCCCCAGCTACAAGGTGGCAGAGGACGAAAATTTCTACGCATTTCTCGACATCAATCCACTGATGAAAGGGCACACCTTGGTTGTACCTAAGAAAGAGGTAGACTACTTGTTTGACCTCGACGACGAAACTCTGCAAAATATGACCCTGTTCGCAAAGAGGGTAGCAGAGAAAATCAAATGTAAAATAGAGTGCAAAAAGGTAGCAATGGTGGTTCTCGGACTCGAAGTTCCCCACGCACATATCCATTTAATCCCTATGAACACCGAAACTGATGTCGATTTTCGCAAAGAAAAGCTAAATTTGACGCCAGAAGAGTTTACACAGATTGCAAAGATGCTCAGCGAATAGCAATCTGCATATCGCGATAAAGCACTGATTATTAAGCAGATAGTAATTATTTACTACCTGCTTTTTATATTACTTAACATAATACTGCATTCAACAATTTTATCAACATACAGATATCTACATCGGCAATTAATTTACACGGAATAGGGTAGAGTAGCGATAATCATTACAAATGTAACCAATAAATCCACTTGTTTATATTACTTCTGTAACGTATAAATATTGTCAATAATTCACTTTTGTAATATTTTATAGTTCAATACCCATACACAGTAAAACAACCATATCGACCAACAAATAGGAGGGTAAATTATTGAAATTGCGCAATGAATTAGCGTTAATAATCAGTAATTTACAATCTTTATATAAAGTTAAATATTGCAACGGCAAGGGGTTTTAAGGGCTATATAGCTAATACGATACTATGACGCAAATAATCAACCTAATATATTTATAAGTCAAGATTTTAGCAGTTTTATATCAAATTTTAGATTAGATCAAGAGTCGGATTGTTTTGCAAATAATTATACTCAATTACAATTGTAAAGAGATTATCAACAATTAACATTTTTACAAATTTAACAATAGGCTTGCTTTACAAAGAAAAAGTATTTATATTTGTAAAAAATTGTGATTATGCGCGAAAAACTACTAAAATTGATGAAAAGTGAAAAACTTTCGTCAAGCCGTTTGGCTGAGATTCTCGAAATTCAACCTTCGAGTATTTCGCATATTCTATCTGGACGTAACAAACCGAGCTTCGATTTCTTGGTGAAAATTCTCAGAAGATTTCCAACATTGAACCCCGATTGGCTGCTGCTCGATGCGGAGCAAATGTATCGCACAAATGAAGAACTTGATCGTAAGTTAGACAACGATAGGTCTATCCCTACAAAACAAAATGTCGCGGCGGCTCAGAAAATTGAAACAACCAAGAACGTTGTCCCGACCAATATTGCCAGCGTAAAAAATTCGACTAATCGACCAACAGAAAATTTTGCTGCATTGGCAGCTACCGCAAATGACGATCGAGCTATCGAGCGTGTCATCGTATTATACACAGACAAGACATTCGAGGCTTTCTACCTCAAATAGCTCCTCGAACATTATATGGAATAATATGTAAATTATGTTAAATTAATACTTGCGGGGGGTACTGAAAAAGATTAGAGAGATAAGATATGAATAAAGACTCGCACCGATGCTGGTGCGTTCATTTCGGGCGTGCGGGTGCATTCTATATTCACTATGGGAACGCCCACTATTTTGGGACGCATCATATTTGAGATTTGCCCTCGTGTAATTTAACATAATTTCGCGCTAAGATTTGAGATAATTGAGCGAGGACCAAGTCCCGCACACTATTTCAAGAAAATGGGAATTTTGATCAAATAGACAAAATTCGTAAATTTGCCAAAATTTTTTGAAGAATATGACTACCACCCCAACATCAACTAAACGTATTGAATATATTGATGCACTACGTGGCTTTACTATGATATTAGTAGTATTTAGCCATCTATATATTCCAGATATAACACCACTCAATAAAATATTTATCACATTCCGTATGCCACTTTTCTTCTTCATTAGTGGCTTTATTGCGTACAAAGCAAATGAAATATGGAATCTTAGCAGCTATACAGCAAAACTGCTGAACAAGTGTAGAATTCAACTCATTCCAACGTTAGTATTTGGCTTACTATTTTCGTATATTATCAGAAATCACGACCTCCTAACATTCGCATTTGATGGGGATAAAGACGGCTATTGGTTCACCATCGTATTACTAGGAATGTTCGTAATATACTACACATACAACTTGATTATCAGCATATTATACACTGGGGGGGGTGTTTGGTATAAAAATATTATACTATATGTAATAGCGATTGTACTATGCGGGATACCCTACTTATGTGGCGTATTCGGAGTAAGTTTTAATAACTCATATTCAAACCTATTGTGTCTGCCGCTACTATTTAATTATTTTCAATTCTTCGTGCTTGGACTGATAGCGCGGCAATTTCAGGACAAAATCCACCAAATTATTGAGAATAAATATTTTTCAGCTTGTATTATAATTCTATTCGTCTCACTCTTTTGGTGGTTACAGATTGACTCTCAACACATTAATAATTCAATAGGGTTAATCCATAGACTATTGCTATTGATTAATATCATTGGCAGACTGCTGGTTAGATATTTAGGACTAATCATTGTTTATTCTTTCTTCCGTAAATATCAGACATCATTCACGCAAGCAACGAAGATTGGATCATCATTACAGTATATTGGTCGCCACACGCTCGACATATATGTACTACACTATTTCTTCCTGCCGAACATCGCGCCTATTAAAGAGTTTATTCTCAACACGCAACATACGTGGAACTCGCCAAACATCGTCTTCGAACTGTTCTTTGGAGTTAGTGTGGCGTTGATGGTCATTGCGATGTGTTTGCTGGTAAGCAAAGTGCTGCGAACAAGCGACGTATTAGCGCACTTTCTCTTTGGAGCGAAAATCAAGAAGGAGGAAACACACTAAACCAAAAAAACACCTCGCCCTTTCGGACGAGGTGCAGAATTAGTTGCTTATCAGACTACCCTACTATTTGAAGTAGCGTTTGTAGAGACCCTCAAAGCCCTTGCCGTGGCGAGCCTCGTCCTTACACATCTCGTGTACTGTGTCGTGGATTGCGTCCAGATTGAGCTGCTTTGCGCGAGTTGCAATGCGCTTCTTATCCTCGCACGCACCCTGCTCAGCCATCATACGCTTATAAACATTGGTCTTGGTATCCCAAACAACCTCGCCCAACAGCTCAGCGAACTTAGCTGCGTGCTCAGCCTCCTCCCAAGCGTAACGCTTGAATGCCTCTGCAATCTCAGGATAGCCCTCGCGGTCGGCCTGGCGGCTCATTGCGAGATACATACCAACCTCAGTACACTCACCCATAAAGTGATCCTTCAAACCTTGCAGAACCTCCTCATCAACACCCTTAGCTACACCAATCACGTGCTCATCGACAAACTGCAAATCGCCTTCCTGCTCAACAAGCTCAACAAACTTATCTGCGCCAACCTTGCAAAGAGGACACTTATCGGGAGCCGAATCACCCTCGTGAATATAACCGCATACGGTACATTTCCATTTCTTCATAGTAGTAATAGTTTTGTGTGTTATACAATTGTTTGCTTTTTCTGAGCACAAAAATAAACTTTTTTCGCTATTCTGCAATGGATTTGGGCAATAATTCGCAATCATATTAATTTATATTGCAATAAGCAATTCTTATAGCGGTGCGCACCCTTTGAATTGTCGCGCGAATGTCGTACTTTTGTGCTATTATATATAAAGAAGGTATATGAATTTCAGATACGCAACAATTATTGCAGCTGCACTGATGTTGATTTCGTGCGGACAACGTCGTGCGAACGACAATGAAACAACGGAGCAGACGGCAACAACTTCGACCGAGCTCTCGTTTCCCAGCACAACAATTCCCGAAATGGTTCCCCCGGCAGATCGTGCCACATATTTGGCCGAACATTTTTGGGATCGTTTTGATTTCAGCGACACGACCTACTGCAATCAGCCCGACATCACCGAGCAGGCCTACGCTAACTATCTCAATATTCTGCGATATGTCGAGCCGACGGTAGCGGCTCAGTCGGTCAGTGCGCTGATGAAGAGTGCCGAGGTTGATTCGACGATGTTCGATTACTTTGTGTCGCTCACCGACAAGTATCTCTACGATCCCAACTCGCCTTTCCGCAACGACGAACTGCTGATTCCAGCATTGGAGGCGATGATTGCGTCGCCGATGCTTGACGACGTTGAGAAGATTCGTCCTCAGTCGCAGCTCGATATGGCACAGAAAAATCGTATTGGACAGAAAGCTAACGACTTTCGTTACACGTTGCACGATGGTAGCACAGGGCGAATGTACTCGATCGAGGCCGAATATCTGATCATCTTCATCAACAATCCCGACTGCCCCGCTTGCAAAGCGATTCGTGAGCAGATCTGCGACTCGCCGATGTTGAGCGAGATGATCGAACGCGGAGTGATGAAGGTGCTGGCGATCTATCCCGACGAGGATATCACCGCTTGGCTCAACTATCGACACAACATTCCCGCGTCGTGGATCAACAGCTACGACAAGCAGTTGCGTCTGCGCGACGAAGAGTTGTACGATCTGAAAGCTATTCCGTCGCTCTATCTGCTCGATAGCGAGAAACGTGTGATGTTGAAGGATTGCAACCTTGTTCCTCAGATTGAGGAGGCAATTTACTATGCCGAACAGAGCAAACAATAAACTCAAAAAACTTAAATAAGACTATGACTATTATCGATGGTAAAGAGGTTGCTGCGGCAATGCGCCGTGAGATTGCAACCGAAGTTGCGGCTATGGTGGCCGAAGGCAAACCCGCACCTCACTTGGTTGCTATTCTGGTGGGTAACGACGGTGCAAGCCAGACATACGTAGCTCACAAAGAGAAGTGCTGCCACGAGTGCGGTTTCACCTCGACCGTAGTGCGTATGCCCGAAGAGACAACCGAAGAGGAGTTGCTCGCACGTATCGACGAGCTGAATGCCGATCCGAAAGTTGATGGTTTCATCGTGCAGCTGCCTCTGCCCCGCCACATATCGGAGCAGAAGGTTATCGAGGCGATCGATCCCCGCAAGGACGTTGATGGTTTCCACCCTGTGAACACCGGTCGAATGATTTCGGGACTACCCTCCTATCTGCCCGCAACGCCCGACGGAATCCTGTCGCTGCTCAAATATTACAACGTGCCGACTGCTGGTCGTAGCTGCGCAGTGATTGGTCGTAGCAACATCGTCGGTCGTCCCATTGCAAACCTGCTCTCGCAGAAGGGTTGGGATTGCACCGTAACGCTCTGCCACAGCCGCACGCCGAACCTGAAAGAGGTTGTAGCTGAGGCTGATATCGTGATTGCAGCGTTGGGTAAAGCGGAGTTCGTAACGGCCGATATGGTCAAAGAGGGCGCAACGGTTATCGACGTTGGTATCACCCGCGTTCCGAGCGACAAGACCAAGAGCGGTTGGAAGCTGTTGGGCGATGTGAAGTATGACGAGGTTGCACCGAAGTGCGCCTACATCACTCCCGTTCCGGGTGGCGTTGGTCCGATGACCATCATCTCACTGATGCGCAACACGCTGAAAGCTGCCAAGAAGGAGATTTACGGGTAGGTTTGACCTTTGCTTATTAGCACAAAAAAATGCGCAACCCCAATGGCGAGGTTGCGC
This sequence comes from Rikenellaceae bacterium, assembly GCA_017442365.1. Classification (GTDB taxonomy): domain Bacteria; phylum Bacteroidota; class Bacteroidia; order Bacteroidales; family Rikenellaceae; genus Alistipes. Next base: position 306,230 of record JAFRZW010000016.1, on the reverse strand, counting down.
ATTTTTATTTCGTAAAGAGTGAGTTACTCCTCCACCTTGCGGGCGATATAGTAGAGGTCGAAACAACCTTCGGCGACGGGTGCAATGCGGTAGTCGTCCATCGCAATTTCGGTCGTCAGCTTGCGGTTGCGAGCCAACAAGAATCGACGATTCAAACGGTTCAAAATATCATACGGTATTTTCAACATCCAGCGTGGCAGGCGGTGCTGCAAATCGAGAAAATCGAGTTTCGCTATGCGGCGCACGCTGGCACGATTTTTCTCGTAATATTTCATCACCTTCTCATTGCCAAACACGCCACAACGCTCAATTTCAGCGAAATAGTTACCCATCAGGCGATCGAACTCGTCAATCTGATACTCGCGCACGTGCCACGGATTGCGTGTCAGCGACATCGCAGCATTGGGCGTCGATACGATAAACACACCATTGGGTTTCAGCACGCGATGGACCTCAGCCACAAAATCGACATCGTCCTTAATATGCTCGATCACCTGAAACGAAATCACACAATCGAAGCTATTTGTCGGAAAATTGATCGGCGGCACGGTCATCTGCTGAAACTCGACATTGTCAATCTCCGAAGTATCGATCTTGGTTTCGAACTTATCGATGGTCATAAATCGCGTAGCCGACGGTGCGATTACATCGATTCCATATCCACTACCCGTACCAATTTCGAGCACCGTACCATTGACCAACTCCGCCGCACGATGATACGCCAGCAGCGAACGCTGAAAGACATAGTTATCCGACTGGTCGGCGTGCGACACGCGCTCGGCAGTTTGCAACTTCGAAGCCATAACTATTTGAGTTTAATACCGTTATCAGTTATCTCGACGCGACCACTTTTGAGCAACATACCCAACGAACGCTTGAACATCTTCTTGCTCATACCTGTAACCTCGTGAACACGTTCGGGTGCAGTATCGTCATTGACGGGCAACTCGCCATCGTTATTTCGCAGCAATGCCACCAGCTCATCAGCCGAGTCGCGCACCTGCTCCAAGCCTTGCTGCTGCAAGCTCAGGTCGATACGCGCGTCGGGCGTGATGCGACTGACGTATGCCTCGGTTCGCTCACCGATTCGCACGGGGCGGAACAACTGATTCTTGTAGATCATACCCCAATGGCGATCATTCACAATCACACGATAACCGATCGGCGACTCCGAGGCGATCAGAATCTCAACTTTCTGACGCGGAGCTACCGTAATCGTGTCATTATTAATATAGGTCTTGGTGCGCATCGTCGCCACCGAGCGCGAAGTGATGTTATCCTCATAGACATAGACGATATATTTATGTCCGACCATCACACCACCCTGCTGGTTGCGATTGGGCAAAAAGAGATCCTTGCCCTGCAACCCCCAATCGAGGAATGCACCGTGCAGCGTCTTATCAACCACCTGCAAACAAGCCGCCTGACCAACGGTTGCAAGCGACGTCTCGGTCGTAGCCACCAGACGATCCTCCGAGTCGTGATAGACGAAGACGTGCTTCTCGTCGCCCACCTTATCGGTAAGCGACACGTAACGATTGGGAAGCAGAACTTCGTTCTCCTCGCCATCGGTGAGATATAGACCGTAGTCGGAAATACGACTAACAGTAAGGGTTTGGTAGCGACCGGCTTTTATCATATTCGAAAAAAATAATTTATCCGCAATGGACGTTTTCACCCGACAAAGATAACTTTTTTCGAGGATTTTTCGTATATTTGTTGTGAAGAAGTTTCACTTTAACCGTTTATGTTCGCCAAAGTCGCGCTAATTCAGTCGGATATACGTTGGAAATCGGTCGATTACAATCTGCAAACGATCGAGCAGATGATCGCCGCTGCACCACAAAGCGACCTCTACGTACTACCCGAGACCTTTGCTACGGGGTTCGGAACCGAGCCATCAGAGGCAGCCAAGGCTGAGCAGCAGATTGTCGAAATGATGAGCCGCGTGGCCAAAAAGTCGAACTGCGCTGTGTGTGGATCGCTCATCGTCGAACGCGACGGCCGCTACCGCAATCGGTTTATGTTCGTTACACCTGAGAGCGCAGATCATTACGACAAACGACATCTGTTTTCGATCGGAGGCGAGGGCGAAATGTACGTGGCCGGAACGGAGCGACGCATAGTCGAGTGGCGAGGCATAAAATGGTTATTGGCAACGTGTTACGATCTACGTTTCCCCGTTTGGTTGCGCAACCGAGGCGACTATGATGCGATGATATGTGTGGCATCGTGGCCCGCAGCAAGAGCCGAGGTATGGACTACCCTACTCCGTGCCCGCGCGATCGAGAATGTGGCATACGTCGTTGGTGTCAATCGCGTTGGTGATGATCCGACGACGCACTATGCCGGCGAATCGGTGGCGTTCAATTATCGAGGCGAGGCACTGACACAAACTTCAAATAGCGAATGTGTGCTGACAGCAGAGATCGATCTTGCGGCACTGCAAGCATTCCGTCGAAAGTTTCCCGTCGAGCGCGATGCCGATGATTTTGAGTTAGTTAAACGTTAGAAAAACTGAGCAACAGATGACATTGGAAATGATAATACTGCTGATTGTTTCGGGCATTGTCGTTGGCTTTATCAACACGTTAGCCGGCGGTGGCGCGATTATGTCAATGACCGTTTTTATGGCTCTGGGATTGCCCATTGGCGTCGCAAACGGCACGAACCGCATCGCAGTAGTATTGCAAAATCTCACCTCATCGGCTGTCTTTATCAAAAAACGTTTGCTCGACATTAAGAGCGGATTGAAGCTCTCGGTGCCCGCAATCATAGGAAACATCGCCGGCTCGATGGTCGCTACGCAGATCAACGAAACGGTATTCAAAATATGTATGGGCGTGGTGCTGTTCGCCATTCTGGCCTATATGCTCTTCGCTAAAACACACATTCACGGCGGACACGGTCTGGAAATCAAATGGTGGCACTATCTGTGGTTTCTGCTGATCGGTTTCTATGGTGGTTATGTCTATATCGGCTTGGGATATCTGATTCTGGCTATCACCCTGACCACAATGCACTTGGATATCATTACAGCAAACGTCATCAAGGGCTTTGTGATCTTCGTTGCAACGCCATTTTCGCTGATCGTCTTTATGTTACACGGACAGGTGGATTATGGCGTCGGATTGCTCCACGCATTGGGCAACATCATCGGCACATACGTCGCCTCACACTACGGCATTCATTGGGGTACAAAGTTCCTGAAATACTTTATGATTGCGGTCGTATTGGTGAGCATTGCAGATCTTTTCGGGTGGATTTCACTGCACGATATATGCGTTAGTCTGATCCATTAATCCACTGAGCACTATGCGTTTAACATTTCTCGGAACAGGAACTTCGCAAGGCGTACCAACGATCGGGTGCCGTTGCGAGGTGTGTCATTCGACCGATCCGCGCGACTCGCGTCTGCGAACATCGGCAATGGTTGAGGTGGGTGATGTGCGCATAATCATCGACGCCGGACCCGATTTCCGATACCAAATGTTGCGCACGGGAGTACGACATATCGACGCCATTCTGCTCACCCACGAACACAAAGATCATACGGGCGGAATTGACGACGTGCGAGCATTTAACTTTGTCGATTTCCCGGTGATTCACCGAGTTGATATCTATGCGACGGCACGAACTGCCGCCTGCGTGCGAAAAGATTTCGACTACGCTTTTGCCGAGAACAAATATCGCGGTGTGCCTGAGATCGCACTCCACGAGTTTGATCCAAGCAAAACGTTCGACGTGAAAGGGGTGCAGGTTGTGCCTATTCGAGGACAACACTCCGAACGCTTTGAGGTTACGGGATATCGCTTGGGGCGCTTAGCCTACCTGACCGATTTCAAGCAGATCGAAGAGAGCGAGATCGAAAAATTGCAAGGGGTAGATACGTTGGTAGTCAATGCCTTGCGTTGGCAAGATCACATCTCGCATTTTACGGTCGAGGAGGCACTCGCGCTGATCGCCCGCGTCAAGCCACGTCGTGCCTACCTAACCCATATGTCGCACGACATCGGTCTGCACGCTCATTCGGCCGAGCGATTGCCACAAGGCGTCGAATTGGCATACGACACGCTAACAATCGAGATTGAAGATTAAAAACGAGATAAAATTATGGATTTCAAAGCAAAAACCGTCATCGTAACCGGTGCCTCATCGGGCATTGGTTTGGCATTGGCACGCGAGTTCGCTGCGGCAGGTGCAAATGTCGTAATGGGTGCGCGTAGTGGCGACAAATTGGCTGCCGTGGCTGCCGAGATCAAAGCGACCGGTGGCGCTGCTGCATACACCGCAGCCGACGTAACCAAAGAGGAGGATTGTAAAAAGTTGATCGACTGCGCGGTAAGCGCATTTGGCGGCATCGACATTTTGATCTGCAATGCAGGTCTTTCGATGCGTGCGCTGTTCGACGATTGCGACCTCAGCGTCCTGCACCGATTGATGGACGTTAATTTCTGGGGCACAGTTAATTGCTGCAAGTATGCACTGCCCTACTTGCAGAAGTCGCGCGGCTCGATTGTCGGCATCTCGTCGGTGGCGGGTCTGCACGGTCTGCCTGCACGCACGGGATACTCGGCATCGAAGTATGCAATGACAGGTTTCCTCGAAACACTCCGCATCGAGAACCTCAAAAAGGGTCTGCACGTGATGGTTGCTTGTCCTGGTTTCACCGCCTCGAACGTACGTTTCTCGGCACTGACTGCCGACGGCTCGTCGCAAGGCGAGACACCTCGCAACGAGGACAAGATGATGACTGCCGAGCAGGTTGCCCGTATCGTTATGCGTGGCATTAAGCGTCGCAAACGTCTGTGCCTGATGGAGTACGAGGGTCGCTTGACGCACTTTATCAAGAAGTTCTCGCCCGCATTGTTGGATCGATTGTTCTATATGGTAATGGCGCGCGAGCCCGATTCGCCGTTGAAATAGTCAGCCTATCAAAAAGCAAACGACCGAGCCCCGCGATTGGAGTTCGGTCGTTGTTCTTTTGTGTGCGACTACCCTACTTGCGCTGTGCTGCCGCATACTCCTCGACAGCTTTGAACACTCGCATCGTGTTGCCACCCCACATCTTGGCAATATCCTCGTCCGAGTAGCCTGCCTCCATCAATGCACGTGTTACGTTCTTCATCTGCGACATATTGCGGCAACCATTCATACCGCCGCCACCATCGAAATCGGAGCCAAAACCAACGTGATCGACACCGACCAACTTCACAATATGATTGACGTGAGCCAACAGATCCGCCAAGCTCTCCTCGCCCTTCGGTTTGTTCGAAATGAACGAGCGCACGATCGACACCTGCACCACGCCACCCTTAGCCGCAATGGCCAGAATCTCCTTATCCGAGAGATTGCGACGAATCGCCTTCACAGCGTAAACACCTGAGTGTGAAGCGATGATAGGCGTAGCGCTCAACTCGACAGCTTGCAACGTCGCCAAGCGCGAAGCGTGCGAAACATCGACAACCATACCCAATCGGTTCATCTCGGCAATGACCTTGCGGCCAAACTCCGTAACGCCACCCTTCTTGCCCTGATCAACGCACGTATCGGCAATCTCATTCGCGCCATTGTGGGTCAGCGTTGCCATACGAACGCCCAAATTATAAAAATGCTCAACTGCTGTCGTATCGGTACCAAAGCAGTAGCAATTTTCGATCGAGATCATCATCGCACGCTTGCCGCTCGCCTTCACTCGCTCGATATCCTCGGACGAATAGACCACCTCGGCCTTATCTGCATTCTCAGCGGCATAGCGCTTCAAACCAGCGATCATCGTCTCAGCGCGATTGCGTGCCCAAGCGTGGCCCGCCTCATCACACGTACCTTGATCGATGTACGCGGCAAAAACGGCACAATCCAGACGACCCTCGATCATCTTATCGAACGACACCTGACCTTTGGCCGTCGAATATTTTCCATCGGGGAAACAGTATGCCAACGAGAAGTCGTTGTGGGTATCAATCGAGATAATACGGTCGTGCAGAGCCTCGACCTCGGCGTCAGATACTTGGCGTTGAGCCATCGAGAGTGCAGGCAAAAGTGTCATAATAAGCAATATAAATCGTTTCATTATTGTACTTAAACTTAATTATAGCAGGGTCAAAGATAGGGCATTCGCACCGATTCTACAAATTTACTTCTGAAATTAATTTAATATATGGCACATCGCGTTTGACTTTTCGGCAAAAAATAGTATCTTTGTGAGCGAAATTTTGCGTCCTAATGATTATCAGCAAAGCCCAATTCAAGTGCAGTAGCCAAAAACTGCAACAGATTCCCGATGACAACCTCAGCGAGTTTGCATTCATCGGTCGAAGTAACGTGGGCAAATCATCGCTGATCAATATGCTCACCCAACGTCAGTTGGCTAAGGTTTCAGGCACACCGGGCAAAACCCGATTGATCAACCACTTCATCATCAATGATCAATGGTATCTGGTCGATCTGCCAGGTTATGGCTATGCGCGAGTGTCGAAAGATGTGCGCGGCGGATTCTCGAAACTTATCACCGACTACGTTACAAAGGCACGCAAATTGCATTTTCTGTTCGTGCTGGTCGATTCACGCCTCGAACCACAGCGCATTGACTTGGAGTTCATTACGATGCTCGGCGAGCGAGGCATTCCGTTCGGGCTGGTCTTTACCAAAGCCGACAAATTATCGGCCGCACAACTCAAACGTAGCGTCGAGCGATATCAGCGTACGCTGGCCGAACAATGGGAAGAGATGCCCGTAATGTTTGTCAGTTCGTCAGAAAAGGGACGAGGACGCGACGAAATTTTGGATTTTATCGATAAATGTTTGAATGATGTTGAAAAAATCGACGACGAACAGGCATAACGATAGAAATAAAAGAGTAATTTTGTAAAAACTAACGATCATACCAAACTAACTTATGGCTATCCACAAAATCAAATTCTTCGCTTGCCGTGGCTCACGACCTCTGGCAGAGAAGATCGCCCGCAGTTACGGCAGCGAACTCGGCGACTCGCAAGTTCTCGAATTTAGCGATGGTGAATTTCAGCCCGCATACAACGAAAGTATTCGTGGCTGCACGGTATTTATCATTCAATCGACTTTCCCGCCCGCAGAAAATCTGATGGAGCTTCTGCTGATGATCGACGCAGCTCACCGCGCATCGGCTCATCGCGTGATCGCCGTAATGCCCTACTTCGGCTGGGCTCGCCAGGACCGCAAGGATCGTCCGCGCGTTTCGATCGGTGCTAAGTTGGTTGCAAACCTGTTGCGCGCCGCTGGCGTTGATCGTATTATGACGATGGATTTGCACGCTGATCAGATTCAGGGTTTCTTCGATATCCCCGTTGATCACCTCTACGCAAGCGGTATCTTTGTTCCCTACATCAACTCGCTCGGTATCGAGGATCTGTCGGTAGCTTCGCCCGATATGGGTGGTGCAAAGCGCGCAAGTGCATACGCTAAGTATCTGGGCGCACCGATGATCATCAGCCACAAGCAGCGCGAAAAGGCTAACGTGGTTGGCAAGATGACCGCTATCGGTGATGTCGAGGGTCGCAATGTGATCATTCTCGACGATATGATCGACACCGCAGGTACGATCACTATGGCAGCCGATATGCTGATGGAGAAGGGCGCAAAGAGCGTTCGCGCCGTTGCTACCCACGCTATTCTGTCGGGTCCCGCATACGAGCGTATCAACAACAGCGCGTTGGAGGAGGTTATTATCACCGATACCATTCCGCTGGATCAGACCAAGGATTTGTCGAAGTTCACCGTGCTGAGTGTTGCCGACATCTTTGCTGACGTTATCGACCGCGTTTATAACTACAAGGAGATCAGCTCGCGCTTTATCTTTTAAGAGTCGTAACCGATATATTTTTAGACAAGAGCCGTACTCAGCTGTGGGTGCGGCTCTTTTTGTGGGGTGAGAGGTGTATTTTTTGGTCTAAAAATTTGGAAATTTCGGGCGGGGGGAGGTAAATTTGTACTATGATAAACTACTAAAACAGAACTACTATGAAACGACTGCTTGCATTGTGCCTTTTGGTTTCGTGCGCGACATTGACGGGTTGCGATATTCCCGATGTCGAATTTTATGAGCGCAGCTACGAGGTTTCGGCTACGGGAGGCGAGATGATTATACCCGTCAATTCGACCGGTTTGGACGAGGTCGGAATTAAATATTACGGCAGCAACAACAAAGATTGGTGCGAGGTGGTCGAGATAATCGACCACTACGATATGACACGCGCATTGGCAGAATGGGATTCGGGAATCAAAATCAGTTTCACGCCCAACAACACCGGCAAGCGTCGCGTCGTGCGAATCGTTGCAACAAGTTTTGGAGCCGAGGATCGAGTTGTTATCAAGCAACCGTCGCTCTAAACACACTCAGATACAGCACAAAAAAATGCCGTCCGCAATGGACGGCATTTTTCTCGTATTATGTCGATTGATTATTCGAGCGTACCAGCCTCAGCCTGCTCAACCATCGTTTCGTTAGCCGAGATATAGACCTCAACGCGACGGTTAGCTGCACGACCCTCAGCCGTATCGTTCGAAGCAACCGGTTCGGTGTAAGCCTTACCCTCAACCTTCACAATACGACCAGCCTCGATACCCTTCGATTGCAGATAGTTCTGAACCGACTGAGCACGCTGCAACGAAATGCGTTGATTAACCTCCAACGAACCGGTCGAATCGGTATGACCATAGATCGTTACATCGGTTTCGGGATTCTGCAACAAGCTGATCGCAAACTTATCGAGCGAAGCCTTCGACGTAGCGGTCAAATCGCTCTTATTGGTAGCGAACAGAATACCGCTATCAAACGTAACCTTCAATGCGTCCAAACCGTTGTTATCGGTTACAGTCTCAACATCTGCACCCTCGATAGCCTCCAACTCGGCCTTCTGTTTCTCCATCTTCTTACCGATCAGAGCACCAGCAGTTGCACCAACTGCAACACCGATACCCGCACCAATAGCAGCACCTTTACCGCCACCTGCCAGAGCACCAATACCTGCGCCCAGAGCACCTGCGGCTGCACCGCCGATCGCGCCACCCTTCAATGCGCCGCAACCCGTAAATAACATCGCAGCCGTAGCCAGCGATATGCACATCATTCCAAATCTTTTCATAGTATTATGTTTTAGGTTAATTACTATCTTACAATGGTAGCCTCGCGGTCGGGACCTACCGACACGATCTTCACGGGCACACCCGTCTGCTGCTCGATAAACTCAACGTAAGCCTTCAATTCAGCGGGGAAATCCTCATAGCGGCGAATGTCGTTGATGTTGCATTTCCAACCCTTCAACTCGGCATAGATCGGTTTGATCTCGCAATCAACCGAATAGGGGAAGTGATCGACACGCTCGCCATCAATCTCGTAACCAACAGCCACTTTGATCGTATCGAAGTCGTTCATAACGTCGGCCTTCATCATAATCAAAGCCGTAGCTCCGTTGATCATAATCGAATATTTCAGTGCAACCAGGTCGAGCCAACCGCAACGACGCTCACGACCCGTTACTGCACCATACTCGTGGCCGATATCACGCAACTGCTTGCCCGTTTCGTCGAACAACTCAGTGGGGAACGGACCGCTACCTACACGGGTGCAATATGCCTTGAAGATACCATACACATCGCCAATACGGTTGGGAGCTACACCCAGACCCGTACAAGCACCTGCACAAACGGTATTCGACGAAGTAACGAAAGGATACGAACCGAAATCGACATCGAGCAACGTACCCTGTGCGCCCTCGGCCAGAATGCTCTTATCGGCCATCAGCAATTCATTGACGGTTTGCTCGCTATCGATAATATTGAATTGTTTGAGGTACTCGATACCCTCGAACCACTTCTGCTCCAACTCTGTAACATCGTACTCGAAATTGAGCGAACGCAACGTAGCCTCGTGGCGAGCCTTTGCCGCAGCGTAAATAGCCTTGAAATCGCGGAAGATATCACCCACACGCACACCATTACGGCTGATCTTGTCGGTATAGGTGGGACCAATGCCCTTACCCGTAGTACCGATCTTGGCGCTACCCTTTGCTGCCTCATACGCTGCATCGAGCATACGGTGAGTAGGCATAATCAGGTGAGCCTTCTTTGAGATATAAAGACGCTTGGTCAGATCGTGGCCGCTGGCAGCCAATGCCGTAGCCTCCTCCTTGAACAGAATCGGATCGAGCACCACGCCATTACCAATAATATTGACTTTACCGCCCTGAAAAATTCCCGAAGGGATCGAACGCAGAACATACTTCTGTCCCTCAAATTCGAGCGTATGACCCGCATTGGGACCGCCCTGAAAGCGTGCAACCACCTCGTAATTAGGCGTTAAAACGTCTATCACCTTACCTTTGCCCTCATCGCCCCATTGCAGGCCGAGTACAACATCTACTTTTTTCATTTGTTTGGTTTTAATTTTTACGATCAATACAAAAATAAATTGCTGTCAAAGTTAATGTTTTTTCGCTAAACCCCCAAATAAATTATCGGCTTTTTATCATTCGACAAGCTACGCCACCCGCATTTCGACCATTATGTATATAGTTAATAGTATATCATAGAGGTATAGAATAGTATATTCAAAAAATTTTAGTACCTTTGACCCCTTAAAGATAGAACAAATAATTATATGCGAAAATATATAATCGGTCTGCTCACAATGCTCTCGCTCTTGGTTGCGCACTCAGCTTCGGCTCAGTACAACAAAGAGTACTTCTTTTGGGTTGGCCGCCACTTTCTGATCGAGAACAACTACTCGGAGGCAATCAAGACGCTCAACATTCTGCTGCGCGTCGATGAAGAGGCCTACGAGGCATATTTTCTGCGTGGTATCGCAAAGTATAATCTCGATGATTTGCTGGGTGCCGAGGTCGATTTCACAAGCGCAATCGAAAAGAATCCCGTTTTCACAAACGCCTACACGTATCGCGCCATTACTCGCTCACGATTAGGTAATTACGACGACGCCTTGAAGGATTTTCAGGAGGCAATCGACCTGCGTCCCGATCTCCCGAATCCATATTACAGCCGAGGTGTTACGCGACTGCTGAACCAACAATTCAAGGAGGCAATCGAGGACTTCGATATGTTTATTCGCCACGACGCAAAGGTGATCGATGCCTATATCAATCGCGGCACAAGTTACCTCTATCTCAAAGATACGGTCGCAGCGTACGACAACTATAACCTCGCTATCCGCACCAACCGCGAAAACCCCGATGGTTACAATCGTCGCGGTTCGCTACTGATGGCACAAGAGCGATACGAGGAGGCGTTGGCTGATTTCAACAAGGCCGTTGAGTGCGATTCGAGCTATCTGGTTTCGTTCTTCAATCGCGCCATCGTGCATTCACACCTGAATCGTCCCGTCGAGTCGTTGGCAGATTTCGACCGCACTATCGAGCTCGACTCGACCAACTCACTCGCCTATTTCAACCGCGCTATCGTTCGCTCGCACATTGGCGACTACAACCGCGCGTTGGAGGATTACAACCAAGTGGCATATTACACACCTGAGAATGTGTTGGTCTATTACAACCGAGCATTGCTGCACACTCAGTTGGGCAACCTGAATGCCGCTCTCAACGACTACAATCGCGCCATCGAGCTCTATCCCGACTTTGCGAATGCCTATATCAATCGCGGAAATATTCGCTATATGTTGCGCGACACGAAGGGTGCTCGTCAGGACCGCCAGACAGCCGACCGTAAGATTGCCGAGTATCGTTCGAAGTTGAAGGATAGCGTATCGTACTCGATCTACTCGGACACAACGCACCGTTTCGACCAGTTGCTTTCGTTCGATACGAAGATGGCCGGCAGCAATTTCGAGCGTATCACAACCCACACCTCGGGCGAGAATTTAGCGCTGATACCGCTGTTCCGATTCACAATTACGCGCGCCGACAGCATTACGACAATCGACCCCAAACGCTACCACCTGCAACGTGTCGAGGATTTCGTAGCTGGGCTATCGCAGCCCGATTTGGTGCTCTCGCGTCGTGAAAGCGACATTCCGACCGATTCGCTGGTGGAACTTGACAGCCGTTTGGCTGAGCGCATTGCGGACAATCTTGACGATTGGCAGCCACTATTCCTGCGAGGCATTACTCAGTCGCTCATAAAGCAATATACCAATGCCGTAGCGACCTACACCTCTGCTATCGAACAGGCACCGAGCAATCCGTTCCTATACTTGAACCGTTCGACGACGCAGGCCGAGATGATCGACTTCATCTCGTCGATCGACAACTCGTATCAGCGCATTACGATCGACGCCGATCCGGTCAATCGACTGCAAAATGCTTCGGCTCGTTCGTACAACTACGACGAGGCCATTGCCGACCTGAATAAAGCCATAAAGCTCTACCCCTCGTTCGCATACGCCTACTACAACCGCGCAAACCTGCAAGCTCTGTCGGGCAAACTTCCCGAGGCCTTCGAGGATTATACGAAGGCTATCGAGCTGTGGCCCAACTTTGCCGAGGCGTACTACAACCGAGGTCTGGTGCAGATCTATATGAAGGATACACGCAAGGGTTGCCTCGATCTGAGCAAGGCGGGCGAGTTGGGTATCGCCAACGCCTATCAGTTGCTGCAACGATACGCATCGGCTAAACACAATTAAACGACAAAACAAACTAATAATTCAAACAAACAATGGTAAAAGCAATTCAACAAAAGTTGAGCGAATCGAAGACTGCGCGTTGGAGCGTCCTCGCGCTGGTTTCGTTCACGATGATGTGCGCCTACTTCATCTCGGACATTATGTCGCCCTTGAAGACCCTCCTCGAAAAGGAGATCGCTGACGGTGGCTTGGGTTGGACCTCGATGGACTTCGGCGTATTCAATTTCTCGTACGGTTGGTTCACCGTATTCCTGTTTATGCTCATTATCGGTGGTATTATCCTCGATAAGTGGGGCACAAAGTTCACCGGTGTATTGGCTACGGGCCTGATGCTGGTGGGTGTTGCGATCAAGTATTTCGTTATCGAATATACGGTTAGCAACCCCGACTTCGCAGCACAGACACTGCCTTGGCTGGGCAACATTCACTCGTCGCTGCTCTACATCTCGTTGGGCTACGCAACCTTCTGTCTCGGCTCGGAGATCGCTGGTATCACCGTAACACGTATCATCGCTCGCTGGTTCGCAGGTCGTGAGCTGGCATTGGCACTCGGCTTGCAGGTGGCTACGGCTCGTTTGGGTACGGCTGCTGCGTTCGTACTCTGCCCCAAGCTGCCCGAGTGGTTCGACTTCCAGATCTCGGCACCCGTAATGGTTGGCTTGGCGATTATGTGTATCGGTATGATTACGTTCCTCGTATTCTGCGTAATGGACGCTCGTCTGGATAAGGAGGAGAGCGAGTCGAACGTGGAGCAGGAGGAGCCTTTCCGCGTGCGCGACATCGTCAGCATTATCAAAGTGCCCGCATTCTGGTACATCGCGATCCTCTGCTTGGTGTTCTACTCGGCTGTGTTCCCCTTCTTGAAGAACGCTACCGACTTTATGTTCAACAAGTATCCCATTGAGTTCGACTACGCTTCGTGGATTCCCGCAATGCTGCCCTTCGGTACGATTCTGCTGACTCCGCTGTTCGGCCGTATCTACGACAAGGTGGGTCGCGGTGCTACGCTGATGTTGATCGGCTCGGTGCTGTTGTTCTTCGTTCACGTGGTATTTGCCACTCCGCAGATCACCAGCGTCGCTGTTGCCGTTGCGATGATGATCGTGCTCGGTATCGCATTCTCGCTCGTTCCCTCGGCAATGTGGCCCGCAGTAACCAAGATCGTTGAACCGAAGAAACTCGGCTCGGCATACGCACTGATCTTCTGGTTGCAGAACGTAGGTCTGATGGGTGTGCCCCTGCTGATCAATTGGGTACTGAACGAGTATTGCATCGTGGGTACTCAGGTGCTCGATGGCGCAACCATCAACAAGTACGACTACACTACCCCGATGGTGATCTTCGCTGCTCTGTCGTTCACGGCTATCATCTTCGCTATCCTGCTCAAACGCGAGGATAAGCGCAAGGGTTACGGCATCGAGGAGAAGAAATAACGAACAATAGCTGTTCTAAAACTCTGCGAGTGCAGCCATTCGGTTGGTTGCACTCGTTTTTTTGCATTGTGGTTTGAGGAAATTTAGCTACATTTGTGAGTTAATCTCCCTAAATATTATGGCAGCAAAAACTACATATCCCCATTTGGTCGAGCCGCAAGATGTCGATTTCACACTGCGCGCCTCGATCTCGAATCTGATTGCAAAAACACTGAACGTGGCCGGCACCGACGCCGACAGCAAAGGCTTCGGCATTCGCGCTCTCAAACCCGAAAACCGTTCGTGGGTACTCTCGCGTATGGCTATCGAAATTGATCGTCGCCCTGCGGAATATACACCTTATAATATTACGACGTGGGTAAGCGACTATGGTCGTGCGATGAGCACCCGTAACTTCGTGCTCGATTGCGAGGGCGAGATCTTTGGTCGCGCAACGACACAATGGTCGATGATCGATTTCAATACGCGCCGTGCGGTCGATCTGCGCTATATCGCCGAGCACAACGACGCCGTTTGGAACGAGGAGCCGCCCATCGAGCGTGCGGGCAAATTGGCAGCTGTCGAGGCGGAAGGCACTATGACACATCGCGTTGCGTATAGCGATATCGACTTTAATCGCCATACAAATTCGTTGCGATATTTCGATCTTATGCTCGATTGTCTGCCCATCGAATTGCACGAAACGGATCGTCCCGTAAGAGTCGATATCAACTTCTTGAACGAAACACGCTATGGTCAGGAGCTGACCGTCGGCTACCGACACGAAGGCGATCGTTGGGAATTCGAGATCTCGACCGACGAAGGCACGGTCGCTTGTCGCACCACCTTCGAGTGGAAATAGCTCGAAACAAAATAGCCGCCGAGATCACTCCCGACGGCTATTAAAATAAAAAAGGGTAAGCTACTTATATCGCACCGCTACAACCACCTACCCTTGCTCGCTTCCGCGCCTGGGGGGATTCAGCAGGAGCTGGTCGTATAAGACTTACCCGAGTGCAAATGTACGGATTTTTCTTATATTTGCAAAAAATTTACAACCGAAATGAAAAAAACACTCATTTGGATATTCATCGCAGCGGTCGCCATAGGGGCTGCCGTAGCCGTGTGGGGCATCATCTCGTTCAAGGGTAACGCCGTGAAACAGAGCGCAGAGGTATATCTTTCGAAGCGCGCAGACTATACCGCCCTACTCGATTCGATCAAACCCAAAATCGGACACCACTTGGCATTCGACATCTATGCCAAACGCCTCAATTTGGAGCAAACCTACAAGCCTGGACACTACATTCTCGACGAGGGTATGAACGTGATCGAGATCGTGCGAATGATCAAGCTCGGTATGCAGACACCCATCAACGTTACATTCAACAATGCCAAAACGCCCGCCCAATTGGCCGGCAAACTCGCCCGTCAGATCGATGCCGATTCGACCGAGATCGCTGCGGTGCTGACCGATCAAGAGGTCGCTGAAAAATATGGCTACAAAAACCCGCTGACGATGTTCTCGATGTTTATCCCCAACACCTACGAACTCTATTGGACCGTATCGCCCGAGCAGATTGTCGAGCGAATGGAGAAGGAGTCGGAGGCATTTTGGGCCGACCGCGACGCTAAGCGCAAGCGCAGCGGACTGTCGCGTTTGGAGGTGATGACGTTGGCGTCGATTGTCTATGAAGAGACCCGCGCAACGGACGAAATGGCCACTGTTGCAGGCGTTTATATCAACCGACTGAATAAAGGTATGCCCTTGCAGGCCGACCCGACCGTAAAGTATGCCGTGGGTGATTTCACACTGCGTCGAATCCTCCACAAGCACCTGCGCGTCGATTCGCCCTACAACACTTATAAAAATAAGGGGTTGCCCCCCTCACCTATCTGTATGCCTTCGATTGCTGCGATCGACGGTGTGCTCAACTTCGAGAAACACAACTACATATATTTCTGTGCGCGTCCCACATTCGACGGTCATCACAACTTCGCTGCCACCTACACCGAGCATCTGCGCAACGCCCGCGCCTACACTAAGGAGCTGAACAAACGCAAGATATACAAGTAAGAAAAAGCCTCCCGAGTGGGAGGCTTTCTTATTTAGAATAGGCGTTGCAACATCACTACATCGTGCCAACCGTCAGCTCCCAATCGCCAACGACGTCGCACTCCGCACTCCTCGAATCCACAACCCGCAAACAGAGCACGACAAGCCGCATTATCAGTATCAATATCGCAATACAACTGATTGAGCATCAGCACATCACGCGCATACTCCACGAGTAACATCAACGCCTCCGAAGCTCGTCCGCGACCACGCTCCTCATCGACAACCAGCACCCCGACACCCGCACGTCGATTCAGCGGATCGAAATCGAACAGATCGACCGCACCCACCGCACTATCGTCCCCGTTGAGCGCAATGACCAGACGCAGTTGGTGCGTGCGCCAGATGTCGTACTGCTGCTGCTCGATAAACGTACGCAAAATCTCGCGCGAAAAGGGTGCCACCGTACCACTCACGCCCCACACCGCAGGGTCGTTTTCCCAGCGGTACATCACCTCGACATCGTCTGGTTCGAGCGCACGAAGATGGATATTTTGACCGCGCAAAAGCATTGTATTACAGACCGATAATCTTATTGCGAATCAACATTGCCACACCCCACGCACCGGCCGCTTCGTCGAGTTGCGACACGCGGAACTTGGTATCCTTATAGACCAGATTGAGCGAATATTTGTTGGTCGCCGACTTCAAAGGCAACATCAAATAGTCGCCCGCAGCCGCCAGATTGCCACCAATCACAACCGTTTCGGGATTGAAGATATTGATCAGGAATGCGATACTTTTACCGATCTTTTCGCCCGCCTCCTCGATCAATTCGATCGAAAGGTTGTCGTCGTTACGAGCCGCATCAATAATATCGTCGATATGTACAGTTCCCTCAGTATCAACCTTTTCGCGCAGAATCGAATTGACACCCGAACGGATCATACCGACCATCTTTTCCTCAATTGCGATACCCGACACCTCGGTTTCGAGGCAGCCCTTTTTGCCACACGAGCAGATGATCTCGTTATCGAAAAATGGCGTATGACCAAACTCGCCCGCAAAGCCACTCTTGCCATAATACAACTCGCCGTGCATCACAATGCCAATCGCCACTCCGCGACCCAAAAAGAGATAGACCATATTATTTTTCGGAGTATCGGTCAGCGCACACTCGGC
The DNA here is from genome assembly GCA_017442365.1 of Rikenellaceae bacterium. Lineage (GTDB taxonomy): Bacteria > Bacteroidota > Bacteroidia > Bacteroidales > Rikenellaceae > Alistipes. The sequence goes on along the minus strand of JAFRZW010000016.1, from coordinate 288,946 downwards.
ATAGCAACGTGCGCGAGTATCATTTTCGAGCAGAACACGCACTCCCACGCGCGCTTCAAGAATCTCACGCAACGATCGGTCGCTCGACGTGAAATACTTATAACTGCAACCCGTATCGGGATTGACACGACCCGCAATACAAACTCCCACACCAAGAATCTTACCTCGATCAACGCCCGAATTGTCAATAAACGCGGTGATCGACGAGCAGATACGTTCAAGGCACTGAGGACGATCAACCAGCTCGAAATTCTCCTCGCATTGTTTGTGTATCACATTGTTTTGCAGATCAGTAAGCACAAACATCATATAATCGCGTGCAATCTCGACGCCTACGAAATAGATCGCTGAGTTGGCCAAACCGAAGATATTCGGGCGACGACCGCCCGCCGTTTCGACCTTGCCATTATCAGTTACGATATCCTCCTGCACCAACTCCTGCACCAACTTGGTGATTGTGGGCACACTGATATGCAGTTCCTTGGTCAGCTCGGCCAACGTGCACTGCCCGTGCAGAGCCATATATGCAATGATATTTCGCTTGATGAGGCTATTCTTGTGAGTAACGCCCTTCACTATATCAGCTTCGTGTTGATTGAAAAATTCCTTTAATGATGTCATAGAATTTTATTATTTACTTACGCAATTACTAAACAAAATTAATAAAGATTTTCAATAACGCAACACCTTTTGAAAAGTTTTTTGAATTTATCAGATGATATGAACAAAAAAAGCGGATACAAAGGCTTTATAGAACACCCTTGTATCCGCTTCGAGAATTTGTCCTGATTCGATACTACAACGTCGCTTTCGACACTGCGTCAGCCTCACGATTGACCTTCTTGATCAGACCTTGAAGCACTGCTCCGGGGCCCAACTCAACAAACGAATCGGCACCATCGGCCAACATATTCTGAACGATATAGGTCCAACGCACGGGAGCTGTCAGCTGCGCAATCAGGTTGGCCTTGATCTGCTCCGGATCGGTATAAGGCTTAGCATCAACATTCTGATATACAGGGCATACGGGCGCTTTGAACGGAGCAGCCTCGATAGCCGCCTGCAACTCCACCTTGGCAGGTTCCATCAGCGGCGAGTGGAATGCACCACCCACGGGAAGACGCAATGCACGACGCGCACCTGCTGCCTTCAACTGCTCGCAAGCTGCATCGACAGCCTCGATCGAACCCGAAATGACCAACTGACCCGGACAGTTGTAGTTGGCTGCAACAACCACGCCGTCGATCTTTGCACAAATATCTTCAACCACCTGATCTTCAAGACCCAGCACAGCTGCCATTGTCGAGGGCTGAGCCTCGCACGCCTTCTGCATTGCTGCGGCACGCTTTGCCACCAGACGCAGACCGTCCTCGAAATCCAACGCACCGGCAGCAACCAATGCACTAAACTCGCCGAGCGAATGACCAGCAACCATATCGGGCTTGAACTCCTCACCGAGAGCCTTGGCCATAATCACCGAGTGAAGAAAAACTGCGGGCTGGGTTACGAAGGTCTGCTTCAACTCTTCGTCCGTACCTGAGAACATAATGTCGGTAATGCGGAAACCGAGAATTTCATTAGCCTTCTCGAAAAGTTCCTTTGCCACAGGGACATTCTCATAAAGATCTTTACCCATACCAGAGAATTGCGAACCCTGGCCGGGGAATACAAATGCTTTCATAGCTTCAAATTTTAATATGTTCTACTATGTCGCAAGTCTCATTTGTACTCTCTTCTCCCTATCTTACGACGGCGCAAAGGTAGTGATTCCGCACCAAAAAACTGCACATTTTGATTAAATGTTGATAACTTACCTTATATAAATGGCGGAAATCAGACAAAATTTTGCTAAAATTGCAGGATTAAATACGGTGCGTATTGTGTTCTAACCCCATTTCGCACCCTAAACTCATTTAGAAAGACTATGTTAGCAATAATTCATTACATCGTTTTGGGCATCGCGTGTACCATAGTGCTGATTCTATCGGCAATTATGGTGGTAGTGCTGCGACCGTTCGATCCCGCACGTCGTTGCATTCACGAACTCTCGCGAGTGCTGACGCGAATCTTCTTCGCTTGGCCCAAGTGGCGCAAAATCGTGCGTGGCACAGAAAAGATCGACCGCAAACAGCCGTACGTGATCACGATCAACCATACGAGTATGGTCGATATTCCGCTGGGATACCTCATTCCGCTCAACTTCCGTTGGGTATCGAAGCGCGAGGTGTTCCGCATTCCGTTCTTCGGTCAGATGCTTACGCTGCACGGCGACATCTGTATCGACCGTTCGTCATCGGGCGCAATGTCGAAGGTGATCGAAGATGGCAAGAAGTGGATCGGTCGCGGTGCATCGGTGGCAATCTTCCCCGAGGGTACGCGCTCGAAAGATGGCGAGATTCACCGTTTCAAGTCGGGTGCATTCACTCTGGCAAAGGAGGCAGGAGTGCCTATTCTGCCCGTTGTAATGCACGGCTCGGATACGTTGTTTGCTAACGGCTGGCGTCTGCCGTGGCGACACACCTTCCGCCTCGAAGTGCTCGATCCGATTCCAGCCGAGGTGGTGGCTGCGACCGAGTTGCGCGAACTGAGCGATATGGTACGCGAGAAGATGGTGGAGGCAAAGGAGATGCTCAAAAATATGAACGACTAAAAACAGGAGAACAACAATAATGGCTGAAACAACAGTACAATACAGCGATTCCGATATTAAAACCCTCAGCACACGCGACCAGATGCGTCTGCGTCCGGGTATGTGGATCGGCAACTTAGGCGACGGTTCGCAACCCGACGACGGTATCTATACCCTACTCAAAGAGGTGGTCGATAACTCGATCGACGAGTTTATTATGGGTGCGGGTAAGGTCATCGAGATCACGATCGACGAGAACAAGCGCGTTACGGTGCGCGACTATGGTCGAGGTATTCCGCTCGATAGTTTGGCAAATGCTGTGTCGAAGATCAACACCAGCGGTAAGTATGGCTCGGGGGCGTTCAAAAAGACAGTGGGCCTGAATGGCGTCGGTGTCAAGGCGGTGAATATGATGTCGAGCGAATTTACGGCTCGAAGTGTCCGCGATGGCGAGGCTCGCACGGTGAGCTACCAAACAGGCTTGGAGCTGAGCGACCGTCGTGAAAGTGGCGTGGAGGAGAAGAACGGTACGATGATCAGCTACGTGGTTGATGAGGACGTATTCGGCGTATATGAGTACAATATGGAGTACATCGAGCAGCGTCTGCGCAACTATACATATCTGAATCAGGGTCTTACGATCAAGTTCAACGGCACGTCGTATCACTCAAAGAATGGTCTGTTGGATCTGCTGACCGAGAATATGTCGGGCGAGGAGCCACTCTACCCCATCATTCACCTCAAAGGTAAGGATATCGAGGTGGCGATTACGCACGGCACAAGCTACGGCGAAACCTACTACTCGTTCGTAAATAGTCAGAACACGTTCCGTGGCGGTACGCACCAAGCAGCTCTGCGCGAGGCGGTTGCGAAGGTCGTTAAGGAGTTCTACAAGAAGGATTACGATCCGTCGGACGTGCGCACCTCAATTGTGGCAGCCATTAGCGTCAATGTCGAAGAGCCTGGGTTTGACTCGCAGACCAAGACACGATTGGTGTCGAAAGATATGGAGCCCGAAGGTCCTACGGTGCGTCAGTATGTGATCGACTTCCTCAAACAGGAGTTAGACAACTATCTGCATAAGCACCCCGATACGGCCGGTGTGCTGAACAAGAAGATTCTCGAAAACGAGAAGGAGCGCAAGGCTATCTCGGGCGTACAGAAGAAGGCTCGCGAGATTGCCAAAAAGGTATCGCTCAACAACAAGAAGTTGCGCGACTGCAAGATTCATCTCTGCGACAAGAACGATCGTGCCGAGGAGTCGATGATCTTCATCACGGAGGGTAACTCGGCATCGGGTTCGATCACCAAGAGCCGCAATGTGCAGACACAGGCAGTTTTCTCGTTGCGAGGCAAACCGCTAAACTGCTTCGGACTGACCAAGAAGGTGGTCTATGACAACGAGGAATTCAATCTGTTGCAGGCTGCGCTGAACATCGAGGAGGATATGGACAATCTGCGTTACAACAAGGTGATCATCGCAACCGATGCCGATGTCGATGGTATGCACATTCGACTGCTGATGATGACCTTCTTCCTGCAATTCTTCCCCGATGTGATTCGTCAAGGCCACTTGTACGTATTGCAGACCCCGCTGTTCCGAGTGCGTAACAAGAAGGAAACACACTACTGTTACAGCGAGGAGGAGAAACAGCGTGCAATAATCAAGTGCGGAGCGACAGCCGAGATCACCCGATTCAAAGGTTTGGGCGAGATTTCACCCGAGGAGTTCGGTGAGTTTATTGGCGAGAAGATGCGTCTGGACAAGGTGCGACTGACCAAAGATGACCCGATTCACGATATGTTAGAGTTCTATATGGGTAAGAACACTTTCGATCGTCAGAACTTTATCATCGACAACCTGCGTATCGAGGAGGATTTGATCGAAAATATGGACAAGTACAACTCGGCAGAGGCAGAGGCGGTCTAAACTTTTTGATTTGAAAAAGAGAAAACAACAAAGATAAATGGACGAAAATAACATTATAACCGAAGAGTTGAACGCAACCGAAGAGCAGACTTCGCAGCGCACGAGCGGTAAGTTCGGTAAGCTGATGGAGGACGCAAGCGGCACGCGCAAACTCACGGGAATGTATAAGAATTGGTTTCTGGATTACGCCTCGTACGTAATCTTGGAGCGCGCTGTGCCCCACGTCGAGGACGGTTTGAAGCCTGTGCAGCGACGTATTCTGCACTCGATGAAGCGTATGGACGACGGTCGCTACAACAAGGTAGCAAACATCGTCGGTCATACGATGCAGTTCCACCCCCACGGCGACGCCTCGATTGGCGACGCGCTGGTGCAGCTTGGTCAGAAAGATCTGCTGATCGACTGCCAGGGTAACTGGGGTAACATTCTGACGGGCGACGCTGCGGCTGCTCCGCGTTATATCGAGGCTCGATTGTCGAAATTTGCACTCGACGTAGTCTTTAACCCGAAGACTACGGAGTGGATGGCGTCGTATGACGGTCGTAATCAAGAGCCTGTAACTCTGCCTGTTAAGTTCCCGCTGTTGTTGGCGCAGGGTGTCGAGGGTATCGCCGTAGGTTTGGCATCGAAGATTCTGCCCCACAACTTCAACGAGTTGATCGACGCTTGCGTGGCGCACCTGCAAGGCGAGGATTTTACGCTGCTGCCCGACTTCCCAACGGGTGGTCTGGTCGATTGCTCGCGTTATAATGACGGTCTGCGTGGCGGTGCGGTGAAGATTCGCGCTCGCATTTCGAAGATCGACAAGCGCACGCTGGCTATCACCGAGATCCCATTCACGACTACGACCGAGAGTATCAAGGAGTCGATCGTGAAGGCCAACGAAAAGGGCAAGATCAAGATTCGCAAGGTGGAGGACAACACCGCGCAGAAGGTTGAGATCATCGTTCACGTGGCACCCGACGAGTCGACCGACAAGACGATCGACGCACTGTACGCATTCACCGATTGCGAGGTATCGATTTCGCCCAACTCGTGTGTAATCTATGAGGATAAACCTCATTTCTTGGGCGTTAGCGAGATTTTGCGCCGCTCGGCCGAGCACACCAAGTCGTTGCTGAAACAGGAGTTGGAGATTAAACTCGACGAGTTGAATGCTCAATGGCACTCGACCTCGCTCGAAAAGATATTTATCGAGAACAAACTCTATCAGTTGATCGAAGGTTGTCGCTCGCGCGAGGAGGCATACGAGGCTGTCGATAGAGGGTTGGAGCCCTTCAAGAAGTTGTTGCAGCGCGAGGTTACACACGACGACGTAGTGAAACTGACTCAGTTGCAGTTCATTCGCATTTCGAAATACGACTCAACGAAGGCCGACGAGCTGATTCGCGGTATCGAGGAGGATATTCGCAAGGTTAAGCACGACCTGAAACATCTGGTCGAGTATGCCGTTGCCTACTACACCCGTATCAAGGAGAAGTATGGCAAGGGACGCGACCGTCGAAGCGAGTTGCGCGAGTTCGACTCGATCGAGGCTGCGAAGGTGGTTGTGGCAAATGCCAAACTCTATGTCAATCGCGCCGAGGGATTCTTCGGTATCGGCAACTCGATGCGCAAAGATGAGTTCGTATGCGACTGCTCGGATCTGGACGAGGTACTCGTTATGACCAAAGATGGTCGCTATAAGGTTACCAAGATTCAGGACAAGGATTTCTTCGATAAGAACATATATTATATAGGTATATTCAAGCGCAACGACGAGCGCACGATCTACAACATCTTGTACCGCGACGGTAAGGGCGGCGCAATTATGATGAAACGCTGTGCGATTAAGGGCGTTACGCGCGATAAGATCTATGACATCACAAAGGGTACGCCCAAGAGCGAGGTGATCTATATGACGGTTAATCCCAATGGCGAGGCGGAGGTTTTGAAGGTCTATTTCAAGCCGCGTCCGCGATTGAAGCGCGCAATTGTCGATCTCGACTTCTCAACTCTCGCAATCAAGGGTCGCCAAAGTCAGGGTAATCTGTTCTCGCGCTACGGCATTCACAAGATCGTGATGAAGGAGCGAGGCACATCGACCCTCGGCGGACAGAATATCTATTTCGATGAGGATATTATGCGACTCAATGCCGACGGACGTGGTCGATTGCTCGGAGAGTTCAGCGGCGATGATCGCATTATCGTATTTACGGCCAAGAACTTATACTACACGACGGGCTACGATCTCGGACACCACTTCCCCGAAGATATGATCCGCGTCGAGAAGTTCGATTCGGCTCGTACCTACTCGGTGGTCTATTTCGACAAGGTGGCCGGTTACTTCTACCTCAAACGCTTCAACGCAGAGGCAGGCGACAAGACGCAGTACTTCCTCGACGAGGAGGGCTCGATGCAACTCATCGCTATCTCGACTGACGAGCGTCCTCGCTTGGAGATCACTTACAAGGGCGCACAGGCATCGCGTCCCGCCGACACGATTACGGTTGCCGACTTTATCGGTATCAAGAGCCATCGCGCAAAGGGTAAGCGATTATCGACCTATGACGTTGATACGCTGACATTTGTTGAGCCCGAGGAGGTACCCGAAGATGAGCAGCCCACACCTCAGCCCGTAGCTGCTGAGGTGCCTGCGGCCAGCGACGATGTCGATTTCGAGATCATTCGCAATGCTCCCGACGAGGAGATGGACGGCAGTGGTGAGCAGTTGAATTTGTTCTAAAACATTCGAGGCAATGAAGTTGTTTCTGATCGGATATATGGGTTGTGGCAAGAGCTCGCTCGGGCGTCGATTGGCGCGCCGATTAGCGGTCGATTTCGTCGATATGGACAAGGCGATCGAGGCTGAGGCCGAGATGACCATACCACAAATATTTGCTACCGAAGGCGAGGAGGCTTTTCGTCAGCGCGAACGCGATATGATCACAAAGCTCGGCTCGATGGAGGGCGATCGCATTATAGCCACGGGCGGTGGTGCTCCGTGTCGCGAGGGCAACTTGGAGTTGTTAAATTCGTTTGGCTCAACAATTTACCTCAAATTGCCACCCGAAATTCTCGTTACGCGATTGTGCCGCCACAAGGAGAAACGACCACTCATTGCAGGTAAAACCGACGAGGAGGTTGCGGAGTTTGTCAGTCGCTCGCTCGCAGAACGCGAAACCTACTACCAACGCGCCTCGATCGTGATCGACTGCGCAGGACGTAGCGACGACTATATCGTTGAACACCTTTACAATTTTATGAGATATAATAAGTAAAACAAAATACAATAAAGAGTTATGGTTCTGTTTTTTGCACAAGATGACAAGATCTACGCTGTGGATAGTTGCGTAGAGTTCGATCAATCGGCAATCGAAAAGTTAGAATGGCTTTTCTCGGGCGCAAAGCTCGTTGGTAGCGATCGTATCGATGGTAAATTTGTCGGTCCGCGCCGCGAAATGATCACTCCGTGGAGTACAAATGCCGTAGAGATTACCCAAAATATGGGTTTGAAAGGTATTCGTCGTATCGAGGAGTTCGTTGCCGATGGCGAAAATACCCCATTCGATCCAATGCTGAATCGTCGCTACGAGGCTCTGGATCAGTCGATCTACGTAATCAACAAAGAGCCCGAAAAGATCGTATATATCGACGACATCGAGAGCTACAACAAGGCTGAGGGTCTGGCCCTGAGCGAGGAGGAGATTGCATACCTCAAAGAGGTGAGCCAGAAGATGGGACGCCCGCTGACCGATAGCGAGGTGTTCGGTTTCTCGCAGGTCAATTCGGAGCACTGCCGTCATAAGATCTTCGGCGGTACGTTCGTGATCGATGGCGAGGAGAAGCCTTCGTCGCTGTTCAATATGATCAAGCACACGACCAAGACCAACCCCAACCGCGTTACGTCGGCTTACAAGGACAACTGCGCATTCTTGCAGGGACCGGTTGTTGAGCAGTTCTCGCCCGAACGCCACGATGTACCTGATTACTTTACGGTTAAGGATTTCGAGAGCGTTATTTCGATCAAAGCCGAGACCCATAACTTCCCCACAACCGTCGAGCCCTTCAATGGTGCTGCAACGGGTACAGGCGGTGAAATCCGCGACCGTATCGCTGGCGGTAAGGGTGCATTCCCCGTTGCCGGTACAGCAGTATATATGACCGCTTACCCCCGTTTGGACGATTCGCACACGTGGGAGGCACAGATGCCCCCTCGTAAGTGGCTCTATCAGACTCCCGCCGATATTCTGATCAAGGCATCGAACGGTGCGAGCGATTTCGGTAACAAGTTCGGTCAGCCACTGATTTGCGGTTCGCTGCTCACATTCGAGCACGGTGAGCAGGGCAAGGAGTATGGTTACGACAAGGTAATTATGCAGGCGGGCGGTATCGGCTATGGTCGCAAGGTCGATAGTCTGAAAGATGAGCCGACGACGGGTAATAAGGTCGTTCTGCTCGGTGGCGACAACTACCGTATCGGTATGGGCGGTGGCGCAGTTTCGAGCGTGGCAACGGGTGAGTATCAGAGCGATATCGAGTTGAATGCTATCCAGCGTTCGAACCCCGAAATGCAGAAACGTGCCTACAACGCTATTCGTGCCGTAAGTGAGGAGGACAACAACCCCATCATCTCGATCCACGACCACGGTGCAGGTGGCCACTTGAACTGCCTCAGTGAGTTGGTTGAGACGACGGGTGGTCGCATTGATATCGACCAACTGCCGATTGGCGATCCTACCCTCTCGCACCGCGAGATCATCGGTAATGAGTCGCAGGAGCGTATGGGTCTGGTGATCGACGCTAAATATATCGACCACTTGAAGCGTATTGCTGACCGCGAGCGTGCACCGATGTACACCATTGGCGAAACAACGGGCGATATGCAATTTACCTTCGTCGATAATCGCACGGGCGAAAAGCCGATCGATTGGCAGTTGGAGTATATGTTTGGCAAGGCTCCCCGCACCATTATGCGCGACAAGAAGATAGCAAGCAACTTCGACGAGGTCAAGTACTCGACTACCAATATCATAAAGTACATCGAGCAGGTGCTCCAAATCGAGGGCGTCGCTTGTAAGGATTGGCTGACCAACAAGGTCGATCGCTCGGTAACGGGTAAGATCGCCGTGCAGCAGACCGCAGGCGAGGTGCAGGTGCCGCTGAATGACTACGCTGCCGTAGCTATTGATTATCAAGGCAAAGCGGGTATCGCAACGGCATTGGGCCACGCTCCCGTAGCTGCAATGATCGACTCGAAGGCCGGTTCGCGTCTGGCTATCGGTGAGGCACTGACCAACATCGCTTTGGCTCCGCTGAGCTACGGTTTGAAGGGTGTTTCACTCAGCGCAAACTGGATGTGGCCCTGCCGCAACGAGGGTGAGGATGCTCGTCTGTACGATGCTGTGGAGGCTGCAAGCAATATGGCCGTAGAGTTGGGTATCAATATTCCTACGGGTAAGGACTCGCTGTCGATGACCCAGAAGTATAAGGACGGTAAGGCTGTGATCGCACCGGGTACGGTAATCATCACTTCGGCAGCCGAGGTGAGCGACGTTAAGCAGTGCGTTCGTGCAGCGTTGAAGCACTCGAAGAGCAGTTTGATCTATGTCGATATGAGCCGTTCGGAGTTCGACTTGGGCGGTAGCGCATTCGCGCAAACCGTTGGCAAGGTGGGCGATAAGGCTCCCGACATTGCGTCGGCAGGCTACTTTGCTGCTGCGTTCGAGGGCGTGCAGAAGTTGGTTCGCGAGGGCAAGGTGATGGCTGGCCACGACGTTTCGGGCGGTGGTCTGATTACGGCCCTGCTTGAAATGACCTTTGCCGACAACTCGACAGGTGCAACAGTCAATCTCGACGTGCTGGGCGAGCAGGATCTGATCCGCGTATTGTTCAGCGAGAAACCCGCTATGGTACTGCAAGTTGCAGATGCTAAGGCGGTTATCGATGAGCTGACTGCGGCAGGTGTTGATGCTTACGAGCTGGGCGAGGTGAATTTGGATCGTCAGTTTGTGGTTAAGGCTTGTGGCGTTGAGTTCGAGCTGTTGCAGAACCATCTGCGCGATTTGTGGTACAAGACTTCGTACCTGCTCGACTGCCGTCAGAGTGGCGAGAAGAAGGCTGCCGAGCGTTACGCAAACTACGCTCAACAGCCGTTGCAGTTCCAATTCCCCGAGGGCTTCGAGGGTAGCTACTCGTCGCTCGGAATCGACCCGAAACGTCGCGAGCGTACGGGCGTGAAGGCAGCTATCATTCGTGAGAAGGGTACGAACGGCGAGCGCGAAATGGCATACTCGCTGTTCTTGGCAGGTTTCGACGTTAAGGACGTAACAATGACCGACTTAGTAAGTGGTCGTGAGACGTTGGAGGACGTGAATATGATCGTATTCTGCGGTGGTTTCTCGAACTCGGACGTACTCGGCTCGGCTAAGGGTTGGGCAGGCGCATTCCTCTATAACGAGGCTGCAAAACGCGCTCTGGACAACTTCTATGCACGCGAGGATACCCTCTCGTTGGGCGTTTGCAACGGTTGCCAGCTGATGATCGAATTGGGTCTGATTACCCCCGAGGACGCTGTGAAACCGCGTATGCTGCACAACGATAGCCACAAGTTCGAATCGTCGTTCGTCGGTCTGGACGTCGAGCAGAGCAATGCTGTGATGTTCAGTTCGTTGGTTGGCTCGAAGTTGGGTATCTGGGTAGCCCACGGCGAGGGTAAGTTCTCGCTGCCGATGGACGAAAAGCACTACAACATCGCACTGAAATATAGCTATGCCGAATACCCCGCTAATCCCAATGGTAGCGACTATGCCGTAGCAGGTGTTGCGTCGGCTGACGGTCGCCACGTGGCGATGATGCCCCACTTGGAGCGCGCCATCAAACCGTGGAATTGGGCATACTATCCCGAGCAGCGCGAGGACGAGGTTACGCCTTGGATCGAAGCATTTGTCAATGCTCGCAAGTGGATCGAGGATAAGTTGAAGTAATCGCTATAAACAATTGAATACTAAGGGCAACAATAACCCCATCGGGGTATATGATTCAGGATTGGGAGGTTTGAGCGTGTGGCGCGAGCTACACGCCAAACTGCCCAATGAATCACTCACGTACCTTGCCGATGGAGCAAATTGTCCCTACGGCGGTCGTCCCAAAGAGGAGATACGTCGTTTTGCAGATGAGGCCGTCGGTGCCTTGATAGCCGACGGAGCTAAGATGGTCGTCGTGGCGTGCAATACCGCCACGGCAGCCGCCATCGACTTCCTGCGCGAGAAATATGCCAACATTCCAATCGTCGGAATGGAGCCGGCTGTGAAGCCCGCAGCAATGGCAACGCGCACGGGAGTAGTCGGAGTGCTGGCTACGGCAGGATCATTGGGAGGCGATCTATTTCTAAGAACATCAGCACGTTATGCCGATCGAGCACGATTCATAGCTGCCGTTGGTGAAGGCTTTGTCGAGATCGTTGAGCAGAGTCGTGAGGCTACACCCGAGGCCGTAGAAGCGGTGCGTCGCGTAGTTGAGCCCTTGCTTGCTGAGGGTGCCGATCAGATCGTTTTGGGTTGCACGCACTATCCATTCCTGCGCGAGGTGATCGAGCAAGTGATTGGTGAGCGCGAGGTGGCGGTGATTGACCCCGCACCAGCCGTTGCGCGACGTGTCGAGCAGTTGCTCGATCAGTTCAATTTGCGCGCTGCGGAGAATAACAAGGCTCAATACACGTTCCAAACCTTTGCGTCAGATGATTACTTGAATCGTCTGAAAAACAAAGCATTTCAAATCATTTCGAGATAAATTTGAGGGAGTAGTTCGCAGATACATTTTTTTTTCGTATCTTCGTGCTATAAATTGAATAATTATGCCCTCAAATAAAAACAACGCCCCAAAAACAGGCTCCACCTCAAATAAAAAGGGTGGGCAAACTATGCGCTGGACCGTCGGGTTGATAATGCTCTTCGCGGGCATCTATCTCCTGCTCGCTATACTCTTCTACCTGCTCAATTGGAAGGTCGATTGTAGCGCATTGGCCGACTACGCCCGATTCAAAGGCAACGAAGATCGCCTGGCGATGATCACATTCGAGAATCTCTGCGGACGCAATGGCGCATCGATTGCTAATCTGTTGATTGGCAAGACATTCGGACTTTTTGGTGTTGTGATTCCATTCCTGCTGATGATACTCGCGTTACGCATTACGCGACTGCGCACGCTGCATTTCAACCGAATGATGAGTATCGGCGTGCTTATTCTGTTGCTCGGAACACTGACCTTAGGCTTTATTTTCAAAGAGGATTGGGGCGTGTTCGGTAGTGGCTTGGGCGGTCGCTGGGGCATCGACGCAGCCGCGATTATCACCCAATCAATCGGTCCAATCGGCACAATTTTGGTAATTCTTGTCGGCTGGATTCTGACGGGCGTATATATCAATCGCAGTTTTATTAATAAGGTGAATAAAGCCGGAGAGGTGATCGCCGATGGAGGTCTGAAAGTTGGCAAAGCTGCTATTGGCCTGGTAGCCAAAGGAGTAGAAAAGACACACAAAACTTCGACCGAGCCAGCGAAGAGCGAAGAGGCCGACCAAGAGGTTAAGCCTACTGCCACGCCGACCGAAGTCGCTACTCAGGCTACGCCAAGCGAGGTCATTCCTCAGCCCATACCGACTGAGATTGATTCCGACCCAGATGAGGACGAGGGGGTTGAGATGGTTACCATTGCCCCGAAAGCGCAAGCGAGTGATGAATTGAAATCTACCGACACAGCCGAGATTGACGATCAGCAAAATGATGATGATCTGACGATTACAACGGTTGTCCGAAATGATGACTCAAATGATCAGGCTCCTATTGCGCCGACTGAGGAGCTCGAAAATATTCCCGAAGAGTCGCCCAACGAAAACAGTAGCGACACCGACGAGGGATTAAAGATTGTCGTCGTTGAGCACCAAGACAAAGAGCTGGAAGACAACGAGATAGACCTCAAAGAGTATGATCCTGCAAAGGATCTTCCGAAGTATCAGCGTCCGCCCGTAACTCTACTCGAAGACCACTCGATGGACGTCGAGGTGTCGAACGAGGAGATCTACGAAAATAAGGAGCAGATCAAGACAACGTTGCAGAATTTCGGCATCGCAATCTCAAAGATCAAAGCAACGGTGGGTCCGACCGTTACGCTCTACGAGATTATTCCTGCTCCCGGTATCAAAATCGCACGAATCAAGAGCCTCGAAGAGGATATTGCAATGAGTCTCAAAGCATTGCGCATTCGTATTATTGCACCGATCCCCGGCAAGGGCACTGTCGGCATTGAGGTTCCGAACAAAGATCGCGACGTGGTTTCGATGCTCTCGGCAGTAAAATCGGCACGCTTCCAGCAGTCGAAATTCGAACTGCCCGTTGTGCTTGGACGCACGATTCAGAACGAGAACTTCGTAATCGACTTGGCGAAGATGCCTCACTTGTTGGTTGCAGGTGCTACGGGTCAAGGTAAATCGGTGGGACTCAATGCGATAATCACTTCGTTGTTATACAAGAAGCACCCCTCGGAGCTGAAATTCGTGATGATCGACCCGAAGCGTGTCGAGTTGTCGCTGTATGCTCCGCTCGAAAAGCACTTCTTGGCAAAGATGGAGAGCGAGGACGACGCCATACTGACTGATCCTCAAAAGGTTATCTATACGCTCAATTCGCTCGTTGTCGAGATGGAACAGCGTTATGAGTTGCTGCGTCAAGCCTCGGTCAAGAAGATCACCGAGTACAACGACAAGTTCCGCAATCGTCGTCTGAACCCCCAGAAGGGACACCGTTTTATGCCATATCTGGTCGTGGTAGTCGATGAGTTTGCCGATTTGATTATGACCGCCGGTCGCGAGATCGAGACACCGATTGTGCGTTTGGCGCAGATGGGTCGAGCAGTTGGTCTGCACCTGATTATCGCAACTCAACGACCTGAGGTTAAGGTTATTACGGGCTTGATCAAGTCAAATTTCCCTGCACGTATCGCCTTCCGCGTGATGTCGATGATGGACTCGCGTACGATTATCGACACCACGGGAGCTAACCAATTGATCGGCTGCGGAGATATGTTGATGAGCCTCAATTCGGAACTGACACGAGTGCAATGTGCATTTGTGGATACGCCTGAGATTGAGAACATTATATCGTTTATCTCGCGCCAGCAGGGATACACTGCACCTTACGCCCTGCCCGACTATGTACCCGAAAACAGCGAGGCTCCCTCGGCAATGAGTGGCGAGGCGGTGCGATTTGATCCCAAGCTCGCAGAGATCGCTCGTTGGTTTGTGCAGAATGGCGGACAAGCATCGACCTCGTCGATTCAGCGAAACTTCGAGGTCGGATTCAACCGCGCGGGACGCATTATGAATCAGCTCGAACGTGCAGGTATCGTTGGCCGTCAAGAGGGCAGCAAACCGCGCGATTTGAAGGTTACGGACACCTATGCGTTGGAGCGCATATTGCAAGATTTAGGTTTGAGTTAATATTAAAGCGAAAGATAAGATGAAGAAGTTTATTGTATTCATTTTCACGATGTTCTGCGTTGCAAATTCCTTTGCTCAGGGCAATAGCGCGGAGACACTGATTAGTCGCCTTTCGGAGCAGATTCGCTCGATGGAGAACTACGAAGTGGAGTTCGAAGTCAAAAGTGGCGACCAGAATATCAAAGGTTATTATGCTGTCAGTGGCGACAAATATTATATAAGTATCGGCGATGCGAAGGTCTTCTGCGACGGTAGCGCGCGCTACGAGGTTAATCCTCAGAATAAGGAGGTTACGGTCGATGCTGTCGATCCGAAGTCGCACAATATTCTGACCAATCCCACTCGCGCCTTCGACTTTATCGACGGCGAGTTCAACTTTGCGATGGTCGGTACCGAGGCAGGCATTGCAACCGTAAAGCTCACCTCAACAGCCGAAAATGCTGCGCTGGGCGTGATTTTCGTGGCAATTGATACCGCGACGGCTCAGCCTCGTTCGCTCACCTACGACGTTGATGGCGACCAAATTGCGATTAAGGTTGCGTCGATCAATGAGATGACCGGAATGGTTGATATTTCGATGTTTACATTCGACAAGAATAACTATCGAGGCTACGAGATCGTCGATTTCAGATAGTCTGCCCTGCATTAGAAAACCAATGCCGCCTCGAATATCGGGGCGGCATTTATGTTTATTGATATCCAAGAATATGATCTCCGCATCTCCGCACCTCCGCACCTCCGCACCTTCACCCCCTTCTCCCGCACACATAACAAAAAAAACGATCCGAACTCATTGTAAGAGTTCGGATCGTTTTGCGTTAATAAAGCCTAACGCTTTACTCCTCAGTTGCGGGAGCAGCTTCCTCAGCAGCCTCCTCTACGGGAAGATCCACCTGATTGGGCATAGTTGCCTGATTGCCAATCTTCTCCATAATAGCCTCGCTATCTTTCGAGATTGCATTGTTGCTTGCTGCAACACGATCATCATCCATAACCCATACGGTAGCCAAGCTCAACACTGCAATAGCGATAGCGGTTACCCAAGTTACCTTTTCGAGGAAGTTGTTTGTCTCGCGAACACCTGCAACCTGATTTGCTGCACCAAAGTTAGCGGCCATACCGCTCTTGGGGTTCTGCATCAAAACAGCCAAAATGAGGAAAAGCGCGATGACTGCAATTACGATACAAATAAAAGTCATTGTGTATTAATTTTTAATTGTTTATATTTTTCTCTATTTTCGAAATAATCTCGGCAAAGTAAACACTTTTTTCGGAATTTTGCAAACTTAATTGACGATATATTGCAATTGCTTGCTCGTAAAGCCCCTGTGAGAGGTAAATTTCGGCCAAATCCTCGCTCACATACTCATCTTCGGCGTCCGAAACAGCAGCCAAAGCCACATCTGGTGTCGCGTCCGAGTCGCCCTGTTCTGCCACAATTCGATAGTCGCCAACGCTCAAAAAACGCTCGATAATATCATCGTCGGTCATCGCAGTCAGAGTTGCGGAATCAACCTTCGTCAATGCCAACGACGACGCTCCGCGGGCGTGCAACACCAACTCCAACGCCTCGTCCTCCTCGCCACTTACCAATCGACGGATCATACGCGCAGCCGAAAACCATTCGTGGCGTGCAATCAACGCGTCCAGCTCTGCCACAACTGCCTCACGATCGAGCTTGGCCTTCTCAATCGACGCTGCACTACCCTCCTCTGCAAATCTGTCAATTACGCTACTCATCTCGCTACCAATTAGATACTGCCGCATTGAAAATGTCATCAACCAATTTCTCGACGATCTCAGGAATCAACGATCCCTCGACCTCCTGCAATAACTTGCTCGAATCGTAGTCGGCAAAGGCCGAGAATGTGCGGTTATTGATATTATACTGCGGTTCGAGAGCATTCGTAAAACGCACTCTTACGGTGATTGTCAGACGGTTAAGCACTGCATACTCCTGACTCGACACCGACGCGGTCGTCGAGGTATAATTAACGATCTCGCCCTCGAAGGCCAAATCTCCGCCCTCATTCACCTGCTGCAAACGGGTTTGACGAGCGAAACGATCTTTCAACGCCTCAGTCAAAGTTGAACTCAGAATAGGAGCTACCATCGCCGCATTATTCGGGAAATAGGCGATACTGACCGTCTGGGCATTTGCCGGAATCGACGCACCCGAGAACGAGTATTTCACCGTGCAACTCGGCAGCAGTGTGAGCGTTGCCGTGAGAAATGCCAATGCAATATATTTCAGTTGTTTCATCTTTCGATTGTTTTCGTGGTTAAAACTCAGTGATATCCAGCTCCTTCATCTTGCGATACAACGTGCGCTCGGACATAAACAACTCACGTGCCGCATCACGACGACGACCATTGTTGTTACGCAATGCACGAATGATCTGCTCGCGCTGAGCATCAGCCTTGGTCTGTGCAGGACGCGACAGCGGCTCGTTTGTAACATCTTCGCTATCGGCATATTGCTCAACCTCCTCATACTCCTTGTCAATCGCCGAAGAGGGCAACAGAGCCTTGTAGTCGTTCGCGGGCTGATGATAACTCACATCGGGCGACTTGCGCAACGCCTCAGCCAACATTCGTTTGAGGTCGTTGATATCGCTCTTCATATCGAACAGCACCTTGTAGAGTAACTCTCGCTCATCGCCCATATCATTCGACGAGCGGCTGCGAGGCGTCGAGATCACCGACACCGACTTCATTCCATCTTGTTCGGGCAGATAGCGCGACAAGATCTGCGGTGTGATCACACGAGCCTCCTCGATTGCCGAAATCTGCTCTGCTACATTCTTCAACTGACGAATATTGCCACGCCAATAGTACGACTCCAACATCTGGCGAGCCTCGTCCGAAAGCGTAATCGAGGGCATACGATATTGCAACGCCACATCTGCCGCAAACTTACGGAACAGCAGATAGATATCCCCTCGACGTTCGCGCAGAGGTGGTACCTCGATGGGCACCGTATTCAATCGGTAATAGAGATCCTCGCGGAAGCGACCATCGGTAATAGCCGCTTGCAACGAGATATTTGTTGCCGCCACGACACGCACGTTGGTTTTGAGCACCTTCGACGAGCCTACACGCATAAACTCACCCGTCTGCAACACTCTGAGCAAGCGCACCTGCGTCGAGTGAGGCAGTTCTGCCACCTCGTCCAAGAAAATCGTACCACCATCAGCCACCTCGAAGTAACCTTTACGCGCCTCCGTTGCACCGGTAAATGCACCCTTCTCGTGGCCAAAAAGTTCCGAATCAATCGTTCCTTCGGGGATTGCACCGCAATTTACAGCGATATATTGAGCGTGTTTGCGCGACGAATATGCGTGGATCACCTGCGGAAAGAACTCCTTACCCACGCCACTTTCACCTGTAACCAGCACCGACAGATCGGTCGGAGCAACTTTAACCGCAATCTCCAAAGCGCGATTCAAAGCCTCACTCGTGCCGATTATTCCAAAGCGTTGTTTGAGCGATTGTAAATCCATAAGTCGTTCGTTTTCGTTACTACCCTTTGTGGTTATTCTGCCGTTTCGGTTTGCTCGATCATCTCATCAACCATCGCATCTACCTGCTCGATCGGCTCCTCGTCGTAGCCATAAATATCGTCCTGCTCGCGGCTCGACAACCAACCATAGACGATGGCACCAACTGCCAATAGAGCAGCTACCACCGCTATAATTACAAACTTATCGACACCTCGTCCGGCACTATGACCCACATAGCGGATATCGTCCTTCGAGGGACGTTGGGGCTTGCCATAGCGCAGACCCTTGACATACGATTCAGGCTCCATCAATGGACGTTCGTACTTGGGTTGTGATGGCGTCGGTTCGGGCTCGGGTTGAGCTTGGGGTTCGGGTTCAACACTCTGTGCCACAGCGGGCTGCTCCTCGACAATGGACTGCTCAGGCTCGGCAACCGCCTCAGACTGAGGCTCAGCCACAGGCTCTTCGACAGGAGCAGACTCCTCGACAGCCGAAACAGGCACTGCAATCTCGCGTCCCGCATCGGGATCATACTCAAAACGATAAAGACCGTCCTCAGCCAGCGACATACGGCCAATCCCATTGAGCGTCGCCGTACCGCCACTCTCGACCTTATGGCGAATCTCAAACACAAAACGGTCGATCATATTCATTGCATCGACTGCCGACAGCCCATCGGCCATCAGCTGTCGCATCAGCACACCGTCGTCCTGCTTCAAAAGCTCTACAAAAATCAGATCGCCATTCGATGGATTGACCACAAACGCACCGAGGTTGGGAACAACCAAACGCTTGTTCAACAAGAGGTATCGGGTAATATATTCACAAATCATTGCTAATCGCCATTAAATAAAACGCTCAAAATTACAGTTTTTTTTGCAGAATACGATGATTTCGCGCCTTTTTTTATATAAATATGTTAAAACGGTAGTAAAATCAAAAAATAATCATTTACTTTGCATCGCGAATGACGGCGAAAAGTAACTCGATTACTTTGGCACGAAAATCGACCAAGTAACTCACTCGGATTTTAATTTTACTAACAACCCGAAATGAAAAACAAGTACATCGACTTGATCGAACAGACGTTCGACTTTCCGCAAGACGAGTTCTCGGTAGAGGACAACGAGCTCTATTTCCACGACATTCCGTTGATGGAAATCATCAAACAGTATGGCACCCCGCTCAAAATTACTTACTTGCCCAAGATCTCATCGCAGATCAATCGTGCCAAGCGTCTGTTCAATGTTGCAATGGCCAAAGTGGATTATCAGGGCAGTTACAACTACTGCTACTGCACCAAATCGTCGCACTTCTCGTTTGTGCTCGAAGAGGCTCTGAAAAACGATATCCACCTCGAAACATCGTCGGCGTATGACATTCATATCATTAAGGCTCTGTATGATACGGGTGTGATCGACAAGGATCGCTACATCATCTGCAACGGCTTCAAGCGTCCGCAGTATGTCGAGAACATCGCTTCGCTGATCAATTCGGGATTCATCAACACGATTCCCGTGATCGACAACAAGGAGGAGATCGACCTGTTTACCGACGTAATCGAAAAGAGCTGCAAGGTGGGTATCCGCATTGCATCGGAAGAGGAGCCTAAGTTCGACTTCTATACCTCGCGTCTGGGTATTCGCTACAACGACATCATCGATTTCTACAAGCAGAAGATCAAACACAACAAGAAGTTCAAGCTCAAAATGCTCCACTTCTTCATCAATACAGGCATCAAGGATACGGCCTACTATTGGAATGAGTTGCGCAAGTGTATCAGCGTTTATTGTGAGTTGAAGAAGGTTTGCCCCGACTTGGATAGCTTGAATATCGGAGGTGGTTTCCCGATCAAGAACTCGCTCAACTTCGAGTACGAATACGAATATCTGGCCGAAGAGATCGTGGCACAGATCAAGCACTCGTGCAACGAAAATGGTGTACCCGAGCCCAATATCTTCACCGAGTTCGGCTCGTTCACCGTAGGTGAGAGTGGTGCAGTGCTCTACTCGATTGTCAATCAAAAACAGCAGAACGACCGCGAGTTCTGGTATATGATCGACAGCTCGTTCATCACCACTCTGCCCGACACGTGGGGTATCAAGCAGCGTTACATTATGCTTGCCATCAACAATTGGGACAAGGAGTACCAGCGTGTGCACCTGGGCGGTCTGACTTGCGACAGCGAGGACTACTACAACGGCGAGTCGCACACCAACGCCATCTTCCTCCCGAAGCTCACCGAGAACGAGCCGCAGTATATCGGCTTCTTCCACACGGGAGCTTATCAGGAGTCGTTGGGCGGTTTCGGAGGTATTCAGCACTGCCTGATGCCCGCCCCCAAGCACATCATTATCGACCGCGACACCAATGGCGAATACTACACCCGACTGTTCGCAAAAGAGCAGAGCTACCGCTCGATGATGCGAATTTTGGGCTACTAAATTCACTCGCCACATCACTCAACGGCCATATCTGCAACGGTGGATATGGCCGTTTTTATGACATAATTATATCACAAAGCAAGTAACGACAATCGCACTCAAAAATAGCGGTGGGGAAAAAGTCGTATAGGACCTGAAAAATTCAGAAAAACTATTTGAAATCGTCGATTAAAAATGTATTTTTGTGGCGATTTTGGCTCGATATTGAGAGCCAAATCAACCTGAGCGAAAAAAAAGAAACTCACACATATTAAATAATGAGCGCAATTTACACGTTTATTGTAATCGTCCTCGGTATTCTTGCCGTGGCGGGTCTATTCGTCGGCGTAACCAACGACGCCGTTAATTTCCTAAACTCAGCAATCGGTTCGAAAGCAGCTCCCAAAAAGGTAATCCTTCTGGTTGCCTCGATCGGTATCATCATCGGTGCCGTTACATCGAGCGGTATGATGGAGGTGGCTCGAAGTGGTATGTTCGACCCCTCGCTCTTCACGTTCCACGAGGTGATGATGTTGTACCTGGGCGTGATGTTCGCCAACATCATTCTGCTCGACCTATACAACACGTGGGGCCTGCCGACATCGACTACCGTATCGCTGATTTTCTGCTTGTTAGGCTCGGCAATCGCCGTCTCGGTTTTCAAGATCGCAAGCAATCCAGAGATCACATTGGCCAACTTGGGCGAGTATATCAACTCGGATCGCGCGCTGGGTATCATCGCTGCAATTCTGCTGTCGGTGGTGCTGGCATTCACCTGCGGTATGATCGTAATGTACCTATCGCGTCTGATCTTCACATTCCGATACCATAAAATCTTCCATAATTGGGGTGCGCTGTGGTGCGGCATTTCATTGGCTTCGATTGTATATTTCGCTGTTTTCAAGGGTCTGAAAGCTCCGCTGGCAGGTACAGCATTCATTGCATACGTAACCGAAAATATGGGTATGGCACTGCTGATTACGTGGGCGGCGTGCAGCGTCATCTTGTGGATCTTGCAACGACTGAATGTAAATATCCTGAAAATAACCATCTTGGCCGGTACCTTCGCGTTGGCTTTGGCATTCGCGGGTAACGACCTCGTGAACTTTATCGGTGTGCCTATCGCAGGCTACGATTCGTATCAGATGGCTCTGGCATCGGGTGATACTCAGATGTTGATGAGCGGACTGAAAGAGTCGGTTCCGGCCAATTTTAGCATATTGGTTATCGCAGGTTTGATTATGGTCGTAACGCTTTGGACCTCGAAAAAATCGACCAATGTATCGGAAACCGAGCTTAAACTCGCAAGCCAGAATGAGGAGGAGCAGCGTTTCGGTTCGTCGGCATTCTCGCGTACGATCGTTCGTACGGTACTCGGTATCAACAACTGGTATGAGCGAGTTATTCCCGTTAAGATGAAGAACGGCATTGAGCATCGCTTTGCTCCGCTGACCGACGAAGAGCGCGGCAATGCGCAGTATGACCTGATCCGCGCAACGGTCAATCTGACGACCGCAGCAGCCCTGATCTCGGTGGCTACATCGTTGAAGTTGCCTCTCTCGACCACCTACGTTACATTTATGGTGGCAATGGGTTCGTCGTTGGCTGACCGCGCTTGGGGACGCGAGAGCGCCGTATATCGTATCACGGGTGTTATGACCGTCGTTACAGGTTGGTTCGTAACGGGTTTGGGCGCATTTCTCATCGCATTGGTGGTTGGTTTGGCTCTGATTTATGGCGGTACGGTTGCAACGATCGTGATCTCGATATTGTGTGGCTATATGCTGATTCACGGCAACCTGAAAAACAAAAAGAAGGAGGAGAAAACCGCTCCCGAGCTCCAAGAGATTAAGGCCGATAACGTACTGACGCAGTGCATCGAAGAGGTTTGTGGCACAATGGAGCGCATCACGCGAATCTACGATCGTACGTTGATCGCTGTATTCAAAGAGAATCGTAAGGTGTTGCGCGAAATGGTCAAGGAGTCGAACGACCTGTTCTACCTCTCGCGCGAGCGCAAATATCAAGTACTACCCACGTTGCAGAAGTTGCAGGACAGCGATATCGACACCGCACACTACTACGTTCAAGTGGTTGATTATCTGAGCGAGGCGACCAAGGCTTTGGTGCACATCACCCGCCCCTGTTTCGATCATATCGACAACAACCACGAGGGTATGACCAAGGAGCAGATCGAAGACCTGATGCACATCAACGACGAGGTTGAGGCTATCTATCGCCACATCAACCAGATGTTGAAGCACAACGATTTCAAGAATATCGATCAGGTTTTGGAGCAGCGCGATCGTCTGTTCGAGTCGATTGCCGACGCTATCAAACGTCAGTTGAAGCGTATCAAGAACAAGGAGACCAGCACTCGTTCGAGTATGCTCTATCTGAACATTCTGAACGAGACCAAGACCCTCGTCTTGCAATCGCGTAACCTGCTCAAATCGCAGCGTTACTTCCTCGAACATCAGAGCAAGTAGTTCGTACACCGAGCAGTCGGCAAAGCAAAAGCGGAGTTCCAACGAGTGGGACTCCGCTTTTTAGTGTGCGTAGAGAGGTTAAAGGTTTGGCCACTGACTATCCTTCTCCGATATGATAAGCTGCGACAGCTCGATGCCCCATCGCTCCAATTGCCAATCAATCGCAACCGTCGGATCGTTCCACGCAATACCAGCCTCATCGTGCGGAGCATAATAACGACTACACTTATAACTTAGGCGCGTCGAATCCTCCAAAGCCAAAAAGCCGTGCGCAAATCCCTCAGGGATAAACATTTGC
The DNA here is from genome assembly GCA_017442365.1 of Rikenellaceae bacterium. Classification (GTDB taxonomy): domain Bacteria; phylum Bacteroidota; class Bacteroidia; order Bacteroidales; family Rikenellaceae; genus Alistipes. Next base: position 265,203 of record JAFRZW010000016.1, on the reverse strand, counting down.
CGGCGATTTTCGGCCGTAAGCAACTCGGCGTGCCACTTACCATACGTGGCGCTACCCTCTCGCAAATCGACCACGACGTCGAGCAATGCTCCACTCACCACACGCACCAACTTCGCCTGCGGCTCGGTGCGCTGGAAGTGCATACCGCGCAATACGCCTCGTGCCGACATCGACTCATTCTCTTGCACAAAGTGGGCTGTAATGCCCGCCTCAGCATAATCGCTCTCGCGGAAGCTCTCCATAAAATAGCCTCGCTCGTCGCCAAACACTCGCGGCTCGATCACTACCAAGCCCTCAATCGGAGGGTATGTAAATCGGAAATTCATCTATTCACAATTTTGCAATTACACAAAGTTAGTAATTTTCACCGAAGTTGCAAAAAAATACGGGGCGCACCTTCAATGCGTCCCGTATCTCGATTAGTTTCTCAGCCCACCGCCTACTTCTCGAAGCGACCGTGGCACTGCTTGTACTTCTTACCCGAACCGCAGGGGCAAGGCTCATTACGGCCCACCTTCTTCTCGACCTGCACGGGTGCGGGTTTGCTCTTGTCGCCTGCACCAGCCTGCGCAGCTGCCTGCATACGCGATGCCTGCAACTTATTGACATCGACCTTAGGACGCTGTTGCTGACGCGGTTGCGCATTATTCTCACGAACGGGAACAAACGCCTTGTTCAGAATCGACAGCACCTCGCGGTTGATCTTAGCCAACATCTTGCTGAACAACTCGAACGACTCAAATTTATAGATCATCAACGGGTCTTTCTGCTCGTAAGTTGCATTCTGAACGCTCTGTCGCAGATCGTCCATCTCACGCAGATGCTCACGCCAATTATCATCGATCGTGGTGAACATCACCATCTTGGTAAACATACGGAAGATCTCGGCACAATTCGTATCCTTGCAGCGCTGGATATTGACCGCAACATTGTAACCCAACGTACCGTCTGTGATGGGCACATAGATCGACGAGTCCATCATATCCTTGCGATCCTCATAGACACGCTCCATAACGGGACCAACCACATCTGCAATAGTCTTCGCACGGCGCGAATATGCCTCCTGCAAATCCTTGACAATCAACTCAACCAGCTCTGCCGGCTTAACCGATTGGTAGGTATTCTCATCAAACGTAGGACGGATTGCAACCTGGCGGATCAACTCAACGCCAAAGTCCTCGAAATCGACACCATTATTCTCCTCGACAAATGCCTGAGCAAAATCGACCATAATATTATTCAGGTCAATGTCGATACGCTCACCATACAGCGCGTGGCGACGACGAGTGTAGATCACCTCACGCTGCGAGTTCATAACATCGTCATACTCCAACAGTCGCTTACGGATACCGAAGTTGTTCTCCTCGACCTTCTTCTGAGCGCGCTCGATTGCCTTCGACATCATCGAAGCCTGAATAACCTCGCCCTCCTGAACGCCCATACGGTCCATCATCGACGCAATACGCTCCGAGCCGAACAGACGCATCAGATCGTCCTCCATCGACACAAAGAACTGCGACGAACCCGGGTCGCCCTGACGTCCTGCACGACCACGCAACTGTCGATCGACACGACGCGACTCGTGGCGCTCGGTACCAATAATCGCCAAACCGCCAGACTCGATGACCTCCTTGGGCAGTTTAATATCGGTACCACGACCTGCCATATTGGTTGCGATCGTAACCTGACCCGCACGACCGGCCTCCAATACAACCTGAGCCTCCAACTGGTGCTGCTTTGCATTCAGCACATTGTGCTTGATGCCGCGCAGCTTCAACATTCGGCTCAGCAACTCCGAAATCTCGACCGACGTAGTACCTACCAACACAGGACGACCGGTCTTAACCGTTGCCGTAATTTCGTCAATCACAGCATTATACTTCTCGCGCTTGGTCTTATAGATCAGATCATCGCGGTCATCACGAATAATCGGACGGTTGGGCGGAATAACCACAACGTCCAGACCGTAGATACTCCAAAACTCACTTGCCTCAGTCTCAGCCGTACCGGTCATACCCGACAACTTGTGATACATACGGAAGTAGTTCTGCAACGTGATCGTAGCAAAGGTCTGCGTTGCAGCCTCAACCTTCACGTGCTCCTTAGCCTCGATTGCCTGATGCAGACCGTCCGAGTAACGACGACCGTCCAAAATACGACCCGTCTGCTCATCGACAATCTTCACCTTATTCTCCATCACCACATACTCAACGTCCTTCTCGAACATTGCGTATGCCTTCAACAGCTGCTGAACCGTATGAACGCGCTCCGACTTGATAGCGTAATCGTTGATCACCTCATCGCGCTTTGCCGCCTTCTCCTCAGCCGTCAGTTCGGTCTTCTCCAACTCGGCAACCGCTTCACCGATATTGGGCAGCACGAAGAAATTATCCTCGCCAACGCTCTTCGACAGCACCTCGTGGCCCTTGTCTGTCAATTCAACCGAGTGCAATTTCTCGTCTATCACAAAGTACAACTCGTCAGTAATCTCAGGCATACGACGGTTGTTATCGGCCATATAGACGTTCTCAGTCTTCTGCATCAGCACCTTCACACCGGGTTCGCTCAGGTACTTAATCAGCGGCTTATACTTAGGCAGACCCTTATGCGCACGATAGAGAATGATACCACCCTCCTCGTTCTTACCCTCGCCAATCAGGCGACGTGCCTCTGCAACCAACTGAGTAACAAAGTTTTTCTGCAAATTATACAGACGCTCGACTACGGGACAATACTGCTCGAACATCTGATCCTCGCCCTTAGGCACCGGACCCGAAATAATCAACGGCGTACGAGCATCGTCAATCAAGATCGAGTCGGCCTCATCGACAATTGCATAGTGCAGATTCTCGCGCTGAACCAGATCGGCAGGCGACGAGGCCATATTATCGCGCAGGTAGTCGAAACCAAACTCGTTGTTCGTACCAAAGGTAATGTCGGCCAGATATGCACGCTTACGCTCCTCGGTATTGGGTTTGTGCATATCAATACAATCAACCGACAGACCGTGGAACTGATACATCGGGCCCATCCACTCGCAGTCTCGACGCGACAGATAGTCATTGACCGTAACCACGTGCACACCCTTGCCTGCCAACGCATTGAGGAATACGGGCAACGTTGCAACCAACGTCTTACCCTCACCCGTTGCCATCTCGGCAATTCGACCACGAAGTTTCTTGTCGTCCGAATTTTTCAGACCCTCGACACGACCCAAGTGCAGTACAACACCACCAAACAGCTGGCTATCGTAATGGACCATATTCCACGTCAAGAGATTACCTCCCGCGATCCAGCTATTCTTATAAACGGCCTTGCCCTCCTCGTTGATCGAAACGAAATCCTTGCGAGCTGCCAGATCCTTATCGAACTGCGTAGCCGACACCACAACCTCCTCGTTCTGCGAGAATCGACGAGCCGTCGATTTCATAATCGCAAATGCGTCGGGCAGAATGTTATAGAGTTTCTTCTCGATCTTCTCATTGACAACCTTTTTCAGCTCCTCGATACGCTTGCTCTTGCTCTCCTTCTCAGCCAGCCACTTATCCTTAGCCTTCTCGCGCTCACGCACGTCCAACTGCTCAAACTGAGGTTCGGGCTGTTCCAACTCACGTTTCAGCTCTGCAATTTCGTTCTCCTCAGGAGCAATGAACTCGGCTATCTCACGACGCAACGACGCACTACGCTCACGCAACTGGTCATTGGTGAGGGCGTCAATCTCAACATATTTCTGTTTGATCTGCTCCACAAACGGCTCGATCAATCGGCGATCTTTATCCGATTTCGATCCGAGGAACAGTTTAATGGTTTTCTCTAAAATACCCATTTGAATCTCTAATTAGTTAATCATACAAAGGTAACGCTTTTTCACGACATTACACTATTTTATACTCTTTTTTATCACTCTTCGACCCAATCTGCACTCGCAGCAACGACCATTAGCACAAAATTCGTTGAAAAGTTGTAGCAACGCCTGCGAATCGAACGCACTCCGCACCGGAACGCCCTCGCCCAACCAACCACGAATGAAGCGATTATCTTCGGCAGGAATACTCTCCAACAGCTCCACTGCACGTGCTCGCAACTCATCGCGTCCCGTACGTGCTGCATAGAAAAATTGCATCGGAGCAACCAGATTGATACCGATCAGATATGCCTTAGCACGCCCCAAGCGTTTGACCGCACTCGACGATTGGCGCGCAGGAATGTAGTGCGTGGTCCAATAGTCCGACGCCTCGACCATAAACAGCCGATCCACATCGTCGGCCGTACGACACTCGATGACCTGCGAGAACAGAAGTTCTTTGTTGCACAGCAGTTCGGCCATTTGCGACAGCCTTAATACAGGGTGGTTACGGGGAATGACGCCCGTGAGTGTCCATTCGTTGGGCGACATCTGCTCGATGGCGTACTTATGTGAAAGATAGAAATAGTCGGCCTTCAAGCGGTGCAGATATTCGTCGTCTTCATACATCCCCAACAACCCCGATCCACACAACAACATCGCCTCGGCGGCTCGCTGCGCTTGACGCTCTCGCTGAATGATACGATAGGGCACTCGTCGCGCCAACTCCATATAGGCCTCACGATTGCGCACGTCGCCCATCACGCGGAACAGCATAACGTAGAGTGTCTGATTCCAATCGCCTCTGCTCTCTTCGAAAATGCGCTCAATATCGCCATACTTACGCACAATACGATCGAAAACCAATCCCGTAAAGAGATCCGAACGATGCAACGAATCCATCTCGCGTAGTCGCTCGCCACAATAGAAGTGGTCAGCACCACTACGCAGACGATTGTACATTCGACGAGCTGCATCGGGGATCGCCATCTGCACCACCGGCAACGGTTCACCAGCACCGTTGAGCACCACCCTGCGGTCTGTGGTAAATTGAGCGACCACGTCCGCCTCATCGCGTACATCGTCGCCCAGCGCTACCGTTCCACTGCACAGACAGCCATCAATCTCAACACGCGCGCCGATTGCCACCCTTCGTTCGGGCACAACCTCACCGCCATCAACAACTCTCACTTCGCGTCCATCGGTCGAGCGGTAGCTACCCAGAGGCCACTCCGCTACACTCCATAGCAGTCGCAGAAGTGCGTTATCGTCAGCGTGTTTCATCAAATGTAAATATCGGGATTACAATAGATTAAGTTCAAGCAAAGCCTCCTCGCTCATCATCGAGCGATCCCACGTAGGCTCGAACGTCAAGATCACATTAACCTTCTCGATCCCATTGATCTTGGCCACCTGCGTATTGACATCTTCGACCAGAATATCGGCCATCGGGCAGTTGGGTGCAGTGAGCGTCATACGGATTGTCGCAACACCATCAGGCGTGAAATCAATCTCATAGATCAACCCCAAGTCGTAGATATTGACAGGAATCTCAGGGTCGTATATGTTTTTGAGTGTCAGAACTATATCGCGTTCGACACGCAGTATATCTTCGGCAGTCATCATCGTCGTTCCCGTTTAGTTGTTTTCGCGCGAAGAGAATGCCAGCGCATACATTCGCATCTGCTTGATCATTGCCAGCAGACCATTACTGCGCGTGGGCGACAGATTCTCGCGCAAACCAATTCGATCAATGAAATAGAGATCCATTTCGAGCAGTTCGGCTGGCGTGCGACCATTCATCACGCGAATCAACAACGCGATAATACCCTTTGTGATAATCGCATCGCTATCAGCCGCAAAATAGACCTTGCCGTCGCGCAACTCGGCATCAACCCACACGCGCGATTGGCAACCCTCGATCACATATTGATCGGTGCGGTGCTCGGCTGCGATCTGCGGCACCTCCTCGCTCAGCCCGATCAAATAGTCGTACTTATCCAACCAATCCTCAAAAACCGAGAACTCCTCGATAATCTCCTCTTGAATCTGATCCATCATTATATATCTTAACTTTTTGTCATTCAACACTATTTGTCCGCTCCGATGATTTCATCAAGTGGCAAAGACGACGATGCAATCGGACGACCGATATTCACAATACGCGCCAAAGTCGGTGCCACCGAACACATATTCACCGAACGGTAAATCTTGCGACCCGCAGGCACTCGCCAACCCAACCACAACATCGGCACGTGTGTATCGTAACCATACATCGAGCCCGAACGCGAGCGCGTCTCATCGTCTTCGCGCTCCTCGATCCAGCCTGCCATCAGGTTGATTGTCAGATCGCCCGAACGGCGCGGATAGAAGCTGTTTTGCATCATCTGAGCATACGACGCGCCGAAATAGCTATTCTGCATCGCGGTCGAGGTCATCACGTGCGACACGCCACGGAACTGCAACGCAAAGGCCGCCACACGATTCTGCACCTCTTCCAGGTTGAGATTGTTGCTATAAATAAGATTGCGGTTTAGGAATAATTGGCGATCAACATAATCAATAACCCAATCACCTGCACCCCACTGCGCAATCATAAAACTGTTGAGAATCACTGCAAATTGGCGCGGGTTGAATCGTTCGCGCGGTTCATCGCCCAAATCGTACGAATCGCTCGATCCGTGATCCGACGAAAGCACCACAAGCACCTCCTCCGTACTATCGAACTGCGCAAAAACGAAGCCCAAGAACTGCTCCAAATCGCTATCCAAACGGTAGAACATATCCTCGACCTCCATCGATTCGGGTCCGTACAATTCGCCGATGTAGCGCGGTGCGTCCAGGCAGATATTGAGCACATCGGTTACCTCATCGCCACCCAACTGCTCGTTCATAATCGCTCGACGCGCAAATTCGAAGACGATCGTATTACCCGCAGGAGTAGTCAGGATCTTATCATAGTCGCGCGAAATGGTCGGCTTGGTAAATATACGCGACAGCACACCGCGTTTCTTGGCAACCTGCTCCGAAGCCTTCACCGGCTCCAAGCGCGAATAACGACGATTGACATAGACATCTTTATCGTTCAGCAGCGTCCATTTATAATTCAGGAACGACGCATTGTAACGTTCATCATTATAGTCGCTTACCCAGCGGGGCAACATCGCCTTATAGGCCGTCGAGGTCGCCCAACTGCAACGCGAATCGTCGATCCAATAGACGTCCGAAGTATGACCGCCCATCACCACTGCCGACATCGGGTCGCAAGCTACTGTAACTACGCGGCTCTCAGGCGAATAGTCCTTCAACGCATCGGCAAACGTGGGTACGACCAAATTCTCGTTCGAATAGCACCCGCGACCATCGTCGCAATCCAAACCGCGCGTCGTGCGATCGTCGATCAAAGCCACCTTGCGACCCGTCGTATAATCGATCCAATAGTCGCTCACAACACCGTGAATCGAGGGATTAGCACCCGTAGTCAGCGTCGCCAACGTCGCAGGCGTCGTGGTCTGCATAAAGTTATAGTAGCTCTCCTCGTAGCTCGTTCCCTCGCGCATAAAGCGTTTGAAACCACCCTCGCCAAAACCATTCTCAAAGCGCGACAAGAAGTCGTAACGCATCTGACTGACAACGATATTGACAATCAATCGAGGTTTTGCGGGTGCGGTTGCGGTCTCGGCACGCAACGACCCGAAAGCAAACAAAGCGAGTAATAAAAGTGTGCGAAATTTCATCTTCCCAATTTTAAGCCGTAAAGATACGAATTTAATATGAGGTGGCGCACTTTTCCAAGCGATTTATTTCGTGTTCAGCACAAAAAACTGACGCAGATCGTCCCAATTCGCATCGGGATATTGCATTGACAGTCGGTCGAGTCGTTCGCTCATTTTGCGGCAGAACTCACGATGAGCCTCCGATTGCGGATCGCTCGGACGATGATGAGCTGCGCGCCACATACGCTCGGCCTCGTGCATCGTCTCGATGGCCGATGGTGCAATCGCCCACTCGCACCAACGCTCCCAAATATAATCGATAGCAACCGAAGATGGGTGCACCATATCGGCTTCATAGAAACGATAGTCGCGCAGATCATCATTCATTATCTCGAACGAAGGGAAGTAGCTCACCTGCTCCAATCGTTCCGCAACATTCGCTGCCGCGACGCGCAAAACGGCCTTACTCAGCGAGTTAGCGTCCAGACCATCGGCCACGTGGCGCACGGGGCTCACGGTCAGCACAACACGCTTTGAGTGCAGATGATTTTCGATCGTATTGATTAGCCGAGAGGTAATCTCTTCGACGGTCATCATCTCACGCGAGAACATCTGTGCAGGCAGTTTATGGCAGTTGGCAACCACTTCGCCGTTCAGTCGATAGACCCACGCCGTACCCAACGTCAGCACCACCGTATCGGCCTCGCGCAGAGCCTTCGCGCCCTGCTCGACCGCGTGATTCATTCGCTCAACAGCCTCCTCAGCGTTGCGCGACGCAAAATCGCCGTGAAAGTCCAACGACACCCAACGTTCACCGCTAAGACGCAGATCATCAGTTGAATACGACTGCGCTGTCGTCATTCGTTCGATTGTGCGAGCAATCGACGCAGGATTGAACATTATCCCAAACGGGTTGCTCGTAACGTGAAAACCCGCACAGCGCATACGTTCGGCAATATGCTCCGAAAAGCACGATCCGATCATCAACGTGCGGCTCGCGTGGTCGAGCGACAAGGTCGAGGGCTTGATATTGATAGTTGTACGAAATTGCATAAATATATCATTCAGTTAAGCGTACAAATGTAGCTAAAATTCGCTATATTTGCGATATGAAACTCAATGCCAACTGCAAAATAAACCTCGGCCTCGACATTCTGCGTCGTCGCGAGGACGGTTTTCACGACCTCGAAACGGTTATGATTCCCGTAACCGAACTCTACGATGTGATCACCGTTGAGCGTGCCGACGAGGTCGAGTTCGTTCAAACGGGAATTGTGGTCGATTGCCCACCCGAAAAGAATCTCTGCTTGCGCGCCTACAACCTTGTGCGTTCGCGCTATGACCTGCCGCCTGTGCGTATTACGCTCGACAAACGAGTGCCTTTTGGTGCGGGTTTGGGAGGCGGATCGTCAGACGCTTCGATGGTGATTCGCGCTCTGAATGAGGAGTTTAAGTTAGAAATGAGCGTGCGCGAGATGGTCGAAATGGCTGCCGCGTTGGGTAGCGACACCGCCTTCTTTATCGAAAACCGAGTGCAACTTTGCACGGGGCGTGGCGAGATTATGCAACCCATTGACCTCGATCTGAGTGGGCTGTGGTTGGTTGTGATTAAGCCTCCTTTTGGCGTTTCGACTGCCGAGGCATATTCGGGAGTGCGTCCCGCAGTACCCACACGTTCGCTGGTGGAGCGACTGGCCGATGATCGTTCGACTTGGCAAGAGCAGATCGTCAATGGCTTTGAGCCTCACATCTTTACGGCTCACCCGCGTTTGGCCGAATTAAAGCAAACCCTACTCGATTCGGGGGCTCTATATGCGGCAATGTCGGGCTCGGGATCGGCACTTTTTGGTCTATATGAGCGCAAGCCGTCGGTCGAGTTTGCCGAAGATATTTTTGTGCATATACAACAACTTTAACAGACCAAAACACCCTCGATCTTACGGTCGAGGGTGTTGTATTTTGGGGGAACTGCACTCTTATTCAATACGCCCAATGCGGCGCGCCCACGAGGTTTTGAACCACTCCGAGCGGAACAACGCATAGCTCGTACTCGGAATATTCGTCGTCAAACCACAACTGCGCTCGACCTCGAAAACTCCATACCCGAAAGCCGAAAAAACCGTCGGCGTATGACCCGTATAGAGCACACAATTTGCCAATACATTTTGCATATCTGCGTATGCCGAACGATCCTTAGCCGCAACATCGTAGAAGTGATCGAGATCGAAGAATTGGTGCTCCGGAAGCAACTCAAACGACTGAACATCATACTGATCGACCTCATTCAGACCACCCTGCTCGACCTTTGCCACAGCCGTAGCCAAAGGCTCAACCTTCGAACAGTCGATCAGCGAGATTGTACCCGACTTCGTACCCGGAGTAAGCTCATTATAGTAACGAATATACTCGCTGCAATATTTCATCAAATTATCTCGGACATTGCCCGTTGCAAAAAGGTATTTCAGTACAAGGTCATAAGGCATACCGCGCCCCATAATCTCGGCCGACGACGCAATCACATACTTAGCCGTATTGCGCAGGTCATAGACCGCCTCGACCGACGCCATAAAGCAGGCATCAAAGATCAGCGAACGGAATTTCGTCCCCGACAAAGCCGAAGCCATCTCCGTAATATTCATTCCCGCGTCATCGATGGTCGCACCCTCGTAGATCATCTTGCCGTCCATACCGAACGTTCGGGTAATCTCGTCGCCATATTGACGCCAGAAACTACCATCGTTAGGCGACTTGAAACCTATCGACATAGGGCGCGTTAGCGAGCCGCGCGACATACACTCCTCTGTAAACCAACCCGTTGCGTGTGAACCGAAGATCATCGAATACTCCTTTGCGGGAGCCACAACCTTAGCATCGGCTACCACCTTGCGCAATGTTTCGGGATCACTCGACGACATCTCGGCAGGATAGGTTCGAATGGTATCGCACTGCACCGCTGCCAATTTCTTGTCATAATAGACCTGCAACAACATCGGATCGCCCGACGCAGGACGCGGACGGAAATAGATCACAATACGTCCATTATCGCTCGGCGTCGAAACATCAACCGACGAAATCACATCGCGTATATTATCCTCCAAATAGGATTCAAGATTGTTATTTCCAGCCAGATACATAATGACCGTATGCTCGGCCGTACCCTGAGGAGGCTGCGGGATATATGGTTTCGGCTCACACGCCATCGCCATAAGACCCGCCGCGACTATCGCTACATATTGTAAAAGTTTCATCGTTTCGCCTTTTACGTCGTGCGCAACATCGCGCACCAACTGCACAAAGTTACAAATTTTTCCTGCACAAACAATATCTTCGTTCGTCGCCATTCAAAACAATCACCCTCAATTCGCACACCGCACAAAAAACGACCGCCACCCTTTCGGGCGACGGTCGCATTCATATTTCGTCGAGCAACCGATTAGTTACCCAGTGCGAAACGCTTGTAAGCGACTACGGTAGCCTCCTTATCAGCCTCCTTGATGTAGTCAGCGATGGTCTTCTTCTCACCAACGAGCAGCTGGTTCAGAAGAGTGTTCTCCTCGAAGAACTTACGCATCTTACCCTCAGCGATCTTCTCCAAGATTGCCTCAGGCTTGTTAGCATTCTTGGGATCCTGCTTCATCTGCTCCAAAGCGATAGCCTTCTCCTTCTCAACAACCTCTGCGGGGCAGTCGTTCTCGTCGATCGAGATGGGAGCCATTGCAGTTGCCTGCATTGCTACGGTGTGAGCAACCTCAGCGGGAACCTCCTTGTTGAAACCAAGGATCGTACCAAGCTTCTTGTTGAAGTGAACGTAAGCGTTGCAGTAGGGAGCCTCGATGCGGCCGTAGTAAGCCAACTCAACCTTCTCGCCGGTCTGACCCGACTTCTCGGTTACGATCTCCTCAACGGTGCGACCCTCATCGTTCTTAACAGCCATCAGAGCCTCCTGATCAGCTACGTCGTTAGCTACTGCCAACGCCAAAATAGCCTCTGCCGACGCACTGAACTCGCTGTTAGCTGCAACGAAGTCGGTCTCGCAAGCCAAGCACAGAAGATATGCCTTCTCGCCTACGATCTTCGATACAACAACGCCCTCGGTAGCGGTACGGTCAGCACGCTTGCTAACAACCAGCTTACCCTTCTCGCGGATAATATCCTTTGCACGCTCGTAATCACCCTCTGCCTCGATGAGAGCCTTCTTGCAGTCCATCATACCGGCACCGGTCATTTTACGGAGCTTCATTACATCTGCTGCTTTGATTTCCATAGTGGTAAAATCTTTTTGCGGTTAAAAACTGTTAAAATTACTCAGCAGCCTGCTCAGTTGCAGCTACTACCTCGGCAACCTCTGCCTCCACGTTCTCCTTAACGGCCTTCTTTACGCGGGGCTTAGCCTCTTTCTTGCCTTCGTTCTTAGCCTCGGCCTCAGCAGCCTCCTTCTCTTTTTCGAGCTTGCGCTCCTCAGCACCCTCAGCGATTGCTGCACACATTGCATCGAGAACTACGGCGATCGACTTCATTGCGTCGTCATTTGCAGGGATAACGTAATCGATGTCGGTTGGATCACAACAAGTATCAACCATTGCAAATACGGGAATGTTCAGACGCTTTGCCTCCTTAACTGCGTTTGCCTCCTTCTGTACGTCAACTACGAACAGTGCTGCGGGCAGACGGGTCAAGTCAGCGATCGAACCGAGGTTCTTCTCCAACTTAGCACGCTGACGCGAAATCTGGAGCTTCTCGCGCTTCGAGAAGTTATCATAAGTGCCGTCGTTAGTCATACGATCGATCGTCGACATCTTCTTAACGGCCTTACGTATAGTGGGGAAGTTTGTAAGCATACCGCCCGGCCAGCGCTCGGTAACATAGGGCATACCGATTGCCTGTACCTTCTCGGCAACAACTTCTTTTGCTTGTTTTTTGGTGGCTACGAACAATACGCGGCGACCGCTCTTTGCGATCTGCTTCAACGCTGCTGCAGCCTCATCGATCTTGATCACAGTCTTGTGCAGGTCGATGATGTGGATACCGTTCTTCTCCATAAAGATGTAGGGAGCCATTTTGGGGTTCCACTTTCTTTTCAGGTGGCCAAAGTGCACTCCGGCATCCAATAAAGTATTGAAATCTGTTCTTGACATTGTTTCAAATGTTTGTTTTTTGTTTTTGTTCTCTGTTCTTCAACCGACGAGTAGTGTTCCTTGAACAATCTCTTCGGTTTTCCGCGATCAGGCAATTCTGCGGTAATGCGCGCTATGCGGCAGTCTGCAAAATTTGAACCTCGATCGTGCTGCCAATTCGGACGCGAATATTAACGCTTGCTGAACTGGAACTTCGCGCGTGCGCTCGGCTGACCGGGCTTCTTACGCTCAACTTCGCGAGGATCACGCGTCATAAAGCCGTTCTTCTTCAAAACGGGACGCATCTCAGCGTCGATCTGGCACAATGCGCGTGCAATGCCCAAACGAGCTGCCTCAGCCTGACCCTTGATACCACCACCGTCGAGGTTGATCGTGATATCGTAGCTCTCAGCGGTGTTGGTTACCAACAGCGGCTGCTTTACTACGAAACGAAGAATCTCCAACGGGAAATAAGTTTCAAGCGACTTCTTGTTGATCGTGATGTTGCCCTGACCGGGTTTTACGTAAACGCGAGCCACAGCGGCCTTACGGCGTCCTACGGTGTTTACAACTTCCATAATCTTTACTTAATCTCGTTTAATTTGATTGTTTTGGGGTTCTGTGCAGCGTGAGGATGCTCAGCACCTGCATAAACCTTCAAGTTCTTCAAGAGAGCCTCACCCAGACGGTTCTTGGGCAACATACCCTTAACTGCCTTCTCTACTACGAAGGTAGGCTTTCTTTTCAGATAATCTGCCGGAGTGGCGAAACGCTGGCCACCGGGGTAACCCGTATGACGCACATAGACCTTGTCGGTCATCTTCTTGCCCGTGAGCTTCACCTTGTCAGCATTGATAACGATGACGTTGTCGCCGCAATCAACGTGGGGAGTAAAGCTGGGCTTGTTCTTGCCGCGCAGAATCTTTGCAACCTGCGATGCAAGACGTCCCAATACCTCGCCATTAGCGTCGATCAGCACCCACTCCTTCTGTGCTGTCGCTGCATTCACCGAGATAGTCTTGTAGCTTAATGAATCCACTTGTTTTACGTTTAAATTAATACTTGTTTAATTGATCCAAACCCATTATTATGGGCGTGCAAAGGTAGTGATTATTTTTTAATAAAAAAAATGCGCGCTATTTTTTTCACATTTTCACCGTTTTATGTACGTTTTTACTCCACTTTTGACACAAAAAAATCGGCCGACACCCAACGGTATCGACCGATTCTTACTATTAATTATAAGGTATCGCTACCCTATTTCGTCATCAAGTTACTCCTTGTCAGCAACGCAACGTACCGAGTTAGCATCACCACGTGCCATACCTCCATTTGCTGAAACGTAGCAGCCACCTCCTACCATTGCAGGAGTGAAGAACGACAAGCCAGTGGCTGCCATCTTGCTATCCTTCTGAGCTTCAAGTGTGCTTACATAGATCGAGTTGGTCCAATAGCCACTTGCGATTCCTGCCTTCGAGCCATAGAGAGCAGCGTACCAGCCGTCCCAGCTTGCAGCAGCAGGAAAGAACGACTTAGTATTACCCGACAAAGTGAAATAATAACCATAATTGTAATCGTTCTGATCAACTACACCGTCATCGTTACGATCTGCGATAGTAGTCTGGGCAAAGCTAAATACGAGGAAACCGCTCGATGTAAAGTGTGAAGTTGCGTGGATGGGAGGTACACGCCAACCTGCGGGACAGGGGTCATACATCGACTTAACGCCATAGTTTGTATACTTCAACGAACCCTCCTCGCGAACGTTACCCTCGGGGTTACCCCACAGGCTATCGTCCGAAGTCGAGCACCAATCCGAATACATAGCACCTGACGAGATGAAAGTTGCAGGATTAGCAATCGAATACTCTACCGACTGCTTATCCATTGACTTACCATAAGCGATCTGCTCGTTATTGATATCGTAGATAGGTGCATAGATAGTCTCGGTATTACCGGTCAGCGTAGGCGAACCGGTGAAAGGATCCTTACGGCCCCACTGGTAGCACAGGCCGAATGCGTTAACATCAGCCGCTGCTGCGGTGGTTGCACCCAAGTTCATATTCATAACATTGAAACCGGTGATCATAGGCAGCGACTCAACCTTCTGCTCAGGAACCCAAATGTGCCAGCTCCACAAAGCCTGCTCGTTGCCACCCTCGCCGTAAGCGTAAACAACAGCGTTACCATAAACGCCCTCAGCTACTACAAAGCGAACCTTGCCATCAACCAAACCTGCCTCGGTGATCAGGCCCGGAGTATCCTGCCACAGCAGACCTGCGCCAGCAACACCCTCAACAGCCTCGCCCGAGTTACCCTTGAAGGGAGCGAAGACGTAAGCACCAGCCTCCTCGATGAGGTAGCTGTTTGCTGCCAACTCGTCAGCAATCGACTCCTGAGTCTTAGCATTGATTCTTACCCAAGCTGCGGGAGCGTAATCAGCGTCCGAAGTTGCGGGGCGAACCATAACGTGGTAAACACCCTCAGCCAGGCCGGTAAACTCCTTCTGCAAGCCATTAACCACCTCGATTGTCGACGAAGTAGCCAGAGCAACCTCATAGTACTCAGCACCCTCAGCTGCGTTCCACGAAACAACGAACGACGACTCGGTCTGACCCGATACAGCCAACTCGATCTCACCCAGCTTAAATGCGGTATTAAGCGTCAGGCTCACGTCCTTCCACTCCGAATCAGCGAATGCCTTCGACGAATCGACAGCCTTGATCTTCAAAGTGTTGTTCGAACCGTACTTCAAGCCCTCGAACTTCAACGAGGTAGCGGTAGTGGTCTGCTCCTCAGCGCCATTGAGCGAATAGACGTAACCATCGGCACCATCAACTGCCTTCCAGGTTACATCGAACGACTCCGAACGGAAGACTACATCGACCTCAGGAGTTGCCAGACGATTCGGCTCTGCGACCTCCTCCTCCGAGCAAGCAACCAACGACATTGCCGCAACAAATGCTACTGCGAGCATACTTGCGACTCTGCGAAAAATGTTCTTCATAAGTTACAATTTTTAAGTTAATATTAAGATTATTTGTTATTTTCCTGTCCTAAATTGTCGCATAACTAACACGGACAATACGCAAAAATAGTAAAAAAGTTTTAGTTTGCAACATCTCACCCGACTATTTTTTACACAAAAATATATCAATCGCTGAAAATCAATACATTACAGAGGTTACAAATTGGTTTGCTTTTCACGTCGCAAAATGTTACTTTTGTAGTCCGAAAAATTATCATTTTTCACGCAATGAAACCAATGACCCGCGAAATATGGCGACTGACGATTCCCAACATCGTGTCGAACGTAACCGTACCGCTTTTAGGTATGGCCGATATGGCTATTGCGGGACGTTTGGGCGACTCGACCGCCACGATCGGAGCGCTGGCGATCGGAACAACAATCTTCAACTTTATCTATTGGAACTGCTCGTTTCTGCGTATGGGCACAAGCGGACTGACGGCACAGGCCTTCGGTGCGGGACGCAAGGAGGAGTGCGCCAATCTGCTGGTACGCGGTATGGTTGTGGCGGTGGCTTTGGCCGTTGTGCTCATTGCGTTGCAACGCCCCGTAGGCGAGTTCGCTATTTGGTTGATGAATGGCAACGATCTGGTGCGTCGCTACTTCTTTGCTCGTATCTGGGCGGTGCCTGCGGCGATCTCGCTCTTTGCGCTCAATGGGTGGTTTATCGGTATGCAGAACTCCTCGACCCCGATGTTGATTGCGTTGGCGCAAAATGTAATTAATATCGCGTTCAGCATTTGGTTTGCCTTCGGGTTGGATATGGGTTTGGAGGGCGTTGCGTGGGGTACGGTCGTGGCACAATATAGCGGTGTGGTGCTGGCTGTGGTGGCTATCGTGCGACGCTACCGCGATGTGGTGCGCTTGGCGTGCTGGCGCAGTGCGCTCCGACTGCAAGCTATGGGGCGTTTCTTTACGGTCAATCGCGATATCTTTATTCGCTCGTTTTGCTTGTGCGTGGCCTACTCGTTCTTTACGGCTGCGGGAGCACGTATGGGCGACCCGACTATTCTGGCTGTCAATTCGTTAATGATGCAGCTCTTCTCGTTGTTCTCGTATATGAGCGACGGTGTGGCTTACGCTGCCGAGGCACTGACGGGACGCTTTGTCGGAGCACGCGACGCCGATTCGCTGAGCGACGCTGCGGGTCGAATGTTCCGTATCAGCTTGGTGATTGCACTCGCCTACGTTGCGGTTTATACGGTCGGCTGGGAGTGGCTGTTGGGGCTGTTCGTCGATGGCGACCCGAACGAAACTGCTGCAATTATGGCTACGGCAGCACGCTATCGAGTGTGGGTTATTCTCTCGCCGTTAGTCGGCTTTGCACCATTCCTGATGGACGGCATTATGATCGGCGCAACGATGACACGCATACTTCGCAACTCGATGGTCTGCGCCTTAGCTCTCTACTTTGCGATCTTCTTTTCACTGCGAGGCGTGTGGGGCAACGACGCTCTGTGGTTGGCATTTCTGCTGTTTATGGTTGCCCGTGGCGTTCTTCAATACCTTATGGCGGGCGGTATCCGAGGCATAATCCCTCGCGCCGAACAACAATAATATATATAGGTATATCCACGCAAAATAGTTTTGTTACACTTTTTCTGCATTTTTTTGGCGAAAAATTTGCAGGGGGGGGGATTTTTGTACCTTTGCAGAGGGTCAAAAAATATTATTTTATTTGTATAGGATAATATTTTCGAGGCTCAAAACGTTAAATAATAAACATATCAACAATCCTAAAATTTACAGCATTATGAAGAAACTAATCACTTTGGCCGTAATGCTAATGCTCGCAGCGAGCGCATCGGCACAGTCGAACAACGAAACTCAACAAAAGCCCAAAGGTCCGTTCTCGTTTGGCGTTGGTTATGATTTTGGCTATTTTGTTGCCGAGAATGTCAAATATGATGATGGCACAAATTTTAGAGCTAACTGGAAACGAGGGATCCATTTGATCAATCTCAACTTTGATTATGCTATAACTCCACGCTGGACTACGGGTATAGCGACAGGTTTTTCGGCTTATGGAATACCACTATTATTTGAGGTTAAACATTTCTTTGGCAACAACGCAAATAGCAGTCGTTGGCTGACTTACGCAAATATGGGTGTAAATTTCAGTTTGCCAGAATTTAAGGTCGGAATGCAGGCTGGTATTGGTGGTGGCTATCGATTCCATATTGCCCCACGATTCAAAATAGATGTTAAGGCTGGTTATAAATTTATGCAATTACAAGGCAAAGATGTAACGGTAGCAGCAACGACTGATAACGCTCATACTAACGGACACGCATTTACCTTAGGTGTCGGTTTCTCGTTCTAAGGTTGCGTCGCGCGTACAAAGTTTGAGGGTCGCCCCACGTGTAGGGCGACCCTCGATTGTTATACTCTGTTTGCTACCGATAGGTTACTCGTAAAGTCCCGATTTGAGCATCGCAACCTCCTGAGGCGTCAGAAAACGCCACTGGCCACGCTTCAAATTCTTCTTCGTCAAGCCCGCAAACAGCACGCGGTCGAGCTTGGTAACGGTATAACCCTGATGCTCGAAAATACGACGAACAATACGGTTACGACCCGAGTGAATCTCGATACCAACCTCCTTCTTGCTCTCATTCACGTAGCTAACCTCATCGGCCTGAATAAAGCCATCTTCGAGCGTAATGCCCTCAACAATCTGCTCCATATCGGCCTTAGTAAGCGGCTTATCCAGAGTTACTTGATAGACCTTGCGCTTCTCGTACGAGGGGTGGGTCAGCGTCTTTGTCAGATCGCCGTCATTGGTCATCAGCAGAACGCCCAACGAGTTCTTATCCAAACGTCCTACGGGGTAGATACGCTCGGCGCAAGCGCCCTTGACGATATCCATCACCGTCTTGGCTGCGTGCTCGTCCTCGACCGTCGTAACAAAACCCTTCGGCTTGTTCAACAAGATATAGACCTTCTTCTCGCTCACCACGCGGTTCTCATTGACACAAACCTCGTCGGTGGGCTGAACCTTCGTACCCATCTCGGTAACCACAACACCATTGACCGTAACCTTACCGTCGGCAATCAGGTCGTCAGCCTCGCGGCGCGAGCACAAACCCGACTGGGCAATATAGCGGTTCAAGCGAATCTCGCCCTCCTGCTTGGGAGCAGCAAAACGAGGATACGACTCGGGTATCTCGCCTGCGCTGTATGCAGTCTTGGTGCGAACAACGGGTCTTTTGGCAGGACGCTCGGCAGGGCGCTGACGGAAACCACCCTGCTCATCGCGCTGGCGGAAACCACCCGAACGCTCCGAGCGATTGAACGAACGACCCTCACGATTAAATTCGCGGTTGTGGTCGCGGTTCTCGCGGTTGAACGGACGGTGCTCGCCATCACGGTTGAACGTGCGGCGGGGACGCTCCTCTCCCGACTGCTCCGAACGGAACGAATTATAGGGACGGCTCTCCGAACGATTATAATCGCGGTTGAAATCGCGCTGTGGGCGCTCCTCACGATTATACGGGCGCGAATAGTCGCGGTTCTCACGGTTGAAACTGCGATGTTCGCCATCACGGTTGAACGAACGGTGCTCGCCATCACGATTAAACGTGCGGCGGGGACGCTCCTCTCCCGAGTGCTCGCTCTGGAACACAGGACGATTATCGCGTGTAAAGTTGGGATTATACGAGGCGCGCGGACGGTTCTCGTCGTAGCTACGCGGACCTCGATCGTTGTTATACGAACGCTTGTAGTTGCTGCGCTCGTCGCGGTTGAACGTGCGGCCTTCACGGTTGGGGTTCTCCGCATTTTCGCGGCGCGAAACAGGTTCTACTTTAACTGCACTTGTGGTGCGAACTCGCTTGTCGCGCGCAAATTTCTGGTAGGTGGGGGCGTCAATCCCGACGTGCTGCCCACCCTTTTTCTCATCAAAATTATTCATCGAATGATAATATATCGTTTTCAGGGGTCAAAGATACACGTTTTTTTTATATATTTGTACGCCCTTAGGCTCTGAATGTGCAATAATTTATCAAATATGAAGTATAATTTCGACTCTGTTCCTTGTCGTAAAGGGACCGCTTGTATCAAATTCGACGAAAACCTGAGTGTATTCGGACGCGACGACATCATCTCGATGTGGATCGCCGATATGGATTTCGAGGTAATGCCCGAAATTACCGAGGCCGTAATTCGTCGTGCTAATCACAAAGTATATGGCTACGGTATTCGACCCGCAAGCTATTTCGATGCTATCGTCAGCTGGCAGCAGCGTCGCCACAATTGGGCAGTAAAGAGCGAGTGGCTCGGTTTCTCACCAGGTGTGGTGGCTGGTTTTGCTTTCGCAATTCGTGCACTGACCAACGAAGGCGACGGCGTGGTGATTCAACCGCCTGTATATCCGCCATTTGCAGATATGATCAATCAGAATAACCGCCGACTGATCAACAACCCGATGAAGATCGTCAATGGTCGTTTCGAGATCGATTTCGAGGACCTCGATCGCAAGTTGGAGGGTGCGAAGGCGCTGCTCTTCTGCTCGCCCCACAACCCGACGGGTCGCGTCTTCTCGGAGGAGGAGTTGCTGCGTGTGGGTGAGTTGTGCCGCAAGCACAACGTGAAGATCATCTCGGACGAGATTCACGCCGACCTGATCATCAAACCCAATGAGTTCCGCAGCATTGCGTCGCTCAACGACGATCTGGCACACCGCACCATCACGCTGACTGCGCCAAGCAAGACATTCAATATCGCAGGTTTGGCTACGTCGGTTACGATTATTCCCGATGAGAAACTTCGCGCAGCATTCAACGCCGAGTGCGACCGCACTCACGCAGGCGGTGGTAACATCTTCGGCACAGCGGCTCTCGAAGTGGCTTACAACGAGGGCGAGCAGTGGTTAGACGAGGTGATGGAGTACATCGCAGGCAACATCGACTACGTCGGTAAGTTCCTCGAAGAGAACTGTCCCAAGATTCGCCACTACAAGCAGCAGGGTACGTTCTTGATGTGGCTCGATTGCCGCGAGCTGGGCTTGGAGCACAAGGCGATGCTCGACTTCTGGACCAACGAGGCTCGCATTGGCGTGAACGATGGTTCGACATTCGGCAAGGAGGGTTGCGGTTTCGTTCGTATGAACATCGGCACCTCGCGCTCGGTGATCGAACAAGCAATGGCGCAACTGAAAGAGGCTTACGATAAGTTGTAAATCAAAATAAAAGCGTATCTTTGCGCGCAGAAACAAAACGAAAAAGATATGTTTGAAAACTTAACAGATAAACTCGAACGCTCGTTTAAGATCCTTAAAGGCGAGGGTCGCATTACCGAGATCAACGTGGCCGAAACGGTCAAGGAGATCCGTCGTGCATTGATCGATGCCGACGTTAATTACAAGGTAGCCAAGGCGTTCACCGACCAAGTGAAGCAGAAAGCACTCGGTCAGGACGTATTGAAATCGGTTAAGCCCGGTCAGATGATGACCAAGATCGTCCGCGACGAATTGGCGACTCTGATGGGCGGTACGGCAACCGATATTCGATTGGAAGGCTCGCCCGCAGTGATCTTGATCGCAGGTTTGCAGGGTTCGGGTAAAACCACATTCTCGGGCAAATTGGCCTCGATGTTGCGCACAAAACGCAACCGCTCGGTGCTGCTGGTTGCAGGCGACGTCTATCGTCCCGCTGCTATCGATCAGTTGAAGATTCTCGGCCAGCAGGTTGGCGTAGAGGTCTATACCGAAGAGGGTAACCAGAATCCCGTTGAGATTGCACAGAACGCAATTCGCTATGCACGTAGCAAAACGATCAATACGGTGATTGTAGATACGGCAGGTCGTCTGGCAGTCGATGAGCAGATGATGCAAGAGATCGAGGCGGTGAAGGCTGCGACGAATCCTTGCGAGACGCTGTTCGTGGTCGATTCGATGACGGGTCAGGACGCTGTGAATACCGCACGCGAATTTAACGAGCGTCTGGATTTCGATGGCGTTGTACTGACCAAGCTCGATGGTGATACTCGCGGTGGTGCAGCGATCTCGATTCGCTCGGTGGTGAACAAACCTTTGAAGTTCATCTCGAATGGCGAGAAGATGGACGCGCTGCAAGTGTTCCACCCCGAACGTATGGCCGACCGTATCCTCGGTATGGGCGACGTGGTTTCGCTCGTTGAGCGTGCTCAGGAGCAGTACGACGAGGAGGAGGCTCGCAAGTTGAAGAAGAAACTCGTTAAGGATCAGTTCAACTTCAACGACTTCCTCTCGCAGATCGAGCAGATCAAGAAGATGGGTAACTTGAAGGACGTTGCCTCGATGATCCCCGGTATGGGCAAGGCGCTGAAAGATGTTGATATTCCGGATGATGCGTTCAAGCAGACTGAGGCTATCATCGGTTCGATGACCCCTGCCGAGCGCGAGAATCCGTCGATCATCAACGCCTCGCGTCGTGAGCGTATCGCCAAAGGTAGCGGTACGACTATGGCCGACGTGAACAAGCTGCTCAAACAGTTCGAGCAGACCCGCAAGATGATGAAGATGGTTGCTGGTGGCGGTTTGCAGCAGAAGATGGCACAGATGCGTCGCGGCGGCGGCTTCCGTCGATAAATATCAAGCAATATTTACAACAAATCCCCGTCATTTGGCGGGGATTTGTTATTATTAACGTTCTACTTTTTATTTTTCTTGTATTGTTTCATCAACAAATCATACGTAGGCATACCATATTTCTGCCAATACAGATAATGTTTGATATAACTATGAGTATTGATGTCATAAATATATTCCTCCTTATTTTCCTCCTTTTTCAGTGGAATATTATTTTTATGGCAATATTCAAGTGTTTCATTTACTAACTTATCCGCATCAACATCACTAATACGAAGTTGTTTAACATTTTCCGCGCTACTCACTTCATCTGATTTAGCTATTTCATTGTGGGGTTGCTCAACATTTACATTATCAAATAGTTTCTCTACTCTTGGCATTTCCCTTTCAAATTTGACAACCGTACCAGATGCAAGCCACTCTTCGTTTGAAATCTTATTTACTTTGACATTCAAAATACCATTCGCATTAAGCGCTTTTGCTGACTCTACAAGTTTATCCAACATTCCTTGTAGTGAGGTTGGAGAAATCAATTTACCATTTTCTTGACCTGTATAATATTCCACCGCCATATCCCCAAGAGGAGTATATGGTGTACCATTATAATCAGAAAAAGGAGAAAGATACATACCCTCACTTGCATAGCAAGTATAATCTGTAAAATACAAATTAGTGTAAGGCGAAAACACTTTTTCGACAACAGTACAACTCGTCATCAGAATCGCAGAAACGACAATCATTAATTTTTTCATAGTACTTTTATTTAATTGGTTAGAAATTTACAAAAAAAAGACGCGAGCAAATTTTCACTCGCTTCTGAGGTCTTGGACTACCCTACCAACGAAATGAAAGAAATGCCCGCGCCGAATACAGCGCAAGCATCAACTTTAATTCCTCATTGGTATCTAAAAGTGTCCAAGTTTCAGAAACGAGAAGAAAAGCCGATGTGCTTTATATGTTTATGTTATAGTAATAGCTAAAATATTACATAGGCAAATGATTAATGGTTAATTCAATACAAAAATAGGATAAAATCATAGAAATTCCTACCTTTGTGGCAAAATAATTTATGATATGCACAAATCAGGTTTTGTAAATATTATTGGCAACCCGAACGTCGGTAAATCGACATTGATGAATGCACTCGTGGGTGAGCGTCTGTCGATCATCACCTCGAAAGCGCAGACTACGCGCCACCGCATTATGGGTATTGTCAATGGCGATGATTTCCAGATAGTTTACTCGGATACGCCGGGTATTCTCAAACCCAACTACAAGCTCCAAGAGTCGATGATGCGTTTCGTGCGCGGTGCGTTGAAGGACGCCGATGTGTTGCTCTACGTTACCGACACGGTCGAGCACACCGATCGCTCGGCTGAGATCCTCGACAAGGTGGCACAGAGCGATATCCCGACAATCGTTGTGATCAACAAGATCGATCTCACCACGCCCGAGGCTCTCGAAGCGTTGGTCGAGCAGTGGCACGAGCGTATGCCCGCAGCGCGCATTGTTCCCGTTTCGGCAAAGGAGAACTTCAATGTGGGTGGGCTGTTCGACCTGATTCTCTCGATGTTGCCAGAGGGTGAGCCCTACTATCCGAAAGATACGCTGACCGACAAGACGTTGCGTTTCTTCGCCTCGGAGATTATCCGCGAGAAGATCTTCCTCAACTACGACAAAGAGGTGCCTTACAGCGTCGAGATCGCGATCGAGGAGTACCGCGAAGAGCCGAAGATCGACCGCATCTCGGCAACGATCTACGTTACACGCGACAGCCAGAAGGGTATCATCATCGGCCATAAGGGCGAGAAGTTGAAGCGCGTGGGAATGCAGGCGCGCGAGGACTTGGAGCGTTTCCTCGACAAGAAGGTCTTTCTGCAACTCTTCGTCAAGGTCAATGACGATTGGCGCAACAACGACCGCCAGCTGCGTCGTTTCGGCTACGAGCAGGAGTAGCGCGGACGATATAATAATAGCAAACCCCACCTTTCGAGGCGGGGTTTTGTTTTTTTTAGAAAAGTTCCATCTGACCGTCGCGGTAGAGATTGATCACCTCGCAGCCAAGCGCCCGAGCGCGTGCTACCGTATAGGCCGTACCGCCTGCACGCCCATCGAACCACGCCACAACCGTCGCCGCACGTTCGACCATATAGTCATCACGGCGCAAAAAACATTCGCGCGAATACTCCTCCGCAAGCACCTCTACCCTATTTGCCGAGCGCAAAATCTGCTCATAATAGCGTTGAACAACAGCCGAGAACGAGCGTCCGTGTCCGCGAAACGGAACTGCCGCAATGAGCTGAACGTCCGAATATTGGCGTTGCAAATCGAGCACCGCACGTGCAGCTATCAGATCGAACCCTTCGGCCATACCGCTATAAAAACAGCGCGCGCCACGTGCATACAATTCCCGCAACGTCGCGTTAAGACGCAAGCGCATAGCCTCCGCCGAGTCGCCCGCAGCGTAGCTCATCGCACGATGACCCGTAAATGCCACACTCGTTTGCAAATCGTTTCTCATAGCACAAATGTAGCAAAATTTTCACTCAGTGCGAACGATTGTGGCGCTAAATTTGCAAGCTATGACCAACGAACCATAAAACAAAAAAAACAGTTTACAATTATGAAAAATGCTGGAACTTGTATGTTAGTCTTTTTGGGTGGTGCGCTGGCCGGTGCTGCAACGGCTCTGATGCTCTCGCCCAAGTGCGGCGCAGATCTGCGCGACTCGATCAAAGAGATGATCGACAAAGAGATGGGCGCTATCCGAGAGCGCTACCACGACATCAAAGAACACGTGCATTAATCACTCCGAAATGGCTACCGAACATCAAGATTCGAACAACGAAGCCTCGCTCGTCGAGCAGGTAACGGAGTACGTCCAACTGCAACTTACCGCCACCAAGCTCTCAGCCATCGAGTTTCTCTCGCTGACGCTGAGCAACGGTTTCGGTATATTGCTCGCCGTCGTGGCTGCGATGTTCGCCCTGATGTTCATTTTGGGAGCCATCACGCTATGGGTTGCTCGGGCAATCGGATCGCTCGAATGGGCAATGATGATCTCGGCCGCTGTGTTCATCATCGTAGGCATTGTCGCCCTGACAATGCGCGAGCGAATGATCACCGATACGCTGGTACGCCGTTTCGCAAGAATGTTTTTCGAGGTCGAAGACGACCACAAAACCGATGCGCCAAATGATTGATCAACACGATCTTGCAGGTATCGGCTCGATGGCCGAACTGCGCCAATACCGTCGTGCAATCGCTGAGTGTGCCGCCGAATGTCGCACACAACTCGATCGCCGACGGCATCAGCTGACGGCCCGAATCACGCCGACCCGCATCTTGGGTTATGTTGCCACGCGCAGCGAATCGGCACTTGGGATTATCGCCGTCGCCCGTCAGATCTACTCGATAGCACGCTCGGTATTTGCACGTATGAAGAAGGGCTGACCCACGTGGGTCAGCTCTTCGCTGTTATGCGGTGTTGGAACGCAGTTAGAAAACCAACGCCACACCCAACTGAATGGCACTTTGGCGACTTCTCCAATTTTTATCATCACTTGACGTCGAATACATATATCCAAGCGAGAAATCCATTTTGAATTTATCGGCGATGTACAGGCGATAACCACCACCAACACTTGTTAGCAAACCAAGCGAAGGCATATCAACATTAATATTCGTGCCTAAATCGCCCGAAACGAACCACCCACGTGTGCGATCGTTGAAGAAATATTGCGCATTCGCATAGATTGGCAACATCACAACGCCTGCATGGGTTTCATTCAAACCAGTAGCTAAGCCGACCTCCCACTTGGGAGTAATTGCATAGTTAAAATCGAGCGAAACGAAATGATAGATTGGTCCCACCGAGCCATTGTTCATATCATATTTAATACCAGTACTAGTATTTTTCAGATATGACGTCATCTCAAAGCCTACTTTATAGCCAACCGAGAACGAAAATCTGCGCTCCTTCGAAATAGGCTTTTGATCTTGTGCCATTGCCGTGCTACACAGCAACAACATCGCAATAAGGATAACAATTCTTTTCATAGTCTTTAAGGTATTTAATGTGGTTTTTCACAAAATAGAAAAATAATTTCACTTGCGCAATACCCCCCCCGATTCCGACCAATAGAATATATTTAGCGGAAATTTTCGACTTTTAGAAAAGAATATATTTTATAGCAAACCCGCCTCGTAGAGGGTTACGATCTGCTCCAACATACGATCTTCGTCCTCGCGATCGTACTCCGTTTTAAGATTCGCACCGAATATCTTTGCCACACCCTGCCAAAAAACCGCAGTGAAACCGCCACGGAACTCGCGCACAATCTCATACGACGAATACTCCGTCTCGCGCGCAATCAATTTCAGCAACACCTTACCTTGCGAGCGGGTCATCTTCTTCAATACGGGAGTATATTCCTCCTTGATCTGCTGCTCGACCTGCTTGGTGTAGGCCTTCTGCGCCTTGCGAGTGGGCAGCGTCAGCAGTTTCTCCTCCATCTCGGCCATACGCTGGCGGGCAACCTTGGCTATCGGGTAGGTCTTCTTGACCGCAATCACCATACGCTGATATTTGCGCAAGTCCGCCGGGCGACGGAAAACATAGATCGGCAACACCGCAATATTCTGCACCGAGTCGCCCTGCTCGACCTCGACCCACGCTCGGGTATAACCACGCGCACGCTTCGACTGCTGAGGCTGAGGTTGCTCCTGACGTTGGGGCTGCCGTTGCTGATGGCGTTGCGTCTGCCGAACGCGCTGCTGCGACCACGTGGGCACTGCGAACATCAGAAACAAAATGAGTATGGCGATTGACTTTCTCATATTATTGTGTTACCTTTGCAAAGATAACGATAATTTCGGAAACATTTTCAAACGTACCAATATTTATGGAAATAGGAGCTAAATCGACCTCAACACTCGTCGTAACCGAACAACTGACAGCCGCCGTAATGAGCTCGGGCGACCTGCCCGTATTGGCAACTCCCGCAATGATCGCACTGATGGAAAATGCTGCTATGAAGGCAATTGCGGCAGCGTTGCCCGAAGATCAGACCACCGTCGGCTCGCTGATGAATGCCTCGCACTTGAAGCCTACGGCTGTGGGTGATACGGTCAGCGCGACCGCCACGCTCGTTGCCGTCGAAGGACGCAAGCTCACCTTCCGCGTCGAGGCTCTCGACAGCGAGGGTGTGATCGGCGAGGGCGACCACGTGCGCTATATCGTCGGCCGCGAGAAATTCCTGGCAAAGTTGAAGAGGTAGTTCGTTTGCGACGTATGGCATTTTTTTAGGCTGTCCTGCGGGGCGGCCTTTGTTTTTTGGAGAGCGGTATTACGCACTCTCTGTGGCTGGGGGGGCGCGACTACGTTCGCGCGAGCCACAGAGAGTGTGTCAAAATCTGAGATTTTGCCATTTAATACAACAAAAAAGCCACGCTTGCGGGCGTGGCTGTAATTTTGGTCGTTGAATCTCGCTACAACTGTTTAAGCGAGAAGCGGATAGCGTCCTCGACCGAGCAGTTGGGATTTTGTTTGAGTACCGATTTGAGCACTTTGTCCGATGCTGTGCGGGTGAATCCCAACATCGCAAGTGCCGCCAAAGCCTCCTCATAAACCTCATTGCCGCCCTGCACCTTATCGAGCAACTGTCGCTCTTCGTAGGGGGTAATGGAGATCACCTTGCCACTCAACTCGACAATGATCTTTTGAGCCGTTTTCAAACCCAAGCCCTTCACGTTTTTGAGTAGCGTCGCGTTGCCCGTAGCGATGATATTGCGCAGCTCGTCAGGCGAATAGGTCGAGAGGATCATTCGTGCCGTATTGCCACCCACACCCGAAACGCTCAACAGATGACGGAACAGCTCGCGCTCGAATTTCGACGCAAAACCATAGAGCAGTTGCGCGTCCTCGCGGACAACGTAATGGACATATATTTTAGCCTCGGTCAAGTGCTCGATCTCGGAGTAGGTTTGCAACGAAATAGCGATGTCGTAACCCACGCCCGCAGCCTCGATCACTACACGTGCCGGCGACAGTTCGGCAATCGTGCCTTTGATATATTCGTACATAATAGTTACAATTTTTTCGTAATCGAATACAAATTTACAATTTTTTTGTATCTTTGTGTTTCATTAACGAAAATTAACAACTAAAAATAGCAAAACATCTATGAAAAAAACGCTTTTCGCAGCCATCGTTGCAGCTCTCTTCGCTGTTGGTTGCACTAACAACGCCGCTCAGCCCGCTGAGGGTGCTGCCGAGCAGGCTACAATCACCAGCTCGGATATCGCTTTCGTAAAGGCTGACTCGCTCCTCGTAATGTCGGACATCTACCTGACCGAGGGCGTAGCTCTGCAAAAGAAACTCGAAGCTGCGCAGCAGTCGTGGGCTAAGAAAGAGCAGGGCTTCCAGTATGAGGCCGCTCAGTTGCAGGAGAAGTATCAGAAGGGTCTGATCACCACTTTGAAGGCACAAGAGACCGAGGAGAGCCTCAACAAGCGCGTGCAGAACTACCAGCAGTCGATGCAGAAAGAGGCTGCCGTATTGGACGAGGAGAACTTCGTACTGCAAAACCGTATCAATATGCTCGTTGCTGAGGCTATCGAGGAGATCAACAAGGACGGCAAGTATAAGTTGATCCTCAACTCGTCGGCGCTGCTCGACGGCTCGCAGGCTCTCGATATCACTCAGGATCTGTTGAAGATCGTGAATGAGAAGTACGCTGCCGAGAAGGCTGCTGCTCCCAAAGCCGAGTAACAAGAGAGCGGTCTGCAAAATTGACCACAACAAAGTAAAGAACTGCACTAAATTTGGTGCAGTTCTTTTTTTATTTCGTTGCGCGATAATAGTAAAATTCGTATATTTGTGGGTCGCCTCGACAGTTGTGGCGACACAACGAACGGATTGTTGAACAATAAATGGCATAATCGACTATGGGAAAGTTCCTTAACGCGATAGAAAACTTCTTCCGAAATTCTGTTTCACCGATATTTGTACTGCTGCTTTTCGCCTCGTTCGCGCTGTGGTACATAACCAAACTCGACTACGATTACACAACCGATATCCCCGTGAGAGTCAATCTCGACGGCTACAAATTCAAGGTTCAATGTACGGCCGAGGGACGTGGCTCGGACCTGGTGGCACACCGCTTCAATATGGTCGATCGCACAAAACTCACCTTCTCGCGCGTGATTCACGCACCACTTGCGACAGATAGTTGCGAGATCGTACTATCGCCCTCGTCGCTAATGAACGCTATCGCAACAACCTACCCCGACATCAGAATACTCTCGATCGGCATTGTGCCCAACATCAGAATCGACCAGAAGGAGGTGGTCGAAGAGTGATTCGCGTCGGACTAACGGGCGGAATCGGAAGCGGCAAGAGTACCGTCTGCCGATTGTTCGAGGAGTTGGGCGTGAACTGTTACGACTGCGACAGCCGCGCCAAGTGGTTGATGCAGAACGATGAAGAGCTGCGTGCAGAACTCATTGCGTTGTTTGGCGCGGAGATCTATGACGAAGATGGAGTGCTCGATCGCGCACGGTTGGCTGCCGAGGTCTTTGGAAATAGCGAACGGTTGGCTGCTCTGAATGGAGCAGTTCACCCTGCCGTTGGACGCGACTGGGAGCGTTGGTGCGAGGCGCGAGAGGCTGAGGGAGTGGCATACGCAATTATGGAGAGTGCGATTTTGTTTGACTGCGGATTTGACAGCAAAGTCGATCGCACGGTGGCAGTTTTGGCACCCGAGGAGTTGCGAATCGAGCGGGCAGCATTGCGCGACAATGCCCCGGCAGAAGTGATTCGTCGCCGTATCGAGGCTCAAATGAGCGACTCGGAGCGCGAGGCACGAGCGCACCATACGATCCGCAATATCGACATCGACACCCTGCGAAAGCAGGTCGAAGAGTTGCATAAATTGTTTAGCAATGAGGCTCAATAACAAGCATATAGACCTCAGCAAGCCGCGCGTGATGACCATCGTGAACGTTACGCCCGACTCGTTCTATGACGGTAGCCGCACGTTCACCGAGGAGGAGATCGAGCGACGTGTTGCGCAGGCTATTGCCGAGGGGGCGGATATGCTTGATGTGGGTGGTTACTCGTCGCGTCCAAATGCCGATGAGGTGAGCGTCGAGGAGGAGTGCGCGCGAGTTTGTCGGGCAATGAAGGTTATTCGACGTGTATGCCCCGAGGTGGCGGTCTCGATTGATACGTTTCGAGCCGAGGTCGTGCAGCGCGTGGTCGCCGATTGGGGCGACTGCATTGTGAACGACATCGCAGCAGGAGAGGCCGACAGCCAGATGATCCCGACGGTCGTACGGTTGGGTCTGCCCTACATTGCGATGCATATGCGCGGCACACCCGCTACGATGCAGTCGATGACCGATTACTCAGACGTAGTCGAGGAGGTGCGCAACTACTTTGTGCGCAAACTCGATGAGCTGCACTCGGCGGGGATAACCGACGTGGTGATTGACCCGGGATTTGGATTTGCCAAGACGCTCGAACAGAACTACGCACTAATGGATGGACTACATCGACTGAACGATTTAGGGGCTCCGATATTGGTCGGCATTTCACGTAAGTCGATGATATACAAGTTACTCGGCTGCACACCCACTGAGGCACTGAATAGCACAACGGCACTCCATTTGGAGGCTTTGCGTCAAGGCGCGAAGATACTGCGAGTGCACGATACGCGCGAGGCTGTCGAGGTGGTCAAAATTTACAACCAACTGAACAAAAGCAAACAAGAACAATGATAGAATGTAGAGATATACGCAAGAGCTACGGCTCGCTCGAAGTGTTGCGCGGAGTGTCGCTCGACGTTGCAAAGGGCGAGGTGGTTTCGATTGTCGGCGCAAGTGGCGCAGGCAAGACCACGCTGTTGCAGGTAATGGGCACGTTGTCGCGTCAAGATAGTGGCGTGGTGAAGATCAATGGCGTCGATGTCAGTGCAATGCGCGACCGCGAGTTGTCGGATTTTCGCAATTCGCAGATCGGTTTCGTCTTCCAATTCCACCACCTACTGCCCGAATTTACAGCCTTCGAGAATGTATGTATTCCCGCTTTGATCGGCCACCGCGACCGCCACGAAACAGAGCGTCGTGCCACCGAACTGATCAAAATGATGGGACTGGACAGCCGTCGCGACCACAAACCTACGGCGATGTCAGGCGGTGAGCAGCAGCGCGTTGCGATTGCACGTGCGCTGATCAACTCGCCTGCCGTACTGCTGGCTGACGAGCCATCGGGTAACCTCGACTCTCACAACCGCGACGAGATTCACCGCCTCTTTTTCCGACTGCGCGACGAGTTGGGACAGACGATCGTCATCATAACCCACGACGAGGGTTTGGCATCAATGGCCGACCGTAAGATCACAATGCGCGACGGCGAGATTGTGGGAAATTCAACATTCAAAATTCAAGATTCAAAATTATAGTTTGGCGGCTGAAACGACTACTATGACCCACGAAGAATTGCGCGATCTGCTCGAACGATTGCACGACAAATACAACCGCGCGGAGTTCGTCGAGAACGACCCCATCAGCATTCCTCATCTTTTCTCGGGACGCGAAGATATCGAGATCAGCGGTCTGCTGGCTGCTACCATAGCGTGGGGCAACCGCAAGGCGATCGTCAAGAGCGCGCGACGTATGGTCGAGTATATGGACAGTGTGCCATACGACTTCACGATGAACGCCTCGGAGGCCGAACTCGACCGTCTCGGCACATACGTCCACCGCACGTTCAACGGATCGGATTTCCGCTCGTTCGTGGTGGCAATGCGTCGAATGTATGCCGAGGAGGGCGGTATTGGCGGTTTCTTCGAACGAAGATACGCAGCTACGGGCGATATGCGTGTGGTGCTGTCGGAGTTTCGACGTGCATTTTTTGCCGCTCCGCACGACCCGCACTGCTGCAAACATATCTCATCAATCGACAAAGGTGCCGCGTGCAAGCGTCTGAATATGTATCTGCGCTGGCTCGTAAGGCGCGACGATCGAGGTGTCGATTTCGGACTTTG
Organism: Rikenellaceae bacterium; assembly: GCA_017442365.1. GTDB lineage: Bacteria > Bacteroidota > Bacteroidia > Bacteroidales > Rikenellaceae > Alistipes. Next base: position 232,887 of record JAFRZW010000016.1, on the reverse strand, counting down.
GGAGTCGATTCCGATGTCGGCTCTATATCTGCCGCTGGACGTGCATTCGGGAAATATGGGACGTGCATTGGGCTTGCTCACACGCAAGCAGAGCGATTGGAAAGCGGTCGAACAGATCACCGCAACGCTGCGCGAATTTGATCCGAATGATCCCGTTCGATTCGATTTTTCGTTGTTTGGCGCGGGTATTGATGGATTCCTCAAAGAGTAACCACAATGGCGGGCAAAGGATTCACATTCAAGCAATTCGAGATCAACCACGAGGCGTGCGCGATGAAAGTCGGCACGGACGGCGTACTGCTCGGAGCGTGGTGTGCGTGTAGCTCGGCACGACGCATTGCCGACATCGGTACGGGCACAGGCTTGATCGCTTTGATGTGCGCCCAACGAAATGCCGATGCCGAGATCGACGCAATCGACATCGACCATTCGGCCGTGGAGTGCGCGCGCGAGAATGTTGCTCGGTCGGCGTGGAGCGGTCGTATTCGTGTGATCGAGTCGGCCGTACAGGACTACACGTGCGAGGAGCATTACGACCTCATTGTCAGCAACCCGCCCTACTTTTCCGAGACGCTGCAATCGCCCGATCCGTCGCGTGCCGTTGCGCGCCACAACTGCTCGCTACCCCACCGCGACCTGATCGATGCAGCTAAACGTCTGCTAACCGCTGAGGGTCGATTGGCGTTGATTCTGCCTGCGGACGAGGCGCGACGCTTTGCTATGCAAGCCGTAGCAGCAGGGTTACATCTGCGACGTCGTTGCGATGTGGCGACAAAGCCGGGTGCTCAGCCCAAGCGCACGATGAGCGAGTGGAGCCTGACGAATGGCGAGGCGGAGATTGAGTTGCTCACTTTGTCGGCTGACGACGGACAACGAAGCGAACAATACCGACGGCTGACCGAAGAATTTTATCTGCATTAGAGCAAATTTCTGACTGCGGAGGAGTTTTTTTCGACAAATAAAAGTAACTTTGCAGAAATAACATTCATAACACAATAAACGAAACCTATGAAAACCATTAAAGCAATACTCGCCACGGCAGCCTGCGTAGCTCTCGTAGCAACAGCCTCGGCTCAGAATTTCACCGCCGCAAAGGTCGGTATCGTCGAGGAGAATGGCGTTACAACCCTCTCGTACCCGCAAACGACATTGACAATCAATATGGTCGTCGAGAAGAGCACAACCGTTGCAGGTCCATACGCTCGCTATGCCCAGAAATATCTCGGCTCACGCGCCCCACTGACCGATAAGGTAAGCTACGCTATTGTCGAAACCGCAATATCGGCTACCGACACTGCCCCTGCGCCAACTGCACCTACATTCGACGAAGGTAGCGAGGTCGTTTCGTTGCGCGGAACCGACGAGGAGTTCCCCAAAGTGATGCCCGACCGTATCTCGGTAACCGAAGTCCCTCTCGAAACAGCCGCTGCCGAAGCCGCAAAAACAATCTATCAACTGCGCAAGGCTCGTATTGATCTGGTGCTCGGCAATGTCGGAGAGAATGTCTATGGCGCAGGTCTGAAAGCCGCGCTCGACGAGATTGACCGCTTGGAGCAGGAGTATCTCGAATTGTTCCTCGGCAAGCAGGTGGTAACACGTATCGTGAAAAGTGTTGCTGTTGTGCCCGAAAAGAGTAAAACGAAATATATCCTCTGCCGTTTCAGCGAGCAGAGCGGTATCGAGCCCGCCAACAATCTCTCGGCTCAGCCCATCGTATTGGAGCTTATGCCCAGCGGTCAGATCCCGACCGAGGAGCTGACATTGAAGAGCGAACGCGATACGCGCTATGCCGTTCCGTTCCGTATTGCCGACAATGTTGTCTGCCGTCTGTCGGATAGCCGCGGCACGCTCATCGAGGTCGAACTGCCTATATTCCAATATGGTAAGGTGGTCGAGATCGTAAATACCCAAAAGAGATAATTGCCCTCTACGACGATGAATGCTACATCGAAAATGGTCGCGCTTTTGGGCGAACTGCGACGCGAGATGAATGGAGCAGTGGTCGATTCGATGCGCGAAAAGGGTATCGAATATGCGCTGAGCTACGGCGTCAGTATCCCAACCATACGTGCATTGGCTCGCCAATATGCGCCCGACGATGAGTTGGCACGATTGCTCTACCAACAGCAAGTGCGCGAATTGCAACTTGCCGCGCTCTCGATCGCCTCACCCGAAAGCGTTACCGAGGAGGAGCTGCCGTTCTGGGCGAAGGCCGTTACGACGGTCGAGATGGCCGAAAATGTTGCAACGGTACTGATCGGTCGAACTGCGGTGGCCAAAGTCGCTCTGCGCAAGTGGTTAGCCGACGACAATGCACTGTTGCGTTATGCGGCTATGCTTGTAGGCGGACGCTGCAACGAATTAGATATTAACGACATAGCTGAGTCGCTAACAAAGGCTTTGAGCGACGTTCCCGTCGGATTGGAGGTCGTAACGGCACACGGTGCAGCCGTTCTGATCGGCGCTTGTGGCGCACGTTCGGAGGAGCAACGTTTGGCGGCACGTGCATTTATCGACACATTGCCCGAAGGCTCGTTGCGCGAACGAATTGAGGACGAGGCAGGCTGGCAATTAGAGCAATATTAATCCAAAGTTATGGCAAAGGTCAAGAAGGCATATTTCTGTCGCAACTGCGGCTACGAAGCTCCGAAATGGATCGGACGCTGTCCCTCGTGTGGCGAGTGGAATACATTCGCCGAGGAGATTATTGCCAAAAGTTCGACCGCCTCGGCTGCCGCTGCCGCACACCTTCCTCAATCGCGTCCGCAGACAATCGCCCAGATCGAGGATCAGGTGCATAAGCGTATCGACCTGGGTAACAGCGAGGTTAATCGTGTTTTGGGTGGCGGATTGGTGCGCGGATCTCTCGTTTTGTTGGGCGGCGAACCCGGTATCGGCAAATCGACCCTCAGCCTGCAATTGGCACTCGCACCGCACGGATTGAAGGTGCTCTACGTTTCGGGTGAAGAGTCGCCGCAGCAGATCAAAATGCGAGCGTCGCGTATCGGAACAGAGAACGAAAATTGCTTGATCTACTCCGAAACATTGCTCGAAAATATCGTTGCACAGATCGAAGAGATTGCCCCCGATATTGTCATAATCGACTCGATACAAACGGTTTATACCGAACTGATCGAATCATCGGCAGGTAGCGTTTCGCAGATCCGCGAGTGCGCCGCCACGTTGCTCAAATATGCCAAGAGTACAGGCACGTCGATCTTCATCATCGGCCACATCACCAAAGATGGCACGATTGCGGGTCCGAAGATTTTGGAACATATTGTCGATGTAGTGCTTCAATTCGAGGGCGACGGCAATAATGTCTATCGCATTCTGCGCGGCATCAAAAACCGCTTTGGAGCAACGTTCGAGATCGGCGTTTTCGAAATGCGCAACGAGGGTCTGATCGAGGTCGATAACCCGTCGAAGATACTCTTGTCGCACTATGACGAACCGTTGAGTGGTATTGCAGTCGGTGCAGCGGTCGATGGCATTCGCCCCTATCTGATTGAAACTCAATCGTTAGTGTGCAATGCTGCATACGGAACACCGCAACGCTCGACAACGGGCTACGACTCACGCCGAATGAATATGTTGCTCGCCGTGTTGGAGAAACGTGTGGGAATGAAGATGTTCTCGAAGGACGTATTCCTCAATTTTGCAGGCGGTTTCAAGATTGCCGATACGGGTATGGATTTGGCGATTGTTGCGGCCGTGATCTCCTCATATTTTGACAAACCGCTGATCGAAGGTGTCTGCTGTGCGGGCGAGATCGGTCTGTCGGGCGAGGTGCGCCCCGCCCCGCGTAGCGAGCAACGTATTGCCGAGGCGGCTCGATTGGGTTTTCGACGAATTGTTGTTTCGGGATACCTGCGTAAAGATCTACCCAAACCACCCAAAGGTATCGAGGTGCGCTACGTGAATCGTATTGACGAGTTGCCTGCCGCAATCTTCCAAAACGATTACGACGAGCATTAGACACGCTCTCACTCTCAATTACACACTCCACCTCAGGCGACACGAGGTGGAGTTTTTTTGCGTATCGAGGCACAGTTTTTGGAGTTCTTCGGAGAAAACTTTTCCGGAAATGAACGACTCAAAACGTATTCTCGTAATCGGTGGTGCGGGATTGATCGGCTCGCACCTTTGTCGTGCGTTGGTCGATCGGCACCACGACGTCTATTGTATGGATATCCGCAGCTGCGAATCGTCGCCAATATTGCGCGATATGATGACGCTCACCAACTTCAATTACATTCGACATAACGTTGTAAATCAATTCGGTATCAACGTCGATGAGATCTACAACCTCGCCTCTCCATCAGCACTAAGATATGATCAAGTGATGGCCGTCGAGACCCACAAAGTCAATATCCTGGGAACGCTCAACTGCCTCGAAAGTGCCCGAATCAACCGCTCACGAGTATTGCTCGCCTCGTCGGGCGATGTCTATGGCTCGGTGCGCAACCAATCAATGCACGAAGACCAGCCATTCGGTCCGGCCTGCTCGGCTTTGGCCGAAAGCAAGCGTGCCGCCGAGAGCTTTATGCACGCCTACAAAGATGAGTATCAGGTTGATGGCAAAGTCGCACGTATATTCAACACCTATGGCTCGGGAGCCGATTTGAGCGATCAGCGCGTGGTAACCAAAATGATTGTCGAGGCTCTATCGGGACGCAACCTGACGATCTACGGCAATGGCGAGCAACTGCGTTCGTTCTGCTGGGTGGGCGATGTGATCGACGCACTAATTCGGTTAATGAACCGCCTGCCCGACGTCCAAATTCCGATTGTCAATATCGGCAGCAACCACGAAATTTCGATTCGTGCGTTGGCAGAGAAGATTATCGACCTAACAGGTAGCCGCTCGAAAATCATTCATCGAGATGCACGTAACGACGACCCTCGCCACAAATCACCCGACATCTCACGCGCCCGCGAGATGCTCGGTTGGCAACCCACGACAACTCTCGACGAGGGTCTGCGGAGGGCTATAACCTACTTCGAAAGCGAATTGACGCAGATGCGCAGCTGGGTCGAAATACACTGATTATCAACCATCAAAACCATATAAAGTGATGAATAACTTTAAGCAAACTATCTCTCGCACGACTCCTACATTGGTCGATTTCTATGCCACGTGGTGCGGGCCGTGTCGCACAATGCACCCCATACTTGACCGCTTGGCCGAAACACTCGGCAGTCGCGTTACGATACTTCGTTACGACATCGACGATCCCCAAAATGCGGAGCTTGTTGCCGAGCATAGCGTCCGTTCGGTGCCGACATTGGTGCTCTATCGGGCTGGGCGAGTTGCGTGGCGCGGGAGTGGCGTCGTGAGCGGCGACCACCTCGCAGACATAATCGCTCGGATCGAGAAAGAGAGGTAAAAACAGAGAGGTCGCCCCGAAATGGAGCGACCTCTACTCTTATTGCGCGTGGAGTGCGCGTTACTCCATACACTTCTTGATGTAGTGGTGGTGCGAACCGTAGCGCTCGAAGGTAGCCTTGTCCAGAGCCTCGCGGTGATCGGGGTGAGCCACCGAGATCAACAGACGAGCACGCTCCTGCAAGCTCTTGCCATAGAGATCAACTGCACCATACTCGGTTACAAACCAGTGCATATGCGAACGAGTGGTAACAACACCTGCACCCTCGGTCAGCACGGGAGCAATCTTGCTCACACCCTTGTTGGTTACCGAAGGCATTGCGATAATCGACTTACCCTCCTTAGCCAGCGATGCACCATAGATAAAATCAACCTGACCACCTACACCCGAGTAGAAACGGGTACCCAGCGAGTCAGCGCAAACCTGACCGGTCAGGTCGATCTGCAATGCCGAGTTGATAGCGGTCATACGGGGGTTCTTAGCAATTACGAAGGGATCGTTGGTGTAACCTACGTCCATCATTGCTACGCCCGGGTTGTCATCGATGAAGTCATAAACAGCCTGCGAACCCATCAAGAAGGTCGAAACCATCTTACCGCGGTCGGTACCCTTGTTAGCACCGTTGATCACACCTGCCTCAACCAGCGGCAGAACGCCGTCAGCGAACATCTCGGTATGGATACCCAAGTTCTTGTGGCCACCCAGCTGTGCCAATACTGCGTTAGGAATTGCACCGATACCCATCTGCAAGCAAGCACCGTCCTCGATCAGCGCAGCGCAATGCTTACCGATCAGAGTCTCAACCTCGTTAGGAGCGGTGAAGTGAGCCGGTTCCAGCGGCTGGTCGTCCTGAACGAATACGTCGATCATCGACATCGGGATCAGAGCCTGACCGTGAGCACGAGGAACATACTTATTAACTACTGCGATAACGGTCTTAGCCTGCTCGATTGCTGCCAGCGTTGCATCAACCGAAGTACCCAACGACACGTAGCCGTGCTTGTCGGGAGGACAAACCTGAATCATCGCAACGTCGCAAGGCAGAGCACCGCAACGATACAACTTCTGAGTTTCGCTCAGGAATACGGGAATGTAATCAGCATAACCGCTCTGGGTTACCTTACGTACGTTACCGCCCACAAAGAACGAATCAAGCTGGAAGATACCCTCGAACTCGGGTGCTGCATAGGGAGCAGGACCCTCGGTGTGAAGGTGATGAATGTGAACATTCTCGAACTCGTGGTTGGCACCGCGCTCAACCAAAGCCTTGATCAGGCACTGGGGTGCGCTTGCTACCGAGCTCAGATGGACGTGATCGCCCGACTTAACAACTTTCACCGCCTCTTCGGGGGTGGTAAATTTGATTTGGTAGTTCATTTTATTTGGTTTACGATTATAGTTTATGCCACATTACGTCTGCACTATCAACTTACAAAGTTAGAAACTTTTTCGTCGCATACAAAATATTTCAGTCGAAATATTCCCTTCGATTGTCGATTTAGAGATTCGGAATATGCTGATCGAGCCACTCAAAGCGATCCTCGACCCACTCCTTCAAGTACTCGACCTCGGCATCGTAAGCCTTCAATATCTGCTCGCGCGATGCACCCGCCTTGCAGAGCTTATGCCACTTCTGATCGTTCAGTACAGCCGACTCACGCTGAGCCTCGGCCACCTCGTCGATATGTGCCAGAATCGTATCCTTATCGGCACGCATCGCTGCATAGCGCTCCTTCAAGATCGAGAGGAACAGCTCGTCGTTGCGCAACACCTTCAACCAAAGATCCGAACGGTCGGCATCGTAAAGATAGAAGCCCTCGGGGATATGGTTATCACTGCTGTCATCGAGGAATACGTCGTTACCAAACGCAATATCGAAGTCCCATAGCGGACCCATATAGAGTTTGCCGTCCTCGCCAATGTTCATATAGACACTGAGGAAGAAACAGGCATCGATATTCATCGAGAACTCCTGATTGAGATACCAATCAACGAAGCTCTCCATCACCATATACGAACGATACGACTCGACATTGCCCTCTTTGAGGTCATTTTCGGCGCGGTTGATATAGTCGCGTGCGTAGTTGAACTCCTCGCTACCCTTCTCCGGTTCGGGATCTTTCAGCACAAAATTAAGTTTTGTAAGGTTGCTCGTGAAGAAGATGTCGCCATTGGCCTCCTTGGCGCGATAGTCGATTTCGAGCACATAACCATCGGGCACACGATTCTTATCGACCTTGATCTGCTCGCAGAGGTAGTAGTGGCCCATATGCTCGCCATTGAGCACCAACTCAACCGCCTCACCGCGTTGTTTCCAACGGAAGGTGGTGTATTGCTGCGCCATAAAGAAGGTCAGATCGGTACGCATCATCGCCTTATCATTCCAACTTGCCAGCAGCACCCAACGCTTGTGTTTGGGCATACCGAGCACTTCGGCCTTCTCGCCGAGCTTGATGGCGTATGGCTTCTTATCGTAATACCACGTGGTGTTGCCACGACCCTTAACCTCGGCATCAGCCTCGTCAAATACGGTGTTACCATTACCATCATCGATCATCATCTTGGCAGGGATCCACGTATCTTTATCCTTGATTGCCTGATTCTTCTCGGTGTTGATCACCACAACGGGCAGACCCGACAATCCCTTATAACCAATCTCAAATTTGACCGTTACGGGCGTCGTTCGACCATTCGAGGTAATGCTATACACAACGGGCTGCGAGAAATTGACAGCCGTCTTGCCACTGATCTGCGTCTTTGTCTGCGCCACCACTCGGCAACCATCGGGGACGGTGAAGGTCGGGATCAGAGCCGTGCGATCGACATAATAAGGCACCTTACAACTGAAAACTCCGTCCGCACCAATCGTGAAATTCAGATCTCCTTGTAGCGCGGGATTCTGTGCCTTCAACAGCGAGAATGTACGGAAGGTCGTAACCTCAGGCGTAGGCGGGGTTGGAGGGGTAGGATTGGGGTCTTTGCAACCGACCATAAACAGCGCAGTGCAAATAACAATTAAGTTCAGTAAGCTATTCTTCATTTTGTAATATGTTTTGTTGTGATGCAAAAATAGTCGATTTTCGCCGAATCACAACACCCTGCCGCGTTATTCGGGCCTCTTTTTGTTAAAAAAATCACAGTTCGCAAAATTAAATACACGAAAAGGAGAACAACGTATCGAAACTTTACGTATATTTGTAAGAAGTTTGAAATAAAACCAAGGAACAATTCACTCATAAAAGTAACATAATTTAGTGGAGTCGGGACTCTCGGCTCCCGTTAATTACAACAAACTACTTATGGACAAACAAAATGTTAAGGAGTTGAAGGACGTTGTTATCCGTTTCTCGGGCGACTCGGGCGACGGTATGCAGCTCACCGGAACACTCTTCTCCGACACCTCGGCACTGATGGGTAACGGAATCTCGACATTCCCCGACTACCCCGCCGAAATCCGCGCACCGCAGGGCACCGTAGCAGGTGTTTCGGGCTTCCAGCTTCATTTCGGTAGCGGTAACGTAACTAACCCGGGCGACTACTGCGACGTGCTCGTTGCTATGAACCCCGCGGCCCTCAAAGCTAATGCTAAATGGTTGAAACCCGATGCTACCGTGATTATCGACGGCGATACGCTGACCGAAAAATCGGTGCAGAAGGCAGGTTTCGCTACCCTCGACCCCATCAAGGAGCTCGGTTTGGAGAACCACAACGTAGTAGTTCCCAACATTACCTCGATGACCAAAGAGGCGCTGGCTGAGACCGGTTTGGATAACAAGAGCATCGTGAAGTGCAAGAATATGTTTGCACTTGGTATCTGCTTCTACATCTACAACCGCCCCTTCGACCACGCTAAGAAATATATCGACGGCAAGTTCCTCAAAAAGAACCCCGCAGTTGCCGAGGCTAACAAACTCGCAATGGACGCAGGTTACAACTATGCCGCTAATACTCACGCATTCGCTAACACCTACGACGTAGCTCCCTCGCCGCTCGAAAAGGGCGTTTATCGCTCGATCAGCGGTAACGTTGCAACCGCTTGGGGTCTGTTAGCTGCTTCGGAGAAGAGTGGTCGCCCGCTGTTCTGCGGCTCGTACCCCATCACCCCCGCAACCGTAATCCTCGAAGAGTTGGCTAAGCACAAGTCGCTGGGCGCTAAGACCGTTCAGGCTGAGGACGAGATCGCAGGTATCTGTACTTCGATCGGTGCAGCTTTCGCCGGCAACTTCGCAGTTACCACCACCTCGGGTCCCGGTCTGTCGTTGAAGAGCGAGGCTTTGGGTCTGGCTGTAATGGCTGAGCTGCCTCTGGTAGTTGTCGATGTTCAGCGCGGTGGTCCTTCGACCGGTCTGCCGACCAAGACCGAGCAGAGCGACCTGGTTCAGGCTCTCTACGGTCGTAACGGCGAGTGCCCCGTTGTCGTTCTGGCAGCAAGTACCCCGAGCGACTGCTTCCACTACGCTTTCCAGGCAGGTAAGATCGCAATGGAGCATATGACTCCCGTAATCCTGCTGACCGACGGCTTCATCGCTAACGGTAGCCAGCCCTGGCGTATCCCCTCGATGAGCGACTACCCCGCTATCGTTCCTCCCGTTTGCACCGCATTGGACGAGGACGAGGCTCAGTATATGCCCTACAAGCGTAACCCCGAAACTCTGGCTCGCCGTTGGGCATTCCCCGGCACCGAGGGTTTGGAGCACCGCATCGGTGGCTTGGAGAAGGATAAGTTGAAGGGTAGCGTTTCGCACGACCCCGCTAACCACCAGATTATGACCAACACCCGCGCCGAGAAGGTTGCTCGCGTGGTGAATGTAATCCCCGATCAGACCGTTATGGGCGCTGACGAGGCTGACGTGCTGGTTATCGGTTGGGGCGGTACTCTCGGCCACTTGCAGACAGCTGTCGAGGAGTTGCAGGCTGAGGGTAAGAGCATTGCTCTCTGCCACTTCAATTACATCAACCCGCTGCCCGCAAACGTACGCGACATCTTCAAGCGCTACCGCCGTCTGGTTGTTTGCGAGTTGAACGCTGGTCAGTTCGCAGGTTATCTGCGTCAGAACTTCCAGGAGTTCACCTTCGAGCAGTTCAACAAGTGCGAGGGTCAGCCCTTCACTGTGATTGAGTTGAAAGATAAGTTTAACGAATTATTAGCCAAATAGTTATGTGTACATATAAATATACAGCGGCAGATTTCAAGAGCGACCAGGAGGTTAAATGGTGCGCAGGCTGTGGCGACCACGCTATCCTCAACTCGGTGCTTAAAGCACTGCCCGAAGTGGCCGAAAAACAGAACATTCCTCACAAGATGTTCACCGTAATCTCGGGTATCGGTTGCTCGTCGCGTTTCCCCTACTACGTGCGTAGCTACGGTATGCACACCATTCACGGTCGTGCTAACGCTATCGCAACCGGTGTTAAGACCGCTAACCCCGACCTGAGTGTTTGGGTTGCAACCGGTGATGGCGACTCGCTCGCAATCGGTGGTAACCACTTTATTCACGCTATCCGTCGTAACGTGAATCTCAACGTCGTTCTGTTCAACAATGAGATCTACGGTTTGACCAAGGGTCAGTACTCGCCCACCTCGAAGCTGGGTAAGATCACCAAGACCTCGCCCTACGGTACGGTTGAGAAGCCGTTCAACCCCGGTGAGTTGGTAATCGGTGCTAAGGGTACTTTCTTTGCTCGTTCGATCGACGCGGAGATGGAGCTGACGAAGAACTGCCTCGTAGAGGGTGCAGCTCACGAAGGTTTCTCGATTGTCGAGGTATTGCAGAACTGCGTGATCTTCAACGATAAAACCCACGCTCTGTTTGCAGGCGACAAGGCTACTCGTGCCGAGAACACCATCACCTTGAAACACGGCGAGAAGATGTTGTTCGGCTCGCAGAAGAACAAGGGTCTGATGTTGGACGGTATGAAGTTGAAGGTCGTAACCGTTGGTGAGAATGGCGTTACTGAGGACGACATTCTGACTCACGACGCTCACGAGAAGGATACCACGCTGCACGTAATGTTGGCTGCAATGAAGTATCCCGACTACCCCGTTGCTCTGGGTGTGATTCGTTTGGTAGAGGACGACGCAGTCTATGACAAGAAGGTAGCTGAGCAGGTTGAGCAGGTGAAGGCTGACAGCAAGATCAAGTGTATGGACGATCTGCTGCGTAGCGGCGCAACTTGGGAGATCAAGTAATTCGGAGCGAAATACTTAATTCTCAATATGGCACAAAACCGAATCCCACGTGTGGGGTTCGGTTTTGTCGTTTGAAGGGGAATATGATCGAAGAAAATCAAACCATAAGCCAAGTTCGTGATGTCGTCGTCTAACTAATTGATTCTCCGTTACTTTTGTTTGACAAAAGTAACCAAAAACAACCCCGATGACCCGCCATAAGGGCGGGGTTTGCTTTTTTCCTTGTGCGAATATTTCGATACACAGCCGTCGCCCGCTTAACGCATTTTCATCGGTCGGGGACTTGGCTCGCGCCAACTGACATAAGTCAGATTTTTTTCATTTTTCGAAACAAATATTTGTTTTGGTTTTATAGGCGAGACGTACTCTGAGATATAATAACAGCCCGAAAATAATTTCGGGCTGTTATAAAATTAAATGAGAAAACTATAAATCTTCGCCGTTAGACTGGTTGTTAAGATTATCGTAATACATAGCAATCACATAATCCGCGTATTGCCTTGAAATTGTAAACCAAACTTGACGATTCAATGCATCAATTGCAGATCCTTCACCATCTGATAATTGAAAGAATCCTGCCTGATAGCGTTTATCATTAACTATTATTTCATAAGAGATATCTTCGTCCTCTGAGATCATTTGATTTTCTAATGTCATTGACACATATTTCTTATTATTCTCAAACTGTGAGCAAAGTTTATTAAAGCGAATAATTATATTTCTCTCGCTTTGACCGCTTTTGTCCACAACCATAATTCGATAAACTTTGTTGTTATTGGTAACAACGTGGACGTAAACTTGTGTTCCATTAAATTCTCCCTCTAAAACATCTTGATATCCCACGCTCGTAAAACCCTTCGCTTTGAGTTTTTGGATCATTTCGGCTTTGGTGCCATCGACGGGAATGCCGAGGAACTTCGTTACATCTTTCTGCGCATTGGCAGTCGTCGCAAACAGAATCATCATTGCGGCTAAAATCAGTCTCTTCATACTATTCCGGTTCCTGTTCTCCGTGCCGTAAGAACTTTTTTAGTGTTAAACGCAAAAGCGTGGCACTGATACACTTATCTACAATCGGAGGTTGTGAGAATGACCTTTGTCAGCAGATGAGTAACCAGCCCACGCATACGCGCGAACCGCTACACCCTCTTGCTGACTACTGGAAGTTTCTCACATTTCCGATTGCAAGAGAAGCATAACGCTTCGTAAATTTCAAAAAATATGTCGCGCCCTCGCACGAGAGCACCTACAAATATACTCAATTATATTCAATTCGCAAAATCAAAATCTCAAAAAACTACAACACAAGCCGCTGACACGCACACTCTGTGGCTGGGGGGGCGTGCGACCGAAGTCGCACGAGCCACAGAGTGTGTGCCAAAATCTGAGATTTTGCCAAATACGGGAGGGGCACCCTATTCAATCAATGCTTACCGTAGCGATCCTCAACCACTTGCCAATCAATCACGTCCCAAAGTTGGTCGATCGAGCGGGCGCGGTCGTTGCGATAATCAATATAGTAGGCGTGCTCCCAAACATCAATACCGAGCAAAGGCGTCAATCCGTGGCGCAAGGGGTTGCCCGCATTCGACTCGGAGAGGATCACAAGGTTGCCGTTTTTGTTCTCGGCCAACCAGACCCAACCCGATCCGAAAAGCGACGTGGCAGCCTTAGCCAACTGCACCTTCATCGCATCGAACGATCCGAAATCGCGCTTGATAGCTGCCGCCAACGGACCCTCGGGAGCGTGCTTGGCAACCGCAGCAGGTGCAAGCGCAAGAAAATAGAGATTGTGATTGAGTACCTGAGCCGCATTGTTATAGAGCGGTCCGTCGGCCTGGCGCACGATTTCGTCCAAAGGCATCGAGGCGAAACGGGTGCCAACAATCAACTTATTGACATTATCGACGTAGGTTTGATGGTGCTTACCATAGTGGTAGCGCAGTGTCTCCTCGCTCACATTCGGAGCAAGAGCTGTCATTTCGTAGGGTAAATCGGGGAGTCGGAAGACTGACGTAGAGTCAGCAACGGAAGTTTCGGCAGAGGCGATCATAAACAATAATTTACTGATTAACAACACGATAAACATAGCTATTCGAAATTTGCAACATTACTATTCCTCGATCGCAACGAAGGCCGACTTCTCCTCGCCACACAGCGGGCAAACCCAATCGTCGGGCAGTTGCTCGAAGGGCGTACCGGCAGGGATTCCGTTATCGGGATCGCCAACCGCAGGATCGTAGATGTAGGGACACGAAGGACATTGATACTTTTTCATAGCTGTTCGTTTTTTAAGAGTTCGATCCTTAGCCTTCAAAAACAGTGCCGCTGTCGGGGAAAACAGATGGGGCTGCACCCCACTCGGCACAGCCCCACTCAATTCGTTCGACAGACTCTATCGCTCGACCTCGCGGCGATTGATCAACGCCTGCGTGATTGTCATCTCATCGACATACTCCAACTCATCGCCAAAACCCAAACCGCGTGCAATCGTCGTAACCTTCACCGATGGGTAGGCGCGCAAGCGATTGAGGATATAGAAGAGCGTCGTTTCGCCCTCGACCGATGTATTGAGCGCAAGAATCACCTCGCGGATCTGGCCACGTGCAACATTTTCGAGCAGCAGGTCGATCTTCAAATCCGACGGAGCAATGCCCTGCATCGGCGAGATCACGCCGCCCAAAACGTGATAGACACCTCGATATTGGCGCGTGTTCTCAATCGACAGCACGTCGGAAACCTGCTCCACAACGCAGACCGTCGAGTGATCGCGTCGCTCGTCAGCACATATCGGACACACATCGGTATCCGACAGGTTGTTACACAGACGGCAGTGGCGAATCTGCGTACGGAAGCGGTCGATACTCGACGTCATATCCTGCACACTCGCAACCTCCATTCGCAGCAGGTGCATCGCCAAGCGCAACGCCGTACGACGACCAATACCCGGGAGCTTCGACAACTCGGCCGTTACATCTTCCAGAAGTCTTGACATAGCCTCGGTCGTTAGTCGATCATTTCGATTGTTCGCTCTTCGAGCCAACCCTTATTTCCATCGGCAATCGTTACCTCGATCCACCCCTCGACACTATTGCCCACGCGAACCTTTGTTCCTTCGTGCAGGACAAACATATCGGTCGAGTTCTTCTCGGGGGCTGCCTTAACCGACACCGATGCACGCATTACGATAGCCTCGGTGGGCGAAGTAGCGTGGCGACGCTCGGTTACGGCAAACGACGTAGTGATTACAAACAGCAGAAGGCTGACGATCGTCGCAAAGAAACCTATCTTGCGGAAAAGCAGACTATGGACAAGCATATAGGCCATTATCGCCACCAACATCACAGCGAAGAACACGAGCGACAGCACCGCCCACGCATTACCGCTGATCGTTTGGCGAACACTGCGTATCCATCGCGTCAAAAACAATTCGGGCACGACCTGAATGCGATCCTTCGTGTAGCTATTCGCCACGTCGAGATTGTAGCGAATATCCTGATCGCCGGGAGATAAGCGCAACGCCTTATTGTAGTAGAGGATTGCGTGGCCCATATCGTCGGTTTTGAAATAGGCATTGCCCATATTGTAATAGAGCTTTGCCGACGCCAAGCCCTGATCCTCGATCGAGTGGTAAAGCTCGATTGCACGCGGATAGTTGGCATTGACGTATGCAGTGTTGGCCTCGTCCCAAATCTGCTCGTTGCCGAGTGCAGGGGCTGCTGTTGCAGTTGCCACGCTATCCTCCTGAGCCACAGCCGACAGCGTTGCTGCAAGTGCCGTGATGAGTATAAATATCTTTTTTACCATCGTTCTGTTCCTCCTATTTTTTGAGCGTCGATTCGAGCTTCGAAATGATCTGCACACCCTCGGCATAGACCTCGCTCATCTGAGCAGAAGCCATAGGCGAATATTGCGCCTCGTCGCACGACACGATAATATCAATAAACTGCTGGATTGTATCCGAGGCTATGTTCCGCTTACGCAACTCTTCGCGCACGTTCTCTTTGGTCAAGTTGGCAACCGGAATATTCAACTTGTCGCTCATATAGCCCCACAGCGCACGCAACATCTCCTCGTAGAAGCCGTGCTGGTTGTCCAGCTCCATAAACTTCGCCGCCGCACGGAAACGTTGCAACGCAACACGATTGGCTCGCTTGCCTCGAATGAGCGTAACATTCTGCATCTCTTTGATACGCTTGCGCAGATATATCGACACACCCACAAAGAGAGCCAACATCAAACCTAACAGCACCCAATAGGCCACACTCCCGACAAAGACCGAACGCACCGGTCGCAAACCTGCTGCACCGAGTTTGATGAAGCGAATATCCTGACCGAGCATCTTGACCTCCTCTTTCGACACACCGCCAATCACCGGTGCTCCCGACAGGCCACCCGACTGATCGGGATCGATCGTCAGAGACAGCTCGCGCGACGACAGAGTTACATATTTCAGTTGTGAAGGATCGAAATAGCTAAACTCGATTGCAGGAATATCATATTCACCCTCGGCACGCGCAATGAACGGATATTCGAATTGACGATAACCGCTAATGCCTTGCAACGAATTTTTCAGGCTCTCGGTGGTCTTGACATCGTACAGCTCAAACGACGAAGGGAGTGCCAACGTCGGAGCTTGAACGAAAGGCAGGTTGCCCGTACCTGAGATCTTAACCGTATAGGTTGCTGCCGAGTTGGCCGTAAAGTTCGACGCGGGAGGAGTTGCCTCCATAGTGAATCGACCCACCGCGCCCGAGAACGACGACGGAGCACCCGCGGGCAGCTCCTTGACATTGATCTCAACCGGAGCGGTGGTCAGCTTGCGACGAACCTCAACCACATCGGGTTGATCGAAGAAGGGGTCGAAACCACGCGAGCTACTCGGCATAACTACCTGAGCCACAACCGTCATCTCAGCAGGGTCGATACGCAGTTTGCCCGTCTGCTGAGGATAGAGCAGATATTCGCGGACGACCAGCGTTTCGTAGATGCGACCATCGTAGGTTTCGCGCTGCCACATATTGTTCTCCGAGTCCAGCTCCTGAGTCCAAAAACCATTGAACGACGGGAATTTGACGCCATCGCTACCGAGCAACGACACACGTTTGTACAATTTGAGCGCTGCCACAACCGGCTCACCTTTGAATACATCGGTCTTATTGACCACCATTCGCATCAGTAGGTCATTTGCACCTATCGCCTTCTCGGCCGAATTGCCACCCTGCGGCACCGCACCACCCTGCTGCGAGTTGCCCTCATCGACAACCTCGATGGTTACGGGTTGCGTTCGATAGCTCTTACCCTCAACCGCAATCGCCGCCGCCCCAATCGTATATTTACCCTTGGTCGTACCTTGCAGCACGTAGGTATAGGTATGATACTCCGAGCGTTCCATCGCGCCATTGACGATATACATATTGCTGCCGCGCGAGGTTACGGGACCTGCAATAAGTTGAAATCCCTCGAAACTCGGAGCCTCGAAGCTATTGCGCTCAGGCTCGGCATTGACCGTAAATTCGATGCGGAAATTCTCGCCCGCCGCAACCAATAACGGAGCCGACGCCTCGAATGACACAGGCGACGACGCCCACGCCGCAACCACCGCCAGCAGAGCCGCAATGCTCAACATCAATCTTCTAAACATACTCAGTATATTATATTTCACAAATAACGCGCGACACACCTAAATATTATATGTAGCACGCATTTTTTTGTCGCATATTGCAGTCATCGAGCCGCAAAATCGCGTACCCCTCAAAACACGACCACTCCGACGGTCGGCCATCGCATAGGCGTAGCCACCGTCGGAGATTCGTGTTAGTCGTAAAGGGTTGGTCGAGAAGAGCCGCACTCCACTCTTACGAACGGAGTGCGCACTCGCTCGGTTATAGTTTTTTCATAAAAGCGTATAACGTGAGCTATTTTTAGGCGCGCGACGCTATGCAAAGCGGAGCATACTAAACGTATGTGAGCATTTGCAGAGCAAGCGCAACGCCAAAAGAGCCACGTTAGACACTTTTAGTGCTTGAAGTCGGCAAAGAAATCGTTACCCTTGTCGTCCACAATGATGAATGCGGGGAAGTCCTCAACATAGATCTTGCGAACTGCCTCCATACCCAACTCGGGGAAGTCGACAACCTCAACACTCTTAATGCTGTTCTTAGCCAAGATAGCTGCCGGACCACCGATCGAACCGAGGTAGAAACCACCGTGCTTCTGGCACGCGTCGGTTACTGCCTGCGAACGGTTACCCTTAGCCACCATAACCATCGAACCACCGTGATCCTGGAACAGATCTACGTAGGGGTCCATACGACCTGCGGTGGTGGGACCAAAGCTACCCGATGCCATACCTGCGGGAGTCTTCGCGGGACCTGCATAGTAAACGGGGTGCTTCTTGAAGTACTCGGGCATAGGCTTACCCTCGTCCAACATCTGCTTGATACGTGCGTGAGCGATATCGCGTGCTACGATCAACGTACCCTTGATATTCAAGCGGGTCTTGATGGGATACTTGGTCAGCGTCTCGCGCACCTTGTCCATACCCTCGTCCAAGTCGATCTCAACTGCGGGCGACATTGCGGGAGCCTCCTTCGGCAAGAAACGTGCGGGATTCTTCTCCAACTGCTCGATGAAGATACCGTCCTCGGTGATCTTAGCCTTGATGTTACGGTCAGCCGAGCAGCTAACGCCCAAACCTACGGGGCACGACGCTGCGTGGCGAGGACCACGAATAACGCGTACATCGTGTACCAAATACTTACCACCGAACTGAGCACCTACACCGCTCTTCTGGCAGATATCGAGCACCTTCTGCTCCCACTCCAAATCGCGGAAGTAGCGGCCACCCTCGTTACCCGATGTGGGCAGGTGATCCAGATAACCAGCCGAAGCCTTCTTAACGGTTGCGAGGTTGGTCTCAGCCGAAGTACCACCGATGCAGAGTGCCAAGTGGTAGGGAGGACAAGCCGAAGTACCCAGATCCTTGATGTGCTCCTCAACGAACTTAGTCAGGTTCTCCTCGGTCAGCAACGCCTTGGTCTGCTGATACAAGAAGGTCTTGTTAGCCGAGCCACCACCCTTGGTGATGAACAAGAACTTATACTCGTTACCCTGAGTTGCATAGAGGTCGATCTGTGCAGGCAGGTTGGTGCCGCTGTTCTTCTCGTTGAGCATATCGAAGGGAACAACCTGCGAGTAACGGAGGTTGCGCTCCTTGTAGGTCTCGTAAACACCGCGGGTAATGCACTCAGCATCGTCAGCGCCCGTATAAACGTCCTCGCCCTTCTTACCGATACAGATTGCGGTACCCGTATCCTGACAAGTGGGCAGCTCACCCTCGGCAGCTACGCACTGGTTGAGCAACATCGTGTAAGCTACGAACTTATCGTTGTCGGTAGCTTCGGGATCTTCGAGAATGTTAGCCAACTTCTGCAAGTGCGACGCACGCAGATAGAACGAAACGTCGTTGTAAGCCTCTTTTGCCAACAGCTCCAAGCCCTTGGGATCAACTTTCAGAATACGACGACCGTCGCACTCAACAACTTTCACATAGTCTTTTGTAAGGAGACGATATTCCGTAGTATCGTTTTCGATAGGAAACGGCTCCTGATAGATGAAATCAGCCATAGTGTTAAATGAATTTTGTATTTGTTTAACTTGTTAAATTTCGGTTTACGGCGCGACTTGTCGCACTTCACAACAAATCTAACCGCAAATATACAAAAAACATTGTGAATCGACTAACATTATGGAGGATATTTTCGATTATTTTATAGTTTATTCCGCCGACCCCAAAACAAAAAGTGGAGCTACCCGAAAGCAGCCCCACTCGTTTGTGAAAACTTTTGGATTACAAGCCGAGTTTCTCGCGCCAATAATCCTCAATATCATCATTGTCATCGACCGAAACAGCGCGGTTCAGCCTATCAGCCGTTACCTCGTCAAGTTCGACACGTTTGAACGAGCGATACCAGCGATCGTAATCGCCATCGGCAGCACCTACAACCAAGCTCATATCGAGCATCAGAACAATCTGATCCTTAGTCAGTTTGACAATCTCCCAGACATCGCCGCCGAGCGATGCGTCCCAATTCTTCATTACTCGATTTTTCGGGTCGATCGAGAGCTTCGAATCGTCGTCATCAAAGCGGAAAGCGATCTTCAATTTTTGCGTCGCGCAATCGCTGCAATCCATATATGCAACACTGCGTCCGTTCTCGATTTTGAAATAGTTGTTCCAGTCGATTACACCCGTCAATGTAGGCACGCCATCGAGCTGAACCAGCTCGCCCGCAACATTATTCTCGTATTCAATCGCATAATTATTTGGCATCAGATCCTCGACCCACACGCTGCCTTCGAGGGCACGCAGAGCCGATTGCTCGCTATTATATCTGATTTTGGGATTGACAAGATCATTTTCGCCCTCGCAAGCACACATCACCAAGAGCGACAAGCATAACAAAATCTTTCTCATAACATAATAAATTTTGGTTAGACACCGCAAATATAGAAAAACTTTCGCGGAAAACAAAATGTTTTTTTCGGCTATCATTTTTTACGACTTCGCCAAACTCAGCACAATGGGAAGAAGAAAGTGATAAAAATGTACATTTGTTGCATTTATTTGGCGAAAGATTGTCGATAGTATTCAAAAATTTAGTATTTTTGCAAAGATTTTAATAACTTGCAACGTCGAATGTGCTGCAACAACCAACGCACACACACGATAAGCAACATATTAAACCATTGAAATTCAAGTTATAACTTAATACAACATTTAACAAAACTATGGTATCTTACAAGGATCTCGGTCTGGTGAACACCCGTGAGATGTTCGCTGAGGCTATCAAGGGCGGTTACGCAATCCCCGCTTTCAATTTTAACAATATGGAGCAGATGCAGGCTATCATCTCGGCTTGCGTTGAGTGCTCGTCGCCCGTAATCTTGCAGGTTTCGTCGGGCGCACGTAAGTACGCTAACCAGACTCTGCTTCGCTATATGGCGCAGGGCGCTGTTGAGTACGCTAAGGAGTTGGGTAAGAACATTCCT
The DNA here is from genome assembly GCA_017442365.1 of Rikenellaceae bacterium. GTDB lineage: Bacteria > Bacteroidota > Bacteroidia > Bacteroidales > Rikenellaceae > Alistipes. The sequence continues at coordinate 212,253 of JAFRZW010000016.1, read as the reverse complement.
ATCGTTCTGCACCTCGACCACGGTAACTCGTTCGAGCTCTGCAAGAGCTGTATCGATATGGGTTTCTCGTCGGTGATGATCGACGGTAGCCACCTCCCCTACGACGAGAACGTAGCGCTGACCAAGCAGGTGGTTGAGTACGCTCACCAGCACGACGTAACCGTAGAGGGTGAGCTCGGCGTTCTGGCAGGTGTAGAGGACGAGGTTTCGTCGGAGGTTGCTCACTACACTCGCCCCGAGGAGGTTGTTGATTTCGTAACCAAGACCGGCGTTGATTCGTTGGCTATCTCGATCGGTACTTCGCACGGCGCTAACAAGTTCAAGCCCGAGCAGTGCACCCGCAACGCTGAGGGTATCCTCGTTCCCCCCGAACTGCGTTTCGACATCTTGGAGGAGATCGAGAAGCAGCTCCCCGGCTTCCCCATCGTATTGCACGGTTCGTCGTCGGTTCCCCAGGAGTACGTGAAGATCATCAATACCCACGGTGGTGCTTTGAAGGACGCAGTAGGTATTCCCGAGGAGCAGTTGCGCAAGGCTGCTAAGAGCGCAGTTTGCAAGATCAACATCGACTCGGACGGTCGTCTGGCTATGACCGCTGCTGTACGTAAGATCTTCGTTGACAACCCGGCTGAGTTCGACCCCCGCAAGTACTTGGGTCCCGCTCGCGACGAGTTGAAGAAGCTCTATATGCACAAGTGCGAGAACGTTCTGGGTTCGGCTGGTAAGGTTAAGTAATTCAGACGATTGACTCGTTCGTAAATGAGAACGCCCGACCGCAGTGGTCGGGCGTTTCTTTTATGTTGGCGGGCTCAATTACCAATTTTTGAAGGGGTTGCGCACAAGGTGAGAATTGTAGTAGCGACGGTCGCCCGTAACCTCCTCGCCCAGCCACTCGGGGCGGGCAAATTGTTCGTCGGGCGCGGAGAGTTCGACCTCGGCAACGGTCAGTCCTTCGTTATCGCCATAGAACTCATCGACCTCGAAGGTATGTCCCTCGAACGGAACAAGGTAGCGGCACTTGTCGATCACACCGCCACGGCACAACGTGAGCATTTCGAGAGCCTCGCGGGCGGGCACTTCGTACTCCCACTCGCTGCGGCTAATGCCGTCGGCGCTCGGACCTTTGATAGTCAGGTAGCCGCGCTCGCCACGCACTCGGACACGAACGGTGCAACCACCGCCCGACGAGAGATACCCCTGCGCGATACGTTCGCACGAGGTGGCCGACGACTTATAATCGCCCGCGACCAAGAATTTACGTTCGATCTCCAATGCCATAACTTTGCTATTCGTTTGTTGCAAAGATAGCGATTTTCGAGCTGAGTGTGCGCCACTAAGGCCCAATATTTTTGATGAGTAAGGAAAGAGGGCGCAAAATTTGTAGTTTTGGAGGTAAATACCTATCTTTGTAGATTACAACGAGTACATTATAAATGGAAGAAAGAGATCAGATAATTGCCGACCTCGGCAACGAATATAAATATGGTTTCACCACCGACATCGAGACCGAAACGATTCCGCGCGGTCTGAACGAAGAGGTGGTGCGACTCATCTCGCAGAAAAAGGGCGAACCCGAATGGCTTACGGCCTATCGACTGAAAGCCTATCGCCATTGGCTCACGATGACTATGCCGACGTGGGCACACCTCGATATTCCCGAAATCGATTATCAGGATATTATCTACTACGCCGCACCGCGCACAAAACCCAAGCTCAACTCGATGGACGAGGTCGATCCCGAGTTGCGTCGCACGTTCGACAAGCTGGGTATTCCGCTCGAAGAGCAGATGGCGCTGTCGGGCGTGGCAGTCGATGCAGTGATGGACTCTGTTTCGGTCAAGACCACCTTCAAGGAGGTGCTGGCCGAGAAGGGAATCATCTTCTGCTCGATCAGCGAGGCCGTGCGCGACTACCCCGAATTGGTGCGCAAGTACTTGGGTAGCGTGGTGCCCTATGCCGACAACTTCTTCACGGCATTGAATGCAGCGGTATTTTCGGACGGATCGTTCTGCTACATTCCCAAAGGGGTGCGCTGCCCGATGGAGTTGAGCACCTATTTCCGTATCAATGCCGCAGGAACGGGTCAGTTCGAGCGAACGCTGATCGTGGCCGACGAAGGATCGTATGTGAGCTACTTGGAGGGTTGTACCGCTCCGCAACGCGACGAAAATCAGTTACACGCCGCCGTAGTCGAGATTGTCGTGCTGAAAGATGCCGAGGTGAAATATTCGACCGTACAGAATTGGTACCCAGGCGATAAGGAGGGTAAGGGCGGCATTTACAACTTTGTAACCAAGCGCGGCATTTGCAAGGGCGACAACGCGCGTCTGTCGTGGACGCAGGTCGAGACAGGTTCGGCTATCACGTGGAAATATCCGAGTTGTATCCTCGCAGGCGACAACAGCGTGGCGGAGTTCTACTCGGTGGCGATGACCAACAACTTCCAGCAGGCAGATACGGGCACGAAGATGATTCACATCGGTCGCAACACCCGTTCGCGCATCGTCTCGAAGGGTATCTCGGCAGGTCGCAGCCAGAACAGCTATCGCGGTTTGGTGCGTGTGGCGAAGGGTGCCGAGAATGCTCGTAACTACTCGCAGTGCGACTCGTTGCTCATTGGCGATCGTTGCGGTGCGCACACGTTCCCATATATGGACGTACAGAACCCCTCGGCGGTGGTTGAGCACGAGGCGACAACGTCGAAGATCTCCGAGGAGCAGCTCTTCTACTGCAACCAGCGCGGACTCGCGACCGAGGACGCTGTGGGTCTGATCGTCAATGGTTACGCCAAGGAGGTGCTGAGCAAGTTGCCGATGGAGTTTGCCGTCGAGGCACAAAAGCTATTGGCTATCAGCCTTGAAGGCAGTGTAGGATAGGCTTTGCAATTCAAAATTCAAAATTCAAGATTAATTGAATGGAGAATATTTGAAACAACGGATAAAAGAGAGTATTAACAAACGGATTCACTGATTCGTCTTTCGCTCGCAAAATTGTGAATTACGAATTGTGAATTGTGAATTGAACAAATATGTTAAGCGTTAAAAATTTGCACGCCAACGTAGGCGGCAAGGAGATATTGAGAGGTATCAACCTCGAAGTACGTGCAGGCGAAGTGCACGCTATTATGGGTCCCAACGGCTCGGGTAAGAGTACGCTGGCATCGGTGCTGGCAGGTAACGAGAAGTTCGAAGTTACCGAAGGCGAAGTAACTTTCTGCGGTCAGAATCTGTTGGAGATGTCGATCGAAGAGCGCGCTCGCGAGGGTCTGTTCCTCGGCTTCCAATATCCGGTCGAAATTCCCGGTGTTACGATGTCGAACTTTATGAAGATGGCCGTCAATGAGCAACGCAAACATCGTGGCTTGGAGCCGCTTACAGCAGGCGAGTTCCTCAAAATGATGCGCGAAAAGAGTGCCGTTGTCGAACTCAGCTCGAAGCTCACAAGTCGCTCGGTAAACGAGGGTTTCTCGGGCGGTGAGAAGAAGAAGAACGAGATCTTCCAGATGGCTATGCTCGACCCGAAATTGGCGATTCTGGACGAGACCGACTCGGGTCTGGATATCGACGCTCTGCGTATCGTCGCTACGGGCGTAACCAAACTCCATACCGCAGAGAACGCAACGGTCGTGATCACCCACTATCAGCGTCTGCTGGACTATATCGTGCCCGACTACGTACACGTTCTCTACAAGGGTCGAATCATTCACTCGGGCGATAAGTCGCTGGCATTGAAGCTCGAAGCCGAAGGTTACGACTGGCTCATTAACGATTACCAATAAGTCGAGTCGGTATGCCTACGAAACAAAATTTGCTCGATAACTATCTGTCGAACATCGACATCATCGGTGAAGGACTGCCTGTGTGGTTCAATGCCCGCCGAAGTGATGCCGCAGCCTCGCTCAACCTGCACGGACTGCCAACTGCCAAGCAAGAGCAGTATCTGCATAGCGACATCGCGCGCCTGGTCGAGGGCGAGTGGGAGCAGTATTTCGTACCGCGTCGCCACCCTGCTCCTGCGCCATTGCTGCCCGACGCTGAGGCTTCGCGCGTGGAGCTAATGAATGGTCGCGCAGCGAAGGAGGGACTGCGTGTGAGCGAGGAGGGCGCGGTCTATGGTTCGTTGCGTGCGGCAGCTTGCTCGGCTGAGTATAGTCCGATGGTCGAAAAGTGGCTCGACAGCGTGGCCGATATGGGCGACGCACCGACCGCCTTGACTCGTATGTTCGTTCAGGACGGAGCATTCATCTATCTGCCTGCGGGCGTGGAGATGACGTCGCCTATTCTGATCGACAACTTCTATCACGCTGACACTGAGGCGGAAATGTGCTTTGCTCAGGCGTTGATCGTAGCCGACGAGGGCGCACGTGGCGAGGTGATCGTAACCCACCGCTCAGAGGGCGAGGGACGCATTATGGTTGGTTTCACACGTGAGGCGGTGATTGGCTCGAAAGCCGACATTCGTTTTACGGAACTATATGATTTGCAGTCGAATTGCTCGATCGTAAATAACAACTATATCAAGCAGATGGGTGAGAGCCACTGCTCGACGATGTGCTGCAAGACGGGCGATGGATATGTGCGCGCTGCTTACAACTCGGCTCTCACTGAGCGTGAGGCGATTAGCGACGTTTGGGCGTTGTACTTGTGTGGTGGCGAGGAGCATTGCGACCTGAATCTTGCGGTGCGACACCTTGCGCCCGACTGCCGTAGCTATTCGCTCGTCAAGGGTGCTGCCGCAGATATGTCGGTGGGCTCGTTTGCGGGTATGGTCTATGTTGCGCAAGACGCTCAACGCACTGACGCTCAGCAGCAAAGCCGCAATCTGCTACTGAGCGACACCGCGCGAATCTATGCTCAGCCTCAGTTGGAGATCTACGCCGACGACGTGAAGTGTACACACGGAGCGACGGTCGGTCAGCTGGACGACGAGGCGATCTACTATATGCGTCAGCGCGGACTGAGCGAGCGTCAGGCACGCCGTCTGCAAATCGAGGGATTCGCCTATGACGTGGTGCAGCATTGCGGTTGCGAGAATATGTGCCGCCACATCAGCGAGCTGACAGCAGCAAAATTGGAAAGAATGTAATATGTTCGACATCAACGAGATACGAAAAGAGTTCCCGATCCTTGCGCGAGAGGTGCACGGTCGTCCGTTGGTCTATTTAGATAGCGGTGCGACGGCGCAAAAACCGGCGTGCGTGATCGACGAAATCGACCGTCTGCATCGCGAACTGAACGCAAATATTCATCGTGGCGTTCACTACCTCTCGGAGCAGGCGACCGAGCTCTATGAGCAGGCACGCGAGCGAGTGCGCGCATTTATTGGTGCCGAATCGCGCACCGAGATCGTCTTTACGGCAGGTGCAACCGCCTCGATCAACCTTGTGGCGCAGAGCTGGTGCTCGAAATTCCTCCGCGAGGGCGACAACATCGTCGTCAGCGAGATGGAGCACCACTCGAACATCGTGCCGTGGCAGTTGGCTGCCGAGCGTGCGGGGGCGCAGTTGCGAGTATTGCCTTTTGACGATCGTGGCGAGGTGTGCTACGAACTACTCTCGGAGTTGATCGACGAACGCACAAAAGTTGTCGCTATTACCCAAGCCTCCAATACGTTAGGCACTATGCCCGATCTGCGTCGTGTGATCGACGCGGCGCACTCAGTGGGCGCTATCGTTGTGGTCGATGGCTGCCAAGGCGTGGTGCACGGAGGGGTCGATGTGCGAGCATTGGATTGCGATTTCTACGCATTCTCGGGACACAAACTCTACGGTCCGACGGGCATTGGCGTGCTCTACGGTAAGGAGGCATTGCTCGACGCTATGCCCCCATATATGAGCGGTGGCGATATGGTCGATCGTGTTTCGTTCGAACGCACAACATTCGCTCCCCTGCCCCTGAAATTCGAGGCGGGAACGGCAAACTTTATCGGTGCGATTGGTTTAGGGCGCGCGATTGAGTGGCTACAAGCACTTGACACTGAGGCGGTAGCTGCACACGAACGAGATCTGCTCAACTATGCCACCTCATCGTTGCTCTCGATCGACGGATTGCGAATCTATGGCGAGGCTGAGGAGAAGTGCGCCATCTGTTCGTTCAATATCGACGGTGCGCACCACTACGACGTGGGTATGATTCTCGACAAGCTGGGCATTGCAATTCGCACAGGACAACATTGCGCCGAGCCCGTGATGACGCACTTCGGCACGACGGGTATGTGTCGCGCATCGTTTGCGTTATACAACACCCGCGAGGAGATTGATCGCCTCACCGAAGGCGTGCGTCGCGCAGCACGTATGTTGCGATAGCGATTCGGATTTCGGCAAACTAAAAAGGCGTAACGCACTGAGCGTTACGCCTTTTATTATACCGTCGAACAAACGTTACTCGAACAGATCCACATCGGGCAGCTTGCGGAAGTTCCACAACTCATCACCCAAGATAATCTGTGCGGTATCGAGGCTGGTACCATTATAACTTGTATAGGTACGCGAGTTATTCACCAACGCAATGTGGTGGCCATCACCGCCACGAATCATCAACGACGCAGTACCGTTGATGTTACCCGTGTGGTAGCAGCAACCCGGCAGCAACGACGAGTGGTTCATACGCCAACCCAAACCGTAGCGCTTGTAGGTCTCCGAAGGGGTGAACATACGATCCAAAGTCGACTGCGGGAAGATCTCGGGATAGCCGTCAAGACCGTCGATTGCCGAGCAAACACGTACCAAATCATCGGTCGACGCCATCAGACCACCGCACGAATCCAGACGCTTCATATTCTTGCCATAAGCGTTGTAGCCACTCGGCGCATAGAATACGCACTCCATAGGCAGACGATTTGCCTTGGTGTCCGAACTAACCTGAACGGTGTAAGCACCTGCGGGCTCGGCAACCTGCTGCTGCATATAGTCCTCGTACTCCATACCCGTAATCTTCTCGATCACGCGACCCAAGATACAATAACCCAAGTTCGAGTAGTTGTGCGTAACACCCGGCTCATCGCTGAATTGATAGCGTTTCAGAGCGTACTCGATGGTCTCCTCCGAAGTCAGGCCATTGGTAGCCGACGAGAACATCGGGTCGTAAGGATCGATACTGTCGTCCCAACCATTCTGGTGCTCCAACAAGTTGCGGATCGTAATCTTCTCATTACCAGCCTTGATCTCAGGATAGTCCTCAGCCAAGATACCACCCTCAGCAAACGGCTTATCGGTCAGCGAGAGCTTGCCATCGTCGATCAGTTGCTGAATCGACATCGAGCAGAAAGTCTTCGAAACACTCGCCAGACGCAGAACGTGGCCACGATCCATACGCTCGCGATTCTCCTTATCGGCATAGCCGTAACCGCGCGAATAGACCAGCTTGCCCTTATCGGCAACCGACACCGACATACCCGGCAGGTTGTAGTTCTTCATAAACTTCAAAACCTTCTGGTCAAAAGCCGTAATACCGTTACGAACATCGACATAGTAGAGTTTCTTCTGACCATTCTCAGCCGTTACCGTAAAGTAGAACAACTTCGAAGCATTGACCTTCGTTTCGCCCGAAACGACCTCATTAGTCGTTGCGCCGAGCGTAACCTTTGCACCCTCCGATACCTTGAAATCGAAGATCATCTCGCCAACGTTGTAACCAATGGGGACGGTGATATTATAGGTATCCGTAAGCAGAAAACCGGTGCAAACCGCCGTCAGGCCCGCATTTTTCGACGGCGCAACCGAAATCGAGGTGATCTCCTTGCCCGTCTTGGGAGCTGACGGCGTAGGCTCAGGTTCGGGAGTCGGCTTATCGTCGCACGCCACGAAAACACACGAGATCAACAAAAATGCCGACAGATAGAGTAGAAATTTCTTCATCGTTTTACTTAAATGTTATTTGGGGGATTAATATTCTCAGTTTAGAACTCAACTGTCGGAGCCTTCTCTGCACCCTCGTCAGCCGAGAACGCAGCCTTACGCTCGAAACCAAACAACGACGCCAACAGATTAGCAGGGAAACGACGAACAGCTACGTTGTAAGCCTGCACCGCGTTGTTGAACTCCTTGCGCGACACCGAGATACGATTCTCAGTGCCCTCCAACTGAACCTGCAAATCGCGGAAATTCTCGTTAGCTTTCAAATCGGGATAGCTCTCAGCAACCGCAATCAGACGACCCAAAGCCGACGAAACCTCGCTCTGCGCCTGCTGGTATGCCTTCAAATTCTCCTCGGTCAGATCCTCGACATTCAGCTGCACCGAAGTTGCCTTCGTGCGAGCCTCAGTTACACCCTGCAACGTCGAACTCTCGTGCTCGGCATAGCCCTTAACCGTTGCTACGAGGTTGGGAATCAGATCGGCACGACGCTGATAATCAGCCTCAACCGCTGCCCACTTGTTAGCTACCGCCTCGTCCTTCACGACCAGACCATTGTAGCCCGAATATGCCCAGATGGCCAACACTGCCACCACAACAATTCCAATAATACCTTTTTTCATAGTCCTTGATTTTCTATTAATAATTAATCTTCAATCCATTAGAAACGTGATCCTGCGCCACCGCCGCCCGAGAAGCCACCGCCGAAGCCGCCTCCGAAGCTGCCTCCGCCGCCGAAACCGCCACCAAAGCCGCCAAAGCCTCCGCCAATATTCGTCGGACCTTGATTGCGAAGACGTTGCGACATACGCAATTGCGTCGTGCCACACTTGCGGCAGACATAGAGATTTTCAATGATATCGACATCGGCTGTGCGCTCCACAACACGCGAGTGAATCTTGCGCAACTTTCGTTTGCCACAGCATTTACACTTGGGTTGCGAGAGCCATATTACCACAAACATCAGCAACCAGAAGCCACCCATCGAGGTAAATATGCCAATCGCATCGGTCAGTGTAAATTCCTCATCATCAGCCGATCCGAGATAGAGTTCCGAGCCACGCAACACCTCGCATACCGCCGCTACACCGGCAACCATACCCGCGTCCCAATCCTCCTCGCGGAACGACGGCAACATATATTGTGCTTGGATTCGACGACACAAGGCGTCGGGCAGAATACCCTCGACGCCATAGCCCGTAATAAATCGTATCTCACGCTGGTCGAGCACCAAGATCATCAGCAGACCATTGTTGCGCTCCTTCTCGCCAATGCCCCACTTCTGGAACAGCGAGTGCGAAAACTCGAAAACCTCCTCCGAGCCAATCGACCCAACCGCCACAACTGCGACCTCGGCCGTACGATCCTCGCGCAACGAGTAGAGCATACGGTCGATACTATCAACCGCAGCCGCCGACAAAATCCCATCGGGGTTACTCGTAAAACAACGCGCGTCGGCGACATTCACATTCGGAATGTCGTCCAACGTGCGTGGAGTATATGCCTCGGCAACAAACGCGGTTGCCAAAAGTGCCAAAAGGCTAAGAATCAGTTTTTTCAATCAGCGTCGAGTATTAGTCCATAATTGCACCTGCCACCAAATTGGCAACAGCCGAGCGCAGACGACCCGTGCGACCGCTATCGCTCGGGTGAACCGCATTGGTCAGCAGAATCATAGCAACATCATTCTCGGGGTCAATCACAATCGAGGTGCCCGTGTAACCCGTATGGCAAACTGCCGACTTCGAGAACAGATCACCCTTGTTGCCCGAATAGCTCGAATAGCTATCCCAACCCAACGTGCGTCCCAAAGACTTCACATTCTCAGGTACCGAGAACATCTTCTCAACCGTCAGACGTCCCATAATGCGATGACCGTTGATCTCGCCACCATTGAGCAGAGCTGCCGCCAAAATCGCCAGATCCTCAGCTGTCGAGAATACACCTGCATTACCCGAATTGCCGTGGTTCAGCACACGCGCCAGAGGATCGTGAACGCTACCCAACAATATCGTTCCATCGGGCTGCTTCTCGGTCGGAGCTACGCGCTTCAACTTCTTCTTGTCGGTGATCGGACCATACGAAGTATCCTTCATACCGAGCACATTGTAGATATTCTCCTGAGCGAACTGCGAGATGGTCTGACCCGTAACTGCCTCCAATACGTGCTGCAATGTAATGAAATTCAAGCAGCTATAACGGAAACGCTTTTTCGGTTCGGGCGAGCGGCTGCAATTTTTGATATAGTCCAACAAGGCGGTCGGATTGGCACCACCCTGCTCCACTACCGTTGCAACGGGAGCATACGCTGGCAGACCCGACGAATGGGTAAGCAGGTCGGCAATGCGAATGTCGATCGTATCGCCCTTCTCGGTCGCAAAACCCTTGAAACCGGGCAGGTAATCCTTCACCTTATCGGTCAAGCGAATCTTGCCACGCTCAACCAAAATCATCGTACAGATAGCCGTCGAGGTTACCTTGCTGAGCGATGCGAGATCGTAGATGGTATTCTTCTTGACAGGAGCCACCTCGGGCAGCCACTGCTTGTCGCCAAACGACTCCAAATGAGCAAGTTTGCCGTGGCGGACAACCGCAAACACTGCACCCGGGAAATCCTTCTTGGCAGCTGCTTCGGCGATCAGACGATCAGCCTCTTCGAGCATTTTGGGATTCATACCAACTGATTCGGGCGACGCCTTTTCGAGCGACTGCGCCGACACTACGGTTGCCATCAGAACGGCAACCAACAATGTTACGATACGTTTCATTTTCAATCTATGTTTTTCGGTTAGTTGCGATATAATTGTGTAAAGATACAAACTTTCTTACTCTTCTCCAAAAATTCCGTAATTATATTGCACATCTTCGAGCACCCAATCCTCCATCAGCTCCCGATACTCTTCGCGCCACGGATATACAACGTTAGTATAAGGTTTTAACCCTTTGAATGTCGAATTTAACATTAATCGGCTTGGACGCTGATCCTCAGCCTTATCACCTCTTTCAAGCGACAGACACACGTGAAATTTTTCAGCCATCTGGGGGTTAGACTCTTCCATTTCGGGTTGAATAACAGCAACCCTCGTTTCATCGTATTCAATTCGTGATAACTATTCACAAAAATACAAATATTCACATAAATCACAAATACCACACTCCGAAAAACACCCTCCCGACACGTACAAAATCCCGTCAACCTCGTCGGCAAAATGGCGCGAGAGGGTTTATTCTTATATTTTATAGTGTTTGGTGTGGATATTTGGAATAAAAAGAGTATATTTGCACGTTAATTAGATGTTTAATATTCACATTCAAAATATTCAGTTACGTAGAATGAAATCTTTCAAGTTATTGGTAGTCGCAGCCGCTGTGCTGTTGGCGTCGTGCGGTACGCAGAAAAAGAGCATTCTCTATCTGCAAGATGCAGTAGCAGATCAACCCGAAACAATCGTCAATCAGTACGAGCTGAAAATCAAGCCGTCGGATATTCTCGGTGTTACCGTCAATAGCCGATACGCCGAACTCGCAGCTCCATTCAACCTCAGCTCGATCACTTTCCAGAACGCTACGACCGGCAAAGCTACCGGCAATCAGGCACAAGGACAGGTGGTAGATGATGCAGGCTTTATCTCGATGCCCGTATTGGGTAAGATCAAGGCAGCAGGCTTGACCCGCTCGGAGTTGGCAGCCGACATCGAACAGCGATTGATTACCGGCGGACACATCAAAGACCCCGTAGTCAATATCCAATTCTTGAATTTCAAAATCAACGTATTGGGTGAGGTGGGTCGCCCCGGTGAGTTTGCAATCAACTCGGACCGCGTTACTCTCTTTGACGCACTCTCGATGGCAGGCGACATTACCGACTATGGCGTGAAAGAGCGCATCACCGTAATCCGCGAGCAGAATGGTCAGCGCACGATCGCTTACCTCGACGCAACCTCGACCGACGTTTTCAAGTCGCCCTACTACTACTTGCAGCAGAACGACATCATTATCGTTGATCCCGACGAGATCAAGCAGACAAATGTAACAGTTAATCAGAAGGGTCGTAACACGCTATCGACCGTTACCTCGATTGTATCGATTCTCGTAACGGTAACCTCGCTGACGCTGACATTGACAAGACTGAAATAACAACAATAGAATAGAAAGATGGAAGAGCAGAAGATTTTTGTGGGCAACGAAGCACCGAAAGAGTCATCTTTCGGATTCTCGATTACGGACTTTTTGCACCTGCTGTTGAAAAACTGGTATTGGTTTGTCATCTCGATCGTAGCTTGTTTGGCCATTGCTACATACTATATCAAGAAGACCCCCAAAACCTACGTGCGTACAGCAACCATTCTGGTCAAGGACTCACGTAAAGGCGGTAACTCGGATCTGATTGCATTTAGCGATGTGGCCGGTGTCAATACCCGCAAGAGCGTTGATAATGAGTTGATTATCCTCAATTCGAACAAACTGCGCCACGACGTTGCTCGACGTCTTCGCCTCGATATTGGCTACTCGGATAAAGTCGGACTGCGCCCGCGCAGCCTCTACGGCATCAGCCCTATCGAAATGGCGATCGTCAATGACAACGAGACCGATAGCTTCGCTTTCACACTGACAATCGGAGCCGATAGCACCGTCTCGCTGACCAATTTCGCAGGTATGGGCGTCAATGAGACCGCTGCCGCAAGTACCGTCAAGGCACACTTGGGCGATACGATCAACTCGCCTATCGGTAGCATTATCATCAAACCCACACTCTATTACAATAAGAATGAAAAAGGACACGAGATCCGCGTCAGCAAAACCAGCATCGCAGCTGCCGCAGGCTTGGCCTACGTCAATGTAGCTCTTGCTGACAAGAACTCGTCGATTATCGCTATCAGCAAGATGGATAGCAACCCGCGTCGCGCCGAAGATATCATCAACACGTTGATCACCTGCTATGAGGACGATACGAAGGCCGATAAGAAACGTGTTTCGGAGGCTACGGCAGCATTCATTAGCGACCGTCTGGCACTGATATCGGGCGAGCTGGGCGACGTCGATGAGGACGTGGCTTCGTTCAAGCAGTCGCACCAAATGGTCAGCCTCGAATCGGAAGCCGCACGTAATATGTCGGAGAGCGACCGATTCCGTATGGAGGGATTACAGCTTGAAAATCAGATTCGTATGGCTAACTTCATCAAGGATTATCTGCTTGATCCGAGTCATACGAACGACCTGATCCCCGCGGCTGTTGCCGTTTCGGACGTTGCTATCAATGCCAACATCTCGAACTACAACGAGACGCTGATCCGCCGCGACAAGCTGCTTGCCAACTCGTCAACCAGCAACCCGATGATCCAAGAGATCGACGGTCAGCTGTCGGCAATCCGTCGCTCGATCATCGCCTCGATCGACAACCAGATCGCAACACTCAACATTCAACTCGACAATATCCGCACGCAGGAGAATCGCGCCACAAGTCGCGTTTCGGCAATTCCGCGCCAGGAAAAACAGATTCAGAGTATCACTCGTCAGCAGAAGATTAAGGAGGAGCTGTATCTCTACCTGCTGAACAAACGCGAGGAGAACGAGATCGCGCTGAACGTTGTCGAGGGTAACGCACGCATTATCGACCCCGCTTACGGTTCGAATGCACCCGTTGCTCCGCAGGTTTCGACAATCCTGTTGGCTGCATTGCTGCTGGGTCTGGCTATTCCGCTGGTGATCCTCTATGTGATTGAGATTCTGAACACTACGATTCGTGGCCGCAAGGATCTCGAAGAGGGTCTCTCGATTCCGTTCCTCGGCGAAGTGCCCTTCTACAAAGGCTCGATGGACCACGGCATCGTCGTTCGCGACAACAGCACCGACGCCGTTTCGGAGGCTATGCGAATCATTCGATCGAATATGAGCTTTATGAAGGTGCAGAGCGAGCGTATGCAAGCAATTATGGTTACCTCGTCGAACCCCAGCGCCGGTAAAACCTTCATCTCTTCGAACTTGGCTATGTCGTTGGCTCTGACCAATAAACGTGTTGTGCTGATCGACTTCGACCTGCGCCGCCGTACCCTTTCGAAGGAGTTTGGACAGCGCCATAACCGCAAGGGCCTGAGCTCATATCTGGCAGGTACATTCACCGAACTGGACGACATCATCTTCAATAGCAATATGCACGCGAACCTCGACATCATCTACTCGGGTCCGCAGCCGCCCAACCCCGCTGAAATGCTGTTGAGCGAAAAACTCGACAAGATGATCGCCGAGTTGAAGAAGCGCTACGACTACGTGATTATCGACGCTGTGCCCGCATTGATGGTTGCCGACGCTCAGATCATCGACCGTCTGGCCGACCTGACCATCTACGTAGTGCGCGAGGGTCTGCTCGACCGCCGTCAGTTGCCCGACATCGAGCGCCTGTACACCACCGGTCGCTTCCACAATATGAGCGTGGTACTGAACGGCTCGACCACTCAGAACGGTTACGGCTATCGCCACGGCTACGGTTATGGCTACGGTTATGGCTACAACACCGAGCAGACGAAGAAGAGTTCGTTCATCGATAAATTGAAGAAACACCCGAAGAAATAATGGTCATCGCACTCGATTTTGACGGCACAGTCGTTTCGCACGAGTACCCCTATATCGGTGAAGATATAGGTGCAGTACCCGTATTGAAACAACTTGTTGCTGAGGGACATAAATTGATTCTCTACACTATGCGCAGTGGCAAACTGCTTGACGACGCGATGGCGTGGTTCGAACGTAACGGCATCGAACTCTATGCCATCAATGAGAATCCCGAACAGAGTTCGTGGACCTCGTCGGTCAAGGTGCACGCAAATATGTATATCGACGATTGCGCATTGGGTTGCCCAATACGCTTCGAAGATGGCATACGTCGCCCCTTCGTCGATTGGAAAAAGGTTCGCGAAATACTGATCTACAATCGAGTGATCAGCGAATAAGGCAGTTCGCAAAGCAAAGATAGTATTCGCGGGGGTGCTTTTGAAGGCGTCCCCGCGAATCGTTTTATTCGACACCAAACTTCACTCCCGCCACAAAACAAATTCGCCCGTATCACAGAACGCGTACGGACGAATCATCAGAGAATATTAGTGAGTAAAAGGGAGACAATCTCATAATTGTTCTTCAACCACACGAAGCAGGCGTTCAGAACAATTTTACAGCACAAATGTACAATTCATAAATGATATAAACAAATATTTCGCAAGAAAAATATCCCAATCAGCCTATTTTTTGGCAGAAAAGACCACTATTGGTCAATCATACGCACTTGCAATAAGTATAAATACCGCCCGAAAATCGCCCCCTCGGGGCACAAAAAAAACCGTCCCCACGCTTGGGGACGGTCATTGCGATCGAATCCTAAATCGAAACGATTACTTGTGCATCTCGCTCAGCTTCACAAACAGCTCCTCGAAACGAGCACCGATCTCCTGACGCAAAGCAGCATACTGACGCTTAACCAATACGGGGCTGCAATCGCACTTGCGAGGTAACTTGCCCAACTTGCCAGCAGCCTCACGAGGCTTCTTGCCGAAAGGATTATTGACCTTGCTGAACAACTCGTTGCGCAGATCAACACCCTCCTTCATCAGATCGAAGATCTCCTTCTCCTTCTCGGGCTGGTAGTAGAAAGCCATATCGCAATCGAATACCAACTCTTCGAGCACGTAATCGATATCTTTTTTAAGACGACGTAAGTTTGCCATAATTCTGAAATGTTTTAATAGATTTTCACAAATATAGCAATTTTTTCGACGCGATCGACCTTTTCGCTATTTTTTTTCGCATTTTAGTCGCTTTCGGCACTAATTTGCAGGGATTCCAATCTCAATCAGCTCGGTGTCGATCTCATCAGCCACAATGCCATAGACCATTTGCAACAGCTGGTCATCGACCTCAATGATCAATCCATTGCCATTGCAGTTGCACTCATCGCCACACGGACAGTTGGCAACACCACACTCAGGACAACGTCGTGGCACGATAGCCTCCTCAACAATCGTCTCCTCGACAAGCGGCTCGATCAGCGTACGCTCCTCGACGATCGTTCCCTGCGCGTAGTTGATCACGATATCAACGCGACGTAACGGCGGCAGAATATCGGTGCGCATATAATTCCAAACGTCGATCATCTTTTTGAGTTGCAGCTCCTTAGTATTGTTCGAAACATTCGAATCGAAAATTCTAATCACCGAATCTTTGTGGGGCAGCGCACGCGACGCCTCAACCATAGCACGACAATTCTCCCAATCCTCGGCTACACCGCGCGTGGTTACCGCATAACGCGACGAGAGATTATACTTTTTATCGACATACTGTTTGAAATCCTGCGCACGCTGCATCGACAATCGCTCATTCAGTGCGTAAGGACCATCGGGCGAGGCGTAACCCGTAATCTCAATCGACGAAATGCGAGCAACGGTATCGGCCATTGTCTGTTCGATAAAGCGCGACAATGCATTCAGGGCCTCGCTATTATCGTTCAAATCGGGCTGCAAACGGGCCGCATTGATCGAATAACGCACCGAGTAGTCCGACGTTCGATCATTCGGGACATTGACGACGTATCGCTTAACAAGATAATCGTCCTCTTGGTAGGTAGCCAACACGACCGTATCGTATTGCTGCTGAACGGCATTGGTGGTGTGCGATTGTGCCGACGCCATCGTCGAACACACTACAACCATCGCCAAAGATAGAATTTTAGTAAATGTTTTCACGATATTGGTTGATTTTATGGTTATCTGACTCAACCATTCGCAACTTTCACGCCAAAACGCAACCAATAGCGCACTAACTATAATTATATATAGGTACAACAAAAACGAGCCCGCCTCGTGGGCGAGCTCGTTCATTTTTAGTCGTATGACCGCAGACGAATTACTGCTGGTTCATCTGCTTGTAGAGATTATTGAAGTGATCGAACTTAGCCTTCATATTCTCGTCGTCGTAGCTGAAACGGTAATAAACCGATTTCAACAACTCAACCGGAGTAAGCTCGTTCGGAGCGAGCTCGTGAGCCTTCTCCAATGCAGGAATCGATGCAGCGTAAATTGCATCAACTGCCTCCTGAGCCTTGCTACTCTCCTCGTAGCTGGTGAAGGTCTGCTTGGTCAGCTCGTTCTGAGCAGCATCTGCCTTCAAGCAGTGTACGTAACCCAAACGCAGCTGGTTGATGTAGCTATCGGGCTGCAACTCAACAACCTTCGAATAGGTCTCGATTGCGTCGTCCCAACGCTCCGACTTCAAATATACGTTACCAAGACCTGCCCACAGATCAGCATTGTTAGGATCTGCATCGATAGCAGCCTTGATCAGACCGAATACCTCCTCGGGATCCTCGGTGCTACCCTCGCGCGAGTAGAACATAGTCATAGTCTCGATCAGGTTGTTGTTCTGGGGATACTTCGAAACACCCTCCAACAGAGTCTCCTTCGACTTTACCATATCACCGGTATTGTTCTTGAAGTAGCAGTGGAACAACAGGTAGTACAGAGTACCATCAGCCTCATAGTTGTTAGCCTTCGACTTCTCCAAATAACCCAAAGCGGTATCGAAATCGCCGTCCAAAACATAGCAATAACCAATGTTGAACGCCAACGACTCATCGGGAGTACCCAGCTCTGCCAACAGATCGTCTGCAACTGCATAACCCATAGCTGCTGCCTTGTACTCGCCCAACTTATACATATTGTCGGCCTCCTGCAAGAAGTGATCCTTCATCTGAGTCAGACCCTCGTTAGCCTTAGCTGCTGCCTTTGCGTCCATTGCCTTAGCCTTCTGGAACGACTCAACTGCAACTGCGGCTGCGCCCTCAACTACGGGATTGGTTACCTGCCAGCTTGCAATAGTACCGCTCGCAGGATCAACATAGACATTCACATAGGGATACTGCAACTCGTTAAACTCGCTATAACCCTTCTTAACGCCCTCGTTGGTAGTCATAGGCTTGCCCAGCGAAACCTCCAACATATTAATCGGCATACCGATATAAAGGCCGGCCTCAGGTGCATCAACAACTGCTGCATAAGCCTGACCACGAGTAAGCCAAGTCGCGCTCTTGACATTCTTCTTCGCATTAGCTGCATCAGCGTCAGCCTTAGCAACCTTTGCCTTCAAACCTTCCGCATTTACCTTCTGAGCATTTGCGGCGGGTGCAGCTACCAACATAACCGCTGCAACCATCATAAGAATTCTTTTCATACAGATAAGATTGTGTTTAAGGTATAAATTTTTAGTTAATTTGTTTATTCGTTTGTAGGTTGTTCACTCTGTTGTACCTCCACTGCGGGCTGCTCGGTTGTCTGCTCTGCCGTTGCGCCCTCGGTCGGCACTGCCTCCTCGGCGTCATCGCTCTTGGGCACCGCCATCACCGACGCAATCGAGTCGCCCTCGCGCAGGTTGATAACCTTAACGCCCTGCGTTGCACGGCCCGCCATACGGATACCATCGACAGCCGTGCGGATCGTGATACCGCTGCGGTTGATGATCATCAGGTCATTCTCGTCGGTTACAGCCTGAATCGAAACCAACTTACCCGTCTTCTCGGTAATGTTGATCGTCTTGACGCCCTTACCGCCACGGTTGGTAATTCGGTACTCGTCCAGATCGGTACGCTTACCGTAACCATTCTCGCTCAGTACCAGCACGTCCTGCTTGCTCTCAGGCTCGACGCAGATCATACCTACTACCTCGTCGCCCTCGTCCAACGCGATACCGCGAACACCCGCACCTACACGGCCAATCGGGCGAACGGTATTCTCGTTGAAGCGGATTGCCTTACCCTCACGAGCCGCGATCATAATCTCTGCCTCGCCGCTTGTCAGCTTAGCCTCGATCAGCTCGTCGCCCTCGCGGATAACAATCGCATTCACACCATTCTGACGCGGACGCGAGTAGGCCTCCAACTTGGTCTTCTTGATCGTACCGTCCTTGGTACACATCACGATATAGTTGTTATTGACAAACTCCTCATCGTCCAAACGACGAACATTGATATATGCACGAACCTTATCATCGGGTTCGATCTGGATCACATTCTGGATCGCGCGACCCTTCGACGCACGCGAGCCCTCGGGAATGTTATAAACCTTCAACCAATAGCAACGACCCTTCTCCGTGAAGAACAACATCGTGTTGTGCATCGTCGCTACGTAGATATGCTCGATGAAGTCCTCATCGCGCGTTGCACTACCCTTCACACCGATACCACCGCGGTTCTGAGCGCGATACTCGGTCAGCGGGGTACGCTTGATATAACCCATATGCGAGATGGTGATAACCATATCATCATCAGCATAGAAATCCTCAGGATTGAACTCCTCAGCCGAGAAGACGATCTCCGTACGACGCTCGTCGCCATACTTCTCCTTGATCTCGATCAGCTCGTCCTTGATGATCTGCATCTGCATACCCTCGTCAGCCAGCACTGCGTTGTAGTAGTCGATACGCTTCTGCAACTCATCACGCTCAGCAGTCAGCTTGCCGTGCTCCAAACCGGTCAAAGCACGCAGACGCATCTCCATAATAGCCGCTGCCTGCAACTCCGACAGACCGAACTTCTCCATCAGTGCCTGACGACCCGATTCGGGATCCTTCGCTGCACGAATCGTATGGATCACCTCGTCGATATTGTCCTGAGCAATCAGCAGACCCTGCACAATATGCAGACGCTCCGACGCCTTCTTCAAATCGAACTGCGTGCGACGTACCACAACCTTATGGCGGTGACCAACGAACTGCGCAATCAGATCCTTCAAGTTGAGCAACATCGGACGACCATCGACCAGCGCGATATTGTTCACCGCAAACGAAGTCTGCAACTGAGTATTCTTGTAGAGCGTATTCAATACCACGCTCGCTACTGCGTCCTGCTTCAAGATGATCACCACGCGAACACCGTTGCGGTCACTCTCATCATTGACGTAAGCGATACCCTCCAACTTCTTCTCGTTGACCATATCGGCGATCTTCTTGATCATCTCCGCCTTATTGACCATATAGGGGATCTCGGTGATCACGATGCACTCACGACCCGATGCCGTATGCTCGATCTCGGTCTTGGCACGCATAACCACGCGACCACGACCCGTTTCGAGAGCCTCACGAACACCCTCATAACCGTAGATGATGCCACCCGTCGGAAAGTCGGGACCCTTGACATACTTAGCCAACTCCGAAACCTCGATCTCCTTATTGTCGACGTATGCGCAACAAGCGTCGCAAACCTCACCCAGATTGTGAGGAGCCATATTCGTTGCCATACCAACCGCAATACCGCTCGCACCATTGACCAGCAACAGCGGAATCTTGGTGGGCAGCACAGTAGGCTCGGGTGTCGTATCATCGAAGTTGAGCGTAAAGTCGATCGTATCCTTCTCGATGTCCGCCATCACCTCATCAGCGATCTTGCGCATACGAGCCTCCGTATAACGCATTGCAGCCGCCGAGTCGCCGTCCATCGAACCAAAGTTACCCTGACCATCAACCAGCGGGTAGCGCATCGACCACTCCTGCGCCATACGTACCATCGCGTCGTAAACCGACGAGTCACCGTGCGGGTGGAACTTACCGAGCACATCACCCACGATACGAGCCGACTTACGGTGCGGCTTGTCCGAGTAGAGATTCAACTCGTTGCTCATATCGTACAAAATACGACGATGAACGGGTTTGAGACCGTCGCGCACATCGGGCAAGGCACGCGAAACGATTACCGACATCGAATAGTCGATATAGGCGGACTTCATCTCCTCCTCGATGTTGATCGTAATGATCTTACCACCTTTCTTCTCTTCCAATTCTTCTGACATAATTTCTTCTTAGTTGGTTAGGGGTCAGCTCTTTACAGCACTCCGCGACCCACTTCGACTCGCCCTTGCGGCTCAGTCCTCCGCAGTCGCCCGCACCCAGCTTGGAGACCCCATTCAGCTTCTTCTATTTTAACGTGTAAAAGTACGATTTATTTCGCAAATAACCAACATTTTATGCGCTTTTTTCTCTCCGCAGTCGAGTAATTTGATTTTTCGTGAGATTTTCTTCGCTTTTGACGCCATTTTTAGCCGTTTTAGCGCGATTTAATTTCGTCCTCGACAGGGGGTCGAGGTTGGACATTCACAATTCACAATTCAAGATTTAGACTCAGAATTCAAGATTATGCCTTTGCTAAAAACTCTTTCATCGGGTGCGCACCTTCGCGGGCTGGGGCGGTCGCCCAAAGGGCGAGCCCGCGAAGGTGTGTCAAAATCTCTGATTTTGCCAAATAATTTTGAATCTTGAATCTTGAATAAAAAAAAGCCGCACCCCATTGCGGAGTGCGGCCTCACGTTAGATTGTATATCCGTTCGGATTAACCGAAGAATGCCAACAGAATACCTGCTGCAACTGCCGAACCTACGACACCTGCAACGTTGGGACCCATAGCGTGCATCAGCAGGAAGTTCGACGGATCGTACTTGCGACCCTCGTCCTGCGATACGCGCGCTGCCATAGGAACTGCCGATACACCTGCCGAACCGATAAGCGGGTTGATCTTCTTTGCGGGATCCTTGATGAACAAGTTCATCAGCTTAGCCAACAGAACACCACCTGCCGAACCGCAAGCAAATGCAACGATACCCATTACCAGAATACCCAGAGTCTGCCAGTTGATGAATGCCTCTGCGGTTGCAGTTGCACCTACGGTGATACCCAAGAAGATAACAACGATGTTCATCAACTCGTTCTGAACGGTCTTGCTCAGACGCTCAACAACGCCACACTCCTTCATCAAGTTACCAAACATCAAGCAACCAATCAGAGGTGCAGCGCTGGGCAACAACAGAGTTACGATTACGGTAATGATGATCGGGAAGATGATCTTCTCCTTCTTCGATACGGGACGCAGCTGAGTCATACGGATCTTACGCTCGCTATCGGTAGTCAGCAGTCGCATAATAGGAGGCTGAATAACGGGAACAAGTGCCATATACGAGTATGCAGCAACTGCGATCGGGCCGAGCAACTCGGGAGCCAACTTCGAGGTCAGGTAGATAGCGGTCGGGCCGTCAGCACCACCGATAATACCGATCGAAGCCGACTGAGCCTCAGTAAAGCCCAGAGCCGAAGCACCGATGAAGGTCAAGAAGATACCCACCTGAGCTGCTGCGCCAAGCAGGAAGCTCTTGGGATTAGCGATCAGCGGACCGAAGTCGGTCATCGCACCTACGCCGAGGAAGATCAAGCAGGGATAGATACCCAACTTAACACCCAGATAGAGGTAATCCAACAGACCGGCATTGTTCACGAAGATATCCCAGTGAACGTGGCCGCCTGCGAACAGCTCCGAGTGGAACATATTCGCACCCGGAAGGTTGGTGAGCAGCATACCGAATGCGATGGTAAGCATCAACATCGGCTCATACTTCTTAACGATCGCCAAGTACATCAGCAGGAACGACACGGCAATCATCACATAGTTGCCCCAATCGCCTACCGTGAAACCCATCTGACCGACGAAGTCCACCAAGCTGTCCAAAATGTTAGCTGAAAGGAAATTAATCATCACCTAACCTCCTTACTCGATAACCATTAATACATCACCCTCCATAACGGTTGCGCCTGCCTGAGCCAGAATCTGCTTAACAACACCGCCCTTACCAGCGTCGATATTGTTCTCCATCTTCATAGCTTCGAGGATTGCAACGGTCTGACCTGCGCTTACGGTATCGCCCTCCTTAACTTTCAGTGCGATAACAGTACCCGGCAGCGGGCAAGTAACCTTGTAACCTGCACCAGCAGCTGCTGCCGCGGGACGTGCAGGCGACGATGCGGGTGCATTGGTCGGAGTTACCGACAGACCCAACGCCTTGGGAGCCGATACTACCTGAGGTTTCTTTGCTGCCGCAGCAGTACCGCCTACGATCTCTACATCGTAATTTACACCGTTTACAACGACTTTTGCCTCGGTCGATGCATCATTTACTGCATTGATCGTTACGTTGTATTCGTGTCCGTTTATTTTCAGTTTGTAATCTTTCATTGCTGTTAATCAAATGTTTATTTTCTGTAATCGGGCATCTGAGTCAAGCCGTGAATCTTAGAGTTCCAAGGCGAGTATGCACGTTTGATCTGGTGAATGGTGATAACTTCCGACTCCTTGTCGTGGCGCGAGCTCTTGTAGAGTTTCAGAGCCGTCGCAATTGCGGCGATCTCCTCCTCACGCAACTCGTGCTTCTCGACCGGTTGAGCCTTCTTGTGCGATACGAATGCGGCACCCATAGCCTTCATTATGAAGACCAAAAGAACCAACATCACTACCACAAGCAGGAAACCTACCAGCGCGAACGACAGGATACTCGGCCAATCTACTGCTAAAAACATCATAATACGTCAGTTTTTTACAAAGGAATGTTCGAGTGTTTCTTAGCGGGATTCTGCAAACGCTTGGTTGCAAGCGACTGCAACGCGCGAATGATGCGGAAACGAGTGTTACGCGGCTCGATTACATCGTCGATATAACCGTAGCGAGCTGCGTTGTAGGGGTTCGAGAACTTGTCGTTGTACTCCTTCTCCTTCTCTGCTACGAATGCTGCGCGCTCCTCAGGTTTGTCAGCCAGCTCCTTCAAGCCCTTAGCCTGCAATACCTCAACAGCACCACTTGCACCCATTACTGCGATCTCAGCGGTAGGCCAAGCGTAGTTGATATCGCCACGGATATGCTTCGACGACATCACGATGTATGCACCACCGTATGCCTTACGCAGTGTAACAGTGATCTTGGGAACAGTAGCCTCGCAGTATGCGAACAGCAACTTAGCACCGTGGGTAATAACGCCACCGTACTCTTGAGTAGTACCCGGCAAGAAGCCCGGAACATCTACCAGAGTTACCAAAGGAATGTTGAACGCGTCGCAGAAACGAACGAAGCGAGCTGCCTTGCGGCTTGCGTTGATATCCAACACACCTGCCATAAACTTAGGCTGGTTAGCGATGATACCTACGCTCTGACCGTTGAAGCGAGCGAAGCAAGTGATGATATTGCGAGCATACAGCTCCTGCGACTCCAAGTACTCACCGTTATCAACGATTGCGCGGATAACCTCGTACATATCGTAGGGCTTGTTGGGGTTATCGGGAATGATCTCGTTCAGCGAATCCTCCAAACGGGTGATGCTATCGGTGCAAACCTGCAACGGAGCGTCCTCCATATTGTTCTGGGGCATATACGAGAGCAACTTGCGGATAACTGCGATACCCTCCTCCTCAGTATCAACTGCGAAGTGAGCAACACCCGACTTCGATGCGTGCATCATTGCACCACCCAGCTGCTCCTGAGTTACGTCCTCACCGGTTACGGTCTTAACAACCTTCGGGCCGGTCAAGAACATATTCGAAGTCTCCTTCTTCATAATGATGAAGTCGGTCAGTGCGGGCGAATAAACTGCACCACCTGCGCAAGGACCAAAGATAGCCGAAATCTGAGGAATAACACCCGATGCCATTACGTTACGCTGGAAAATGTTAGCGTAACCTGCCAGAGCGTTGATACCCTCTTGAATACGTGCACCACCCGAGTCGTTCAGACCGATACAGGGTGCGCCGTTGCGCATTGCCATATCCATCACCTTGCAGATCTTGTCTGCCAACGAGATCGACAGCGAACCTGCCGTTACGGTGAAGTCCTGTGCAAATACATATACCAAACGACCATCAACGGTACCGTAGCCCGTTACAACGCCATCACCAAAGGTGTGGCTCTTGTCCATACCGAAGTCAT
Source organism: Rikenellaceae bacterium (assembly GCA_017442365.1). Classification (GTDB taxonomy): domain Bacteria; phylum Bacteroidota; class Bacteroidia; order Bacteroidales; family Rikenellaceae; genus Alistipes. The sequence continues at coordinate 187,636 of JAFRZW010000016.1, read as the reverse complement.
AGCAACGGTGAGTTACGAACATATCGAACTCCTCGAAGCTACCCTCGTCCAAGAACATAGCAATACGCTCGCGAGCAGTGTACTTGCCCTTAGCGTGCTGGGCCTCGATGCGCTTTTCGCCACCGCCGAGTTTCGCAGTTTCGCGGTTCTCGACCAGCTTCTGAATTTTCTTTTGAATTTCGCTCATAATTATTGTTAAGTGATTGTTTTGCGAATGGTTGTTTATTTGTTCTTATCCTCGCACAGCTCGGTCAATACACCCATAGTCGATTTCGGGTGCAGGAATGCGATGCTCAGACCCTCTGCGCCCTTGCGGGGAGCCTTGTCGATCAGCTGAACGCCCTTCTCGGTTGCGTCTGCCAATGCGTCCTCGATACCCTCAACTGCAAATGCAACGTGGTGAACACCCTGACCGCGCTTCTCGATATACTTTGCGATGGTGCTCTCCTCCGAGGTGGGCTCCAACAGCTCGATCTTGGTCTGACCTACCATAAAGAATGCGGTCTTAACCTTCTGATCTGCTACCTCCTCGATGTTGTAACATTTCAGACCCAATACGTTCTCCCAGTAGGGAATTGCCTCTTCCAGACTCTTGACAGCGATGCCAAGATGCTCAATGTGAGATACTTTCATAGCTTGTAATTTTAGTTATAGTGTTAATTATGTTTTGGTTTCCGATTTTTCGGGCAAAATACCATACAAAGCTACGCCAAATATTTTGAAAATGCCAATCTTTTAGCGCTTTTCTCACTCAAATTTTATCAACAATTCGCGCTTTTAGGCTCACTGCAACCGAATTTTCGACCAACGGCAGGAATTTTGCTCATCATTTCTTCGCAAAACAATATAACTTATCGCTTTATGAAAACACGTTTTTGGATAACTTTGATCGTCATTGCAACCGCTCTGTCGGCCATCTCGCTATGGGTCGATGCGCAGCAGGAAGATTCACGACAACAACGACGCGAACAGCGTCAGCAAATGAGTGCCGAACGGCGCGCCGAACGAATCAAACGACGCGAGGAGCGAATCGCAGCATACACCCGCCACATCGACTCGATCGTGCTCGCTCACAGCTTCATCTTCAATCCGACCTCGATGCAACGACAGCCTGCGGGGCAGTTCATCACGCTCAATAACCCCTCGTTCGAGGTGGCCTATCACACCGACTATATTGACGTTCATATCCCATTCATCAAGGGTGTTACACCGCCCTACTATCCCGTTGTATTCAACTACATTCTGCCCTCGGTGAGCAACTACACGACCATACAAAATACGGGCGGTTGGACCATCACCTTCTCGTCGTGGCTCTATGGCGGGTCGGACTACATCTTCACGCTCGATATCTACTCCGCCTCGGGTTCGGCCGTGCTGACCATCAAATCGCTGGCTGACAATACGGTTACTTACAGCGGTTACATCTCACAGATATATTGATTTGGTCATACTTTGCCACAAAAAAGGGCCGCAACCCATCGACAGTTGCGGCCTCTTTATTTAGCGGTGTGTATTGTGGTCAGTCGGCTTACTGAACGCGGTTCTCACCATTGTAGGTGATCGTTGCATTTACCTTGCCGCACTCGGTGCCTGCGGGGGTATATTTAACCACCACAAAGCTCGAAGGGAATGCCTCCTTATCGTAGCTGCCAATAAGCTCGGCAAACTCCTCACCCGACGCGCGATAGACCATACCATTCGACATCGAGCAAGCGGGCTTGTAGATGTTGTCCTCGATGGTATAGTAGCGAATACCGGTCTGGTACTTGCCGTCCAAAACTGCGAAGGTCGGACCCTGAATTGCAAACGACACTGCGTAGGTTGCCTTGCGAGCCTCGGCCATCGAGAGCACCTTCTTATTCTCGGGGTCAATCACAAACTGAGGCGTGATGCTATACTCACCCGTCCACGACGAGGTGTAGTTACCCAAGTGCGAACGGCAACCGAAACCCTTGACGCCCACTACGAAGCTCGTCAAACCATTATCAGCCGCACGCGGAGCGATCGTATATTCGTCGATGCTCTCAACCATAACCTGCTCGCTGGTCGTTGCCTGATACGAGAGCGGAGAGTTGTGATCGTTCTCGATGATCCACATACCCTCGTGGAGCAACTTGTTGCCCGTCGAGATGATCACAGAACCACCACGCGGACGATCCGACTGACCCTTGTCGCCGGTGAAATCGAAGCTAATGCGATAGTCGCCATTGACACCGTTGTAGTTTTCCTCAATGCGGGTCATCTCGCCGAAGAGGAATTTCATCTCGCTTACCTCAGCCTCGGTCTTAACATCAAGCAATTTATCAACACCCTGCAACTGCTTATCGGTCAGCAAGCAGTTCAAACGGAAAGCAATTGCAGCGGGATCAAGCGTGTAGGTCGATTGCACCACAGCCGCATTGTAGAGCCAAATACCTGCCACAATCGGATCATTGATGTCCTGCTCAGGCTCGTCCCAGCACGAGGTCATCATCAAAGGCAGCACTGCCGCCACCAAAAGATACTTTAACTTTTTCATTCTCATCAAGTTTATTGTTAATATTATTATTTCAAATCTTACATTCTGCGCGCCAAAGGTACAAAATTTTCGTCGCTCGTACAATATATAGACGTTCGACAAGGGCGAAATGTTGCACGAGTGATAAAAAAAATTTACTTTTGTACCATATTTTTCATTCGACGCTCCGCGATCGACAATATTAACACAATGAGAATGAAACGCTTAGCTATATTTGCCATTGTGGCAACTTTTTTTGCACTTGACCTTGCTGCACAAACCTCACACGTCAGTCGTGGCGCCGCCCCCGCACGCTCCGAAATTATGAGTTTCGACACGCGCCGTAACGCCAACGACGACAACCGTACAAACGTACAACAATACGTAACATTTGCTCCCGTTGCGCTCACCAGCACCGCAACCGTGCAGAGCGTGGGGCAGGTGCTCGAAGTGCCTCAGATCTGGAATAACCGCGATATGTATCTGCATATCGAGAATCCGCACGGTGCTTACTCGCTCTATATCAACGGCTCGCTCGTAGCTCGTTCGACCGACACCCGTACACCGATGGAGTTCTACATCTCGCCCTACGTCAATCACGGTCGAAATGCAATCGTGATCGACGTCGAGACCTCGGGCGAGCCGCTGCTCAGTTCGTCGCTCGCAGCCAATCCCCGCGCGCAGTTCGAAAATAGCTACATCTACTCGCAGCCCAAATTGCGAATCTATGACTATGACGTTCGTTTCGAGCCCGACTCGACCCGCACGTTCGGTTGGCTCGAATTGGACATCATCGCCGGCAACTCGCACAACTATACCGAAACAATGGAGGTGGGGTACGACCTGACCGATCCGGCAGGCAAACTCCAAGATTACAATATGCGCGAGTGCTCGATCGAGGGTCATAGCGTCGATACGGTCCATTTCCGTATGCCGATCTACAAGACCAACCAATGGCTTTGGTCGCAACGCACACCACACCTCTACAAGCTCACTATGTACAGCAAGCTCGGTCAGATGATGACCGACTACATACCCATCAAGCTCTGCTTTGGCGACACCCGTTTCGATGGCGAACGTCTGCTGCGCAACGGCAAAGAGTTCAAAATCAAAGCAGCACGCTACAATGCTGAGAAGAGCCGCACACAGACTCTCAAAGATCTGCGCGCGTTGAAGTCGCGTGGCGTAAATACGATCTACGTCGATTATCCGCAGGTATATTGGTTCTACGACCAATGCGAGCAGGTGGGTCTGTTTGTGGTCGATCAGGCAAACCTCAACGTCGAGCGTGGTCGCAACGATCGCACCATTGGCGGAACACCCTCGAACGACCCCACGTTAGTCGATGAGTATGTTGATCGCGTGCGCCGTATGTATCGCCGCAACCGCAACCGCAGCTGCATTATTGCGTGGTCGCTTGGTGGCAATTCGGGTAATGGTTACGCAATGTACAAGGCGTACCAATGGCTTAAAGCTCAGGGCGATGAGCGTCCGATTGTCTATCGCGATGCCGACGGCGAGTGGAACAGCGATTGGCAGTTACCCGCAACGATTGAATAATACACGCGCACGATGAACGTCGAATTGATTGTTGTCGGCAAGACCGACTCGCCACAGGTGGCTGCGCTGGTCGAGATGTACCAGAAGCGAATCTCGAACTACGTGCGTTTCGGCATCACCATCGTACCCGATGTGCGCAACACGCGCAGTATGAGCTTTGCGCAACAGAAAAAGGCCGAAGGCGAGGCAATTATGCGACTGCTGACCGATAGCGATTACGTCGTATTGATGGACGAGCGCGGACGTCAAATGCGCTCGGTCGATTTCGCTTTTTGGCTGCAAAAACGAATGAATAGCGGACTGAAACGTCTGTGCTTTGTGATTGGCGGTCCGTACGGATTCTCGGAGGAGATGTATGCGCGTGGCAACTTCTCGCTGTCGCTCTCGGAGATGACCTTCTCGCACCAAATCGTGCGCGCAATCTTCGCCGAGCAGATCTACCGCGCATTCACGATCCTCAACAACGAGCCCTATCACCACGAGTAGTGAAATTCAAAATTCAAGATTCAAAATTCAAGATTCAAGATTTCATCTACAAGTTTTGAGATAAAACACAAAAAGGTCGCCCAACGCAATCCGCGAGGCGACCTTTCTATCTGCTAAATAAGGCCGTACTACCCTATTCAACCTTCAATTTGTTGCCGATATATTTGGTCGGATACTGACCGAAATTCAGATCGAGCTTAATGGTGCTGGGGTCAACCGTACCCGTCAAAGTCGTTACGGTGTACATCGGGAACTCGCCCCCCATACAGAGTGGAATGATATTCGAGCCGCTCAACTTCGCCACGCCATCTTCGATTGTGTAGCTTACGTTGGGAACAGTAATGTCAAGCGCAGGCATCGCGGGAACAAACTTCACCGCACCGAACTTGATGTCCATCAACATCGAACCATCATTTCGCGGCTCAATACCCACAGCAGTGTCGGGAGTATCGACCGTTGCGCCATCAACCACAACCGAAACCGTACCCATATAGCCCGTATTGCCCTTGAAAGGAGGTTCGGGAGTCTCTTCGCCATTGTCGCAAGCGACCATACCAAACATCATCGCTGCGAGTGCAAAAATCTTAAAAATTTTCATACTTTATTAGGTCTTAAATGGTTAAAAATCAAACGATAATTTCACTCCAAATTGGCGCGGGCGACCGCTCTGCATAAACGCATTACCCACCGACACAAAGTAGAACGTATCATACTCCTCGCCCGTCAGGTTGCGCCCCCACGCCTCAATGGTCCAACGAGCAAAATCAAACGCCACCGACGCCCCCAACAACCCATAAAATGGCTGACTGAGCGTATTTGCCTCGTTCCAATAGATTCGACCCACTCCGCGCCAATCGGTGTGCAGACGAATGCGCGACAGCGTGCGATTCACGTGCCACGTGTAGTCGCCACTGAGCGACAACGTATGTTGCGGAGCATAAGGCACAAAACGACCTCGATAATCATTATTGCCGTCGTTATACTTCAAGAAACGGGCATTCGTATAGCCGTATGCTGCTCGCAGGTCGAGGTTCTTCACCGGCCACCAATCGACCGTCGCCTCAACACCGTAGCTGTGTGTGCGTCCGGCATTTGTCATCATACGTCCCGTACTCTTACCTGCCGGAAAAACGGTCAGCTGCTGATCGCGGCAGTCGATATAGAACAGCGACACATCGGTCGAAAATTTCGGCGTCGGAGTGTAGCTCGCACCAAGTTCATAGTTCCAACTATGTTCGGGTTTGTAGCCCGTAGCCTCAGCCGTATCGTAGCTCGGTCCCGTCTGGTCGAGATAGACACCCAAATCCTCCATCATATCGGTCATCATTCGATTTTGGAGAATATCCGAGAAGATCTGCGTATTGAATCCACCCGCCTTGTAACCCTTTGACACCGTGGCGTATGCGTTGAATTTCGGAGCGTTATAATTCACCGCCACACGCGGCAGCACCTCGAAGAACGACTTGCGGTTGCTACCCACAAACTTCGAATCGAGTTGCTTGAATCGGGGCATTGTCATCGTAAAACGATAGTGGATCGTGGCACGGCTATCGTAGCGGAGCGTCGTCTGCTCATAGTCGAAACGGACACCTGCACCCAACGACCAGCGCCCCAACTTCACCTCCGAGGTGTGGAACAGCGCCGCACCCCACGTCGGATTGCGGAAGTCGCTCGTGATGTCGAACTCTCGCTCCTCGATCTCGATGGCGTGGTCGGGGAACATCATCTGGATCCCCTTATTGGCATTGGCGAGGATCAGTTCGTCGATACCATCGCGTTTGAATCGCACGGGAGCCGCCATATTGAGGTGTTTGTAGAACGCAAATGCGCCAAAACGTGCCGAATAACGCTTCGTGGGATCATATTTTACAATCACCTCCTCGGTCAGCGTATGCTCACGCTGAGCCTGCTGCAAGGTGAACATCGAGCGCGGAGTGAAGTCCTGATCAAGGGTCATACAATCGTCCAGATAGGACCACGACGTTACACTCGTAAGTGTATAATTATCACCCTTATAGGCAAATCTCAGAGCATCGTTCAACGAAAGGCGCGTGTAGTTACTCGGATCGTTGTAATTGGTCTGCAACTTCTCGCCACTCGCCGTGTCGATCAGACGATAGGGCCAGCCGCCCTGATTGGTCGCATCGACCGAAAGTGTGTTGCTCAACGATATCGCACCTCTGCGCCATTCGACCTTCGCGCGACCGCCACCACCGTGCTCCCAATCGAGTCGCTCACCATCGTATTCATTAGTGAACAGTCCGTCAGTATGGCGGAAATAACCACCTACCGACACTCCAACCTCCTCGCCTACAAGCGCATAGTGCGACGCACGGACTTTCACCGTATTGGCTGTTCCGTACTCCGCTGCCAAACGTGTGCCCGAGTACGAAAAGGGCGACAACGTATGCACGTCCATCACGCCCGCCATCGTATTGCGACCATAGAGCGTACTCTGCGGACCGCGCAGCAGCTTGACACTACGCAGATCGAGAACATCGAAATCGAAAGCATTTTTGTTGAGAACGGGGGCGTCATCGACATACAGGCCCACTGCGGGCTGGTCGATTCGGGCACCCATACCGCGCATATAGATCGACGAGGTCATACGCGACCCATAGTCGGGTACATAGAAATTGGGAGCGTACGCCGACATCGAACGCATATCATCAATCTCCTCACGCTCAGCTTCGTACATAAACACTTCGGTCTTTGCGACCGAGTGCTCGACAAGTCCCGCCTGCTTGACTTGCGATGTGATCGACACCTCAGGCACAGCATACAGAGCCGTCGTATCGACACTCTGTGCCGACACCACAGTCGATAGTAAAATTAAGATTGTCGTAAGTACAATTCGCATTCGAGGCTACATTTCGTTTGACCCTGCAAAGATAGGCAACATAGCCGCAATTTGATAGTACGAAATTGATTATTAGTGGGACTTTTTCATCTTCTCGCGGAAATCAATGGGCGACATACCCACCTTCTTGCGGAAAAAACGCGAAAAATAACTCGGATCGAGCACACCTACACGCGCCCCGATCTCATTGACCGTAAGGTCTGTATGGCTCAGCAGGGCTTTGGCCTCCGACACCACCGCCTCGTCAATCCACGCCAGCGGAGTCTTGCCCGTCGAACGCTTGACCGCGCGATACAATGTCGCTGCACTAACACCCAGACGCTCAGCATATTCGCCAATACTTGCGCGACGATCCGACGCCTCGAATACCATCGCCACAAACCGATCGCTCAACACACTGCCCTCAGCTATCGGAGTCATTGCTCGGTGGTCGATCTCCGCCAAAAATGCCGACAGATATGCTCGCAGGATATCTTCGTTGCGCTCACCACAACATTCGCCCAACAGACGCTCCAAGATCGTCGCCACATAGTGCATATCACCCTCTGCAAACCAAGCTCGCACCATCTTCCAACCACGTAGCGCCTCCGAACGACGCAACAGATTGCCCGACTGTCCATCGCTCATAAACTCCGTTGCGAAACCGCCCATATAGCCCACGCAATTATTGTAGTAGAGCACCGCAAACGGTTGTCCCACAGGGATCAGCACACAATCGCCCGCGTGCAACAACACTCGATCCTCGTCCACCGCAATCATCGCTTCGCCACGTTCCAAACACAAAAACGTATGGATCGGAGCACGCATCGGCGGCGACGGCGATTCAATGCGCGAATCGGGAGCGTCCAACCTTCGCAGACGCAATGGCACACCACCCATTGTCGCCATACGCGACGCCATAGCCGACGGCGCACCCGTTACACCGTGCGAGTGCAACGCGTGAGGACAACTATTTGTGTGGTGAGGATTCATTCGTCTGTCGTTTTATTATTAAATAGGTACCGACCCGCTCACGAATCGGTACCCTATTATCAATCTTTCGATGTGGTCGTCTATCGACCCAACATCTCCTTAACCTCCTTATAAACGGTCTCGCCCGAAAAACCGAACTTCTCGTCAAGCACCTTGAACGGTGCCGAGTAACCAAAGTGATCCAAGCCGTGGATCTTGCCCGTCAAACCAACCAGCGTCTGCAACGTCATCGGCAGACCCGAAGTCAGACCATAGCGAACAATACCCTCGGGCAGAACCTCGTTGCGATACTCTACCGACTGATCGAAGAACAGAGCCTCGCTCGGTACCGAAACCACGCGGGTCTTGATACCCTCCTCGCGCAACTTCGAAGCACCTGCGATCAGCGTCGAAACCTCCGAGCCACTTGCAACCATCACTACGTCGGGCGTACCCTCGCAATCGGCAACAACATAACCGCCTCGCTTCGTCTCGGTCATAGCCTCCTCGAAACGGCTCTCGCCCTTTGCCGGCACGTCATCGACATTCTGACGCGAGAAGATCAGACCAACAGGGCGCTCCTCCTCCAATGCGATCTTCCAAGCCGAGATAGCCTCAGCCGAATCGGCCGGACGCAACACAACCATCGAGCGCTCGCCACGATGATTGCGCAGGTGCTCCAACAGTCGGATCTGCATCTCGTGCTCAACAGGCTGGTGAGTAGGACCGTCCTCGCCCACACGGAACGAGTCGTGAGTCCAAACGAACACCACGTGCAGACGCATCAATGCCGACATACGGATTGCGGGTTTCATATAGTCCGAGAAGACGAAGAACGTACCACCCACGGGGATCACGCCACCGTGCAGTGCCATACCGTTCATCACGCAAGCCATCGTCAGCTCGCTCACGCCCATATGCAGGAAACGACCCGTAAAGTCGCCCTTCACAATCGGGTGGGTATGTTTCAAGAAACCATCGGTACGATCCGAGTTGCTCAGATCGGCCGACATAACGATCATATTCTCAACCTTTTCCGAATACTCGCCCAAAACAGCCGCCGACGCAACACGTGTTGCTACGCCCTCGCCAACCTTGATGGTCGAGTAGTCGATCTCGGGCAGTTTGTTCGAGAAGAACTCCTCCAACTTAGCAGCCTCGGCAGGGTTCTCCTTGCTCCAAGCCTCAGCCACAGCCTTATGCTCCGCAGCCCACGCGCGCAACTCCTCGCGACGCTTTGCATACAACTCCTCAGCCTCAGGGAACACCTTGAACGGATCCTCGGGATCGCCACCCAAGCCCTTGATCGTTGCTGCAACATCGACACCAGCCTTACTAAGCGGCTGACCGTGAGTCGAAACCAAATTCTCGCGACTCGATCCATCAGCACCGACTGCGCCCTTGCCCATCACGGTCTTACCAACGATCAGCGTCGGACGCTCCTTCTCGTCGTTAGCCGCCTTCAAAGCCTCACGAATCTCATCTTCCGAGTGGCCGTCGATGCTTATCACTCGCCAGCCCCAAGCCTCGTACTTAGCCACAATATCCTCAGTATCAACCTCCTCAACCGTTGTCGAGAGCTGAACATTGTTGGCATCGTAGTACATAATCAGGTTGTTCAGACCGAGGTGGCCCGCCAGACGACCGACACCCTGCGAAACCTCCTCCTGAATACCACCGTCCGAGATGTAGGCGTAGGTCTTGTGAGCAGCCCACTCGCCAAAGCGTGTTGCGATGAATCGCTCGGCAATAGCTGCACCGATAGCCATCGCGTGGCCCTGACCCAGCGGACCCGACGAGTTCTCGACACAGCGTGCCACATTCAACTCAGGGTGGCCGGGGGTTACGCTACCCCACTGACGGAACTCGCGCAACTCGTCCATCGAGAAATGACCTGCCAATGCCAGCACGCCGTATAACATCGGCGACATATGACCCGGATCCAAGAAGAAACGATCGCGGAACGGATAAGCCGTATTGTCGGGATCGTAACGCAAAAACTCCGAATAGAGCACATTGACGAAATCGGCACCGCCCATTGCACCACCAGGGTGTCCCGATTTGGCTTTTTCGACCATTGCGGCAGTCAATACTCGAATGTTATCGGCTGCTGCCTTCATTTGATTTCTTCCCATTGATATATTTTTTTAGTTATTATTCGGAATTATTTTGCGGTTTTAGTGCGGTTTTTAGCCCCATTTTCACGCTATCTCCACTTTACCGAATGCAAATATAATAAAAAAACGTAAGTCCCAAAGAACTTACGTTAATCATTTTTCGACAAATTTTCAACTATCCCACTTGTCGAAGGGCTGTTTGGGCCGCTGTGCGCTCAATCTTCTCGCGCGCATAGTCCAACGTAACGGTAAATTCCTTGCACGAACTATCCGACGGAACCTCGAACATCGTGTCCATCATCACCGCCTCGCAAATCGAACGCAGACCTCGTGCGCCCAATTTATACTCAACTGCCTTATCGACAATGTAATCCAGCGCTGCGTCCTCGAACTCCAAACGCACCTCGTCCAACTCGAACATACGCTTATATTGGCGAATGATTGCATTCTTCGGCTCGGTCAAAATCTGTCGCAGAGCATCACGATCGAGCGGTTCCATATAGGTCAGCACGGGCATACGACCCACCAATTCGGGGATCAATCCATACGCCTTCAAATCCTGAGGCATAACGTACTGCATCAAATTGTTGCGGTCGATCTGCGCGCCCTGCACACGACCATAGCCCATTGCGCGGGTATTCAGTCGTTGAGCAATCTTCTTCTCGATACCATCAAATGCACCACCGCAAATGAACAGAATATTTGCCGTATTGACCTGAATAAACTTCTGGTCGGGGTGCTTGCGACCACCCTGAGGCGGAACATTGACCGTCGTACCCTCCAAAATTTTCAACAGCGCCTGCTGCACACCCTCGCCCGACACATCGCGCGTAATCGACGGATTGTCGCTCTTGCGGGCGATCTTATCCACCTCGTCAATAAACACGATACCGCGCTCGGCCTTCTCGACATTGTAGTCGGCCACCTGCAACAATCGAGTCAAGATACCCTCGACGTCCTCGCCTACGTAGCCCGCCTCGGTCAGTACCGTAGCATCGACAATCGTAAAGGGCACATCGAGTAACTTAGCTATCGTGCGGGCCATCAGCGTTTTACCCGTACCCGTCGGACCAACCAAGATGATATTCGACTTGTCGATCTCGACGTCGCTCGTCTTGTCCGCCGCAGCCACCAAACGCTTATAGTGGTTATAAACCGCCACCGACATATAACGCTTAGCGGCGTGCTGACCAATCACGTATTGATCCAAGAAGGCCTTGATCTCAGCAGGTTTCAAGAGCTCCTTCATCACGGGCGCATCGACACTCTTGCCACCACGCTTCTCGTCATCGTTCTCGTGAAGAATCACGTGGCCCTGCTCGATACACTTATTACATATATTCGCGCCCGCGCGACCCGAGAACAGCAACTCCACCTCCGAACGCGGCGCACCGCAGAACGAGCAGCAATCTTCGCCGTTATACGATCTATTGTTCTTTCCCATAGCGTTTCGATTATCTCTTTTCGCGTTTCGACAGCACCTCATCAATCAGACCGTAGGCCTTAGCCTCCTCCGACGAGAGCCAATAATCACGATCGGCATCGCGCTCGATCTTCTTCACCGTCTGACCCGTATGCAACGACAGAATATCGTACAACTCGCGTTTGGTGCGCAAAATCTCACGTGCCGTGATCTCGATATCCGATGCCTGACCCTGCGTGCCACCCAGCGGCTGATGGATCATAACGCGCGAATGAGGCAGCGCCGAACGCTTGCCCGCAGCACCCGCAGCCAGCAGTACAGCACCCATCGAGGCTGCCATACCCGTACAGATCGTCGCCACGTCGGGCGCAACCAGCTGCATCGTATCGTAGATACCCAAACCTGCCGAAACCGAACCACCGGGCGAATTGACGTAGATCTGGATATCCTTCTCAGGATCAACCGACTCCAAGAACAGCAACTGCGCCTGAATAATATTGGCTGCGTCGTCGTAGATCGGCGCACCGAGGAAGATGATACGATCCATCATCAAGCGCGAAAAGACGTCCATCGTTGCCACATTCAGCTGTCGCTCCTCGATGATCGTAGGCGACACGTATCCCTGCGCTACCGACTCGAAGTTGTGCAATTTGAGACTCGAAATGCCCAAATGGCCACGCGCATATTTTTCAAATTCGTTTTTCATATCCTTCGTGTTATATCTCCGAACAAAAAAGACTCCATAAGCACCGATCTTTGAAGCAAAAATCAATCCTTACGGAGTCTTCAAGCGAACAATCCAACGCCTTAGACCCTTTTGACCAAAGCTACGGACTCAATATTCGTTTAAGCGTTCAGCTTCTCAACGATCTTGCCGAACTCCTCAGTCGAAACCTTCTTCTCCGAAACCTTCACCTGCGAACGCAGAGCCTCGACAATCTTTGCCTCGAACAGCTTGTCGTAGATCTTCGATGCCTCCTGCTTGTTCTCCAAGATCGAGCGGCCATAGTTGGTCAGCATATCATCGGGAGCCGATGCCATACCGTACTGAGCAAACTGCATAGCAGCCAGAGCCTTAGCCTCCTGCAATGCCTCCTCCTCGGTAACCTCCAAATTGAGCTCCTTAGCGTAGTGCTTCTGAACCAGGCTCCACTCGTACATCTTCAAGAAACCAGCGAAGTCCTTCTCGATATCCTCCATCGAGAACTTACCCTCGTTGATCACGAACAACCAATGCTTCAAGAATGCCTCGGGGAGCTTCATATCAGCCTTCTTAACCAACATCTCGCGCATATGCTGTACGAACAGATAGTCGCTATCGCGCTTCAAATCGCCTGCGATCTGTGCGTCGATGAATGCGTCCAGACCCTTCTCGTCGGTAACATTGCCCTCGGGGAATGCCATCTTGAAGAACTCCTCGTTCAACTCGGGCTCAGCAAAGCGACGGATCTTGGTGATCTCCAACTCGAACTCGGGTTTGATCTCAGCCAGCTCCTCAGCCTTAACACCCAAGATTGCAGCACGCTGCGACTCGCTCTTGAACAGCTCGTTCACATTTACCGACATCTTGTCGCCAACCTTCTTGCCGATGAAGGGCTTGCGCTCCTCGTCGTTCATCGAGATCAGACCAACGTATGCGTCCTCAACGCGCATATCGCCATTGTCCAACGTACCCGACAGAGCCTCGTCAGCCTCGACTGCCTCAACCTCTACCAAACGACCGAAACGGCGCAGGTAGTTGCTGCGGAAGTTGTCGTGCATCTCCTTCGAGATCTCAATATTATAATAGGTAAGCTTATCCTTCTCCGACAGTTTGATGTCGATTGCGGGAGCCTCACCAATCTGGAAAACGAACTCGAAATCGGTCTGGTTGTCGAAATCGAACTCCTTCTGCTCGTCGCTGGGCAGCACGTCGCCGAGGAAATCGATCTTCTCCTTCTCCAAATACTCGAAGCAAGCGTTCGACGCCAGCTTATACGACTGCTCGGCTACAACGCCCTTGCGGTACATCTTGTTGATGATACCCATAGGAACCATACCGGGGCGGAAACCCGGAACGTTAGCCTTACGCTTATACTCGCGGAGGGTCTTATCGACAGCCTCTGCATAATCCGACTGGCTCACCGTTACGCGAATGAGCGAGGTGAGGTCTTCGTGATGTTCTCTTACGATGTTCATAGTGAAATAGTTATATTTATTTTATTACTTTTCTGTGCATAATTCGGACTGCAAATGTACTCTTTTTTTATGAAATAACTTGCAACCAACCGAAAAAAAGCAAAATATATAACTTTTCTGCTCGGTGGGAACAAAAAAAGGTCGCTCCCACTGAGGGGAGCGACCAAACCAAACGCCTCTTTGTAATCTTTATCTAACCGAGGCGTAGGGCTTAATAGAGGGTTTTCGATTAGTACTTACCCATCTGCGTAATCCAAGCAGCGGTGTTACCGGTACCCGAACCCGAAGGCGAAACGCGCATTCCACGCATAAAGTGAGCCTGATGGCGACCAACGTATGCAGTCCAATAGTCCTTGTACTCTACGTCCGAACCCTCAGCACCACCCTTGCGGTTGTAGGTCATCCAGCTCTCAGTACCGTCAGCCTCGATCTTCTTCATTTTGTAATATATGGTGCACGAACCGCTCGATACGGTGTGGCCTACACGGTTGTCAGCCTCCAAGCGGCTCGAACCGGTACCCGACTCACCCGAACGCTGAGGAGCGAATTGGTCAATGTGGATACGAGTCCACGACGAAGCCTCACCGAAAGCAACGGGATCACTTGCGGGATACCACTCCAAGTCGGTAGGATCCTGATAGTAGTACTGCAACTTGTAATCGGGAATAGTGAAGTTCTCGTCCTCGTACATAATATTCACGAAACGGAGGTAGAACGACTCAGCAGTGTGCGCAGTAACATCGTGAGGATACTCAGCATTGTTGTCGAAAACAATAGGAGCAGCGTTGATGTTAGTGATAACGACATCCTGCATACCAGCCTTAACGGTGAATTCCTGATTGTAGTAGGGCTCAGTATCTTCGTGAGACAAAAAGAGTTTCAGGGTATGAGTACCAGGCTTCAAAACGTAGTGGCGACCTTGTGCGGGGATATAGTCGAACTGGCTGAGGTAAGCAGAAGTACCTTGCCACATCGGCTGACCGTCGATTTCAACTCGATAAGCACGAGTTGCAGTCGATGCTGCCTCAGGAATCATACGGTAGAAATATACAAACGCATTCTCCGAAGCATCAACCTGCTCGCAATCGTAGCCCAGATCGTGCTTCTCGCACGATGCCAATGCTATCATCGAGGCAAATGCAATGATTATATACTTAAAGATTTTCATATCTCTGTTTGTTTTATTAAGTTAATAAAAACTTTTGTCTCAGTACTTATTCGATAGTTACACCAGGATAAGTCTCAGGATAACCGTTCGGATAGCAGAACCAAGGAATCGAGCTGTGGTAGTAGGGAGTAGTACCGGGGATGGGACGCAGTGCGCTCAAACCGGGAACGTTCCACATATACTCCGAGTTGTAACGAGGACGGATACGGAAGCAAGGCGAACCGTTCAAGGTACGAGTATCGTTGTACTTGCTGCGGTAACCCTCGAAGTTAGCAGGAGCCAAGTAGTAGCCCTTGAATACCTTAGTAGGATCATCATCGCGCTTCTGCTGTACCTCGACTTTATTCCAACCATTGTCTACGTAAGGATACTCACCCGAGTACTCAACATCGTAGAAGTTCTTACGCATATCTACCCAAATCTCGGGCGAACCCCAAGGATAGAGTGCTACGTACTTCTGCAACATAATGTGCGACATAGTCAAGTCCTCAGCGGTGATCTGGCCAACGAACGGACCTGCCAAGTACTCAGCAGCAGCCTGATCGAAGAGAGCCTTAGTGATCTTATCGCCACCGGTTACCTCCTTTTCGCTTGCAGCAGCCTTACCGGGCTTCAAGTACGATGCGGTGAACTCCATATCGTCAGCGATTGCCTCTTTCCACCAGTTCAGAGCCTCAGCCTTCTTGCCCATACGGAAGTAAGCCTCAGCAACGCAGAACTTGATCTCAGCCGAGTTGATCAAAATGTAGGGAGCAGCATCGTGGTACAACCAACGACCCTGACCGTCATAGGTGGTGCGGTTGCTGGTAGTGTTACGACCCCAAGGCGAAGTGCCGCTGAAATAGCGATGGCGCTTGATTACGTCCAGATTATCAACATTCTGGAAGCAGCTGTCGCTCATAGTACCCAACTTAGCAACTACACGAGGATCCCAGTGGCCCTCAGCCATTACGTTGGTGTCGGTAACGATCTGAACGGGGTTCAGCATATACTTGTAACGCGAATCCCAGTTGATCAGAGTATCTTCGCACTCGATCTTCTCACCATTCTCGTCATATAGAGGTACAGTACCGGTCATTACGCGAACTGCATAACCCTGCTGGCTGTAACCAGTACCAAGGTTGCCACGAGCGGTGCCCCAGAAGTTGTTGTATGCGCTGAACGGCTCATCGGGACCGCCACCGTTTACAGTAACGGTAGCATTGTCAGCGTTCGAGAGGATTGCCTTGTCAGCGTAGCCAACCAGCTTGGGAGCGATCTCCGAAACGAAGTTCGATTTGTTAGCCAACGACGAGAGCTGAAGAATCTTACCAGCGTAGCAGAACTTGATCCACTTGTCCTTGTCTCCGAAATAGATCCAATCGTTGTTAGTCAACTTAGAACCGTAGAAGGTGTTGTCCTCCATCGAGAGGTACTCGATAGCGGTGTCATACCACTCCTCAACCTTAGCGTAAACTACGTCCTGATAGTCATAGTCGAACGAAGTACGACCCGGCTCGAATGCCTGAGTCAGCACTACATCGCCGTGATACTTGGTCAGAGCGTCCCACGAGAAAGCCTTGATAGCGTAACCGATACCAGCCATTCGCCAATTTTCAGCCTCGATTGCCTGATTGATCAAATTTTCAAGGTTCATACCCTGATTCCAGTAGGTCATACGCCACTTCTCAGCACCGGTATCTGACGCTACGTAGCTATGATTCGAATAGTAGCTATGACCGTTCATCATACGGGTATACTCGTTGGTAGCGTAAGTCGCGTCCCAATAGATACCCTGGAACTGCTGGATCACTCCCGAAAGGTAGAGATGCGACTCTACGTAGTCTGGTGCGTCGATATTGTTATTGACGTCAAGCCACTCCTGGCAGCTGGTAAAAGCTACTGCGGCCAACATCATAATACCTGCAAATATCTTTTTCATATTAATATATGTATTATTTGTTCGTTGTTAATGCTTAGCTTAGAAAGTGAGTGATACACCGAACGAGTAGGTACGAGGAGCGGGGATGCCCCAAATGTCGTAACCCTGACCACCGGTACCACCACCAGCTGCTGACATAGTGTTACCAACGGGATCAACACCCGAGTAGTTAGTGAATGTGCAGAGGTCGTTTGCCGATACGAAGATCGAAGCGTTCGAGATGAAGCCCTTGGTAGCCTTCTTCAACCAGCTCGAAGGAACTGCGTACGACAGACGTACCTCAGCCAACTTCATATAGTCAACGTCCTTCTCGAACCAGTCCTCATCACCACCGGTGAAGATCGACGAACCTGCATACTTCCACATATCAACTGCAATAGTGTTCTTGGTAGGAGTGTCGCTGTTTTCCAAACCGTCCTGCAAAACGCCCTCAAAGATGAAGTGGCGATTCTCACGCAGACGTACCGACTCCCAGCTCTGACCACGATCCATCATAGCACGCATAGTACCGTTTACAACGCTTGCGCCGAACATACCCGACAACATTGCGCTCAGACGGAAGCCCTTGTACGACAAGTTGGTAGTAACACCATAGTTCAGCTTAGGATTACGATCGCCAAGAACGGTCCAGTCTGAATCTGTAATAGGCAGACCGCTGGTTTGGCCAATCAAGATATCACCATTCTTATTACGCTTATATGCTAGACCGGTAATGGTAGTGATAGGGTAGCCCTCCTTGATACCGTTACGCAAGCCACCCGAGTTCCAGGTATAAGCATTGTAGTACTCCTTCAAGTTCTCAGGCAGATCCACTACGAGCGACTTGTTCTGCGACATATTCAAACCAACGTTCCAACGGAAACCACTTGCCGAACGGATAATGTCAGCGTCGATGTGGCCTTCCCAACCCCAAGTCTTGAACGAACCAACGTTCATATTGTTGAGTACGAAACCGGTTGCATACGACATACGGAAACCATTTACGATCTGATCATCGCAGAAGTTCCAGTAGTAAGTGAAATCGAGGTTGATGCGGTCATCTACGAAACGAGCCTCAACACCTACCTCATAAGCGGTATTCATCTCAGGAACCAATGCCTTGTTCGGGCCGGTGAAACCATACTTGTAACCACCGCCCCACAGACCGGTTGCCTCCAATGCGGGGTCAATCGACAGCGGGCTTGCGTCCTTACCTACCTGAGCGTACGAACCACGCAACTTCAAGTAATTCAACCACTTCGACTTATCAAGACCCTTGATCTCGGTGAAGATGAACGAACCCTCAACTGCGGGATAGAAGTACGAGTTGTTCTCCTTAGGCAGAGTCGACGACCAGTCGTTACGAGCACGCAAGGTGATGTAAGCCATCTGGTTGTAACCCAACTCAACCTGACCCGAAATAGCTTGCAAGCGACGAGTGGTCATTGATTTCGAAGATGTGATAGTCGAAGGTGTACAGTTGTTGAGCGACAGAAGGTCGATCACGAGGAAGTTCGAACCATACGACGACAGACGGTTGGTCTCCTGATGAATCTGGTGGTAACCAACCTGTGCCGAGAACGAGAACTTATCGTCCCACCAGCTGTTCTGATAACCTGCCAAAACGTTCATATTCACGTTGTTCAGGTTGTTCTTCGAAATGTTATAGTAACCGTTATTATCGTCGTCCTTCGAAGTCTGGTTGTAGGTACGATAGTAGGGGTGCTTAGCAACTACGTAGTTCGAAGCCGAGAAGTCCCAACCGAACGTAGCACGAATGAACGTATTCTTAATAGGTGTAACAACAGCAGTCAAGTTAGCCATTGCACGGTCCGACTCATCATAGTTCTTGTTCTTGTACATTGCGAACAAGGGGTTCAACTGGTCGTCATCGATGTAGTAGTCGGGAAGACGCATATGCATACCGTCGTCTGCCAACCAGTTGCTCATATCGTCAACCGAAGGCCACAAGTAAGCATAGCGGATGGGGCCATTCAGACCACGAGCAACCTTCGTATTCGACGACTTGATGTAAGCAACCGAACCATCGAGGTTCAACCACTTATTAACCTCAGCCTTACCACCGATACGGATAGTCATACGACTCAGGTCGGTAGTCTTGATGACACCCTCGGTGTCCAAGAACTCAGCCGATGCACGGAACGACATCTTGTCCTTACCTGCCTGTACCGAAATGTTGTGGCGGTGCGAGAAACCGGTCTGCAACACAGCAGATACATTGTCGTAGATCTTAACATTCTCAGGATACAGACCACCAAAACGTGCTTGGTAATAGTAGTTGGTAGCACCGTAAGCACCGTTAGCATACTTGTCCTGAACCTCAGGCCAGCCGTATGCCTTCGAGAACGAGAAATTGTTGCTATACGTTACCGAACCCTTACCGTCGGTGTTTGCGCCCTTCTTGGTGGTGATGATAATTGCACCATTCGAAGCGTCCGAACCGTAAAGTGCAGCAGCGGCAGCACCTTTCAGGACGGTCATCGACTCGATATCATCGGGGTTAAGGTCATTACCACGCGACGAGAAGTCCATATCACGTACCGAAACTGCATCTGCAATAGCAAAACCATCCTGAGGGCTGAACGACGAGTTGTCCATAGGAACACCGTCGACAACGTACAGAGGCTGGTTGCTACCCGACAACGAAGTCATACTACGCAATACAACCTGAGTCGAAGCACCGGGCATACCCGAAGTCGAAGTAACGGTCATACCCGATACACGACCCTGCAATGCCGATACGAAATCGGTACGACCCGACTCGATGATGTCCTGAGCCTTAACGTTCTGAACCGACGAACCTACGGCACGAGCTACACGCTTCATACCGAACTCAGCCGTTACAACAACGTCCTCGATCTTGTTAACATCTTCAAGAAGCGTAACCTTCATTCCCTGAGCGGCCTTTACCTCCTGAGCCTGATAACCGATGTACGTAACCACGAGGGTTGCGCCTTCGGGCACTGTCAATTGGAACGAACCACCGAGACCGGTTGCGATCGCGTTGTTCGAACCCTTCTGCTGAACGGTAGCACCAATGACACCTTCACCGGCCTCGTCCACAACAGTACCTGAAATCTTGACTGACTTCTGAATCTCGGTGCTTTCGCTCCAAGCCTCAGCTGCCATCAAATTCGTTGTGCACACCGCCAGAGCCAGCGTGAACAACAAACCAATAGTCAATTTTCTTTTCATAGAGTAAATTTAATTAGTTAGTGATTATTAAAGGGTGTTTTTTTGTTTCAACCTCTGTTTTGTCAGTTAATTTTAGTGTTGTTTATGAGCGTGCATAAATTTGCCCTAAAACACTAAATCGCACCAATTAATACTAATCACCCACTATTAAAAACGCTCATACAGCGCATTCCGAGCGCGATTTGAGCACAACTGGCTGTTTAGTGCGAGTAATGCGGTCTAACGATTGTGAAGACAAATAGTCAAAGTCGATAAACAACCCAAATCTGCACTCGTCAAATTGTCAATTATTTACGATGTATATAATGCGGTTTTTGGTCGATTTCAAATTGTAACTTTGACCATTGCGCCGCGCTATTATTAAGATTTTTAATTAATTACGTCAATTTTTTTTGTTGTAAAAATTTGGAAGTTATAATTATTCGTTGTAAATTTGTTTGATTAAATGTGAGCAAGCAGAAATTGTCTTATTACTCGCACTAAACGGCAAGTTAAGTTTAAGCGAATGATTATCAGGTTGGTTCGGACCGATGGCCGTTTGCAAATTAGCTTAATTTATGTAGAAAATTTAACGATAAGTGATTGCAATATAAAACTAAAACATAAAATATAGTATTAAATTATAAGTATTAAGCAGAAAACAACAAAAAACACCCTTTAATAATCACTAACTAATTAAATTTACTCTATGAAAAGAAAATTGACTATTGGTTTGTTGTTCACGCTGGCTCTGGCGGTGTGCACAACGAATTTGATGGCAGCTGAGACTTGGAGCGAGAGCACCGAGATTCAGAAGTCAGTCAAGATTTCAGGTACTGTAAAGGACGCTGCTGGCGAAGGTGTTATCGGCGCAACCGTTCTGCAGAAGGGTTCGAGCAACGCTACCGCAACCGGTATCGGTGGTTCGTTCGAATTGACAGTACCCGAAGGCGCAACCCTCGTGGTTACGTACATCGGTTATCAGGCTCAGGAAGTAAAGGCGGCTCAGGGTATGGTCGTTACTTTGGCTGAGGACCTGAACAAGATCGAAGACGTGGTGGTAACCGCCGAGTTCGGTATGAAGCGTGTAGCCCGTGCAATGGGTTCGTCGGTTCAGAACGTTAAGGCTCAGGACATCATCGAGTCGGGTCGTACCGACCTTATGTCGGCATTGCAGGGTCGTGTTTCGGGTATGACCGTTACCTCGACTTCGGGTATGCCCGGTGCTTCGTCGACTGTCGTACTGCGTAACATCACTTCGTTGTCGGGTAGCAATGAGCCTCTGTACGTTGTCGATGGTATTCCGATGGACAACTCGACCTTCGATCCTACGAACGGTCTGGCTGTCGCTGACTCCGAGACTACTCGTACGCTGGACTACGCATCGCGTGGTAACGACTTCAATATGGAAGATGTTGCGTCGATCACCGTCCTGAAAGGTGCTGCCGCTGCTGCACTTTACGGTTCGGACGCTTCGAACGGTGCAATTATCATCACCACCAAGAAGGGCTCGAACACCGATGGTAAGGGTCGCGTATCGTACAACAACCAGTTCTCGTGGTCGAAGGCTTACGGCTGGCCCGAGGTTCAGAACAAGTATGGCCACGGTACCAACGGTTCGACCAACTACTACTACAATGGTCGTTGGGGTTCGTTGATTCCCGAGGATATGCCTACTTATGACAACGTTGCAGCTGTATTGCAGACAGGTTTTATGCAGAAGCACAATGTTGCTATCGAGGCAGGTACCGATAAGATGTCGGTTCGTGGTTCGGCTTCGTACACCGGTCAGAAGGGTGTCGTAAAGACTACCGATCTGGATCGTCTGAATTTCAGCTTGGCTGGTAAGGCAACGGTTAAGAAGTGGCTGACCTTCGAGGGCTCGATGCAGTATGTTCGTCAGACTAATAATAAGGTAAACAAGGGTACGAGTGGTCCTATCTACTACGCTTACCGTTGGCCTTCGATGGACGATATGCGCAACATCTACGCTGAGGACGGTGTTCATATGCGTATGCCCGATTATTATATGGACGACGACCAGGTTAACCCCTTGTTCGGTATGTATAATAATATCCTGCGTGATGAGACCGACCGCTTTATGGCTCGTGGTTCGATCAATATCACTCCTATTAAGAATACCTTTGTTCGTGCTCAGGCCGGTATCGACTACTCGGTTTCGATCTACGAGAATAGCAAGCACCCCTACTATCGTACCTACAACTTGACTTCGAAGGATTACGATAACTCGGGTACTTACAACGTTGCAAACCACAACCTGTCGAACTACAACTTGGACGTTCTGGCTGGCTACAACAACAGCTGGTTCGACAACAAGTTCACCTTCGGCGTTCAGGTTGGTTACCACCAGTTGCAGAACGCTACTAAGAGCTTGGCAACTTATGGCGATAACTTCCTCGTAATCAACTTCCATTCGATCAATAACTGCTCGCCCGAGACTATCACCTCGAAGAAGACCAATACCAAGCGTCGCTTGCAGGCTATCTCGGCACAGGCTGAGTTCGGTTACAACAATATGGCATTCTTGACCCTGCGTGCTCGTAACGACTGGTCGTCGACTCTGCCTAAGGAGAACAACTCGTACTTCTATCCCGCAGTCGAGGGTTCGTTCGTATTCACCGAGATCAAGGGTCTGAAAGACTTGAAGTGGTTGAACTACTTGAAGGTTCGTGGTGCATTTGCTCAGGTAGGTAAGGACGCTAAGCCGTTGGCTATCGACCCCGCATTGGAGGGCACTGGCCTGTCGGGTGGTGGCTTCAAGTATGGCTACACCGGTCCTAACCCGAACCTCGTTCCCGAGATGAACACTTCGTATGAGGTAGGTTTGGAGGCTCGTTTGGCTAACGACCGCGTAAATCTCGACTTCACCTACTTCTGGACAACCTGCCAGGATCAGATCGTAAACGGTTTCCGTATGTCGTATGCAACCGGTTTCGTACTCAACAATATGAACGTTGGTTCGTTCAAGACTTGGGGTTGGGAAGGCCACATCGACGGCGATATTATCCGTTCGGAGAGCGGTTTCCGTTGGAACTTGGGCGTAAACCTCTCGCACACCGGTTCGTTGGTAACCGAGTTGCCTGAGAACTTGACCGAGTACTACAACGCTTATACTTGGAACGTTGGTAATACCCGTAACGGTATTATGAAGGGCCACCCCATCACCACCGTAACCGGTCTTGCATATATGCGTAATAAGAATGGCGATATTTTGGTTTCGACTGCCGGCATTCCTCAGGTTGAGGCTTCGTGGTCGGTAATCGGCGATCGTAATCCCGATTTGAACTACGGTATCTCGACTGCATTGTCGTACAAGGGCTTCCGTCTGTCGGCTATGGCATCGGGTAAGATTGGTGCAACCATCGTAAACGGTACTATGCGTCAGATGTGGTCGAGCGGTCAAAGCTGGGAGTCGGTTCGTTTCCGTGAGAGTGGCGACTACTTCGTATTCAAGGGCGTAGTTAAGGACGGTATGGAGAATACCGATACCCCGACTTGGAACACCGTTTCATTCCCCACTTCGATGGGTGGCTCGGTTTACTCGGGCGGTGATGAGGACTGGATCCAGAAGGACGTAAACTTCTTGCGTCTGAGCGAGATCCGCTTGACCTACAACATTCCTTCGGATTGGTTGAAGCGTGCAACTAAAGATTTCATTTCGCGCGGTTCGGTATACGTATCGGCAAATGACCTCTGCACTTGGACCAACTATATGGGTGTTGATCCCGTTGGTAACACTATGTCGGCTGCTGCCGGTGGTACCGGTGGTGAGGGTTACGACCTGTGGGGCGTACCTGCACCTCGTACCTTCTCGTTCGGTGTAAGCCTTACTTTCTAAGCGACATTATAACGAACAAAAAATACATATAATAATATGAAAAAGATTTTTGCAGGTATTATGATGTTGGCCGCAGTAGCCTTCACCGGCTGCCAGAAGTGGCTCGACGTCAATGAAAATATTGATACCCCTGACTATGTAGAGGCAACACTCTATCTGTCGGGTATCCAGCAGTCGATGCAGGGTCTCTATTGGGACATTCGCGCTACCGGCCCGATCACTCAGTATATGGGTACTTCGAGCTACACTACTTTCGCTGCACACCGTTATACTACCGGTAACGATAATGGTGGTGAGCAGTGGCGTATGGTATATTGGAATATGGGTATGAACCTCGAAAACTTCATCAACCAGTCGGTAGAGGCTGAGCAGTGGACGCTCGCTGGTATTGGTTATGCAATGAAGGCTTTCGCTTGGGATGCATTGACCAAGTATCACGGCGATCTTCCGCTGGACGACGCATTCGTTGCAGGTCTGTTGGAGCACGACTATGACACTCAGGATTACGTCTATGAGAAGGTTAAGGAGTGGGCTGACACCGCTATCGAGTACCTCACGATGGAGGATCCCTATCCCTACGGTGCAAAATTGTCGCTCAACGACTGGATCTACGGTGGTAACAAGGATAAGTGGATTAAGTTCTGCTATGCTGTTAAGATTCGTCAGCTCTCGTCGCTGGTTCAGAAGCCCAACTTCGTATCGGAGATCGCTCCCGAGTTGGTAGGCTATGCTGACAAGACCTTCCAGTCGCCCGCTGACGACGCTACCTTGGCAATTGAGGGTGGCGGTCAGGACGCACCTTACAGCGCATACAACAACTTCTGGAGCCCACGTCGTGGCAACTTGTCGAGCAGCTACTGGCAGCACCGCTACATCGTACAGCTTATGACCGGTACTGTTCCCGTATACGATGAGAACGGTAACAAGATTCTGGTTGACAACCACGACGATGTGGATCCTCGCTACAAGTATGTTCTGTCGGAGAAGCAGATCATTACCGATACTAATGTAATGGCTGAGGGCCACTACGATCCCCGTGTAGCAGTGAAACTTGCTACTACCAGCGATGAGTTGTTCGAGAATACTGATGACCTGAACGTTATCAAGCGCCACGAGTACTATGGTGGTGGTTTGACCGGTCGCAGCTCGGACGTTGCAGGTATCAACGCTCCCTACTTCTACGGTCGTGAGGTTACTACCAACTCGTCGATTCTGGACGGTATTGGCCGTTGGATCTATCGTGAGGACGCTCCTTACATTATTATGACTTCGGCCGAAGTTAAGTTCTGTATCGCTGAGGCTTACTTCCGTATGGGCGACAAGGCTAACGCACTGACTTGGTGGAAGGCTGCTGTTGCTGACGATATGGAGTTCACCGCTAAGTATATCTACACCGGTAAGGCTGCTGAGAACACCAACTCGGTATCGGGTGGTGACAAGATCACTAAGGCTCTGTTCAACCAGGCTGCTGCTGAGTACTTGGCAGGTCCGTTCGTTGAGGGTGTAACCGCTGATGAGCTGACTCTGTCGCACATTATGATGCAGAAGTTTGTTGCTCTGTTCCCGTGGGGCGCAAACGAGACTTGGGTTGACCAGCGTAAGGTATTCTACGATGTGAAGTACACCGGCGAGTATCCTTATAACGGCAACGGTTGGAACCGCACTCAGGTAGACTACAAGACCGATGACGATCCTACGAAGGTTTACCACGGTTTCTATCTCTACCCCGCACGTGTTGAGGGTTACAAGTCGAGCTACTCGACCACTTGGAACCTCGAAGGTGCTCCTTGCTTCCGCGTTCCTCCTCGTTTCAACTCGGAGTATATGTGGAACAAACCCGCACTGCGTCAGTTGAAGCCCATCTCGGGTATGACTCCGTACTATCAGTGCTCGATTCCTTGGTTCTGCTATCCTAACGGTTATCCTGAGACTTATCCCGATGTTGATAACTCGCTCGAAAGATAGTATTTAACCACCATTAAAAAACATTAAGAACTATGAAAATTCTGAAATATTTTGCATACGCTATCGCTGCTGTATCGCTGTTTACGGCTTGCGAGCGTCAGGATCAGGAGTTTGTAGCACAGACCGTTGCTGATCCTAATATGGCGAAGCTCCAGATTACCCGTATGGTTCCCGAAGGTTCGATTACCACTGCTGCTGGCGACAACCGTTGGTGGAAGGTTACGATCGACGATAAGGACGTATGGGGCGACAACTACACCAACCTCGGTGTTCGTGGTATTATCCCTGGTGAGAACTACTACTACACTCTGACCCCGGGTACTCACAACATTAAGGGTTACTTCTATCGCAATGGTGAGCACACACTTGCTTATGAGACCAATGTAACTTTGGAGGCTGGTCAGGCAATGAATGCTATCATCTATGACTACTCGAAGGAGCCCCTGATGCACGAGAAGCGCACCAAGAAGGAGTACTTCGTTGATGGCGGTTCGGCTGATGTTACCCACAGCACCGATCCTGATCACCCCAGCAACGCTTCGTCGTTCCAGATGATGCGTTTCCTCAACCTTCTCCACGAGAAGTTGGGTGAGCCTTGCGACTATAAGATTCAGTACTACTACAACGATTCGTATACTAACGAGTGGTTGCCTTTCGGCGAGCCTGTTGGTTTCGGTGAGTGCACTGATTGGGTTAAGGTTCGTATCAACCGCTACGCTCAGGGTTCGAGCACTTCGCAGTCGAGCTACGGTACTAACCGTAACGATGCAGACAACCGTACAGGTAAGACCGTAGGTAGCGGTACTTGCCGTATCGTTTACCGTGCGAAGAAGGTGGTAAATGGTGTTGAGGATGAGAACTGGCTGACCTACACCTTCAAGGGTGAGGGCACCTCGGAGTCGCGTTACTCGGACTATTGGACTGCTACTACTGGTGCTTACGTGCTGCACATCTTCCGTGGTTGCCGTATCGCTAATGATAACAACAACTACACGGGTATGTATGTATCGCAGTTCAGCGAGAACTGGTAAAATCATCAAACCTCTACACGCCTTACATCTCAGTTAGATAAAGATTACCATTGAGATGTTCGGTTCGGTCGCTCCCCTCAGTGGGAGCGACCTTTTTGTTTTGCAGGGACACAAAACAGCACACGCGCCAACCCATCTAAGGTCAGCGCGTGTGCTGTTGATTATGCTTCACAGGTGTTACTCGCGGTTCAGGCGGTCGAGAAGTTCGGTCAGAGCCTCGCGCCAATCCTCACCATTGGCGGGACACAACGTGTGGATACCCATAGCCTCCGCTGTTGCCACGTTATGCGGCCCATCATCGACGAAAACCGTCTCCGAAGGCAACGACCCCGTTGCTGCCAAAACGTGCTCAAAAAAGCGTTTATCGGGCTTAACCGTGCCCAACTCATACGAGGTGAAGATCGCATCGAAATAGTCGTCCAGCGGGCGACCCTGCTCCGACAGCTCACCACTGCGGGCCCAGCTCATAATGTAAGGGTTGGTATTGCTCAGCACGTATGTACGATAACGCGGACGGAGTGCCGAGATATAGTCGAGTTTCGAGGTCGGAGTCTCGGTAAAGAATCCCAACCACGCCCAACGAGCCTCCTCGTAGCTCACCTCTCGACCGCACATCTCGCTCAAACGCTCGCGGAATCCTTCGGCCGAAATCGCTCCCTTCTCGACTTCGAGGAAGATACCATTCTGGCAATAGTTATCGAGCTGCTCATTGGCGTCTTTCAAGCCCAACTGCTCGAAACGGCTTACCGCGCCCTCGCGAACAAAGTGGGCAATGACCCCACCAAAGTCAAATATCACGTTCTTAATCATCGTTTGCTCATTTTTTGTTGGCACAAAGATAGCACTTCGGGCGACGATATGCAAAAAAATGGCGAGCCGATCGGTCGGTTCGCCTACATCTGTAATATTTTCGCGGTGTCGCTTACGTCGCTACTTACACCCTACTCGCGTCGTTTCGGAATCTCAAACGTGCGACCCTCCGTAGCCAGCTCGGTCGCCTCGAACTGCGTCCGAGCCTCGTCCAGCAGCACCCTCTCGTCCTTATAACGTGCCGAAAAATGGCCTATCAGCAATCGTCCGACACCCGCCATCGACGCAACCTTAGCCGCCAGCAATGCCGTTGAATGACCTCGCTGGTGCGCCGTTTTGCGCTCGATGTCGAGGTACGTCGCCTCGTGGTAGAGAAGATCTACCCCACTCACAATACGCGCCACCTTAGCCGAATATTGCGTATCACTACAATAGGCATACGCGCGCGGGCGGAACGGTCGATAGGTGATCTCCGACGCAGGTAGCAGCGTGCCATCTGCCAAAGTCAGATCCTCGCCACGTTTTGCTGCCGCAATCTGCGCAATACCCAATCCATAGCGTTCGATTGCCGACTTCTCGATATTCAACTCAGGCTCCTTCTCGCGGAACAAGTAGCCGCAACAAGGCACTCGATGGCGCAGTGGAATTGTCTCAACGGTCATATACGACGTTTCGAACACACATCTCTCCGCTCGTGTATTGACCTCACAAAACTGCACTTCGTAAGGCAGCTCCGTATCGAAATACTTGAAGTGCGCCTCCAAGATCTCGTCCAGCGGTTTCGGGCCAAACACCTTCAACGGCGTTCGGCGGCCATACAGACCCATTGTCGAAATCAGCGGAAACAGACCGTAGAGGTGATCACCGTGCAGGTGGGTGATGAACACCGCATTAATTTTGAGCGGATTGATACCGTAGCGGATCAGTTGTCGCTGGGTATCCTCGCCACAATCTATCAAAAAAAACTGCTCACGCACATTGAGTGCGTGAGCAGAGGTATGTTTATCGGGTGTGGGTTTTGCCGAACTATTGCCAAGTATGGTTACACGAAAACTCATCTCCTGTCCCTCGGTCAATTAGCTTAGCTCGCCCCCACTACACTGATGTTACTCAGCGTCCTTCTCCATCTGAGCCTTCAACTCAGCCAGCGAAGTGATATCACCCAAGGTGGTCTTCTCAACCGAAGCGTTGATCTTCTTCACCGACGACTTGGTTGCCTCAGCTGCCTCAGCCTTAGCCTTCTTCTCGGCCTTCTCCTCAGCACGCTTAGCCTCCTCGAACAGACGAGTGTGCGACAGAGTGATGCGCTTGGTTGCCTTCGAGAACTCGATAACCTTGAACGACAAAGTCTCACCAACCTTAGCCTGAGTGCCGTCCTCCTTTACCAACTGACGTGCAGGTGCAAAGCCCTCGATGTTCTCCGACAGAGTTACAACTGCGCCCTTCTCGGTCAGCTCCTTGATGGTACCCTCGTGAACGGTATCAACAGCATACTGCTGCTCGAACTCGTTCCAAGGATTCTCCTCCAACTGCTTGTGGCCGAGGCTCAGACGACGGTTCTCCTTGTCGATCTCCAATACTACAACCTCGATCTCAGCACCGATCTGAGTGAACTCTGCGGGGTGCTTGATCTTCTTGGTCCAGCTCAGATCCGAGATGTGGATCAGACCGTCGATACCCTCTTCGATCTCAACGAATACACCGAAGTTGGTGAAGTTGCGAACCTTAGCAGTGTGTTTGCTGCCAACGGGGTACTTGCTCTCGATTGCAGCCCAAGGATCAGTGGTCAGCTGCTTGATACCGAGCGACATCTTGCGCTCCTCGCGATCCAAGGTCAAAACTACTGCCTCGATCTCGTCGCCAACCTTCATAAACTCCTGTGCCGAACGCAAGTGCTGGCTCCACGACATCTCCGATACGTGGATCAGACCCTCAACGCCTGCTGCGATCTCAACGAATGCACCGTAGTCAGCCATAACAACTACCTTACCCTTAACCTTGTCACCTACCTTCAAGTCTGCGCTCAAAGCCTCCCAGGGGTGCGGAGTCAGCTGCTTCAAACCAAGTGCGATACGCTTCTTCTGATCGTCGAAGTCGAGGATTACAACGTTCAACTTCTGATCGAGCTCTACGATCTCCTCGGGGTGATTTACGCGACCCCACGACAGATCGGTGATGTGGATCAGACCGTCAACACCGCCCAAGTCGATGAATACGCCATACGAAGTGATGTTCTTAACAACACCCTCCAAGATCTGGCCCTTCTCCAACTTCGACATAATCTCCTTCTTCTGTGCCTCCAACTCTGCCTCAACCAGAGCCTTGTGCGATACAACTACGTTGCGGAACTCCTGGTTGATCTTAACAACCTTGAACTCCATAGTCTTATCAACGTAGAAGTCGTAATCACGGATAGGCTTAACGTCGATCTGCGAACCGGGCAAGAATGCCTCGATGCCGAATACATCAACGATCATACCGCCCTTAGTGCGGCACTTGATATAGCCCTTGATGATCTCGTCGTTCTCCAAAGCGAGGTTAACGCGATCCCACGATTTGAGCTGGCGAGCCTTCTTGTGCGACAACTGCAACTGGCCCTTCTTGTCCTCAGCGTTCTCAACATAAACCTCAACCTTCTCACCTACGGTCAGCTCGGGGTTGTAGCGGAACTCGCCTACGGGGATAATACCTTCGCTCTTGTAGCCGATATTAACGACAACTTCACGCTTGTTGATGTCTACTACGGTACCCTCGACTACCTCGCCTACCTGTACCTTCGACAGAGTCTGGTCATACGCACCAGCGATCTCGTCCTTCGAACGATCGTAGAGATCCAACTCGTTCTCGAATGCGTTCCAATCGAAATTCTCGTTTGCGACTACCATTTTGTTTTCTACCATAAAAATTTTTGTGATACAATCACTCGTTAAAAGTTTGACAATAAATTAATTTAACCCTTTGAGCGTCAGACGTTTGCATTTACATACGCGCGTGCGCCGCCGAAAAAGCGCACAAATATACGGACTATTTTTCGGATTTACAACGATTTACGTGATTTTAATTCAAAATTCAAGATTCAAAATTCAAGATTTTCTTTTGCTACTAATGAATTTCGCGTGCAGCCCTAATATGCAAGTGCACCTTCGTGGGCTGGGGCGGTCGCCAAAGGCGAGCCCACGAAGGTGTGTCAAAATCTGAGGATTTTGCCATTTTCTTAGAAAACAAAGAAAAAACCGCACCCCCATTCGGAGCGCGGTCAAATCTTTAATTTTGAATTTTGAATCTTGAATTTTGAATTGTAGCACTACTTTTCGATGATCGAGATTCGCTCCTCGTTGGTATAGCCGAGGGGCGAGTGGTGGCGCAACTCGTCGAGCATAACCTCAGTTACGAGGATACCCGTTGCGGTGTGCGCGCCGCTCTTGTCGAAATTGTAGTTTTTGTACATATAGTCGCCCATCGCAACCTTGTAGGTGCGACCCTCTTTGAGCGTCGAGAACTGAACGTCAATCGCCTCACCCTCAGCGTCGGTAACGATCGTGTAACTCGTTCCGTACGGGTTGATATCGGGGCGATGCGACTCCTTCGGATTGACCGAATCGTTGAACTTATTGATGATCATTCCGCGAATCTGCTCGGTGGTCATCTGGGCGGTGTAGATCGTGCTGCTGAAAGGCTCCAACGTGAATACGTCGCCAATGCTGATGCCCTCCTTGCGCAACGAATCGACACGCACACCGCCAAAGTGGTAAAGACCTACGTCCGACTTGGTGCGCTTGGCGATCGACTCAGCCATAAAGTTTGCCAAACCAACCTTCGACAGCTGCACCTTCGACGAACCAATCGGAGCACTCAGATAGGGATCGTTGTAATAGACCTCAACGGCTGCCTTCATCTCCTCGTCCTCGGCATAGTCGGCCAGCGCAACAAGGCGATTTTCGAGGCGGGTGATCTCGTTGCCCGTCATCTCGACAACCGTAACGCCCAAGTTCTTCAAGCTCTTGCCTGTCTGTGTGATCAGAGTGCCGTTATATTCCTGACCCTCAGCGAGTACGGTATGAGTATGACCGCCAACGATCAGATCATATTCGGGAGCATCGACCGTCAGTACGCGATCCATATCGTCGCCCAAATGCGAGATCAGCACCAACACGTCGCACTCCTTGCGGAGCGACTGCAACTCGACAGCCTTCTCGAAGGGCGAAGGGAAGGTCAAACCCTCGAAATTGCTCTTCTGACCATCGGGATAGCCGTCTGCAAAGTTGGTAACAAGACCCACGAAACCAAACTTAATGCCTCCGCGTTCGATGATTGTCGTGGCGGGCACGGTCAATTCCGAGCCACACGACTCCATATTGGCACAAATAATCTCAAATTCGGCCTGCGAAATACGCTCACGGAGCAACTCCTGACCATAGTCGAACTCGTGATTACCAAGCGTAGCTACATCGTAATTGAGGCGATTCATCAACTCGATCACGGGCAGACACCTCTGCTCGGCCTTATCGACATAGGCATTACCCGTCCAACGGTCGCCGGCATCAACCAGCACCACCTCAGCCGTATCGCGGCACTCGGCAATAGCCGTAGCCAAACGCGGGAACTGCTGAATGGCTCCGTGAACATCGTTGGTCGAGAGCACCACAACGCGGCGAACAGGCTGCTGCGACCAGCCTATTACAATCATTGAAAGGACAAAAATTAAGGACGTAATTAAGGATGTCAAAAACGATCGTTTCATAACTAAAAAGTCGGTTTTAAGTAGAATAAATCATATTTTTACTCGTCAAAGTTACATTTTTTTTGAGAAATATTAGCATAAGTGGAATTTATTTTGCAAATTTGTAGCAAACAAAATGTTTTTATTATGACACCTGTGGTCAAAATTATATGCGAAAATAACGGCTCGGAGCTATCTGTAAATATGGGTACATCGCTGCGCGAAGTGATTGATATGCTCGCGCTGAATAGCCCACAGCCGTTTTTGGCAGCGTATGTCAATAACCGAATCAAGGAGCTGAACTATAAAATATATAAGCCAATTTCGGTGCGATTTATCGACATCACACACTTCGAGGGTACGCGCGTCTATCAACGCACGCTGTTCTTCATTATGCACAAAGCGGTGCACGACCTCTACCCCGAAGCGACTTTCTCGATCCGACACTCCGTTTCGAAGGGTTTCTATTGCGAAATCGACGACCACGATGAGCTCTCGGACGAACAGATCGCACAGATCAAACAACGTATGGACGAGATTATCGCTGCCGATATTCCCATCGTGCGCGAACGCCTGCTCGCCTCGGAGGTCGAAACGATCTACTCGAAGCTCGGCTTTGACGACAAGATCGCACTGCTGCGCACCCGCCCGCGATTGTATGCCGACGTCTATCGTATGGCCGATATGGCGGGCTATTTCTATGGCGCGCTGGCTCCCTCGACCGGATACATTCATCTGTTCGACATACGTCGCTACTACAACGGTCTGCACTTGGCCGTGCCCCGACGCACCGACCCCACACAGCTCGAAAACATCGTTCCGCAGGACAAGATGTTCGACATCTTCAAGGAGTACAAAGAGTGGGTCGAGGTGATGGGTGTGCAGAATATCGGCTCGCTCAACTCGAAGGTTCTGGCGGGCGAAAGCAGCGACCTGATCAAGGTGGCTGAGGCATTCCACGAGAAAAAGTTGGGCGCGATTGCCGACTCGATCTACGACGCAAATATCTCGCGCGGAGCACGTATCGTCCTGATCTCGGGACCCTCGTCAAGTGGCAAGACCACCTTCGCACAACGTCTTGGTATTCAGTTGCGTATTCTCGGATTGCGCCCCGTAACCATTTCGCTCGACGACTACTTTGTCAATCGTGAGGATACTCCCCGCGACGAGAAGGGCGACTACGATTTCGAGGCTTTGGAGGCTATCGACATCGCTCTGTTCAACGAACAGCTCAACCTGCTGCTCAAAGGCGAGAGCGTCCGCGTTCCGAAGTTCAATTTCATCACCGGTCTGCGCGAATGGTACGACCAGCCGCTACAACTCGACGAGCGTTCGATTCTGGTCATCGAGGGTATTCACGGTCTGAATCCACGTCTGACCGCTGCGGTTGATGATCGACTGAAATTCAAGGTATATATCTCGGCTCTGACCTCAATCTCGATGGATAACGTGTCGCGTATCGCTACGACCGACAACCGACTGATTCGCCGCATCACGCGCGACTACTACTCGCGTGGCGCAAATGCCGAATCGACCATTCGTCGCTGGCCGAGCGTGCGTCGTGGCGAGGACAAGCATATCTTCCCCTATCAAGAAAATGCAGACGTAATGTTCAACAGCTCACTCTTTTACGAGATTGCTGTATTGCGCCAATTTGTTGAACCCAAATTGCGCGAAGTGCCCAACACCGTGCCCGAATATGCCGAGGCAAAACGACTGCTCAAATTCCTCGATAACTTCCTGCCGATCGACCCCGCGGAGATTCCGCCAACGTCGATTCTGCGTGAGTTTATCGGCGGCAGCAGCTTCAAATATTAACAACCAAAAGAGGACTATTTATATTAACCTAAAACCCTAAACTAAAACTATGACTGTTGATAGAAAACTTCGCCGCAAGGTGCTGCTTACCAGCTTCCTCAACACATTTGCGAAGCACGGATTAGACAAGACCTCGATGCGCTATCTGATCGTCGAATCGGGCATCAGCTCGTCGTTCATCTATGAGATGTTCGAGGGACGCGACCAAATGGTGATCGAGACTATTCGCTACTACTATCAATCGCTTATTGACGCCAATGACGCGATGCGTAAGGACGAAAACCTGACCTTCATCGACTTCTTGAACAATGTTGAGAATCTGGCCGTTAGCAACTTAATGTATGATCGCTTTGTGATGCAGTCGATCTTACACCCGGGTTATCGCCCCAGAGTCTTTGATCTGGTTGAGCAATTGATGGCCGATCAAGCTGCGCTGTGCGTCGAACTTGCTGAGAAAGAGGGCATTCAAACCGAATACGCAAAGGTGGCAATGGATTACCTCTACTCGCTCCTCAACTCGTATGCTATAATGATGAATGAAGAGCTGTTCCATACCCAAATGGATCGTATGCGCAAATTCTGGAACTGCCTGCAACAAGGAGAAGAGCCGAAGCCTACGTGGCAATTATAGTAAAATCGCGCGTCGCGCGTAAGATTTTCGACAAAGTACGATACAAACCGAAAAAAATTAGGTAATTTTGTATCGTACTTTGTTACGTTTCGAAGAATAACTCATAAATTCAATATCTATGTCATTTGATAGATTCGCATCGCGCCACATCGGTCCCGATGCAGCACAACTCAAAGAGATGCTCGATGTGATCGGCGTCGAGAGCCGCGAAGAGCTGATCTCGCAAGTTATCCCGCAGTCGATCCGCCTGCGTAAGCCCCTCGCACTGCCCAAAGAGGGCCTGAGCGAGTTCCAATTCGCACAGCTGATCCGTTCGCTCGCGGAGCGCAACCGCCCCCTGCGTTCGTTTATCGGTATGGGCTACTACCCCTCGGCTGTGCCCGCAGCAATCTCGCGTAACGTATTCGAGAACCCCGCGTGGTACACCTCATACACGCCCTATCAGGCTGAGATTTCGCAGGGTCGTTTGGAGGCTCTGC
Source organism: Rikenellaceae bacterium (assembly GCA_017442365.1). Lineage (GTDB taxonomy): Bacteria > Bacteroidota > Bacteroidia > Bacteroidales > Rikenellaceae > Alistipes. Next base: position 151,988 of record JAFRZW010000016.1, on the reverse strand, counting down.
TCAACTACCAGACCGCAATCATCTCACTTACAGGTATGCAGATCGGCAACTGCTCGCTGCTGGACGAGGCAACAGCAACGGCCGAGGCTATGTTGATGATGTTTGCTCTGCGTTCGCGCGAGGCCGTAAAGCAGGGTCGCAACGCTCTGTTTGTTGATGAAAAACTGTTCCCGCAGACAATGGACGTGCTGCTCACTCGTAGCGAGCCGTTCGGTATCGAGATCATCTGCGACAACTTTGCAGAGTATGAATTTACGGGTCGTGAGTTCGGTGCCATCGTTCAATACCCCGCTGCCGACGGTGAGGTTCGCAACTACGAAGGCTTCACCGCAAAGGCTCACGAGGCCGGTGTGCTGGTTACAGCCGTTAGCGATCTGATGTCGCTCGTGCTGCTGAAAGCACCCGCTGAGTGGGGCGCAGATATCGCCGTAGGAGGTACGCAGCGTATGGGTACGCCGATGGGATTCGGTGGTCCGAGCGCTGGTTATATGGCTACACGCGAGGAGTTTAAGCGCAATATGCCGGGTCGAATCATCGGTGTCAGCGTCGATCGTCTGGGCAACAAAGCACTGCGTATGGCGCTGCAAATGCGCGAGCAGCATATCAAGCGTGAGCGCGCAACATCGAACATCTGTACCGCTTCGGCACTGATGGCCTCGATGGTTGGTTTCTATGCAGTTTATCACGGTGCTGAGGGTCTGCGTCGCATTGCCGAGCATATCCATTCGGCCGCCGCAACCGTTGCTGAGGCTTTGGAGGCGTTGGGTTGCACGCTGTTGCATAGCTCGTTCTTCGACACGATCGAGATTACTGACGTAGATGCTGCCGTTGTGCAGTCGCTGGCGTTGGAGCGCGGTATCAACTTCTTCTACCCCGCGTCGGGCGGCGTGCGTATGAGCTTCGACGAGGTAACGACCGACGAGGAGATTGCAACCGTAGTCGAGATCTTCGCGCTGGCTAAGGGTCGCAAGGCACCCAAGTCGGTGAAGGCTGCAAGCAAGTGCTACTACCCCGCTGAATTGGCACGCGAGAGCGCAATTTTGACCGAAAGCGTATTCAACAAATACCGCAACGAGAGCGACTTGATGCGTTACATCAAGCGCTTGGAGCACCGCGATATCTCGCTGGCTGACAGTATGATCTCGCTCGGCTCGTGTACGATGAAACTGAACGCTGCCGCACTTATGCAGCCGCTCAGTCTGTCGGGTTTTGCCGATGTACACCCCTTCACTCCCGCCGATCAGGTCGAGGGTTACAAGATGATGATCGAGGACTTGGAGAACGATCTGGCAACCATCACCGGCTTTGCCGCTTGTTCATTGCAGCCCAACTCGGGAGCTGCTGGCGAGTATGCAGGTCTGATGGTGATTCGTGCGTACCACCAGAGCCGCGGTCAGGGCTATCGTAACATCGTGCTGATCCCCGCATCGGCTCACGGTACCAACCCCGCATCGGCTGCAATGGCAGGTATGAAGATCGTAACCGTAGCGTGCGACGCAAATGGTAATATCGACGTCGAGGATTTGAAGGCTAAGGCCGAGCAGTACAGCAGCGAGCTGTGCGGTCTGATGGTTACCTATCCCTCGACTCACGGCGTGTTCGAGAGCCGTATCCGCGAGATCGTTGATGCGGTGCACGACGCTGGCGGTCAGGTATATATGGACGGTGCAAATATGAACGCTCAGGTAGGTTTGACCAATCCCGGTTACATCGGTGCCGACGTCTGCCACCTGAACCTGCACAAGACCTTCGCAATGCCTCACGGCGGTGGCGGTCCGGGTGTTGGCCCGATCTGCGTTGCTGCTCACTTGGCTAAGTTCCTGCCTTCGCACTCGCTGGTTGAGACCGGTGGCGAGGAGGGTATCACCGCTGTTGCATCGGCTCCGTGGGGCAGCGCAATGTTGTTGCCGATCACATACGGCTACATCAAGATGCTCGGCGAAAGCGGTCTGCGCGAGGCTACCGAAATGGCAATCATCAACGCTAACTATATGTCGGCTGCGCTGTCGAAGGAGTTCCGCACCTACTACACGGGCGAGAACGGTCGCGTAGGACACGAGATGATCCTCGACCTGCACGAGTTCAAGAAGCTCTATGGCGTCGATACGGGCGATATGGCGCGCCGATTGATGGACTACGGTTTCCACGCTCCGACGCTCTCGTTCCCCGTGCACGATACGTTTATGATCGAGCCTACGGAGAGTGAGCCGAAGGCCGAAATGGATCGCTTTATCGAGGCAATGATCTCGATCAAGCGTGAGTGCGAGGCCGTTGCTGAGAGTGGTAACACCACCGACAACCCCATCGTAAATGCACCCCATACGGCTGTTGAGCTTACGGGCGAGTGGTCGCACCCCTACACCCGCGAGCAGGCGGTATTCCCGCTCGCGTGGGTTAAGCAAAGCAAGTTCTTCCCCTACGTGTCGAAGATCGACAACGGCTACGGCGACCGCAACTTGGTTTGCACCTGCAAGGAGTTGTAAGGGTTTGATTCACAATTCACAATTCACAATTCACAATTGAGAATTGAGAGTTACGGTTTGGGGGATTGAATTGGATTGTGAGATGAATATAATTGCGTAATATACAAATACTTAAATTGGCAACGACCAAACGCTTTGGCTCGCAACCCGCCGCGCAGGCGGCTAAGCCCCTGCCTGAGGCGGGGGGTTGGGGGTGGGTCAGAATTGCAACCGCGACGGAACGTCGCGCGCGCAAGGTCGAGGCTCGAACAAAGATTACAAACTTTTAATAAACAATACAAAACAATGAAAGTAGAACAGAACAAATTTGTATCGGTAGATTACAAACTGACGGTTGATGGTCAGATCGCTGACCAGTCGCACCCCGAACACCCCCTCGAATTTATCTTCGGAACGGGTATGTTGCTCCCCAAGTTCGAGGAGGCTATCCTCGGCAAAGAGATTGGCGACGAGGTGGCATTTACCCTCCAACCCAAAGATGGCTACGGCGAGGTGATCGCTGAGGCTATCGTCGATCTGCCCAAAAATATCTTTATGATCGATGGCAAGCTGGCTGAGGAGATGTTGTTCGTTGGTAATCAGGTACCTATGAGCGATAACCAAGGTAACCGTATGCTCGGCACTATCCGCGAGGTTGGCGAGGAGACCGTGAAGATGGACTTCAACCACCCGATGGCAGGCAAGGTGCTCAACTTCGAGGTTAAGGTTGTTGGCGTACGCGACGTACAGCCCGAGGATCTGGCTCCGAAGGGCGGCTGCGGCTGCGGTTGCGAGCACGATAGCTGTGGCGACGAGTGCGGCGACGGTTGCGGTTGCAACGACGGCTGCTGCCACTAATCGAAGGGTCGAATAGAGTTCGACACAAAAAATCCCGCCTTCCGTTTCGGAGGCGGGATTTTTATTGCGTTCGCTTTTGGCGGTTGATCTATTTCTCTTGCTGATGATTGCGCTTGAAGCGGCGGAAGAATCGATCAGTCGTGCGACTGCGCTCGACATTCATATTCAGACGGCGGACCAACACCGACTTAAACTTCTCAGGCTCGATATCGCGCTGAATCACACCACCTTGTGCAATCGACAGAGCACCTGTCTCCTCTGAAACAACCAAAATAATTGCGTCCGAAACCTCGCTCATACCCAACGCGGCGCGATGGCGCGTACCATACGACTTGGGTACCTGCGACTGTGTCGAGGGCAGGATACAACGCGCTGCCACAACGCGGTTGCGATTGATGATGATCGCTCCGTCGTGCAGAGGCGAGTTCTTGAAAAAGAGATTCTCCAACAACGATGGCGACACCTTGGCATCGACCGCAATACCACCCTCAGCCATCAGACTCAGGTCCGAGGTCTGTTGCAACACAATCAGCGCACCCGTCTTGGTTTCGCCCATATCGATACACGCCTTCACCAACGAATCGACATCGAGGTCGTCCTCATTGTTCTCACCTCCGAAAAAGCGCGAGATACGTTGGTTCTGCTGCAAGCCGAGCATCTGCAAAAAACGTCGAATCTCGGGCTGGAAGATCACAACCACAGCGATAATACCTACGCCGATAAACTGCCCCAAAATGCCCGAAAGAAGCTCCATATTGAGCGCTCGTACCACCACATACATCAGGTAGAGCATCACCACACCCAGAATGATACTGAAAGCATTGGTGCCGCGCGTTACACGATAGAGATAGTAGAGCATCATCGCCACCAAAAAGATGTCGATGATATCAATTATGCCGATGTGAATGAATCCCATTGTTTGTTTCGATTATTCACCGCAAAACTACACAAAAAAAAGAAGACCCGCAACCATTTGCGAGCCTTCTTTTTCTGTTTTGACCTTTCGGCCGATTAATTCTTCTTATTCTTGCTCTTGGTCATCATCTCGTATGCAACGGGAGTTGCTACGAATACCGACGAGTAGGTACCTACGATGATACCGAACATCAGAGCGAAGACGAAACCACGGATAGTCTCACCACCGAACAAGAAGATCGCCAACAGAGTTACGAACGTCGTACCCGAGGTATTCAACGTACGCGACAGAGTCGAGTTGATAGCCTTGTTGATGTTCTCACCGATCGTGCGCTTCGGATAGAGTGCCTGGTACTCACGGATACGGTCGAAGATAACCACGGTATCGTTGATCGAGTAACCGATGATGGTCAGGATCGCTGCAATGAACGACTGGTTGATCTCCAATGCGAAGGGCAACAGACCGTACAGCAACGAGAACAAGCCCATCACGAGCAGTGCGTTGTGGGTCAGCGAAACGACTGCACCCATACCCCACTGCCACTTCTTGAATCGCATCATAATGTAGAGTGCGATTGCGATCAGCGAGAAGATTACCGCCAAGAATGCCGAGCGAGTCATATCGCGTGCGATCGAAGGACCGATCTTGTCTGCCGAGATGATACCGTTCTGGTCGGTCTGTGTGCTGGTGAAACCGTCGAGAGTGATCTCATACGAATACAGACCCTTCAAGTTCTCATAGAGCAACTGATCTACCTCAGCAGTTGCCTCCTCCGAAGTATCGTCGAACTTATACTGGGTTACGATACGCATCTGGTTCTCATCGCCATACTGCTTAACCTCCAAGCTGACGCTGCTTGCATCACCCGGGAAGGCGTTCTCCAATGCTGCACGAACAGCATCAGCCGACACATTCTGGTCGAAACGAACTACGTAAGCACGACCACCAGTGAACTCAACGCCCATATTGAAACCGCGCAGAGCGAACGACGCAATCGACAGAACGAGCATAGTACCCGAAATGATGTAAGCGATCTTGCGCTTGCCGATGAAATCGAACTTGGTGTTAGCCAGCAGGTTCTCCGACCACTTGTACGAGAACTTAACGTTCTTGCCCTTGTTGATCAGTGCGTCGATGATCAGACGAGTGATGTAGATCGAGGTAAATACCGAAGTGATGATACCGATGATCAGCGTGGTTGCGAAGCCCTGAACAGGACCGTTACCGAAGATGAACAGAACGATACCGGTGATCATCGTAGTCAGCTGACCGTCGATAATTGCCGAGTAAGCGTTGCTATAACCGTCCTTAACAGCTGCGCCGATGCCCTTGCCTGCACGCAACTCCTCCTTGATACGCTCGTAGATAATTACGTTAGCATCAACTGCCATACCCATCGTCAGTACGATACCTGCGATACCGGGCAGGGTCAGAACTGCGCCAAACGATACCAATACGCCCATCAGCAAGAACAAGTTCGAAACCAATGCAATGCACGAGATCCAACCACCAGTGCTATAAAATACGCACATATAGATCAGTACCAAAACGAATGCGATAACGAACGAGAACATACCTGCGTTGATCGACTCCTGACCCAACGAAGGACCTACAACGGTATCCTGAATAATGCGCGACGGAGCACGAACCTTACCCGACTTCAATACGTTAGCCAAGTCCTTTGCCTCGTTGATGGTGAAGTTACCGGTAATACGCGACTGACCGCCGTCGATTGCCGACAGTACGTTGGGAGCCGAGTAGATGTAACCGTCCAGAGCGATTGCGATTGCACGACCGATGTTCTGACCGGTCAGCTGTGCCCACTTCTGCATACCCTCCGAGTTCATCGTCATCGAAACCTCAGCATCAGCACCCTGACGTGCGTAGTCTGCCGTAGCATCAACAACTACGCTACCATCGAGCGGAGCCTTGCCATCGAAGGTGTTAACCTTAACTGCGAACAACTCGAACTTGCCATCGAAAGGATCAGCGATACCCTCAGCAGCTGCACGCTTGTTCTCGTAGGGCTTAACGCTCCACATAAAGCGTACGTCGCGGGGGAACAGAGCCTTGATCTGAGGCATTGCCAGATACTTATTTACAATAGTGGTATCGGTCGAAGTTGCATAACCAATCACCGGATTGTTCGAATCAGCATAAACTGCACCGGGGTACAGACGAACAAACAGAGGATTCAGTTTCTCCTGCTCCTCGAAGCTCATACCCTCAGTTGCAACAGCCTCCTCCGAAGCCTGCTCAGCAACCTCAGCTACCAGAGCGTTATCCTCAGCGGGAGCAGCCTCTTCAACTACCTCAGCCTCAGCAACCTCCTCCGATGCCTCCTCTGCGGGAGCAGCCTCAGCGGGAGCAGCCTCAGTTGCATTGATATTGCGCAACAGAGCATCAGCCTGCTCCAATGCACCGATCAACTCGTTGGTGCTGTAAGTCTCCCAGAACTCCAACGATGCCGAACCCTGCAAAAGCTTACGCACACGCTCAGGCTCCTTAACACCCGGCAACTCAACCAGAATGCGGTTCGAGTTGGGCAGACGCTGGATATTGGGCGAGGTTACACCGAAACGGTCGATACGCGAACGCAGAATGTCATACGATGCTGCGATAGCGTCGTCGCTCTCCGAACGCAGAACCTTCAAAACCTCCTCATCGGTCGAGTTAGCGTTGATCTCCTTCATCGACGGAGTGTTGAAAATCAGCGCCAAAGGCTGACCACCCGACACCTGTGCATAGTTCTTCGCAAAGAGTGCGATATAATCGCCACCATCGCGAGTCTGCTCCGAGGTGAGGCTCAACGCTTCGAGGAACTTAGGATCCTGCGAGTCGTCCGACAACGATTTCAGCACGTCGCCCTGCTGGACTTCGAGCATTACGTTCATACCGCCCTTCAAGTCCAGACCGAGGTTAATCTCCTTCTCCTGACAATCTTTGTAAGTGTAATCTACGATTCCCAAGCTGTAAACGGGCAGATTCTTGACCGAATCAAGATACTGCTGTTCCATTTTGTCTTGCAGCTCAACGGGATAGGTAGCAGCATACTCAACTGCTTTCTTCTCAACTCTGCGTGTCGCGAACGAGAACGAGAGCTGATAAACACAGGCAATCGCCAAAAGGACTGCCAATAGTTTAATTACTCCTTTGTTTTGCATTGTTTAGTAAATTATTTATTTGTATTATTGTTTCGTTTTGACATAACTCGCCAATAGGACGCAAAAATACTAATTTTTCTCTAATTACAACACGATTTTGTGTAAAATTATCATCTTTGGGGCGTTTTTGTCGTTTGATATGTATTCAAAATCAAAAAGTAAAATAGATAATCTGATTATTCACTGTCGTTCGAAATCATAAAACGCGATTTCTATTAGAAATCGTACACCTTCGCGGGCTCGCCCTTTGGGCGACCGCCCCAGCCCGCGAAGGTGCGTCAGCATCTATTCAAAATTCATTTGCACTAAATAAATACACACACCCGCCGATAATGAAATACCCAAACCCTCAACTACTGTTTAACAACTCAATCGGGAATCGAGAATCAAAAAAAAGAACCGACCTCCGCACTTGGAGATCGGTTCTCTCTGAAATCTTATGTAAGCTAAGGCGTTACTTCACCTCCTCGAACTCAACGTCCTCAGGCTGCTGCTGACCGCCCTGTGCGCCACCATTCTGCTGTGCGCCACCCTGAGCGTTCTGTGCCTGCTGCTGAGCCTGCTGGCTTGCGTAGATGTCCTGCGATGCTGCCTGCCAAGCGTTGTTCAACTCGGTCATAGCTGCGTCGATAGCGGCCAGATCGGCTGCCTTGTGAGCCTCTTTGAGCTTGCCGAGAGCACCCTCGATAGCCGCCTTCTTGTCAGCGGGGATCTTATCGCCGTACTCCTTCAACTGCTTCTCGGTGGTGAAGATGTGCGAATCGGCTGCGTTGATCTTCTCGATACGCTCCTTCTCCTCCTTATCCTTAGCCTCGTTAGCCTTAGCCTCGTCGCGCATACGCTGGATCTCCTGCTCGGTCAGACCCGACGATGCCTCGATACGGATCTTCTGCTCCTTGCCCGTACCCTTATCCTTAGCCGATACGTTCAAGATACCGTTAGCGTCGATGTCGAACGTTACCTCAATCTGCGGAACACCACGCGGAGCTGCGGGGATACCGTCCAAGTGGAAACGACCGATCGACTTATTGTCGCGTGCCATAGGACGCTCGCCCTGGCATACGTTGATCTCAACCGAAGGCTGGTTGTCCGACGCAGTCGAGAATACCTCGCTCTTGCGGGTCGGGATCGTGGTGTTAGCCTCAATCAGCTTGGTAAATACGCCACCCAGAGTCTCGATACCGAGCGACAGCGGAGTTACGTCCAACAGCAGCACGTCCTTAACCTCACCGGTCAGCACACCACCCTGAATCGATGCACCGATAGCAACAACCTCATCGGGGTTTACGCTCTTGTTGGGGGTCTTACCGAAGAACTCCTCTACAACCTTCTGGATTGCGGGGATACGGGTCGAACCACCCACCAGAATAACCTCGTCGATCTGCGATGCCTGCAAACCTGCGTCGCGCAGAGCGATCTTACAAGGCTCGATGGTCTTGCGTACCAGGTGGTCGCACAACTGCTCAAACTTAGCGCGGGTCAAGGTCATCACCAAGTGCTGAGGAATACCATTGACGGGCATAATGTAGGGCAGGTTGATCTCGGTCGAGGTGGTCGACGAGAGCTCGATCTTAGCCTTCTCGGCTGCCTCCTTCAAGCGCTGCAATGCCATTGCGTCCTGACGCAGGTCGATACCGTGCTCCATCTTGAACGACTCGGCCATAAAGTCGATCAGTACGTGGTCGAAGTCATCACCACCCAGGTGAGTATCACCATTGGTCGATTTAACCTCAAATACACCATCACCCAATTCGAGGATCGAAATATCGAACGTACCGCCACCGAGGTCATATACGGCGATCTTCATATCCTTGTTCTTCTTGTCCATACCGTAAGCCAAAGCAGCTGCGGTAGGCTCGTTGATGATACGGCGCACCTTCAAACCTGCGATCTCGCCTGCCTCCTTCGTTGCCTGACGCTGCGAGTCCGAGAAGTATGCGGGAACGGTGATCACTGCCTCCGAAACCTCAGTACCCAGATAGTCCTCAGCGGTCTTCTTCATCTTCTGCAAGATGATAGCCGAGATCTCCTGTGCGGTGTACTGACGGCCGTCGATATCTACACGGGGAGTGTTGTTGTCGCCGCGAGCTACGGTGTAGGGAACACGTGCGATGTCGCTTGCAACCTGATCGTAAGTCTCACCCATAAAACGCTTGATCGAGAAGACCGTGCGCTTGGGGTTGGTGATAGCCTGACGCTTTGCGGGATCGCCCACCTTGCGCTCGTTAGCGTCGGTGAACGCCACGATCGAAGGGGTTGTGCGATGACCCTCGCTGTTGGGGATTACGACGGGCTCGTTGCCCTCCATAACTGCTACACACGAGTTGGTAGTACCTAAGTCGATACCAATAATCTTTGCCATAATTTTCTCTATTTTTTAATTGTTATACTTATTTTTTCTGCTTAAAAACTTTTCGGCTCGTTTCGCCGACGCTTTCTTTCGAAACAAACGTTATACCAAACTTGCCATTGGCCGTTTTTGGCATAAAAGTGGCCTGTAAAAGCACCAAAAGTTCTGCCAACTGACAAAATTGCTGACACAACGTCTGCCACATTGTCATTCGGCGAATACGATTTGGAGCCGCTACCTATTAATATTATATGCTCAGTGAAGGAGCTAAGGAGAAAAAAAGAGTTGATTTGCGTTTTTTTTCGAAAAATTTTTGTTGTTCAAAAAAACTTTCTTACCTTAGTACCACTGAAAATATCAATTTAAAAGAAATACGACTATGATTATCACTTTTAACGAACTCAGAAGAATCAAGGACAAGTTGCCCAGCGGCAGCTCGCAGCGTATCGCAGACGAACTCGGTATCGACGTTGATACTGTACGTAACTACTTCGGCGGCAATCACTTTGAGTCGGGTCAGGTAGTAGGTGCTCACTACGAGAAGGGTCCCGATGGCGGTGTTGTAACTCTGGACGATACCACTATTCTCGACGCTGCGATGCGCATCTTGAACGAATTGAAATAATCTCGATCCTTAATTCTCAAAATTCGGGCGAACTGAGCTATATAACTCAACATTAACCCAACAACAAGCCACTCCCACGTCGGGGGTGGCTTTTTTTTGATTGCGAGGCGCGTTTTCTGTTTCAGGACAATCTACTCTGACACAGCGCGTTGCTTCGGATAAAGGATATCCAACAAAAGAGCCGTCCCGAAATTCGGAACGGCTCTCACTTTACGAACTATTGAAGAAGCGCAGACGAGCGCGTACTACATCTGCTCCTCGACATTCCAAACAAAGGCACGCGAGCCCTGCATCTTGGTCTCGGCGTCCATCGCACGGAACTCGTCCAACAACGGCTTAACCTTCTCGTCCTCGACGATGGTCAGAATCGACGAGTTCATTGCAGGCCAAGCGTGTGATGCGTAGTGAGGCTCGCCATCGACCGAACCACGACCGTGAGTCAGCTCCCACTTGGTGAAACCTCGTGCGCCATTGCGATCCAAAATCGCCATTACTCGCTCGGTCAAAGCCTGATTATATGAAATAAATACTGCTTTCATCGTTTTTTTAGCTCAATTTCATTAGTTAATCTTGTTAGCAATAGCCTGCTTACGCTTGCTGCTGCCATCGTGCTGGATCTCATTAGCACCACTTGCCTTGCGACCGCGGAAGATCACATACAATGCGGGCAGAACCAGCAGCGTCAGAATGGTCGAACAGGTCAGACCACCGATAACCGATACACCCATCGGCTGCCAGATCTCAGAGCCTTCACCCAGACCCATAGCCATAGGTACCATACCGAAGATGGTTGTCAGCGAGGTCATCAACACGGGACGCAGACGGCTCTTACCAGCAGCAACGGCTGCCTTAGCAACGCTCGATCCGCGCTCAACCAGAAGGTTGGTGTAATCGACCATCACGATACCGTTCTTCACTACGATACCCACCAGCATAATTGCACCAATCAGTGCGATCAAGCTCAACGATGTACCGCTAATCCACAGAGCGAAGAATACACCGGTGAATGCGAACGGAATCGAAATCATAATCATCAGAGGCATTGTCATCGACTCGAACTGCGTAGCCATAACGATATATACCAGCACCACGATCAGAGCCAACAGCACGAACAGATCACCGAAGGTCTCCTGCTGATCCTCCAACGTACCACCCAATTCGAGGTCGATACCGTCGGGGGTGTCGTACTCGTTGAGCATCGTCTGCACCTCGCCTACGACATCACCCAGAGCCACACCCGGAGCCAACGTCGCCGTTACCTTCACTACGCGCTGACGGTTCTCGCGCTGGATATCGGGAGCAGCAAACTCCTCGACAACCTTCGCAACCTCCTTCAACTTGATTGTGCGACCCGTTGCGGTCATCAGGTTGATATTCTCAACGTCCTCCAACGACTGGCGGAAAGGCTCGGCATAACGCACTACGATATCGTACTCGTCGCCGTCCTCGCGGTACTTCGACGCGTCCATACCGTCGATACGGTTACGTACTGCCTGCGATACCTGAGCATTGTTCAGGCCGTGCAGCGCCAACTTCTCGCGGTCGAATACAACATTGTACTCAGGACGCAGGTCATCGCGCGACAGGTCGGCATCACGTACGCCCGCGATCTTCGACACCTTGTTTTTGAGGTCGATAGCCACACTATTCGAGTTATCCAAGTCGAAACCAAAGACCTTGATCTCAACGTTGGCGCCACCGCTCATACCGCCGCCACTACCACCGGGCGATACAACAAACTGCGAAATCTCAGGAATCTTCGCCAACTCGGCACGCCAGATATCGGCGATCTCGTAGATCGAACGCTCACGCTCGGTCGAACGCGAGAGGCGAAGGTTGTAGCTGATCATATTCGAACCCGACTTCTGCATTGCCGACATTGCGTTGTTGGCCGAGCTCTGACCCGTACGAGCCGAAACCAGCTCAACCTCAGGGAAGTTCTTGAAGACAATACTATCGATGCGCTGAGCAATCTCACGTGTGTATTCCATCGAGAGGTTCTGCTCGGTCTCGATCGTAGCCGTAATCTGTGCATTATCCGAGGGAGGGAAGAAGTCGAACGGAACGAACTTCAACAGACCCAGCGACACGACAAACAGCAACATTGCTGCACCTACCGTCGCCCAGCGGTGGCGTACCGACCAAGTCAGCATTCGTGCATAAGCATCGTCCAACCAATCGAGGAACTTATCGATAGGCTTGTAGATGATACCCACACCCTTATAGTCGTGCTTACCACCATCTGACGAGAGGATATAGGCCGACAACATCGGGGTCAGCGTTACTGCTGCGGTGGTTGACATACATACCACGATCGAAACGATCCAACCCAACTCCTTGAACAGGATACCTGCCATACCCGACACCATTGTCAAAGGCATAAATACCGCCACAACTACCAACGTCGTTGCGATTACCGACAACCACACCTCGTTGGTACCATAGATTGCAGCCTCCTTGGGGCTCGATCCACGTTCGATATGAGTTGTAATATTTTCGAGTACCACAATCGCGTCGTCCACCACCATACCGATTGCAATTGACAACGACGAGAGCGAAATCAGGTTCAGCGTCGAGTCGGCTGCAAACAGATAGATGAATGCCGTAACCAACGAAATGGGGATCGTCATACAGATAATGAACGTCGCGCGCCAACGGCCCAGGAAGACCATAACCACGATGATAACGAAGACGAATGCCAACATCACCGTTTCGGCCAGCGAGTTGATACTCTTCTGGATCTCGGTCGCACCGTTCATAATCTCGACAATCTTGATGTCGTTAGGCAGCGTCTTCTCGATTGCGGGCAGACGCTTGTTGATCTCCTCAACGATCTCAACGGTATTGGCACCCGACTGCTTCTGGATCATAACCATTGCCGAACGACGGCCATTGGCACGGGTATCCATCGTGATCTTCTGAATCGTATCCTTCACCTCGGCAACGTCCGAGAGCTTAACCGTGCGACCACCACGGGTCGATACAACCAAGTGCTTCAACTGCTCGCTATCGGTAAACTCACCATCGGCTTTAACATTATATGTACCACTTGCCAAATCCATCGAACCTGCGGGGACATTGAGGTTCTCCGATGCGATGATACCACCGATCGACTCGATCGTCAGACCAAATGCCTCGATCTTCTCAGGATCGACATTGACCTGAATCTCGCGCACGGGCTGACCAATGACACTCACCGAACCGATACCATTCACACGGTTCAACACATTGACCAGACGGTCGTCCAGAATCTTGTCCAATGCGTAATAGCTCTCATCGGCCGTAACCGAGAGCATCATTACGGGCATCATCGACGAGCTGAACTTGAAAATCGTAGGATACTCCACCTCGTCAGGCAGCAGGGTCTGAGTACGGCTGACGATGTCGCGCACGTCATTCATCGCTACGTCAAGATCCGAACCCCACTCCATTTCGAGCGTAATCATCGACACGTTATCCTTCGATGTCGAGGTGATCTCTTTCAGATTATCGACCGAGTTGAGCTGGTCTTCCAGCACTCGGGTAATATTTGTTTCGATATCGGCTGCATTAGCTCCTGCATAGACCGTCGCTACGGTGATGTAGGGAGGGTCCATCTCGGGATACTGGTCGATCGCCAGATTCTTCAACGAGAAGAGTCCGAAGATGATCACACCCAAGAAGAGCAGACAGGTCGAAATCGGCTTTCTAACGGCTGATTCGTAAATTTTCATCTTGCTTTTCTCCTTTCAATTAGTTATTGCTGACCTCAATGGCCGTACCATCTTCGAGCTTGCTCAGACCGGTAATCGAAACTACCTCGCCTGCTTCAAGACCCGACAGAATAACGTAGTTCTTGTCGATCTGACGACCCAACTCAACCACGCGACGCTCTACCGTGCCGTCCTCCTTCACTACGAACACAGCTCGCTCGGCAGTACCTGCCTGACGCTTAACTGCTACGTCGGGAACCAACACGCTCTGAACCTCACCCAAATTGAAGATTGCGCGAGCGAACATACCCGGACGCAACTTGTTGCCTGCGTTGGGAATGGTGATCTCGACCGTAAATGTGCGCGTTGCTGCGTCCATTGCGGGATAGATCAACGACACCTTACCCGTAAACTTCTCGTCGGGCAGTACCTCCGTAGCGATCTCAACGGGCATATTCAACTTAACCTTCGAGAAATACTTCTCCGAGATGCTTGCGGTGATCTTCAACGGGTTGATCTGCATAACCTGCAAAATGGGCATATTGGCAAACATATCGCCAGCCTCAGCGTTACGAGCCGTAACAACACCCGAGATGGGCGAACGCAACTCGATGTTCTTCTTCAAGTTAGCCACTGCATCGCGCTGCACCGAAACCTGAGTCTTCATCGCTTCGAGCTGCTGAGCCGAGATACCACCTGCCTCGAATACGGGAGTCATACGTGCCAGATCGGCTTCGAGGTTCAGAAGCTGAGTATTTGCCTGATTGTACTGAATGGGATCCATCGTTGCAACCAACTGACCCTTCGACACATAATCACCTACATCGACCAAAATGCGATCGATACGCACACCCTGAACTGCGGGCGTAATCGAGTTCTGCTTGTAGGGCTGAATGTTAGCCGTAACCTCAACCAACTGACCAACCTCGGCCGAAACAGCCGCAGCAGTTTTGATCAGCACCTTCTCCGACTCAATCGTAGCAACGCTCTGATTCTGCTTGCCACCGCAACCTACCATCGCCAACGATGCGATGAGTGCAGTTGCCAATACCAAATTCTTTTTCATCTCTTTTATTATCGTTTTTTAGTTATTATTCCTCTTTACCCACGATCTGGTCGTAGTCGGCCTTTGCCGAAATGTAGTCATAGATTGCCTGCGAGTAGTTCAACTTGGCCTGCGTCAGCGACAACTCGGCGGTGTTCAACTCCAAAATCGTACCTGCACCTGCCTTGTAGCGAGTGTTCGAGATGTCGTAAGCCTTCTGTGCCTGAGCAACGGTCTTCTCATTGGCAAACATCTTCTCGCGGGCGGTGAGCAGATTGTTGATCGACGAACGTACCTGAACATCAGTACTCTTAGCCACGTAGTCGCGCTGCAACTCCAACTGACGAATCTGGTTGCGCACCTGACGCACCTTGTTGGTATTCTTGAAACCCGAGAAGATGGGCACCGACAACGATACACCGATCGAAATCGGGTGCTGCCAATAGAAGCTCTTCTTCACAGCCTCGGCCGTACCTGCATTGCCCGTGCTACCCGTTGTGCCACCTGTCGTGCCACCTGTTGCGCCACCGCCCATCATTGCGCTGAAATCGGGGCGCTGCATATCGTTACCCGAGTATGCAAACTGACCAAACGCTGCCAATGTCGGCATACGCGAAGTCTGAGTCAGTTTCAGATTCTGTCGGAGCAGCTCGGCCTGAATATCCAACTGCTTCAAGGTGCTATTCTCCGAAACATCGGTCGAAAGCTGCTCTCCACCGTTCAGAATAGCATCGCGGAAGTCGTCCAGCGTACCCACCAGCGCGATGTCGATATTCTCGGGCAGGCTCAGGTACATCTTCAACAAACGCTTAGCAATGTCGATCGAATTAGCGGTCTGGATAATCGAGGGCTGCAAGTTGCTCAACTGCACCTCGGCAGTCAGCAGGTTGTACTCCGACGCCAAGCCGTGCTCATACTGCACGCGGGTATCCTCGACCGTCTTGCTCACCGTAGCCTCGCTCGAACGCAACACAGCCAGCGACTGCTCGGCCAACAGAATATTATAGTATGCCTTCTTCACGGCATTGACCATATCGATACGCGACGCACGCGCCAACTCCACTGCATTCTCCATCTGCACCTTGGTCATCTTGATCGAACGCCATACTGCGGGGACTACCAACGGCAGACCCACCTCAGCTGCTGCGGCGATCGTATTGTCGGCACCGAACGACAGACCCTTCGAGATCTCGCTCTTAACCACAGCGTAGGTATAGGTTCCGCTTGCCGACAATGAGGGGTAGAGATTACCCAACATCTCCTTACGGACATAGTCGTAACGCTCGACCTCCAAATCTGCCACCTTGATAGTGGGGTTCTCGCTCAGTGCGAGGTCGATGGCCTCCTGCAACGTCAGTCGCATTGTGGTCATCTCGGTTGCGCCCTCTGTCGTCTGAGCCGACACACCGAGTGCCAGCACAAGAGCGCAAAGTGTCATCATCATCTTTTTCATCTCTGTCTATGTTTTGTTTTTTAATTTATATTCTTTGTTTGCGGGCGCTTGAACTGCGATAGGAAAGTATCAATCACCTTGATACCCTTCACCGTCGATATTCCGCGCAGGAAGTTGATCACAACATATCTCAACGCATATTCGGGCGTAATATTGTTAGGCAGCGAGGCCTTGCGAGTGTCCACAACACCCGAAAGCGACCAACCGAGCATTGCAACCGACAAATCGACATCAATTGTCGGATCTAACAACCCTTCGGCAATACCCTTCTCGATTGCACCTTTCAGACGATCGCGATTGCGTTGCTGCATCATTGCCGACAACTCCTCGTAAAGTGCAGGATAGAAACGACGCAGATTGGTCTGCATACGCTGCTCCGCCTCACCATCAACCAAAAATAGATCAAACGCCGTTAAGATCGATTCGAGGACATTACGACACTCACCAATCTTCGCATTAATATGCCCGTGGCGCGTCTCATAATAGTTGATCATACAGAGTTTGAGCAGGTTCATCTTATCCTCGAACAGCTCATAGAGCGTACGCTTCGACACACCCAGATGCTGGGCGATGTCGTCCATTCGCACAGCCTTGATGCCGAGCTGACGAAACATCTCGGTAGCCTGTTCGATGATATACTCTTTTTGCGACATTGTTTTTTTTGTTTATATCCGTCTATAACATAACGCGTGCAAAGATACGCAGAAAACTTTACAAACCAAAAAAGTTTTCTGTTTTCCGAGTTTTTTAGCTCAAATTTCACACATTAGCACCTCACAAGCGACTTTTGGCACACCGTTCGACTCCCGAAAATGCCCCCAAACGCACCTCTGAGCCACAAAAAAGGTCGTGCTCCCGCCGGAGCACGACCCACCAAAATGATATTATTTGCGCCTTATTAGCCCAAATACGATTTAAGTAATTTACTACGCGACGAGTGGCGCAGACGGCGGATAGCCTTCTCTTTGATCTGGCGAACACGCTCGCGGGTCAGACCAAATTTCTCGCCAATCTCCTCCAAGGTCATCTCCTGACAACCGATACCGAAGAAATACTTGATGATATCCTTCTCGCGGTCGGTCAGCGTCGAGAGCGCACGCTCAACCTCGGTGCTCAGCGACTCGTTGATCAAGCCACGATCGGCATTGGGGGAATCGGTATTGACCAGCACGTCGAGCAGGCTGTTATCCTCGCCATCGGCAAACGGTGCGTCCACCGACACGTGGCGACCCGCAACACGCAGCGTATCCGACACCTTCTCCTTAGGCAGTTCCAGCGCATTTGCCAGCTCCTCGGGCGAGGGAGTACGCTCGTTCTCCTGCTCGAAACGGGCAAAAGCCTTATTGATCTTATTGAGCGAGCCAACCTGATTGAGCGGCAGACGCACGATACGCGACTGCTCGGCCAGAGCCTGCAAAATCGACTGACGAATCCACCATACGGCATACGAGATGAACTTGAAACCACGTGTTTCGTCGAACTTCTCGGCTGCCTTGATCAGACCCAAGTTACCCTCATTGATCAAGTCGGGCAGACTCAGACCCTGATTCTGATATTGTTTTGCCACCGAAACCACGAAACGCAAGTTCGCTTTCGTCAGTTTTTCGAGGGCCTCCTGATCACCTTTTTTGATTCGTTGGGCGAGTTCTACCTCCTCCTCAACCGTGATCAGATCCTCCTTACCGATCTCCTGCAAATATTTATCGAGCGACGCGCTCTCACGGTTGGTGATAGACTTTGTAATCTTTAATTGACGCATATTCTTCGTTTATTTTTCGTTTTCTTCTTGTTTCTTCTCCATCGGTTGCTTCACTCGCCATTTGGGGCTATTCGCTCCACAAAAAAAGGCGGAGGTGTATTCTCAGAATAAAGCCCCCGCCCCTATTATTAACCTCGCACGGCCTGCTGTATCGACCCGCGAGCTCTCGACATTCGGTTACTCAACGAAAGTGTAGCTTGCTGCTCGTCCATTGGGATAGATTCCGTCAATCGAGGCAATCTTCTCGTTGATCTTCGTCAGATCATTGACCGAGCGAATCTGGCGATCGTTGATGTGCGTGATGATGAAACCCTCGCGCACTCGTGCCTTAGCCAGCAAGCCACCCTGCTTGATCTGCACCACCTGCAAACCACCCTTGATATCCAACTCACGCATTGCTCGCTCGTTCACCGCAGCAAACTTGCCACCCAATGCCTGCTCGACATCAATGTCGTCCTTCGAGATGAGTTCTGCTTTACCTGCTTTATTACGTAAAGTAACCTCAAAATGTTTCATATCATCGCCTCTTTTTACCGAAATTTTTACCTTATCGTTGGGACGATGTTTGCCTATCTGCTCAGAGAGTGTTGCTCGGTCGTTGATTTTCACGCCGTTAATCGACACGATCACATCACCCTTGCGGATTCCTGCTGCCGACGCCGCACCCTCGGGATCAACCGACGCCACGTATGCACCACCGATCTCCTTGATACCTGTCTCCTCGCCCTGCTCGTCGATGAAGGTCTGATCAACGGGGCGATAGCTGATACCGAGCATCGCACGCTGAACGATTCCGTACTCCTTCAAATCGATTACGACCTTCTTGACGATCGACTCGGGAACAGCGAACGAGTAACCGATGTAACTGCCCGTCGATGACTTGATTACGGTATTGATACCAACCAACTCGCCACGTGTATTGACCAGCGCGCCACCCGAGTTACCGGGGTTCACAGCCGCGTCGGTCTGGATAAACGACTCGATACTGAACTCGTTGGGAATCACATTCAGCTGGCGAGCCTTTGCGCTGACGATACCGGCCGTAATGGTCGATTGCAGATCGAACGGGCTACCGATTGCCAGCACCCACTCACCCAAGCGCAGAGCGTCCGAGCTACCAAACGGGATCGTAGGCAGTTTCTCGCCCTCGATCTTGATCAGAGCCACGTCGGTCGTGGGGTCGGTACCGATAATCTTCGCGTCGAAAACGCGATTGTCGTTCAACTTCACACGCAGCTTCGACGCATTCTCCACCACGTGGTTATTCGTTACGATGTAGCCGTCCTCCGAGATGATCACACCCGAGCCACCCGAACGACGCTCCTGAGGCTGCATCGAGCCACCACCCTGCGGACCAAAGAAGAAATCGAAGAAGGGATCCGACTGGCGGCTATACTGCACCTCCTCGATCTTCTCGATATTGACAACCGCCTTCACTGCATTCTCGGCAGCGTAGGTCAGGTCAGGATAGTTCTGCGAGTCGTATGCCGTAAAGTGCGAGCCGACGCTCTCCGACGCAAATTCGGTCGCCTCGTGTGGAGCTACCGCAACGTCGCTCTTCTGATTATTTACAAAATAGGCTGAGGCAGCACCCGTAAGTGCCGACGCTGCAATAACAGCGATAAGATAGATACTCCTTTTCATAACATTAGTCATTTTACATTTTTAATAATACAAAAAGGCTAAGTGCATCATAGGCAAAATTGGTTATTGCTTGTTCGTTGGTTTTGTTTTCACTCTTCAAACGTTACAATTATACAAATATTGCGTGAGATATGCAATTTTTTGACCATATCGGACAATTTGATCTCCTAAGCAGGCTTTCTTAATAGCAATAATGGCAGTTTCTCGGAAACTGCCCAAGTTCAGCGGCTCGCGCGAACGTAGTCGCGCGACCCCCGCAGCCGCAGAACTTGGATTTTGATTTAGTTACCCCCCCAACAAAAAACAGAGCCACCTCCACCGTGGGAGGCAGCTCCGTTCTTAACGCCGTCATAGCGTCGTTTATTTCACAATCTCGATGTCGTCCAACGAGTTGATCGAGATCTGGAACGCAGGCTTACCGCCAGCGTAATAGACCATAATACCCTCGATGTTGCAAACGGTGCCCTTTGCGGGGGTCTTCTCGCCTGCAAACTTCGAGTAACCGCTCGAACGGACATTGATCTTGGTGCCATTGACGTCGAAGATGGCGTTGCCATACTTACCCACCGATGACTCGCCCTTGTAGTCCTTGTTAGCCCAAGTGTCGATAGCGATGTCGCCACCACCCATCGTTGCATCACGATCGTAGAAGGTACAGCCCTCGAAAACGGCATTCTCGAAACGCACCCACAGACCATAGCTGCTCACCGGAATCTTACCATCGCTCAGGTCGAGAGGCTGCACGCGCTCACCTTTCTCGCCCTTCTTGATCACAAGGTCGATAACGGCCTGAGGCTCGATGTACGAAGTCTCGTAGTCGTAGTTCTCAGGAATCGTACCACCCAGATTGACCATACCACCGTAGCTACCCATACGCAGACCATTCGCTTTGACATAGATCGTCTGGCCGAGTTTGTAGTCGTTGTACAGACCCGACTTACCGATACGCAACTCGATACCGGCGGTCTCGTCCTGAATATACATATTCTTATAGAAGTTACCCGTCTCGTCGCTTGTGGTTACCTTACCAGCAATGACGATATCGTCGGTAATATCGAACGCTACACCACGCTCATTGAACATCGCCTTAAATTCGGCAATGGTATGCGTCGGCGTCAGCGTAACCGTCGGATCGACTGCCGGAATGTCAAAATCCTCGTAGCAACCCACCAACATCAGTGCAGCTGCAATGCCAAGTATATACTTTTTTGCATTCATAATTTTCATCATTGTTTTAGTCGATTAGAAACGGAAATAGACATTCAGATAGTAGGTCGTACCCATCAAGTAGAAGTACTTCGAATCGAAGCGGTCGTACTTGACCGTCGTGCCACTCTCGTCCTCGCGCAGACGCATCTGCTCGTAACCACCCGTGCGGATCGTGCGGTTGTTCAACAAGTTGTTCACCTGCAAGCTCACGCCCAAGTTATACTTACGATTGACGATGTACCAATTCTTGCCAATGTTGGCATTGAGCACAAAGGCATTGTCGAAACGCTCCTGATGAGTCATCTCCTTGACCGAAGCCAGGTTCTCCTCGTAGGTGTTCGACGCAAAGATACGACCCGTCAGCGCCTTATCGGTACGATACAAAGGGTTCATCGACAGATACAGTGCGTTGTAGTAATTGACATCGATACCTGCGTAGATATTATTCGAGGTGCGCAACGACAGACCCAAGTTAGCTGCGGTCTGCGGTGTACTCTCGACGTGGTAGCCCTTCCAATAGACCTTCTCACCCGAGAGAACGATCTCAGCCGAGTTATCAGCCGTCTGCGTGATCAACGGGTTCGAGGTGTAGCGGTAGTCGCCATAGCTAACTGCACCATTCAGGTTCAAGAACTTGAACAGAGGAATCGAGAAACCAACCTCAACACCCGCATAGCGGCTGTCGATGTTGCTCATCGCGAAGTTGGTGAACGTTGCCTGCAAGTCGTCGTAGAAGCTGATCACCTTCGAGCGATCCTCGATGGTGGTGTAGTAACCCGAAACGCGAGCCTTGAAACCGCCCACGTGCAGATCATAGGTCAGATCGGCACTAAACACCTTCTCGGCGGTCAGGTTCGGCGTTACACTATTGCGCGTACGGGGCGACACGAACGACGACTGGAACGAGGGAGCCTGCTGCATATAGGCAACCGACGCTGTCAGCGAGTTAGCACCCGAAATCTTGTACGACAACGAACCCTTGGCCTTATACTCGAAGAAGTTGAGCTTCTCGCTCGCACCCTGCGAGTTATTCTCGAAGCTACCCTTGCGGTACAGACCCTCGCGCCACTGGCTCACGTAACCAGCCTCACCAGCTACGAAACCCTCCAAGCGCGCGGTATTGAAATTCCAGATACCCCACACCTTGGCATCGCGAACGTGTGCATAGTAGTCGTAACCATACTTATCACCCTCCTTGACGATCGGAGCGTGGCCGTTAGCCTCGTAGTAATCCAGATTGTTCTGCATCACGCGCTCGCCCACGAAATCGCGCTCGGCATACTTATCGACATCGAGCCAATAGTCGCCACCGAGCAGATCCTTCATCTTCTTGTAGTACTCCGTACGGTTGTAGCGCGCATCAAGACCGATATTCAGACGATGACCGCCACGCAGCGTCTTGATCCACTGCACCTTGAAATTGGCATCACGCTGATCGGTATGACGCTCCTCGATCACATAGTTCGAACGACGCAGACCATTCAGCTCGGCAAGTTTCGAATCCTCGGTCAGGTTACCATAGTTATTATTATAGAGGCGATCCCAATCGATCTGGCGGGTACCCCAATCCGAGCCCCACGCCCAACGAACGATATCTGCCTTCGCATAGTCGCCCTGACGCTCGAAGTAGCTGGGCAGGTAGCGATAGTAGTCGGGACGCGGATCGGCACCATCGTACCAATCGAGAGCCGAGTAACCATTGCGACCAAAACGATACGACGCCGTAGCCATCAATGTCGATGTCGGATTGGGCGTGTAGAAGTATTGGAGCATTGCGATCGGCTCGTGGAAGTTACGGATACGGGCGTTGCGCTTCTTATCCACCTGATAACCCCAGTTCGAGTTATAGTAGTTGCTGCCCACCATATCATAGACCTCCTGTGTCGATGCGTTCTGCACGCCGCGCTGCGTCGGTGCACCCAACACGGTCAGCGAAAAACGGTGGCAACGATTCAGCTGCTTCTCAACCGACGCAAAGTAACCGTATGCGTTGTAGTACGTGCCGTTGATCCAATCGTTGCCGCCCTGACGGGTCGAGAACGAGAATGCGTAAGCCCAACCATTGTCGAGCATACCCGACGCATAGCTTACCATCACGCGGAAACGGTAGTTGTTGTTGGCATTAACCACACTCGAACGGAAGCCCTTACGCATTTGCGACGCGCGAGCGTTGATGTTCGTAACACCGCCGATACCACCTACGCCATAGTCCGAAACGCCCAACGCGGGAGCAACCTCATGATTACGTGTTGCCTCGTTCAGACCCGACCACAACGACCACGGACCGTAACCCGTCAATGCGTCGTTGAAATAGACACCGTTCAGATAGGTAGCCTCCATCTCCGAGTCATAACCACGCGGACGGAAACGCATCTGGCTGAACTGATAGCCTGCAATGTTATTAAAGACGTCCTTCGATGCCGACAACGACGAGGGCATCACCTGTGCGTCATTCGCGGTCTCGGTGTCGTACTCGGCAAAGTAATCATCGCCCAAGCCAACTGCCAACATAGCACTCGACATCGGCACCAGATTGATATCCTTCACCGTCTCGCCAACCTTAACCATCAACGTAACCGTCTCAAACTCGGGAGCCTCGAAAGTCAGTCGGTAGTCGCCTGCCGCCAAACCCTCGATCGCAAAATCACCCTGCGCATTGGTATAGACCACCTTGTTGGTCGGCGCAATCGTAACCTTCACTCGGTCAATCGCATCACGACCCACGCGCTGTACGGCACGACCCTTCACACCACCGTCCTGAGCCGCAGCACCAACAGTGATAAGGGTAAAGAGTAGAATTAAGAGATTTTTGATCTTCATATCTTATTAGTTTTATTTGCCTATAAATATGTACACGGGCAGGTGGTCGCTATAACCGCCTTGAAAATCGTTACCCACAAACGTACGCAGAGGATAGCCCTTATACTGTCCCGACTGCTGGAACAGGAACGAGGCTCGGTAGATATTGCCATAGAACTTGGGCTGCGTGCCTTTCAGCAAGCGCAACTCGCCTGCACGAGCATTGACCAAATTCTCACTTACGACAATGTTGTCAAAGATGTTCCACGCGTCCTGATATGCCAATGTGCCGTAACCCGCTTTGAGCATCGACCAGAAGGGATTGAACAGATCTCCCTCCTTCAACTCCTTGGTCTTCTGCTTAGCGTTCAGCACCTCGGCAATACTCGGATCGAACGGATCGTCGTTGAAGTCGCCCATCATCACCACTTTACAAGCGGGATTCACTCTGTGGATCGAGTCGGCTGCATCGCGCATAACCTTCGCTGCCGCACGGCGCTTGGGGTCCGACGCTGCCTGACCACCGCTACGCGACGGCCAATGCGCAACCATAAAGCAGAACTGCTCGCCCTCGAT
Organism: Rikenellaceae bacterium; assembly: GCA_017442365.1. Taxonomy (GTDB): domain Bacteria; phylum Bacteroidota; class Bacteroidia; order Bacteroidales; family Rikenellaceae; genus Alistipes. Next base: position 127,436 of record JAFRZW010000016.1, on the reverse strand, counting down.
CTTGCCCCACATCAGCACCACATCACGTGTGCGCATTGCGGGGAACTCCTCCATTCGCACGGGTAGAGCCGACTGACCCTCGAACTCGAAGCGGTCGGGACGATACAGAAACGCCACATCGACACCGCGACGGTCGGGCGAATCGTGATGGCAAATGCGATAGTTGCCATTGATCAGCTTACCCTGAACGATGATATCCTCCAACACATTGCGATTCTCGATCTCCGACAATCCGATCACCGCCGGAAAATCGCGGTTGGCCGTTGCAACGCCCATCAGCACCTGCTCGATGTTCTGCAACTTGCGGGTATATTTGGCCGAATTCCAAGCCTTAGCCGCCGTAGGCAGAAACTCCTCATCGTTGATGTCGGGATCGTTCAACGTATCGAACAGATTCTCAACGTTGTAGAACATCACCGTGTGGCGCTTCTGTGCCGACGCCTCGAAACCCGAAAATGCCAACACCGCTACAATCGCAATGGTCAATATTTGATTCAATTTCTTCATATTCAGTTCAGTTGTTTAGAATCCCCAGCGTGCCAAATCTTTCGTCTCCTTGATCTCGTCCGAGATCTGCGGGAAGAAGGTGAAGCCCGTCAGTCGCTCGATCTCATCGACGCTCTTAACATCGCTCACGCGCGGAGTCGAATAGCTATACCTGCGGTTCTCATACCAGAAACCGATGGTCGTTGCGTTCGAGTTATCGACCGCCTTGCCCGTATTGCCCGACTTGGTACGCAGCAGCACCTTGAAGTATGCCTTCGGAACTGCCACCTTACCGCCATTGCGATTATCGACCCACTTCACCTGAGTATCGTCCTCGGTTGTCATCACACAACCCGTTACCACGTACAACGTATCGCGGCAGATGTACTCGTTACGAATCATATTTTCCAGATTGTTCCAGATATCCTGATTCATACCCGCACCCACCTGAGCCGTCATATTGGTATAGTAGAAGGTCTGCGAGTTCATATCGTACGACGCCAAACGGTCAGCCGACGCAACCTGATGGCCACGATCGTAACCGTTGCTCATACCCTTCTCCATATTGACTTGATACTTGGCAGGAATCAGCGGATCGTAACCCCACGCATCGGTACGATCGACCGCCTTGCGTGTATAACAATCGTGCAACGGATAGGCAATCCACAGCGCCGCCTTGACATCGGGATCGTAGCACATCGAGTAGTTGCGCATTGTCTTGCCCGAGGCTTTGGTCATATGCGTAACGTACAGATTGCCATCATTCTCCTTCACCAGCGGCATTTCTGCCCACGAGATCTGCTCGTAGTCGATCTCGGGAGCCTCGGCCTGCACAAATGCGCCTTGCGTCAGTTTGAGCGTTACGGTTGTCGTGCCCTCGAACTCCACCTCAACGGTTGTCGAACGCGATTTCGACTCACCATTCGAGGCGATATACAAAGCCACCGAGCCGTTACCTTGACCCTGCGTGTAGTAGTGATAATCCTCGTAGTCGAACCACGCCCAATCGTCCGCCACACGCGCCGTCCACTTTTGGGTTGCGGGGGCTGTGATCACAACGAACTGACTTGCGGTATTCCACTCGACATTCTCACCGACCGAGAATTTGGCTTTGCAGTTTGCATCGGGAGCAACGGGATTCTTCTCGCCACAGCAAGTACCGATCACCGCCGCCGCAACCGCGATCACCACACCGAGTATTTTCTTGAAATTCCTCATCTAAATATTCATTAACCGACCTTTGGCGGGCAGAGAGCCAACGCCCTCCACTCGCTACGGGTCGTGTTGAAATTATTTCATACCCGATACCTTAACATCGTCGATATATACACGCGACGTCGAGGTCGGAGCTGTTGCAGGAAGAACTACATCAAATCTCAATCGTACATTGCTTACGCCCGTAGCACTTACGGTATAAGTGTACGTTGCTTTCGACGAAGTTAAATCAAAGGTTTGAGCATTCTGCCAAGTTGCGCCAGCGTCCGTCGAATACGAAACTGCAACTTTCATATTATTTGAGTTCTTTGCAGTAAACTCTACCTTAGTTACGTTTGCAATATCGAAATCAGTATAAGTATAACCCAATGTACTTGCTGCCGATGTGTACCAACGCATCTGCATCGATTGGCTACCAGTAATTGCACTTGTTGTCGAAGCGGTACCATAAACAGTCTTCCACTGCGAGCCAGCAGGACCAAATGCTGCGGGGTCAACGTTATTATATGTGGTGCTTGCAGTAAAGCCCTCGCCCGACTCAAAGCCCGTAGTATAAACTACCTGCTCGGTGGTTTCACCACCCTCGCCACTCGAAGGAGCTGCCTGCGAGCAAGCAATCTCAACCGATGCAACTGCCTCAGCGTCTGCCGACTCAGCCATATAGACCGTTACGGTTGCCGACTTAGCCTCGGTAGTGGTGTTGGCTGCTGCGGTTACGGTCAGCGTAGTACCCTCGATTGCTGCGGTGAAGTGCTCGTCGCTACTCTTCGCAAAGAGCAACAACTCACCCTGACCTGCTACGGTCAGCTCGTTTGTCTTAGCCTCGCCCTCAGCTACAAACGACATCGAAGTCGCTGCGGGAGTGATCTTCGGAATAACGTAATTGGTAACAGCCTCAGTAGCAATTACATTATAGTACTTGCCACCGCTGACTGCCATTGCGTAACCCTTAACCGTAATATTAGTACCGGTCGAAAGTGCCGCCTTAATTGCGTCGTTGGGATAGTAGATACTACCCATATTGGTAGTACCCTCAATCGCAACATTGTAGTAGTTACCGCTGATTGACAGGTCACCCGTCAAGGTTACGTAGGTAGCCAGACGGTTGTCGGTGTTGGCGATAAATGCGTCGATAGCTGCTGCGTCAGCCGTTGCAGCCTCGGGATAGGTGTAAGCCTTAACTGCACCTTCGAGGAAGGTGGTCTTGTTCGTGGTCAGCTGGAAGCCCTTATTGTATGCGCCGATTGCGCCCGTAGCTACCAACTCCTGACCGATCTCATAGCTCTTCTTGCCGTAGCTGAAAATCGAGCCCGTTGCGTCGGTCAGCACAAAACCATTCGAGGTGAGTGCCGTAACCTGACCCATCATCGTATATTCGCCGTCCAACTCAACATTGGCGATATCGGTGATCTTAACAACGTCGGTTACAACGATGTTATAATATTTGCCATTGTTAGCAGCTACTGCATAACCATAAACTACTACCTTATCGCCACTTGCTACAAGAGCCTTGGTGTCATCGCTTGCATAGTAGAAGCTACCCTGATTTGTAGTACCATCAACAACGATATTATAGTAGTTACCACTGATTGACATCGTACCAGCCATAGCTACATAGGTTGCTTTGCGATTCTCGGTATCAGCCACATAGGCATCTACCGCAGTTGCATCGGCAAACGAAGGAGTGGGATAGGTATAAGTGCCTGCCTCACCCTCAACGATCGTTGCGGTGCTACCCTTAATCTGCAACATACAATACTTATCATACGAGCTAATCTCACCCGTAATGGTCAAGTTCTGACCTACGGCATAATTCTTCGCACCATAGAAGAAGATCGAGCCCGTTGCGTCAGTGAAGACAAAGCCATTGGTCGAAACAGCAGTTACCTGACCCTCCATAGTGTAGGTGTTACCAAACTCCACATCAGCAATCGGAGTAATGGTTGCGGGAGCAGTAGTGGTGAAGGTCTTAACCTCGCCATAGGTGGTCTCCTCGCCTGCAACTGCGTAAGCGCGGTACTCGTAGGTGCTCTCCTCAACCAAATTCGAAAGCTCAACCGAGAACGACTCAGCTACTGCCGCAGCAGCCACCTTCGTGTAGTCAGCCACACCGCTCATTCGGTACTCAACACCAACCTCGGCAGGTGCCTCCGTTACGCCCGAGTACGAACCTGCAACGGTTGCAGTAGTGGTGGTTACGTTGGTAGCCTCGCCCGTAACAACGGTCAGCACATCAACCGGAGCCTCAACTGCACCAAACTCAACATTATCCAAACGGTAGGTATTCGACTTACCGGTGTAGCGGAATGCTACTGCCAGAGCCTTCTCCTCAGCGTACTTGGTCGAAAGGTCGAGCGAGTACGAGGTCCAAGTATTCTTCGGATTGATCGACTCGTCGGTATAGGTGTACGACTCAACAACCTCCCAAGTTGCCGCAGCAACATCACCTGTGTAGTTCTTCGACGCTACAACCTCGAACTTCGAGTTGTCCTTGGTCTGGAAGTACCAAGCCAGGTCGAAGGTCAGTTTCTTGCCCTGAGCCTCAGCCACATTGAACTTGGTCATTACGGCATAAGCCACAACCTCGGTCAGTTCTGTGTCATAAGGTGCAATCGTAATATACTTATCAGCACCATTATTGAAAGTCTTGCCATACCAACCCATTTTGTAGTTTGCAGGCCACTTAGTATCTGTTGAAGTAAAGGTCCATTTACCACTATTGTAAACAACCTTATCCTCAATTGCTGCGAAATCGTCAGCAAAGTAGGTAACTGCCGTGCTCTGATCCTTCTCGGTTGCAAAGGTCTTGACATCACCCTTATACTCCTTGCCATCAACTACAACGTATGCGTAGTACTCGTAGTTGGTACCGTCAGTCAGGGTATTGAGCGTGATCGAGAAGGGCGACTGAATTGCAATAGCCTTCTCAACGGTGTAGTCCGCAGCACCCTCAGCCTTGTAAGCAACGCCTACCTCCGAAATCGTACCGTCGAACTCGTAGCTACCGCCTAACGTTGCGCCACTCATCGTGATGTCAGCCGCCTCGGCAGTCTTAACCACGGGAATAGCCTCGATCTTCACGCCCTCGTCCTTGGTCGAGAGGGTCAGGTCGTCGATACGGAACTGCTGCTCAGCAACCTTCGAAACGAACTTCAAGCCTACGATGCTCTCCGACTCAGCTACGGTGAACGACGCGGTGGTCAATTGCCAAGCCTTATCTGCCGAGCGAGTCAGTGTCAGAGGCTTATAGGTCGTACCGCCGTCGGTGGTATAATATGCCTCGAACTCCGAAGCGTTATATGCGCTGTAAACACGCAGACCCATCGACAGGTCGATATTCTGTGCCGTACCAACGTTGATGTTATTCACAACGAATACAACATCGGCCTTGTTACCGAATGCGTTGTTGCCACCCGAAGCGCCGGTATAGCTATCCGAAGCGTGCGACTTGCGGAAGTCGAAGGTCGTGCCGGCATAGTTAGCCGCAGCACCACCCAGACCCTGACGAACGAAACCGCCCGCAGCCTCGAACGCATCGAGATTGGTATTAGCCGTCAAAGCCACACCATCGAACGACTCGTAGTAGAGCTTGGTGCCATCAACCGAAGGCTGCTCGGGATCATCACCCGCCTCACCTGCTGCCAGGTCAATCTCCTGACCACCAGCACCGGTCGTCAGCTTGATATCATCGACGCGGGTTGCAACGCTTGCCTCCATCTTGATGTAGAGATACTCAACTGCCTCTTTGAGCTGGAAGTCAGCCGACGCCTTGTCCCACGCGCTGTAATCCGAACGGGTATAGGTCAATTTCGACCACTTCTGACCATCGGCACTCAGCGATACGATAAACTCATCGGGGTTGAACGGAGCATCATAGTTGCCATACTCGTTACGCTCAACACCCCACTCCATATGCAGTTTCTGCTCGCCTTCGAGAGCGATCTTATTGACGGTGAAGTTACCGTTTGCTGCGAAATAGAGGTTGTTCACACCCGACGCCTCGTTGATCGAGTAGTCCGAGTTGTTGTACTTGGTGTCGTTCGAAGGCGAGTTGCTACGAACCGTTACGCTATACGAATCGTAGGTAACCTCGGCAGCACCCGTACCCTTCTTATTGTACTTCTGGAACTCATTAGCGTAGGGCCACTTGTTGTTCGAATCCTGCGACGCAGCCTCACCATCGAGGTTGTCGAAGAAGATAACCTTAGCGTCGGCCTGCTCGCCCTTCTGCTCGATGTAGATCGAACGCTTGAACAGAATGGTCGAAACGATGATCTCGGCCTTACGCGAAGTACCCGTATTGCGACTAACGGTTACGGTCAGCGTATTGTCGCCATTACCCTCATCGGGATTGACCACACACCAATCGGCGTTGCTCGAAACCGCAGTCCAAGCGCGGTTGCAACGTACGGCGAAGGTCTTGCTGCTCTCCGCTGCATCGAACTGCAAGGTGAGCGATTCGAGAGCCTCGCCTGTCAATTCCTCGGCGATCTCCAACTCCGGAATAACCGGATCGACCTCCTCGGTATTACACCCTGCAAACGACATCGCGATGAGCAACATCGGCAGCGTGAAAAGCAAATGCTTCAAATGTTTCATAGATCTTTTTGTTTTTAGTTGTTTGTTAATAATTTGTATGTTTCCTAATTTTTTAGATTGCAAATCGTTGGTTTTTGGCCAAATTTAACTCACAAATATAAAAATACGTCCCGAAAAATACAACAAACAGACACCACCGTTTGTTAATAAAAAATCAACACCGCAACACGACTTTTCAACATTTGAACAACGCTCCACATTGCTCTCATTATGAAAATATTAGAAACATTCAGAGAGCGAAAATCGGGGAGTTTTCAACATTTGAACATTGGGTTTTCAACAATTTGAGGAACTTTTGCACCCTCCGACACGCTCCGTTTGGGTCGATCAGAGCACAAAAAAGCCACACTCTCCTTGCGGAAAATGTGGCTGAAATGCTACGCTATGTACCTTAGTTAGTCCTTCAAGATATAGACCGTTTCGTTCTTTTTTTGCAGGTTGTAGTGCTCGCGGGCGTAGGCCTCGATATACTCGTCATATCTCAGATTTTCGAGCATCGTGCTATCCTCGGCAATCTTCTTGCGGCACGCCTCGACCTCCTTGGTCAATGCCGCAATATCGCGTCGCAGACGGAAACACTCCATCACATAACGTCCTGACAAAAAGAACATTATGACCACAGCGATAATCACCGCCACCACCCAAAAACGCTTACTACGATACCACTCCATAACCAACGGCCAGCATATTAGGGAATGTGCATAAACTTATGAATCTGAATCGAAATGTTCCACTGCGGGTGAGCCTTGACATACTCGACAATCGTCGGTGTCATCTGCTCCGAACGGCTCCACTCGGGTTGCATAAAGAGCATACAGCGCTCCCCTACCTTCGCAGCGCACTCCTCAGCCCAACGCAGGTCCTCCTCGGTCTCGACGATGACCTTCAACTCGCTTGCCGCAGCAAACGCCTCAGCCAAAGGCGGTTGCTTGCGCTTGGGCGACAGACAGATCCAATCGAACTCACCACTCAGTGGGTGCGAGCCCGACGTTTCGAGGAAGATCTCCAAGCCGTGAGCGTGCAGTCGCTGGGTCAGATAATCGAGCGGATAGAGCAGCGGCTCGCCTCCCGTGATGACGATCGCCTGCGCCTCGAACGAGGCAGCGCGCTCGACGATCTCGTCAGTCGCCACAAGCGGGTGGCTCAGCGGATTCCACGTATATTTGGCATCGCACCAGCTACAACCCACATCGCAGCCGCCCAAGCGAATGAAATAGGCGGGTTTGCCCGAGTGAAATCCCTCACCCTGAATGGTGTAGAAATCCTCGACCAACGGCAATCGACGACCTTCGCAGAAATCGGTATCGGGACGACGGTTACTCATTGACTACCACAAAAACATCTTTCAGATTGCGACCCAGTTGGTCGTAATCCAAACCATAACCTACGATAAACTCATTGCCAATCTCCAACGCCTTATATTTAATAGGTATCTGCTTCGAGTACGAATTGGGCTTGAAGAAGAGCGTTGCCACCTCGACACTTGCGGGGTTATGACCCGACAACGAACGCATCAGGTGCTCGATACTCTCGCCCGTATCGACGATATCCTCGACCACGATCACGTGGCGACCCTCGATATTATTCTTCAAGCCGATCAGCTCCTGCACCTTGCCCGTAGTCGATGTGCCGGCATACGACGCCAACTTGACAAACGACAGCTCACAGTTGAAATCGACCTTCTTCATCAGATCGGACATAAACATAAACGAGCCGTTCAGAACACCCAGAAACAGAGGTGTTTCACGATCGGCATAATCGGCATTGATTTGCGCTGCCACAGCCTCGACTGCGCGATCGATCTCTTCGGCCGAGATCATCACTTCGAAGGTCTTGTCGTGCAACTTGACCCTATTCTTGTTACAACTCATAGATTTATTTTGATAAGAGTTAGACTTCGCGTTTGAGTTTCGTAAAAAAACAATTAACTTTGCGAAGTTACAAACTTTCGATTAATTTTCAAAAATTTTGTGCAATATGACACCAATAGTTAGCATTATTATGGGCAGCACCTCGGATTTGAAGGTGATGGAGGCTGCCGCTAAACATCTCGACGCTATGGAGATACCCTACGAGGTACTCGCTTTGTCGGCTCACCGTACCCCCGCTCTGGTTGAGCAGTTTGCACGCGGTGCAGCAGAGCGTGGCGTGAAGGTCATCATCGCCGGTGCTGGCGGCGCAGCTCACCTGCCGGGTGTGATCGCTGCAATGACACCGCTGCCCGTAATCGGTGTGCCCATCAAGTCGGGCAACTCGATGGACGGTTGGGATTCAGTGCTCTCGATTCTGCAAATGCCCGCAGGTATTCCCGTTGCTACGATGGCGCTCGACAACGCCAAGAATGCTGCGATCTTTGCTACGCAGATTCTTGCCGCAGGCGACCCCGCAATGATGGCTAAGGTGGTGGCTTTCAAAGATGAGCTGGCCGAGAAGATCGACAAGGCTAACCGCGACCTGTCGGAGATCAAAATGCCTTTCAAGGTGAACTAAATGATGACCCAGCAAGTCATATACGCATTCTTAATCACGTTGGCAGCGGGTCTGGCAACGGGTATCGGTAGCGTCATCGCCTTCCTCACCAAGCGCACCAATCGTCGTTTTCTGGCCTTTTCGTTGGGTCTTTCGGCGGGCGTGATGATCTACGTATCGTTTATGGAGATGCTCTACTCGGCACGTATCGAGTTGGAGGCTATGCGTGGCGAGCAGCAGGGCGCGCTGATTGCAGCTGCCGCATTCTTTGGGGGTATGCTCATCGCCTACCTTATCGACCGCGCTGTGCCCGAGGCCGAAAACCCGCACGAACTGCACTCGGTCGAGGAGCTCGAAGATGACTCGCGCCACAACCACCGACTGCATCGTATGGGACTGCTCACAGCGTTGGCCATCACGATTCACAACTTCCCCGAGGGCATTGCGACCTTTATGTCGGGTATCAGCTCGATCGAAACGGGTGCAGCGATTGCCGTTGCCGTTGCGATCCACAACATTCCCGAGGGTATCGCCGTATCGGTGCCAATCTATGCCGCTACGGGTAGTCGCCGCCGTGCCTTCTGGTACTCGTTCCTGTCGGGACTGTCGGAGCCGTTGGGTGCTGTGGCTGCCTATCTGTTGCTGATGCCGTTGATGGGACCGATGCTCTTGAACTGCACCTTCGCAGCTGTTGCGGGTATTATGGTCTTCATCTCGCTTGACGAGTTGCTGCCTGCCGCTCACCAATATGGTGAAAACCACACCTCGATCGTGGGTATGATCTGCGGTATGGCACTGATGGCAGTGAGCCTTATACTGCTGATGTAGCGACGTTTGCGCGTAAAAATGATCGAGCCTCACTCCGTTTGCAGGGTGAGGCTCGTTTGCGTTTAGTTATTGGCATAGACGTACCAATTGAGATAGGTAGCAAAAAACAACCAAAGCATATAGGGCATCATCAGCCACGCTGCCCACGACGAAGTTCGTCCCGCCGACGACATATACCAGATTGTGAGCACGATGAGCAGCAGCATCGCCACCAAGCCCAACAACGGATCACGCAACCAGAAGAACAGAAACGACCACAATACATTCACCGCCAATTGCAACACCCACGGCAGCACGGCGCGCATATTCTCGGTACGAAAGCACTCGCCAAGCGACACGCCCATCAGCACATACAACACTCCCCAAACGATCGGGAATACCATATTTGGAGGCGACAGCGGCGATCGGGCGATCGTTGGATACCACTCACGCAGTGCATCAGCCTGCAACAGACTCGACAGATAACCCACCGCCAGACAGACGGCAATGGCAATGGGATAGGCAAGATACTTTTTCATAATCGAACATTGAGTTGGTTTACGTTTCGGCTTGCGCAATTTTAGGGCCAAATGTGTCGCGGACGGGTAAAAATTGTCGCGCGGGTGGTCGGCGTATCAAACTTTTTCGTAAATTTGTACTCAAAGATTGATAACAACTTAAACCCCAAGAACTAATGATCGTAGATTTCAACAACCGCCCCGAAGAGGTGCTCGAACATTTCAACGGTGGCGAGAAAGAGTTTATCGTACGTCGCTACCTCGACGATAAGTGCAAGATTATGAAAGGTTTGCTCCATAGCGGAGCCTCGATTGGCGAGCATACCCATACCACCAACTGCGAATTTATCCACATCATCGAGGGTCGTGGCACGGTGCTGATGGACGGTGCATACGAGGACGTCGAGGCAGGTCAGTGCCACTACTGCCCCAAGGGTCATTCGCACAGCCTGATCAACAACAGCGACGCCGATCTGCACTTCTTCGCTACGGTCGTCGAGCAGTAATCCGCCGTAAGGGCGGATTTTGCTATTTTCGGTTGTGGAGAATTATTGTCAAATTGCAAAACCATTAACCTTATTGCAGACCGCCATCATTCTATTTGACGATTAAAACACTTTACTATCTGTGCATAATAAAAGCCACTCCATTCGCGGAGTGGCTTCTCTTATATCGATTTGTGGTGCTTATCGGATTCGATCAACCGAACGAACCAACGCCTCATCGGCAGCTATTGCTCTCATTGCCAAATAGTTCAAGAACAGAGCCGCAATCGGCAGCAACATTGTTACCTTGATACTCAGTGCGTAGAAATCAAAATCGGCAAACGCACGATAGAACAAAACATAGTGCACCGCCAGCATAATCACCGAGCCCGTCAGCAACACAAACTCCACAATGCAGTAGCGAATCTGAGTCATTCGACGCTTATAGAGGAAGATATTGACCAGTGGCAGCAGAGCCGACGCCACCAACATAATTGCCAAAAAAACGGTCGTTTTATACATCTCGCCCGTCGCCACCGAGCGCAAACCATAGCCATAGAGGTTGAAGGTCTCCGCACCACACAGAAACTCGGCCAGCGGCAGACACATCATCAGCGTCGTAAGTACTACGATACCAAGAAGATAGAGTGTTTGAATACGTTGAATCATTCTTTATCAATTTTTCATTTAATCAAAATATACATCGTCAGCACCCACGACCTCATCGATCAGATAGCGATTGCGATCCGACGAGTTGCGGTTGATGAGCTCGCCCAAAAATCCCGCCAAAAAGAGCACAACGCCTAACACCACAGCCACCAACGACAGATAGAACAGCGGCTGATCCGTAGCACTGCGCCACACCAATCCATTAGCTTGGCGGATAACCTTTTGCAGCACGATCCACACCGCTGCACCACCACCAAACAGGAACATCAGCGTACCCAACGAACCAAAGAAATACATCGGACTGCGACCGAATTTCGACATAAACATCACCGAGAGAAGATCCAAGTAACCCTTGATCATTCGCTCCCACCCGAACTTCGAAACGCCATATTTGCGAGCCCGATGGACCACCACCTTCTCGCCAATGCGCTTAAAACCAGCTTGTTTCGCCAAAATCGGAATATAGCGGTGCATCTCGCCATAGACCTCGATGCTCTTCACAACCTTACGACGGTAGGCCTTCAATCCGCAGTTGAAATCGTGGAGTTTGATACCCGACACCACACGTGCCGTTGCGTTGAAGAACTTGCTCGGCCAACGTTTGCCAACCGGATCGTGGCGCTCCTTCTTCCAGCCCGAAACCAGATCGTAGCCCTCCTCAACAATCATCTTATACAGAGCGGGAATCTCGTCAGGCGAATCTTGCAGGTCGGCGTCCATCGTGATAACGACATCACCCTCAGCCACTTCGAAACCACAATACAGTGCCGCCGACTTACCATAGTTGCGACGGAAACGCAGACCACACACCGACTCATTCTTGGCCGACAGCTGCTCGATCACCTCCCACGACGTGTCGTTACTGCCGTCGTCGATCAGTATGAGCTGGTACGAAAAGTTGTTCTCGCGCATCACTCGATCGACCCACTGCTCCAATTCGGGCAGCGACTCGTACTCGTTATAGACGGGCACAACCACCGAAACGTGGCACGGCACGTGATCGGCTGACAAAATTTGGTTACTCATTTTCGCTCGTTTGATTAGTCTCGGCAAACGGATCGGCCTCACGACGCGTAAATGCCGCAATCACCAAACCATACAGAACACCGCTGAAAACCATACTGAATATGCTCGAAAAGACAATGAAGATCGGATTGAACTGCATCGTATTCATCATTCCGTTCATCTGCTTGATCTGTGCCTTCGAATAGACGCCCATCTGTTTGATCATATCCATCGACTGACCCAACAGCGCCTTATACTCCTCCTCGATAAACGTATTGACAGCCACCGCTTTAAGCGCGCCATAGAGCACACCTGCGAAGATCATCGACACAGCGATAAAGCCCAACACTTGACCATACGAACAGCCCGCCGCACCACACGACAGCGAATACTTGCGCGCATAGTACCAAATCAGCACCACAGGCACCAAGAATCCAATGAAACCCAAACCCGTGAACGGGCAGCAGATCTGCATCATATCCAATACCACCGACACGGCGCCAATCACAGCGCCCGCAATCGATGCTCGAAGTAAATAGTTGTTATTCATATCTGTTTGCTCAATTTCTGTAATTTACTAACTTCTAACGCAATTCACCTCGACCCTCACGCAGAATCTCCTGCTCGTCCGAGGTCAAATCGACCAGCGTCGTGGGCACATTGTCGCCAATACCGCCATCGACCACCAGATCGACCACATTCGAATAACGCTCCTCGATCAGCTCAGGATCGGTCGTATATTCATCACCGTCATCGTTCGGGCGACGCTTGACCGACGAGGTTATCATCGGGCACCCCAATCGCTCGACAATCGCACGTGCAATGGGGTTGGCAGGAATACGCACACCGACGCTCTTACGTTTTTCCAACGCACGATCGGGCATCTTCGACGAGGTGTTCAAGATGAACGTAAACGGACCGGGCAGGTTACGTTTCATCAACTTAAAGGTCAGATTATCAACGCGGCAATACTCCGACACACTCGAAATGCTGTCGAAGATCACCGAGAGCGAATCCTCACTCTTGGCTTTGATCGTACGCAGACGCTCGATGGCTTTGGGCGAATGGAGCGAGCAACCGAAAGCATAGATCGAATCGGTCGGATAGATGATCACGCCCCCGCGACGCAGCACATCGGCGACCTTATCCAACTCTCGTTCGCTCGGATTGACCGGATAAATCTTGACAAGCATAGTAGTTCGTGTGTTTGGTTAATTTGTCAAAGATAACGCTTTTCGTTCGAATGACCAAACTCTTAGCGCGCTTTTTCGCTGCATTGAGGGTTAGTCGCGGCGAATTTTCAGGCGCGACACCACCGGATAGTGGTCCGAAACACCCAATCGTGGCGACTCGTACGACTGCACCTCGAACCCGCGATCGACCATAATGAAGTCGATACGCAACAGATTGAAGAATCCGCGATAGGTATTGGTCATTCCACGCGCAGCCTCGACAAACGTATCGTCCAGACGGCGGCCGATCGTGCGGTAGGTATAGGACATCGCACCATCGTTGAAGTCGCCACAGACGATCACACGATAGGGCGACGCTGCCACAAAACGCGAAATGGTATCGGCTTGATCGGCACGGATTTGCGAGTTGAGCTGGAAGCGATCAGCTATCGACCGCAGCTTACCCTCGCGCTCGCCCGATCCGTCCTCGATAAAGTCGCCACTGACCAGATACTCCTGATCGTCGTGCGTAATCATCGTCGTACGCAGGTGGTTATTGACCACACGCACCGTATCGTCGCCAATCATCAGATCGGCCCACTGAGCAATACAAGCGGTCGAATCAAGCTCCGTCGCATTGTCAATCACACCCGAGCGCACAATCTTATATCGCGTATAGATCGCATTGCCCACGCCGTGTCCCTGCTTGGGGTGGGTGGTCAGTCGCAACGACACAAGACCGCGATACTTGCGGCTGGTAAGCATCGTGTCGAACATCTCGCGCGGGCAGGCGGGCGTACTCTGAAACTCCTGCAAGCAGACAATATCGGGCGAGAGCGAATCAATGACCGCCGCACCCGTTGCTACGGCGTGCTGAGGGTCTTGATCGATGCCATAATAGGGTTTGAAATTGCCTATGTTATAGGTCATTACCGTGAATGAGCCTCGTTCGGGCGTGTGTTGCGCCGAGTAATCGCGCATAGGAGTTATGCGGTAGTAGCGCGACACCTTGCCCACACCCAACAATGCCACCAGAATCATCGGCACGGCATACTTCCATCGCCAGCGGATCACCCAATACAATATCAGCAGCACCAACACCGCATAGCTGAACGGAGCACCCAACCCCAGCAACGACAGGATCCACATTCGGTGCGGACTGACGATCGGAGCAAGGTACGACAACAGTACCACAACCACGATCACAATCGACACGATGACCATCACAAAATCGAACAGACGACCTGCGAACGAGCGGCGATGAGATCGACGTTCCGAATCGTTAGGCGAGGCGTAATAGTATTCCGGCATAGCGCGTGCAGTTTTTTAGTAGTAGATTTGGTGGGTTTTCTTCCAATATCTGAGCAACAGCCAGCCCCACAGCATACCTCCCAGGTGGGCAAAATGAGCAACGCTATCGCTTACACCCACAACGCCTGCCGAGAACTCGATCACCAAGAAAACAAGTACAAACCACTTGGCTTTCATCGGGATAGGCGGGAACATCAACATCACCATCGCATTGGGGTGCAACACTCCGAACGACATCACAACACCCATCACTGCACCCGACGCACCGAGCATAGCGTGGTTGGTGAAGATCTTGTTTGCCAGCTGTGCTGCACTCACGCCCATAGCCGCGGCCTCGGCTGCGATATGCGACTTAATATTGAGCCACTCGACAGCCGCCACACCCATATGCAACAGAGCCGCTCCTACTCCGCACACAAAGAAATAGGTCAGAAATTTCTTGGGTCCCAGATCGATCTCCAACGTGCGGCCAAACATCCACAGCGAGAACATATTGAAGAACATATGCTGGAAATCGGCGTGCAGGAACATATAGGTAAAGAATTGGTAGAGGTGAAACTTCTCGCTACCAACCCAATACAACATTCCGTATTCGCGGATTGCATCGCCAATAGGCAAAATAGCACACGCCAACCACACCACGAAGTTGGCGATAATCAAATTCAACGTTATGGGTGGCGTGGCAAACGCGCCACGTCCAAATTGGTTATTCATCTTTTCAAACTTTTTTCGTTCATTCGGTCGCTCTATCCCAATCGTGAGCGAATCTCGCCCATTGAGATCTCGACCATTATCGCCTTGCCCGACGGAGCAAAGCTCATATTTTCGCACGCTGCCAATCGCGCCAACAGAGCCTCGGTCTGCTCAGCACTGATCACACCGCGCATCGCTGCCGCACGTCGCTGCGCAACCATCGCAGCCAACTGCTGACGACGTACCGCCACCGGTTCGTCGCCCTCGGCAATCGAGTGGATCACATCGTAGAGCAGGCGGTCGATCTCGACGCCCTCCATATCAGCCGGCGTGCCATTCATCTCAACCGTGCCGTCATCACCAACTCGCAGGTCGAATCCGATAGCCGACAGATCGTCCAAACAGCTCTTCAACAGTTCCACCTCATCGTTCGTAACCACCAAACGCTCAGGGAACAACAACTGCTGACTCACCGACGAGCCGCCACCGAGCATTGCCTCATACTCCTCGAAGCTGACGCGCTCTCGGGCACGACGCAAATCAACCACCACCAAACGACCTCGGTAACGTGCCGCAGCCATCATTTCGGGCAGCGTGATCACATCTTCAAACTGCGCCTGCTCGACAACGTCAAATTGCTGCTGCACAGCATCGACACTCTCGATAAACTCGAACTCCTCGCCCGACGATTGCGACTGCACCGACACGAAATCGTGGAAACTATCGCCACTCTCGACGATAGCAAACTCCTCATTTTCAGCTCCGATCAACGTGTCCGACTGCCACATATCGTAACTTTCGCGTTGCGGTTTCGTTCGATACTCACCTGCGAAATCAGACAGATCGGCCTGCGAACGACGACCTGCCGTAATCCCCGACGTATAACCCTCACGGAAAGGATTATAACCCTCAACACTTGCTGCACGAGGTTCGCTGTAAATTCGACCCGAACTGCCCGCAACGGGAATATCAATGGCATCTGCATCGTCGAAATCCATCAAAGGCACCGCACCCGTTTTTGCCAACGTTTCGCGCACTGCGGCATTGATTATCTGCCAGATAGCCTCGCTATCCGAGAATTTGACCTCGGTTTTCTGCGGGTGAACATTCACGTCAATTCGATCGGGCTCGATGGTCAGATAGAGGAAAATATCGGGTTGGGTCTGTGCCGGAATCAACTTCTCGTAGGCCTTCATCACAGCCTTATAGAAATAGGGTGATTTGAAGTAGCGACCATTGACAAACAGAAACTGCTTGTACGAGCTCTTCTTCGCTGCCGCGGGACGACCAACGAAACCCTCAATTTTGACCAACGACGTGTCGGCCGACAGCTCCAAAAGGTTGTTTTTCATACTCTTGCCCACAACATCGACTATTCGACCACGAAGGGTCGAACTTTCAAGATCGTAGATCGGAGCCTGATTGTTGAACAACTTGAAAGCAATCTGCGGGTTACACAGCGCAACTCGCTCAAACTCATCACGAATCTGGCGCGCCAACGTGGTACTCTTCTCCATAAAACGGCGACGTGCCGGAACATTGTAGAACAGATTGCGAACAAAGAATTGCGAGCCAACCGAACAACCACAAGGTTTCTGTTCATCGAACTCACCACCATTGATAAATATCTGTGTTCCAAACTCATCACCCTCTTGGCGGGTCTTCAACTCAACCTGCGCAACAGCCGCAATCGACGCCAATGCCTCGCCACGAAAACCGAACGTGTGCAGATTGTAAAGATCATTGACCGACACGATTTTGCTCGTCGCGTGGCGATCGAATGCCATACGGGCGTCCGTAGGCGACATTCCGCAACCGTCATCAACAATCTGAATCAGATCGCGGCCACCATCAACGAAATTAACCGTTACGTTCTTCGCCCCCGCATCAATCGCATTCTCCATCATCTCTTTGACAACCGACGAAGGTCGATTGACGACCTCGCCCGCTGCAATCTGATTAGCAACGACTTCGGGTAGCAGTTTAATTCGATCGGCCATAGTGTGCTGGGGTTGAGTTTTATTCGCCTTGGTAATCGTTAGGCACCACTCGGATCGGGCGGTAGGGATCGAACTCCTCCTCGGCAGGTGCGCTCGTCGCTGCTGCGTTCTGCTTTGCCAGATCGAACATCTCAGCCACGCGCGGCACAACCACAAAGATTACCAACGCCACGATCACAATCATAATCAACATACGGATCATACCGCGCTTCTTGCGGTCGGCAGCCTCCTGACGACGATACT
The DNA here is from genome assembly GCA_017442365.1 of Rikenellaceae bacterium. GTDB lineage: Bacteria > Bacteroidota > Bacteroidia > Bacteroidales > Rikenellaceae > Alistipes. The sequence goes on along the minus strand of JAFRZW010000016.1, from coordinate 109,764 downwards.
CGTTGCGCTCCTCACGGCGGCGACGAATATACTCGCCCGCAACATATACATTCTCGCCCTTGCGCTCCGACGGTTGCTCACCGCGCTCGGCACGACGCTCACGCAGAGCCTCAACTTCGGGATCGTAGTAGCGAGGCTTATAGTTGAACTGATTGGCGTGTTTCTTAAATGGTGAAAATCCTAACATATCGCTTTTAACTTTTTGCCAAATATACAAAATTTTGCGCTGACGAACACTATCCGCACGCCAACTTTCACTCCACTATTGGAAGAAATTCTTCATTCGCTCGAAGATATTCTGATTCTTCACCGACTCGGCCTGCTGGAACGAGGGTTGCTCGGCCAGCTTCTCGACCAGCGAACGCTCCTCCTTCGACAGCTTCGAGGGGATAGTCAGATCGACCACAATCAGGATATCGCCACGACCGTAACCATTCACATCAGGCAGACCCTTACCGCGCAGACGCAACACCTTGCCGGCGTGCGTACCTGCGTCGATCTTGATCTTCACGCGCGAGTCGATGGTCGGCACCTCGACATTACCGCCCAACAGAGCCGTCGTAACGGGGATATTGAGGTTGTGGATCAGGTCGTTACCATCGCGCACAAAGTCCTCCGAGGGGATCTCCTCGATCAGCACTTGCAAGTCGCCATTCACGCCTCCGTGGCGTGCAGCATTACCCTTGCCCGACACATTGAGGCGCATACCTGCCCCAACACCTGCGGGAATACGAATCTCGACAACCTCCTCGCCACGAACCGTACCCTCGCCGTTACACTTGGTGCAAGGATCCGAAATAACCTTACCCTCGCCACCGCACGTGGGACACACGCCCTGCGTCTGCATACGACCAAAGAAGGTGTTTTCGACACGCGTTACGTAACCTGCACCATTACAGGTCGAGCAGGTCTTATAGTCGTTGGCACTCTTGGCACCCGAACCGCCACACGCATCGCAAGCGATTGTCTTATTGATCTTTATCTTCTTGGTTGTGCCCGTTGCGATCTCGGCTAACGTCAGCTTGACCTTCACACGCAGGTCGCTGCCACGATTGACCGCCTGTCCGCGGCCACCGCCACCAAAGCCACTGAATCCACCGCCAAAGTGGCCTCCGAAGATATCGCCAAACTGCGAGAAGATATCCTCCATCGAGAAGCCGCCACCAAAACCGCCAAAGCCGCCACCCGCAGCCGATCCGTTCATACCTGCGTGGCCAAACTGATCGTAGCGCGCACGCTTGTCGGGATTCGACAGCACGTCGTATGCCTCGGCAGCCTCCTTGAATTTCTCTTCGGCCTCCTTATCGCCCGGGTTCTTGTCGGGGTGATACTTGATAGCCGCCTTGCGGTAGGCCTTCTTGATCTCGTCGGCGTTGGCATTACGCTCGACACCCAACACTTCGTAGTAATCTCGTTTTTCCATTCTTATCTCAATGATCGCCCACCGATGCGGACGACCGCTAATTTGTTCCTAAAAAATTTACTCGGCAACAACTACCTTCGCGTAGCGAATAACCTTATCACCCAGCTTGTAGCCCTTCTGAACCACGTCGATAATCTCGCCTGAGTTCTTACCATCAATGGGAAATCGGGCAACGGCCTCGTGCACATCAACGTCGAACTCCTTACCGACTGCTTCGATCTCGCTTACGCCCTGCTGGCGCATCACCTCGTTGAACTTCTGCGAAATGAGTCGAACACCGCCACGCAGCGCCTCAACATCGTCGCTCTTCTCCATTGCTGCCAACGCACGATCGACATCATCAACCACGGGCAGCAGAGCCTTGATCACATTCTCGCCACCCGACTCCACGAGCGACATCTTCTCTTTGAGCGTACGTTTGCGATAGTTGTCGAACTCGGCCTGCAAACGCAGATACTTATCGTGCCACTCGGCAGCCTCCGCCTCGGCTTTTGCCAATGCCTCTGCCGCCTCATCAACGGGCTCGGCGTCGGTCTGGTCTGCCATTTCGTCAACTGCGGGGGTGTCATCATCTGCCATATTGGCACACGACTGTCCCTCACAATTGGGTTCGACATCGCCTTCGGCGAAGCCCTCCTCGGGCTTAACTTCCTCGTTATAAACTTCTTGCTTGCTCATAATCTATTTCGTTTTTATTTTGTTTCACTTTGTCGAGAACTATTAGCACAAATTGCATACCATACCGCCTTTTGTGCTAAGAATCTGCAAAGTAACAAAATTTTCGCCAAACGACCGAATATTTCCGCACATAACAGATCACTTTTCGACCTTTTTAGCAACCATCGACAACTCCAAAACGCCCTTGCGCAGAGCCACTCCCGCCTCGAATCAGCAATTGTTATGGCGGGATCGATATTTTTTATAGCGTTTTTGGTCCAACTTTGCGAAAAAGTGCGTACCTTTATGCTCGGAAAAATATGATAAACAAAAACTATAACTATGCTTACAAGAATTATCAATGGTAATGTTCTGACCCCGTCGGGTTGGAAAAAGGATTGCTCGGTATTTGTGCGCGACGGCAAGATCGTCGAGATCTCGGATACTAACCTCGAAGTCGTAGGTGCCGAAATATTTGACGCTCAGGGTTCGTATGTGGTTCCCGGCGGTATCGAAATTCACGCTCACGGTGGTGGCGGTAGCGACTTTATGGAGGGCACCGAGGAGGCGTTCCGCACTGCGGTTGCTGCCCATATGAAGTATGGTACTACGGCATTCTACCCCACCCTCTCGTCATCGACTATGCCGATGATCCGCGCTGCGGTGGCTACGACCGAAAAGCTGATGGCAGAGAAGGATAGCCCCATTATGGGTCTGCACCTCGAAGGCCACTACTTCAATATGGTAATGGCCGGTGGTCAGCTGCCCGAGAACATCAAGAATCCCGATCCCGATGAGTATATTCCTCTGCTCGAAGAGACCAACTGCATCAAGCGTTGGGACGCTGCTCCCGAGTTGCCGGGTGCTATCGAGTTCGGTCGCCACATCACCTCGAAGGGTGTTCTGGCGTCGATCGGCCACACCAAGGCTGAGTATGGCGATGTACTGGCGGCTTACAACGCAGGCTACTCGCACGCAACCCACTTCTACAACGCTATGCCCGGTTTCCACAAGCGTGGCGAGTACAAGTATGAGGGTACGGTCGAGAGTATCTATCTGTTCGACGATATGACCGTTGAGCTGGTTGCTGACGGTATTCACGTTCCCGCTCCGATTCTGCGTATGGTTCACAAGATCAAGGGTGTAGAGAACACCGCTCTGATCACCGACGCGCTGGCTTGCGCTGCAAGCGACTCGCAGGTGGCATTCGACCCCCGCGTGATCATCGAGGACGGTGTCTGCAAGTTGGCTGACCGCTCGGCTTTGGCCGGCAGTATCGCTACGATGGACCGTCTGCTCCGCACGATGGTATTCAAGGCAGATATTCCGTTGCAGGACGCAGTTCGTATGTCGTCGGAGACCCCCGCTCGCATTATGGGTATCCTCGATCGCAAGGGTACGCTCGAAAAGGGCAAGGACGCCGATATCGTAATGTACAACAAGGCGTTGGAGGTACAGTGCGTATGGTCGATGGGTAAGATCGTCGAGGGCACCAACAAGTTGGGCTAAACACTCCCTCGTCAAGACTAAACACAAACGAAAAGTGCCGAGAGTGAGAGCAAAAGCCTCGCGTCTCGGCGCTTTTTTTTATCTGTCAAAAAGTTTTCACTTTGAATAAAATTTGCTAATTTTGAGGTAGAATATTAACCTAAAACCAAAAGAAGATATGCGTTTCAACAAATTCTTTATGACCTTGGCAACCGCTGCGTTGCTCCTCGCGTCGAGCTGTTCGACATTCCCCACCGAGCAGACCGATCAAGCAATCAATGAAGTGCTCGAAGAGTTCAAAGCTGTCGGTGCCTCGGTTGCCGTAGTTAAAGACGGTGAGATCGTCTATAACAAATCGTTCGGCTACAAAGATTGGGAGAACAAAACCCCTCTCAGCAACGACGACCTGATGCGAATCGCGTCGATCTCGAAATCATTTACCGCAACGTCGCTGATGCAATTTGTCGATCAGGGCGTCATTTCGCTCGATGACGACATAAGCGATCTGATCGGTTTCACGATCCGCAACCCGCACCACCCCGACACTCCGATCACGCTGCGAATGATCCTCTCGCACACTGCAAGTATTCGCGACAAGGCTGATTATTCGACGCTCGACCACCTCAATCCCGCAATCAATGGCGACTGTGCCGATTCATTCTTCGAGTATAAACCGGGCGAGGGCTACAACTACTCAAATTTGGGTCTGAACCTCGCCGGAACAATCCTCGAAAAGGTTTCGGGCGTGCGTTTCGACCAATATGTGAAGGAGAACGTAATCAACCGCCTCGGTCTGTATGGCGGTCATAATGTGGATTCGTTGGACGCAACGAAGTTCGCTCGCCTCTACAACTTCCGCGATGGCGAATACATCGAATCGACAAACGCATACCGCAGCCCTGCCGACAAGATGCCCGACTATGTTATGGGCTACTCGGCACCCTGCTTCTCGCCAACGGGTGGTGTGAAGATCTCGGCTCACGATCTGGCAATCTATATGATGATGCATATGAACTATGGCGAGTATAACGGCGTGCGCCTGATCTCGGAGGAGAGCGCGAAATTGATGCAGACCCCTGTGTGGAAAAAACAGAAGGAGGGCGAGGATCAGTATGGTCTTTGCTTGGAGGAGTTTGTCAATTATATCGACGACCCGAAATACAACGTCGAGGGTAACTACCCCGTCGGTCATACGGGCGTTGCTTACGGTTTGAACAGCATTATGATTTGGAGCCCTGCCGACGGTTGGGGTATCGCTGCGATGTCCAACGGTTTCGATTGGGGCACCGACAAAAGTTTCGTACAGAGCCTCGCAAACGCCATCTACAACGCTTGTATCAAGGAGCAATAGAGCATTTCACTCTGAGAATAACAAAGCCGCACCCCATCGTCGGAGTGCGGCTTACTTGTTTCATACCAATAGGTTAGAACGGCAGATCGTCCACGTCATCTGCGGGCATCGGTGCAGCAGCGGGAGCCGGAGCAGGCTGCGGCTGTTGCGCATATGCGGGCTGCTGATAGCCTCCCGCTTGCGGCTGTGCATATCCACCCTGAGGTGCAGCACTCTGCTGACCCTCGCCACGACGTCCCAATAGCTTCAATTCAGCGGCCTGAATCTCTGTCGAGAATCGGCGGTTGCCCTGCTGATCCTGCCACTCGCGCGTACGCAACGAACCCTCGACATAGATCTGCGAGCCCTTGCGAACATACTTATCGACCACATCGGCCAAACCGCGCCACAAGGTTATGGTGTGCCACTCGGTGTGCTCGGTGCTCTCCTGAGTCTGACGATTGAAAATACGCTCGGTTGTTGCCAAACGAACTCGTGCCGTCTTGACGCCGCTTTCGAGCGTGCGGACTTCGGGATCGGCACCTACGTTACCTACCAATATAACTTTGTTGATCATCTTATTTATCTGAATTTTAGAGTTTGCGTACCATCTCAATAAAGAGCGTTTTCATCTTCTCGGCAGCCTTAGCACCCTGACGCTGAACGTCCTCGTGATCGCCCAATTCGTCCGACAAACCGCAGTTGGTGATTACCGACACACCAAACACAGGAATCGACATATGACGCGCCACGATCACCTCAGGAACGGTTGACATACCTGCCGTATCGCCTCCGATAGCCTTGAAATAGCGATACTCGGCCTGCGTCTCGAAGGTCGGACCCGTACCACCAACATAGACACCATACTGCAACTTGATGTTGTGCTCGGCAGCGATCTCGGTTGCTGCTGCAATCAGATCCTTATCGTAGCAGTTGTGCATATCGGGGAAACGAGGACCGAGCTCAGCCATATTCTTGCCAATCAGCGGGTTAGGCATCAGATTGATATGGTCCGTAATGATCATCAGGTCGCCCGTGCGGAACGAGGTATTGATACCGCCACTTGCGTTCGACACGAACAGAGTCTTAATGCCGAGCAGCTTCATCACGCGCACGGGGAATGTTACCTGCTGCATCGTATAGCCCTCGTAATAGTGGAAACGACCCTGCATTGCCACCACCTGCTTGCCGCCCAGCTCACCGAAGATCAAACGACCCTTATGACCCTCGACGGTCGAGACGGGGAAGTTGGGAATCGACGAATAGTCGATCGAATATTTTACATCAATGCTCTCGGCCAGGCCACCAAGACCCGTACCAAGAATAATACCCACCTGGGGAACGAACTCACCGATCTGCGATCGTATGAACTCGGAAGTCGCTTTAATTTGTTCTAACATCGTTTTCGAGTTTTAGGAGGAAGTCCGCGGGCGAACTACCTATGAATGTGATACTTATCGGAATATAATAGAGTCGTGCACGCAGCTCCGCAGGAATCTTACTGCGGTTGAGCAACTTCACGGCATCTTTTTCGGTTGTGATGATCACGCCACGCTCACCCGCAGCGTCGATCATCGTCTGCAAGTCGCGGCGACGATAAACGTAGTGGTCATCGAAGATCAACTCGTTGATCACATTGTAATGTTTGTACAATCCCTCGACAAAAGGTTTGGGGTTGCCCACGCCTGCCATCGCCACAACCTCCGAGCCATAGTCCACCGACGCGGGAGCGTCCTCGGGAAAGATCGGACACGGAGCACCGCTCTCGATACCGGTCATATAAAGGCTCTGGTAGGGGTAGCGCAAGAAATCCTTTTTGAGCAATCGTCGCTCGATAGGGGTCAGATCGTCGTGGCACTTGGTAACGATAAAGTACTGAGCACGATACAACTGCGACGGCAAATCGCGCAACTGTCCCGCAGGCAGGAATTTATCCTCATATACCGGTCGCGTGTAATCGAGCATAATGATATTGATCGGGGCCTCGACGTAGCGATGCTGAAAACCATCGTCCATCACCACAACCTCCACCTCAGGGTGCTCTTCGCGCAGGCGTTTGATGCCCGCCACTCGATCTTCGCACACCACAACGGGCACATCGGGAAACTTCATCTTGATCATCTTCGGCTCGTCGCCAACCTCGATGTAATGGACATCGGGCTGCACCTCGATATAACCTTTGGTCTTGCGTCCATAGCCACGCGAGATCAGAGCCACCTTGAACGATTGGCTCAGGTGCCCCACCACCATTTCGGCCATCGGGGTCTTGCCCGTACCGCCGACCGTGATGTTTCCAATGCAAATAATCGGTATATCGAACCGTTCGATCGGGAGCAGTCCCCAATCGAACAAGCGATGGCGAAATGAGATCACCATCTTATAGAGCCACGCCAACGGCGCAAACCAAGGGTTCGTTTTAACCATACTATTCACAAATTGCCCAAAGATAGCAAATTTCGCAATAGATTCCAAACTTTCGGCTCACTAATTGACGCTAAACTACACACTTCGACCCACTTAGAGGCTGAAATGAACATTTTTATTATTATTTCCGCTGATTTTTATTTCATTTCGGGCGACTCCAAACGCGCCTTACGCAGAGCTTCGAGAGCCTCCCCGCGAGCCGCCTCGATCGTCGAAATCAAACGGTCGGGATCGTCGCACGACACCAGAAATTGCTGTTCGTATTTGTCGGTGATCATCACCAGATTTGCCCACTCGGTGGCATAGACGTGCACCCAATCGAGCGTTCTGAAATTGAAATAGTAACCGTAGTAGCCGAACAATCCGAAACTCGACACCACAGGCAGCAGCCACTTAATAGATTGGCGTTCAATGCGTTCGACCGTGGCCACATCGATCAGTTCGATCTCGGTCATTTCGAGCACGCAGTGGATCTCGATCGAGGACTCATCGATCCGAATATGGCGCGGAATCGACAGCACACACAACGCGACCACAGCCACCGTAACGCTCAGAAACCACGCCGAGATGTAGCCTCCGTCGTAGAGCAGATAGAGCGCAACGACCGCCCCGACGATCGCGATCAACATCACAATCGACGTCCAGCGGATTCGCCTACCAAAGCTATATCTAAATATTTGCTCCATCGCGCAAGATTATCTCCGCAACACTCAGGTCTGTCGGAGTCGTAAGTTTCAGATTCTGAGGCTCGCCATCGTAGAGCGCAACCTTATAACCAGCCATTTCGACCACCGAGGCATCGTCCGTAGCCTTCGATCGATCGTCCAATCGCGCGCCAATCACCGCGTAGGCTCTTTTGAGCAGATCAGCACGGAACACCTGCGGAGTTTGCACCGCACGCAGGCGGCTGCGATCGACCACGTGCGACCCCTCCGAATCGACCTCGCGGATCGAATCCACCACCGCAATCACGGGCACCGCTGCCCCACTCTCACGCGCGCACTCGACACCCCGACGGATCATATCCACCGAGAGCAGAGGTCGCACACCATCGTGCACCGCAACGAGCTGACAATCGTCGCTCAGCGCTGCAATACCCGACGCCACCGAGTCGAATCGCGTTGCGCCACCCAATGCCACACGATGCTCAACCCTGCAATCGGCCTTCGCGTAGCACTCGCGCCAAAGCTCAACGTGCGCCTCGGGCAACACCACAACGATCTCGGCCTCAGGCAGTGCCTCGTGCATACGCTCGATGGTACGCACCAAAATCGGACGCCCCGCGATCTCCAAAAACTGCTTGGGCAACACAGCACCCATACGGCTACCGCTACCACCCGCAACAACGACTATACCTACGCACTCTGCCATCACTTTGCCTCCTCTTTCGTGTTCTCGGCAATTGCCTCCTCGGTCGGTGCGGCGGGTTGCACAGGCAGCGAATCGAGCTGGACAATCAGTTCAGTTTCGGGGATCGAATCGCCTCTCAACTCAGCCATAATGCGCTCGCGCACATACTCAAACGGCAGAATATTCTCCTTTTTAATCGGCTCCGAAGGCTCCGAAGGCACCTTCAACGGGTCGATCGGCGTGCCGTTGCGCCACAGACGGAAGTCGAGGTGCGGACCTGTCGATGTTCCCGTCGAACCGACATATCCAATCACATCGCCCTGACTCACGCGGCTACCCTGCTTGATACCCTTCGCAAATCCGCGCAGGTGCAGATAGCCCGACTGCAAATTACCTGCGTGTTTGATTTTGAGCGTATTACCGCCGCCACCGCCCCAGCCTTTGAAGACCACGACGCCATCAGCCACAGCCATTACGGGTGTGCCCGACGGAGCAGCATAATCGACACCCGTATGGGGACGATAGACGCGGTGCACGGGGTGCAGACGACGATACGAGAAACGCGACGATATGCGCGAATATTTCAGCGGAGCTTTCAGCAGAGCCTTGCGCAGCGAGTTGCCCTGCTCGTCCCAATATTGAATCTTTTCGCCCTGCTTGAATGGAATAGCATAGTACGACTTGCCACCCTGAACAAACTCGGCACCCCAAACACGACCCAGACCGACATCGACCGTATCGACCATCTGACGGTCATAAACCACCGTAAAACGATCGCCCTTTTGGATCGAAAAGAAGTCGATCGACCACTGGTAGATATCCTCCATCTCGGCTGCCAACTCGAAGGGCAGTCCCGCCTCCATAATCGCACCCCACAGCGACGAAGTGATCGTTACAGTATCGCGTTCGCGGATCGTTGTAACCTCCTTTGCGCCCTCGACAACCGACACCGAATCGGCCATAAAATTGAACACCACGTAGTCGATAGCATTCTTCTCGTAGGCCAAATGGCGCAGTGTGCGTGTGCCCGTCGTATCCTCCTCCAAAAAGGCGGTATAGAGGTTACCCGCACGCACCTTATTGAGTGGGAAAATCTCCTGCGATGCGGTGTTCAGTCGATCGACCATCTGCGCACTCACACCATAGCCGCCCAGCAGCGCACCCATTGTTTGTCCGTCGGCCACCTCGCCCGTTTCGAGCGTCAGGCTATCGGCCACAACACCATAGATCACAAGTTTGTGCTCAGGCTCTTCCAAGACCTCCTCGCTCAGCTCACGCGGACGGAGCACAAAGGTTACAACAATCAGTACCGTAGCCAACACACCCACGGCCGCCGGAAGATATTTCTTATACTTTTCGAACATACGCTTTCATTCTATTTTATTTATCCTACAAAGGTACAAATTCACCTCAACAAAAACGAATCTCTCCGCAGAAATATTATACCTATATCTATAAAAAAACTACCCGACCCCCATCGCAGGGATCGAGTAGTTTTTCAACGATCGACTATTCCGACTACTTCTTGCCGTAGTTGGGATCGATCTTGCGATATGCCATAATCGACACGAGCACCGTACCGATGCAGCAAGCCATAACCATCCAGAAGAAGTTAACGTAACCGATAGCCTCCTGAATGTAACCCGCAACAGCACCCGGCAACAACATACTCAGCGCCATAAATGCCGTACAGATCGCATAGTGCGAAGTCTTGAACTCGCCCTCCGAGAAGTACATCATATAGAGCATATAAGCCGTGAAACCGAAGCCATAGCCGAACTGCTCGATTGCGATTGCAGTCGAGATAGCCACCAAATTAGTAGGCTGGAACATCGACAGATAGACGAAGGTCAAGCAAGGCAAGGTCATACAAGCTGCCATCACCCACAACGACTTCTTCAAGCCCAGACGCGACGCAAAAATACCTCCCAAAATACCACCAACGGTCAGGAAGATAACACCGATTGTACCATAAGCCAAACCTACATTTGCGGTCGTCATACCCAGACCACCTACCTCGCGCGACGCTACCAAGAAGGGCATACACAACTTCAACAGGAATGCCTCAGGCAGACGGTAGAGCAACATAAATACGATAGCCAGCACAACACCGGGCTTCATAAAGTAGGTCTTGAACGTACGACCAAACTCCTTGAAGATTGCACCCACGGTTGCCTTCTCGCCTTTGAGCGACGAGGTGTCGGTCGTCGGACGGGGCACAACAAAGGTGTGATACAATGTTACCAAGCTGAAAATCACAGCCGTAACAAGCATCGTGATTCGCCACGAATTGGGAATATTACCCGTATTGGTCTCGATAACACCTGCCAACCATACCAATACACCCTGACCAAAGATCGATGCCAGACGGTAGAAGGTCGAACGGATACCTACAAACTGAGCCTGATCACCCGACGAGAGAGCCAGCATATAGAAACCATCAGCTGCAATGTCGTGCGTTGCCGATGCAAATGCCGTGATCACGAACAGCAACAGCGTGATCGTGAACATACTGATCGGGGTCTGACCCGACGCGATCATTTCGGGCTCAGGGCGCGGAATGGTCAGCGTCAGCAGAATGAATGCCAACGACATCAGGATCTGCATCGAGATAGTCCACCAACGCTTGGTCTTGAAGATATCTACGAAGGGGCTCCAAAACGGTTTGAGCGACCAGGGCAGATAGAGCAACGAGGTGAACAGAGCCATCTCGCCATTGGGCACACCCATCTTGGTGAACATCATCACCGAGATATTGTTCACGATGAAGTAAGGGATACCCTGTGCAAAGTACAACGTGGGGATCCACGTCATCGGGCTACCCCAGAATTTCTTTGTTTCGTTCATTTCTTATGAAATTAAGTTTGCAATTAATACTTCTTCTCGATCTTTGCACCACGGAAATAGTGCTCCAAAATCTCACGATAGTTGTAGCCCTTAGCACCCATCACTGCGGCACCAATCTGGCACAAACCTACACCGTGGCCCCAGCCTGCACCGCGCAGAATGAAACCACCGTCCTCACGACGATCAACAACGAATGCCGACGAGTAGAGGTGCGAACGCGAGAAGGCCTTGCGAATGATCAACTCCTTGCCGATGGTCATCGTACGCTTGGTACCGACAACCTTCAACTTGATCAGTCGGCCCGAAACACCACGCTCAACGGGGATCAGATCGGTTACCGTACCGAAATCGATACCCAGACGCTCGCGGATCAGATCCGACAGACCCTCCTGCGTGAACTCCTCGGTCCAACGATAGAAGTTCTGAGTCTCCTGATCGTACGTATTGAGCACCTCCGACAGCACCTTCGCATCGGTCGTGTTGCAGAACGCCTCAGGCGACGTGGTGATCCACTTGCGAGCCTGCTCCTCGACGGTCAGATCCCACGAAGGATCCTCAACAGCTGCGTCATAAACCTTTGTCAAATAGGGGTGAACAACCGGCTCCCATACATTCTCAAAACGCTCGGCTACACCGCCGCAGCACTTCGAGAAACGTGCGTCGCAGGTCTTGCCATTGTATGCCACAACCTCACCGCGCGTCTCGGCAATAGCCTGACGTACGACCTCGGTCGAGGCACGGTTGATACCCTGATAACGCTGGCAGTGGTCATCAGCGCACACGTCGAAATTGGTGTGATCCTCACGGTCGAACCAACGAACATACTCATCGTCGGTGCGGGTCTCGGTCTTATAATCAGCCTTAGCCTGCTCCAACTCAGCCGACTTCTCGATCTGTGCGATCAGCCAGCTACGCGAGATCACTGCGTGAGCCTTCAACAACTGCAACGACGAGGTTGCGCTCATCTCCGACGAGATTACGCTGAGCAGATAGTCCTCGATATCCAACACATTGATAGCGGTCAGCTTCTCGTCCTCCTCGATAAAGCGCAGTGCGCCACGGAACGACTGATTCTCCTTACGCTCCCAATGGAAGTTGATACCGATCACTACGTCCTGCAATTCGAACTCGGCGCTCTCATAATCAACCGGAGTAAATTCCAACGGCAGCGCAACTTTACGCTCGCCTGCTGCGGTGGTCAGCACTGCGCCACCCTCGGCCAGTTTAACGGTTCCCTGACCCTCGAAACGCTCGCCCGCGCACTCAAATGCACCCTTCAAGCAGAAGCTGATGGTGGGCGAAAACATAATACCTACTGAAAGTTTCATAGGCTAAATTTTGCAATTTTATCAGTTAATTCAGCAAACTGCTCATCGGTGAACGACAACTGACCGAACATATCGGCGATAGTCTCCTTCTCGACTTGCAGACGATCGAAGTCCTCCTTACGCGGCAGGATCAGAATACCACCGAAATCGACAGCACCGGGGCTGAATACGATCTTTGCGGCCTCGTCCTCCAAGAAGAACTGCGACGGACGGTGCTCACGACGCGGGAAAACGGCCACGCGCCACTCGTTCTCGTCCCATACCGTAATAATATTGACCATCGGTTCGGGCTCGCGTACAACGACCTCACCTACGGCCTTCATAACCTGCTCGACAGCCGCGGTCAGCACGTCGCGCTCCTTACCTTCGAGGATCACAACCTGACGAACGTAGTTGTCGATAGTCTTGACTGTCAGCTTATCCGACTTGTAGAGCACCTTATCGGCCTTCTTGATCTCCTCCTCAACGGGCATTACACCGCGATCACCTGCCTGGAAATGGAAGTGGTCGGGAGCCGATGCACCGCACTTGGGACCATTGTAGAAGATTGCCCAATCCGACAGATCGTGAGCCAGATCCAACATCTCGCCCATACGCTCGGCGTTCATCATCTGGTCGGTATGGCTGCTATCGGGAATAGTCAGATGGTTCTTGAAAATGGGGAAGGGGTTGATCAAAATCGTATAACGACCATACTCGATACCCTCCTGCTCTGCGGGACGGTTCTCGCCACACAAGAAACAACGACGCTCGGCGATGGTCTTCTTATCGACCTTAGCCGCCGTCGAACGGATACGACCCGCATTGAACGTAACGGGCATACGGCAAGCATCAAAACGCACCTCGGCGACCTGAACCGAATTCAGGTCGTCGAAGTTGCGGCGTGCCATAGGCCACTGTTCCAGCTGCGAGGCGAAGAGTTCTTTTACCTTCTGCTGCAACATAGTCCCATTAGTTCTTTTTGTTCATACGCTGACGAGCGCGGAACTCGATAGTACGTACGCGATCCTTGAAGAGGTTATTGCTGTTCTCCTTCTCGATCGACAGGTTACCGTCCGAGTTGTCCTCCCAACGACGGCACAGGTACAGAGGCTCGTAGATACGGCCAATCTGGTACTTGCGCGAGATCGACAGAACTACTGCATAGTCCTCACCGTAGCTGGTGTTAGGCAACTTGATCGAGCGCAACATCGGAGTATAGAATGCACGGGGTGCACCGAAACCGTTGATACGCAGACCATTGTTGCGGCCATTGTCGGGAGTCCACTCGCGGTGGTCGATTACGCCTGGGGGCAGCATTTCGAGCTGGAAGTTCACGATCTTGTACGAACCGATCACAGCACCACACTTCTGCTCGTAGAACGCATCAACAACCTTCTGCAAGGTGTTCTCGTCGATGTAGAGGTCGTCGCTATCGAGCTGCACTGCGAACTTACCGCAACGTGCGTCCATAATAGCGCGGTTCCAGCAACCACCGATACCCAGATCCTCACGCTCGGGAATGATGTGTACCAGACGATCGTCAGTAGCTGCCAACTCCTTCAAGATCTCGGTAGTACCGTCGGTCGAAAGGTTATCAACAACGATCAGGTTGAAGGGGAACGAGGTCTTCTGCATCAATACCGACTTAACTGCGTCAGCGATAGTACGAACGCGGTTACGAACGGGGATAATAACCGATGCCTCAACGGGGAAGTCGCACTCGGTGAAGTCGATATCCTCGAACTTGGGCTCCAAATAAGCACCAGCGTCCTTCAAATACTGAGTACAAGCCTTCTCCATCTCGATCTGAACGGCGCGGTTAGCGGGGTTCACATAGTCGAAGATCTTGTCGCCCGAGGTGCGGGTATCCATCTCAACCTCAGTGTAGAGGAACTCAGCCAGACGCATAATCTCGCCCTGCAACGACAGCTTCAAACGCAGGTCGTACATTGCAGCAAACTCGTAATCAACGTCCATAGCCTCGACTGCCTTACGCAGCTTGTCGCTCTTAACTACCAACACCGAACCGAAGTTGAAGTCGTTACGCAGCGAACCTGCCTGATAGTCGATAACGGGGTGAGCCGTAGTCTTACCCTCTTTGCACTCGTAGTAGTTCGAGTAGAGCATTGCTGCATCGGTATCCTCAGCTACCTCTACGAAACGATCCAGCGAGTAGTAACCCATCTGCAATGCCAACGACTTGGTGTAGAACATCGTGTAAGCGGTCTTAACCTCAGCTGCGATCTTGCGCAGAGTCTCGGTCTTGTTCAGATCGCCAGCAACGTTCACCTCAGCAACGATTGCATTCTCAGCCAACTGGCTCTTGGTCTTTGCCAGTTCAGCCTCGGGGCCGTTGGCGATAAAGCAGGTAATCAATTTTTCCATAATGTTTTTTAATGGTTTTTGTGCGGGGCCGAGCCTTCGTTCGCGCCCCCTTTGGTTAATATTTAAGTTTATTAGTTTTTCGGTTATTTAACGAGGAAATTCATAACGCCACGCATAACGCCTGCACGCTCAGCTTCGCCGATAATCGACTCGAACGGGAAGCCCAGCACAATGATACGCTGCTTGCCATCGTATGCCACACCTGCATTCATACTCGTATCCGAGTAACGATATACACGCATACCATTCTTGTCAACCGGCTCCAAAGCGTCGGGAGCCTCAACACGATACTGCGGATAGCCCTCCTTGGTCATAAACGTACAAGCGGGCAACGAGAAACCATTGCGCTTGCCATCGACCGACATCACCGAGCCCGTTTGGCTCGAATGGTTGTTGCGCTGCTGGTAGTGGAGTACCTCCTTCATAAAGTCGATAACCTCCTTATCGTTCTCGATCACCGCGTCGCTACCCACGTATGCACCCGTGATCAACAGCGGAATACGCAGATCCTGCAACGAACGCAACGCTGCCATCATCGCGGGAGTATAGACCGCGAAGTCGGGTTTCAACGCCTTGTTATAGAGGTGCGAGGTCTTCTGCTCACCCATAATCAGATCGACTGCTGCGTAGGGTGTAGCGTTGAACTTCGGATTCTCGAATGCTGCACGGCTCACCGATACAAAACCGCGACCTGCGCCGGCCAACGCCTTACCGTGAACGGTCGTGAAGTTGAACTTGTTACCCGCAACGACAACATTGAAGCCCTCCGAGCCACTTGCGCCCCAACCCGGGCAGTCGTCATCGAGCCAATCGTTTGCGCGGTAGTAGTCGTAAGGCTTACCAACCCAATAGGTATTGATATTGTCGGCAACGCCTTCGTCCTCCCACCAAGCAACGCCTGCCATCTCGCCTGCGTCGAAGAACAGAGGAGCAGCAACACGGGTGAAGCCATTGACGATCAGCACCGGACGCTGATTCTCATACAGACAAGCGGTCATCTCCTCCGAGGGGAAGCTCTCGCCACCTTCGTTCACAGCCGACACGCGGAACGAGTACTGAACACCCCACTCAGGCAGTTCGAACTCGTACGAGGTACCATTCACAACCACACCATTGTCGAAACCTGCGTCGCCACGGCGGGTATAGACGCGATACGACTTAGCTACTGCGGTGGGTTCCAGCGGATCGACCTGCTCAGCCCAAGTCAGGCGCACCTTGCGGCCACTAACGGGCGTAACGGCAAACTCAACGGGAGCCAACGGCTGGATCACGCAATCGCCACCATTGAGGAAACGAACCATACCCTTGTAGATTGCGCGGCTCACCGTGAAACGGAATCGAGGATCGAGGTGGTAGCGGTTATCGGCCAAATTCTGGTGCGACAACAGCTCCAACAACATACAGGGCACATCGGGTTTCCAAGCCTCGTGATATGCTGCATCACGCAACTCACGACGCGGCCAATTCTTCTCGTGCAGCGCGCGAACATCGTCGCAGATCTGAGTCTGGACTGCGTCAGCCAGATCGCGGCTGAGCATCTTCGGACGACCGTCCGTAAAGTTGCTCATACGCTCCTGCTCCTCGGTGTAGGTGCTATAAATCATCAACGTACCGACGATGGTCGAGTCCTTCGTAGTACCTGCGTCGGTATGGAACGCGAACGACAGATCGATCGGAATATTCATCTGGTCCTTCATATGATTTACCCAGAACGAACGCGAGCGATAGTCGTCGTTATAATCATTTTTGAATCCCGAAGGCGAGTAGATGCTATCGGGCAGACCTGCTGCTTGCAGATAGTAGCGCGAGCCCTCGGCAAACGCCACTGCACCGCTCAGCATATTGTCCTTGCCGCGAGCTACGCGACCCCAGCCGCCACCAAAGCGAACTGCATCGGTCGAAACAACAGCACCTGCGGGGCAATTCTCCGACGCACGAACCGTTACCGAGCCTTGCTCGACATTCTGACCGGCAGCGAAACGGAACGTACCCAGATAGTACCACGTGCGACCATCAGCCTTCTGATCAACCTCGAAGCGGGTTACACCGCCCGTGTGGCGCACCTCGTAGATAGCCTTGCCGGCCTTCTCGCCCTCGTTACCCCACGATACATAGACGGGATAGTCGCCAGCCTGACGGAACGCGGGAGTATAGACTGCCGAGTTCTTCGAGCTACGGTTGTCGGCCTTGAAACGCAGATAGGTACCCATACGGAAGGGATTCTCGTCGTTATAGATGATATCCTTGTGCAGATAACCAGCCTCGACTACCTCCCACTTACCCTTGCGGCGGAGCAGCTTGCTGTTAGCGCGGTCGTTATCGACCACCTCCAACAGACCATACGGATCGCGCTCACGAGGCATATAGACCTCAGCACCTGCATTCTCCAACATCGGAGCGAGGTAAGCGTTGATGTAACCCGTCGAAGAGATATCCTCAACGGTCGAGTGGCAGCGAGCACGCTGGAACTCCCAACGATTCAAACTCGGTTCATAGAACCAACCGTGGCTTGCCCACGTAGCGATCGAGCGACCGCTCAGACCCTTCTCGAAAGTAGGACGATCGAGTTTGCGAACGATCTGGTCGTGAGCCTCAACCTTACCGCGCGTAACATCGGTGATGAAATCGGCAAGGGGACGTCCATAGATCGTCAGATCGATCGGCATCTCGGCATAATCGACACCCAGCGAATCGCGCAATTCGGTCTCGATAGCTGCAATCGTCTGCTCGAAAACAGGCGCTCGCTGAACATTTTGATTGAGTTTAACGACCAAGCGTCCATCGACCACTTTTGCATCATCAACACGGAAGGTCGAAAATTGAGCATTCTGCAACACTTTGTCGGTTGCAGCGGGATTAGGTTGAGCGGCAGCAAGTTGCATAGCAACTACGGCCGACAACATCAGGAGTGTTTTTCTCATTGTGATTATCGGTTTCTATTGGTTATCATTAAGTTAGTCATCAAACTGCTCGCACAACGGCACAATTTGACAATTCAAATATATAACTTTTTCCCGAAATATCAATGAGTTCCACAAATAAAATAAATAAATATTAAATTATTATTGATTTTCAGCAAAAATGATTATATTTGTCATTCGAAAGAAATCGAAATCAAAACAATAACTAACTAAACAAACCTTGCAATTATGTACATTATTGCTGACAGCGGCTCAACCAAAACCCAATGGTGCGTGGTAGATGCACAGGGTGTCGCTACATCTTACTACACTTCGGGCATCAACGCCGTGATGATGACCGGCGAACAGATCAAAGCCGTCCTCACTGACGAATACACCGGCCCCAAAGAGGGTATCGATGCAGTCTATTTCTACGGTGCAGGTTGCGGTCCGTCGTTCCCCGCAGCTACCGCTACCCTCGCTGAGGTAGTCAACGAATTTTTCGGCTGCTCGAAACTCGAAGCTACCAGCGACCTCGTTGCTTCGGCTCGCGCTGTATGCGGCCACGAGGCAGGTATCGCTTGTATCCTCGGTACGGGCGCTAACTCGTGCTACTACGACGGTAAGGAGATCGTTAAGAACGTTCGTCCGCTCGGTTTCATCTTGGGCGACGAGGGCAGTGGCGCAGTAATGGGCAAAAAGTTGCTCGCTGACGTACTCAAAGGCCTCTTCCCCGAGGATCTGACCAAGCTCTTCTACGAGGACTACCCCTACGAGTATATCGACTTCATCAACAACGTGTATAACAAACCCCGCCCTCAGCCCAACCGCTTTATGGCAAGTATGACCCGCTTCCTCTCGAAGCACATCGACCGCCCCGAGTGCGCCAAGATCGTCGAGCAGTCGTTCACCGAGTTCGTTGAGCGCAATGTATTGCAGTACGAGCAGGCTAAGGAGTGCCCCATCTCGTTCGTAGGTAGCATCGCTTACTACTTCCGTCCGCAGTTGGAGAAGGTGCTGAACGCCTACGGCTTGAAGATCGGCAACATCTCGCAGGTGCCGATGGAGGGTCTGGTTGAGTACCACAAGAACGCAAAATAATCATCAAAAAAAACATAACACATTACTATGGCTGAATTTATCAAAGTAACCGAGCAGTCGTCGCTCTATGACAACTTGGAGCAGATGAGCGTTACCGAGCTGCTCACCAACCTCAACAACGAGGACCAGAAAGTGGCTATCGCCGTTCGTGAGTCGATCCCCGTAATGGCCGCTTTGGTCGAGAAGATCGTCGAGCGTATGGAGAAGGGCGGTCGCGTATTCTACATCGGCGCAGGTACCAGCGGTCGTTTGGGCGTGCTCGACGCATCGGAGCTGCCTCCCACCTACGGTGTTTCGCCCGACCTGGTAATCGGTCTGATCGCTGGTGGCGACAAGGCTCTGCGTAGCGCTGTTGAGTCGGCTGAGGACGATGCTCACAAGGCTTGGAATGAGTTGAAGGAGTTTGACGTGAATGAGCTCGACACCCTGATCGGTATCGCTGCTTCGGGTACCACCCCCTACGTTATCGGTGGTCTGCGCGACGCCCGCGAGAATGGTCTGCTGACCGGCTCGATCACCTGCAACCCCAACTCGCCCGTAGCTGCTGAGGCTGAGTACGCAATGGAGGCTGTTGTAGGTCCCGAGTTCGTAACCGGTTCGACCCGTATGAAGTCGGGTACGGCTCAGAAGCTGATGCTCAATATGTTGAGCACCTCGATTATGATCCGTATGGGACGTGTTAAGGGTAATCGTATGGTTAATATGCAGCTCACCAACGCTAAGTTGTGGGACCGCGGTACCCGTATGATTATGGGCTCGACCGACCTGTCGTATGACGATGCTCACGCATTGCTCGAAAAGTACGGCTCGGTGAAGGAGGCTCTGGCTGCTTACAACGCTGAGAAGTAATTCTCCCTGAGCGAGATCCGAACGAAACCGCACTCCGCAAGGGGTGCGGTTTTTTATTCACAATTCACCCGCCATATGGGCGGGTTTTATTATTCAAGATTCAAAATTCAAGATTCAAAATTTAGGATTCAGAGTTCAAGATTCAGGATTCAAGATTCAGGATTCAAGATTCAGGATTCAAAATTGTTGGCGGAAACAGCGTTTTCGCCACACCTTTGCGGGCAAAGCTGCGCCACCGCGTTTGTCAAAAATCGCAGATTTTGCCCTTTGAATTTGTCAAAGCAAAAAATCAGAATCTCAAGTTTATTAAAATTTCTTCCAATTTTACTTTTTTTTGAAACAAATATTTGTTTCAAAAAGCACGGGCAAAAAATACCCGCCAAATAAATTTTGGCGGGGAAATTATGTTACTTAACTAATTTGAAATCAATCTGATACTTATAGAATTCAATATTATTAGTAACAGATAAAGCGCGTTTCGATCGAGTATCGCTATCAAGTCCAATAATGACACCACGCACCGTTTGGTTGCTTTCGGCCACTTCCTCTTTGATATACCCCATATATCGCTGAATCTGACCAACAACGACATCTGACGCTCGACCCTTCTTCAACTCAATAACAAGAAGAGTTTTACGATCCTTGCTAATGGCAAGAATATCAATCGGGCCTGTATCGGAAGGATACTGCTGACCAATCAATTCGCCTTCTTCTTCGTAGATATCGTATTTTTTACCAAGTGGAGTACTCTTCCAATTCTTAATCAAAAAATCTTCGAGGTGCTTCTCCATAGCGAACTCAGCAGCGTCCTCAACCTCGTCGTTATTACACGAAATAATGGTTGTATGAGCATTTATCAATGATTCTATTTCCGCTGCATAGTTGGTTATGTTACAGCACGTTCCGATTGATCCGCACGAACCACGCAACTCCTTGCTCATATCGGCGCGGGCGATTTTTTCACTGAACCACTCGACCTTACGACGGTGAGGAAACAAACCATTGGGTACGTAGTAATAATTACCAATAATGCGCCCAACATAGTAATATCCTTTCCCGTCGGGAGAGAGAACAATGTCGTCAATTTGCAGACCCTTGCAGATAGTCCACAACATACCGCACGACAATCCCGCCGCAACTTTCGACTTTTCAGGCTTATTTTGCAGAAAAATTGGAACAAATTCCTTATTGAAATCCTTCCAATTATCCGGCAAAGAGGTTGTCAAATCTTGATAAATATCAAAATCTGCACCAATAAATCCCTCATTTACGCACTGTTCAGCGTGGATCCCACCGCGACCGAGCATAACTCGATTGTACTGTTTTGCCATTCGTTAGCTACGTTTTTACTTCAAAATCTTCTTCAAGGTTTGATTGACGATTTGGCGGGTGGCGGTGGTGGTTGCCGACTGGGCAGCCTTGCCCAAAATCGACTTGCCACTCGACTTCGAGCCGCCCGTGATCGACTTAGCCAACGAGGTGCTCACACTACGAATAAAGCTCGTCGCCGCAGCACCAACCAACGTGCCGAGCAGTCCGCGACCTACGCCGCTACGCTCCTTTTTGGCACGCTCCTTCTCCTCCAAAGCGGCACGTTTTGCCTCCTCTTCGGCTGCCGCAGCCTCCGCCGCAGCCTTCTCAGCCTCAGCGTTTTGCTCGGTCAGCACCTCGTAAGCACTCACGCGATCAACCGCCATATCGTAGGCGCGGATTCCGACAGGTGCCGACGCCATCAGCACTCGACGCTCGTCGTCGGTAATTGCACCGATCTGACTCAGCGGGAAGAGAATCTTGGCACGCTCGACCATCGACGGAGCGCCCTTCGGATCAAGGAACGAAACCAGAGCCTCGCCCGTACCCAATTCCATAATTGCCTGCTCGGTCGAGAACGAAGGATTGGCGCGGAAGGTCTGCGCTGCCGAGCGCACTGCCTTCTGATCCTTCGGCGTAAATGCGCGCAGAGCGTGCTGGATACGGTTACCCAACTGACCGAGAATCTCCTCGGGAATATCGGTCGGCGACTGAGTTACGAAATAGACACCCACGCCCTTCGAGCGGATCAGTCGAACGACCTGCTCGATCTTATCGACCAGCGCCTTCGACGTGCCATCGAACAACATATGCGCCTCATCGAAGAAGAATACCAACTTCGGCAGTTCGGCGTCGCCCACCTCGGGCAGATTCTCATACAACTCCGACAGCAACCACAACAAGAAGGTCGAGTAGAGTTTGGGGTTGAGCATCAGTTTATCGGCCGCCAGCACATTCATCACACCACGACCGCCCTCAGTCTGAATCAGGTCGAAGATGTTGAATGCAGGCTCACCGAAGAACTTATCGCCACCCTCGCTCTCGATTGCCAGCAACGAGCGCTGGATCGCACCGATCGATGCCGACGAGATGTTGCCATACTCGGTGGTATATTGTTTTGCATTCTTAGCCACATAGTCGAGCATCAGTCGCAAGTCCTTCAAGTCGATGAGCAGCAAGCTATTATCATCGGCAATGCGGAATACGATATTGAGCACGCCGCTCTGTGTTTCGTTCAGTTGCATCAGACGCGACAGCAGCTGCGGACCCATCTCGCTCACCGTCGTACGCATTGCGTGGCCACGCTCGCCATAGACGTCGAACACACGCACGGGGCAACCCTCAAACTGCGGATCGGTGATACCGAACTCGGCGCAACGCTTCTCGATGAAACCACTCATCGCACCCTTCTGGCTGATACCCGAAAGGTCGCCCTTCATATCGGCCATAAAGCAGGGCACGCCCGCCTGCGAGAAGGTCTCGGCCAGCACCTGCAACGTTACGGTCTTACCCGTACCCGTCGCACCGGCAATCAAGCCGTGGCGATTGGCCATACTACCCTCGATCGAGATCTGTCCCGACGGACCGTGAGCAACGTATAATTTTTTATCGGCAGTGTACATCGTGCGGTGTTATTTAGCGGGTTGAACGGGAATCTTCTCGACGCGACGCTGGTGGCGACCACCCTCGAACTCAGCCTCGAAATAGGCCGTCAGGATTGCCGTAGCCTCGTCGTTGTCGATGAAACGTGCAGGAACAACGCAGATATTTGCGTTGTTGTGCTGCTTGGCCAGAGCCGAAATTTCGGGAGTCCAGCACAGAGCCGCACGCACGCCCTGATGTTTGTTGAGGCTCATACTGATACCATTACCCGTGCCGCACATCGCAACACCGCCATCGACCTCACCCGACTCGACAGCCGACGCCAGAGCGTGAGCAAAATCGGGATAGTCGCAGCTCTCCTCGCTCGGACAGCCATAGTCATACACCTCGTAGCCCTTTGCTCCGAGCCAACCGATCAAATACTCTTTGAGTTGAAAACCTGCGTGATCTGACGCGATACCAATCTTTTTCATAAGTTCTATATTTTTATGTGTTTACGTTCTTCTCAAAGTACAAAGTTAAACTTTTTTGCGAAAAAATCGCGTTACGATGCAACGAAATTACCTATTTTTGCGTCTATATAATAAAAAGGCACGCCAACTGCACGTTGCCCGACCCAAAAACCAAACGAAAGAAGCCCCGAAAGAGTGGAACTCGAACAGATTATCGACGGCTGCCGCAAGGCCGATAACCACGCCCGACGCGAACTCTATGAGCGTTACTCACGCCTCATATTCGGTGTGCTGTGCCGTTATGTTCCCAATCGTACAGAGGCCGAAGATCTGTTGCACGATGCGTTTATCACAATCTTCACGCGCATTGGCGAGTATCGTGGCGAAGGGTCGTTTGAGGGTTGGTGTCGTCGCATTGCCGCCAATACCGCTATCGACCACCTGCGACATAACAATCGCTTGGAGATAACCGAGATCGAGAGCAATCTCGAAACGGTCAGCCGTTCGGCCGTCAGCCCCGAAATTCTCGACCGCTATACGTCGGAAGAGGTGGTGGCACTGATGGAAAAACTTTCGCCCGTGGCTCGTGCAGTGGTCAATCTGAGGGTGGTCGAGGAGCTTGATTATCACCATATTGCCGAGATATTAGGAGTGAAGGAGAGCACCGCCCGATCACAATTCCGACGTGCCCGCGAAACGCTATTGGAACTTTTGAGAAAATAAGAAAACGATATTAAGATATGAACGAACAATACGATAAATTCGAGAAGCGACTCGCCGATCAGCTCGCCAATCACAGCGTCGATGCCCCAGCCGATATGTGGGATCGCATTGCCGCCTCGATGGCCGAGATTGACGCCGCCGCAAAGCCCGCCACGCCGCCCATCACGATCGCTCCGCACCGCCGTCAGCGACTCGGCGTGCGACGCGCTTGGCAGTATGGCATTGCTGCAATGCTGCTGTTGGGTATTGGATTGTTAGCCAATCGTTTAGTACGCCTTACACCTCAGCCCGACCAGTCAGAGTTGCTGGCTGACGCGACGGTTCTTTACGACCCTGCGAGCATCGCCAACGAGGAACCTGCGGAGGAGCCGATCAACGCAGAGCCGACAAATAAGTTCGCACGTGTGCAAACGACAAACGCACGAAAGAGCGAGTCGAGTTTGATCTCCGAACACAGCGCAACTGAGCCTTCGACCGAGCAGGAGACGCTCCTCGACACGGTCGAAAGTACCAATAATCACGTGCCGGTCGAGAGTGCTGCGAGCAACGATAATCATAAGCAGTCGCCCAAAAGCGACAACGGCACTCCGACTCCACGTGAGCAATATGAGAAGCGTCTGCAAGAGGTTCTGTCCGAGCAAAACAACCGTCGCGGAGGACGCATAACAGCCTCACTCTACGCCTCGAATGCCAACCGAATGAGCAACCAGACACCCTCGACGGCACGTCTGGCCGAGGCCGGTATGGTCAAGACCGAGGTGCTCAACTCGTCGCACGGCGAGGTGATTGACAAGCTCTCGTCGTCATCGCCGCTCTCGGTGCGCAAGCAGACCGAAACAAAACTCAACCATCGCGTTCCCTTTACGGTCGGTGTGGGGGTGCAGTACGAGCTGACCGACCGCTGGGCTCTCGAAACAGGCGCAACCTACACCTATCTGCACTCGACAGGACGATCGGAGGGCGTATTCTCCTACCAGACTTCGCAGGAGCTGCACTACGTGGGCGTCCCCTTGACTGCAAGCTACAAATTTATCGACGGTAACCGTTTCGAACTCTATGCTCGCGCAGGCGGTGCTATCGAGCGGGCTGTTGCCGCCAAGCGCGTACAGACGGTGGGTACGACCGACGAAAACCTCAGCAACAGCACTTCGCAAAAGATCGATTGCAAGGGAGTACAACTCTCGGCAACGGTAGCCGTAGGTGCCGAATTGAAACTCTCTCAGCGCGTGGGTATCTATGCCGAGGCGGGCGCAGGTTACTTCTTCGACAACAACCAACCGCTCAGCTACCGCACCGAGCACCCCCTTTCGCTGACCTTGCAAGCCGGTGCGAGATTGCATTTTGGGACGAAGTAGCAAAAAAGTGAAAAAAATTTGACGTCGCGTGGCACATTTTGGGGTGTTCGTGCGTCTATATAAATAGAAGACAAGGTATGAAACGTTTTTTGAACATATTGCTGTTGCTCGTGGTGGCTGTTTCGCTCGGTGCGTGCGAGGCCGATCTGGCTGATTTCGATCATAAAGAAGATGAATTTATGATCGACTACGGAACGATGCTTATTACCGATGGTTACGGCTCGTCGAACAACCACTACATCATCCGCGACGACGGCATCGCGCTGCTCGTTATCCGCGATCAAGGCTATCTGTATGGCAGTTCCTCGCCCATCGTCAATGGCAGCCGCGTGATGATCAACTACAACGTGAT
This sequence comes from Rikenellaceae bacterium, assembly GCA_017442365.1. Classification (GTDB taxonomy): domain Bacteria; phylum Bacteroidota; class Bacteroidia; order Bacteroidales; family Rikenellaceae; genus Alistipes. The sequence continues at coordinate 83,905 of JAFRZW010000016.1, read as the reverse complement.
GAGCGACCTGTCGCCATTTCAGCTACCCGAATCGTGCAAGGCAGGTTACGCCATTCAGCTCAACGCCCTGCGTTCGTTGCCCTGCCAGCAGACCATCATCGGTAGCGAGCCGACTGCAACGTGCTCGCCCGTTTATGTCAGCTCGGCACACGTCGGCAGCTCATACCTCGACCTCTGTTTCGACTACAAGTCGCTCGACAACAAAAAGCATAAGTTCGAACTCTATTGTCCTGCGCCCGACGATCCGATTCTCGATCTCTATCTGATCCATTACGGCGACGACGACAAAAACAACGACGGACAGATGATCACTTCGCACCGCATCTCGTTCGACATCGAGGCTCTGCGTAGCGACGAACCGCGTCCCTTCACGTTGCATTGGGTCGGCTTGGAAGGTGCGGATAAAGAGCGCACAGGCTCGCTCAACGCTCGATAAATCAGTGCGGGAAACGAGCACCCGCAACATACTATTCTGCCACTTCCGTGTGGGCACACATAATTATAGGTTTAAGGGAGAGAAGGTCGGCCGCGATGGTCGGCCTTTTCACGTCATATGGACGTGTTTTGCTGTTTTCGGTCGTGCTTAGCAGGGCGTTTTGCAAAACCCGCCACCTCTTTAATCGGCTTTAACCTTTTCACGTCGTATGGACGTGTTCTGCTGTTTTCGGTCGTGCTTAGCAGGGCGCTTTGCAAAACCCGCCACCTCTTTAATCGGCTTTAACCTTTTCACGTCGTATGGACGTGCTCTGCTGTTTTATTTTGATTTATAAAATACGCACGCGGTGGCGTGGGGCGGCGCGATTTTCAATCGCGGGCGCCACCGCGTGCACGCCAAAGGCGTGTCATCATTGGCGGGTCGCCCTTTGGGCGAGCCCCCCACCCGCCAATGATGAGTCTAAATTGCATCAAAGTAAAAAAGCAAAACCCGCCCTTATGGCGGGAATCTTGAATTAAAAAAAGGCCGCACCCATCACGGGCACGGCCATAAACATTCAGCGCAGACGGCTTAGAGTGCGAACTCCTTTTGGAGCATCTCAACAGCGTCGAGCTTCTCCCAACCGAAGAACTCAACCTCGACCTCAACCTCCTTGCCATCACGTACGAGTTGCTCGGTGCGGGTGTAGGGGCGGTTGCCGAAGTGGCCATACGAAGCGGTAGCCTCGAAGATCGGGTTCTTCAAGCCGAAACGACGTACGATAGCCGCAGGACGCAGATCGAACAGACGAGCTACGTGCTCGGCGATCTCGCCATCGCTCATCGTGAGTTTCGACGTGCCATAGGTATCGACATAGACACTCAACGGCTGAGCGATACCGATTGCATAGCTCAACTGAACCAGCACCTCGTCAGCGATACCCGCTGCAACCATATTCTTGGCGATGTGGCGCGCTGCGTATGCTGCCGAGCGGTCAACCTTCGACGAATCCTTACCCGAGAATGCACCACCACCGTGAGCACCACGACCACCGTAGGTATCGACGATAATCTTACGACCCGTCAGACCTGTATCACCGTGCGGACCACCAATCACGAACTTACCCGTCGGATTGACGTGCAGAATGTAATCGTCGCCAATCAACTCAGCCAGAGCGTCATTTGCACGCTCCAAGCGAGCCTTCACGCGAGGGATCAAGATCGTGCGAACGTCCTCGCGGATCTTCTCCTGCATAGCGCGCTCGGCCTGCTTCTCGTCCATACCCTCACCTGCGGTGATAAACTCGTCGTGCTGAGTCGAAACAACAATAGTATGCACACGCTGAGGCTTGCGGTCGTCGCCATACTCGATCGTAACCTGACTCTTCGAGTCGGGACGCAGGTAGGTCATCACCTCACCCTCGCGGCGAATAACGGCCAGCTCCTTCAAAATCACGTGCGAGAGGATCAACGTTGCAGGCATCAACTCGCGGGTCTCGTTGCAAGCGTATCCGAACATAATACCCTGATCACCTGCGCCTTGTTCCTCCTCGCTCTGGCGCACAACGCCCTGATTGATATCCGACGACTGCTCGTGGATAGCCGACAGAATGCCGCACGATGCAGCGTCGAACTGATAGTCGCTCTTGTTGTAACCGATACGGTCGATCACGCGACGTGCAACGCCCTGAACATCAACGTATGCCTCCGAGCGCACCTCGCCCGCTACGACTACCAAACCCGTAGTGCAGAGCGTTTCGCAAGCCACCTTCGACTGCTCGTCGTGGCGCAGAAATTCGTCGAGAATTGCGTCTGAAATCTGATCTGAAACTTTATCGGGATGTCCCTCCGAAACGGACTCCGATGTAAATAAAAAACCCATTGTTATACTGCTTTATTGGTTAAACGTATAAAATGGGAAAAATTGGCTGTTTGGAATAAAAAACGTGCTGTTTTAGCGATTTTTTATTGTGGTTGCAATCAGTCCAAATCTTTCCACATTGTCATTTTCGAGCCGCAAAGGTAACGTGTTTTTTGAATAATTCAAAATTCAAGATTCAAAATTCAAAATTATTTGGCGATTTCTGACAAATCGACACACACTCGCGGGCTCACCCTGCGGGCAACCGCCCCAGCCCACCGATAATAAGTCCAAATAGTATCAAGGTGAAAAAGCAAAACCCGCCCATATGGCGGGTGAATCTTGAATCTTGAATCTTGAATTAAAATGGGTAGCCGACACCGAAGTTCAGCGCCGTATTCTTCCAGCGGAAGTTGTGGATCCAGCGCTCGCCCATAGGTTGGTTGGGGTCGTAGAGGCGGATACCCCAGTCGAAACGCAGCACCGCAAACGAGATATCCAAGCGGATACCAAGACCCGTATTGAAACCTATATTCTTATAGAAATCGTTGAAACGGAAGACCGATCCTTCGGGGTACTCGCGCCCCTTCTGTCCGATCATATAGACGTTGCCCGCATCGAAGAAGACCGCACCATTGAACATACTCCAAATCGGGAAGCGAAATTCGAGATTGGCCTCGATCTTCATATTACCCACCTGACTCGGATAGATGCGCTGGTCGTCGCTGATCGCCACCCCACCCGGTCCGAGCGTACGTGCCGCCCAACCGCGCATCGAGTTGCTACCACCGGCATAGAACAGACGGTCGATCGGGATTTCGGTCGAGTTGCCGTATGCCAAGCCCGCACCCGCATAGAGTCGATAGGCCAAAGCGGTCTTGGCACCAAGCACCTCCTTACGACTGAACGAGAGGTCAGTACGGAAATATTGCGAATAGCGAATGCCAAAGACGTTATAGTGGTCGCGGTCAGCCGCAGGTTTCGACAACAGGTGCGACAGCGCGCCCACCAGATTACCCGCCGTCTCCCAATTAAAACGCAGGTTGGTGGCATTGCCGTTGATGTTACGTATCTGATTATTAAACACGTACGATCCCGAGATACCAGCAATCAACTGCTGCGAATAACTATTGCGCAGGTAGGGATTTTGCAGGCGGTCGAGAAATTCGGGATCGATATATCCCACCTTGATCAGCGTCAGATCGATCGGTCGCAGAGCATAGTTCGAGTAGCGACCATTGCCCCACGTGTAGCTCCACGAGGCACTCGACAACACTCGCTGATAGTAGGGGCGATCCTGCGAATTGATCGACAGTTCGACCTTTGTGCGCGGATTCGATATCGACGCCGAGCGACGGATATTGAACGGCACAATGAATCGCGGGAACGACAACGATGCCGATCCACCAATCTCGAAGGCACGTTTGCGTTTGGCCTCGGCACCCTTCATAAACTCATAACCGAGCGAGAACGACACATCGAGCAGCTCCATACCGCGGAAAATATTGTGGTTCTGGTAACCGACCGTACCGCGCAGACCATAGAAACTCGACGTAGTCGAGCCCTCCAACTCGACCTTGTAACTCTGTGGCAGAGCGGGCGTGCAGAAGATATTGCAATTCAGGTAGCCCTCCTTGGTCGAAAGCGAGTGGTTGCCACCCTTGGTCCTCGCACCGATAAACGACACCTCGGTCGAGGTTGTGTCCTCCTCGAACTGTATGTTGGCACTGCGGAAGTAGCCCACACGCATAACCTGATCGTAGGTATCCTGAACACCCTTCGCACTGAACAGGTGGTTGGGGAAGAGGTCGATCGTCTGTCGCAGCACCTTCGGGCGCACCTTCAATTTCTCGTCATAGATAATGTTCAGACCACGATAATCAACCGTATCGAGGCGATCAATGTAGCTACTATCGCTACGTGCGACGGTCGGGTCATAGTCCGGAAAGAGATTGACGTTACGCAGTCGATAGACCGTATTGTTGCCCATAATCGGCAGACCACGATCGTTATACCCCATCAGATTCTGGCGCACCTCAACCGTAACATCGGCACGATAGCCACCCACCGTAGTATCGACCTCGTAGAGAATGTTGTTGATCGTAAAATTGAAGTATCCGTTATCGCGCAGGGCGTTGCTTATACGCGATCGCTCCTTGTCCAACACCGTGAAGTCCAGCACATTGCCCTCGTGCAGCAACGACGCGGCTGTATCCTCCAAAATGATCGGAGCGAGAGATCGATCGCGGAAACGATACTTGATCTGCCCGATTCGATAGGGACGCCCCTGCTTTGTGCGATAGGTTACGACGGCACGACGACGCGACGTGGTATCGATCTCATACGACGCCTCGGAGTTGAAGTATCCGCGCGAGTCCATATAGATCTTGATATTCGATGCCGAGCGCTCGGTCTGCAACGTGTCGAGATAGACCGGAGCCTCGCCAATACGACGTTTCAGGTTGTTCCACCAATTCTGCTTGTCGGGGTTGGCCGAGAGGTAGGTCCAGAGATAAAAATTCGTACCCAAGAATCGTTTGTTGGGTTGTTGGCGCACGTAGCGGTCGATCTCAGCTGCGGTGATACGCTCCTCGCGCGGCACGCTCTCGTCAGTTTCGATCTCGTTCTTTTGGAGCAAATATTTGCCCTGCGGGATACGGCGCGTAACACCACACCCCACTGCCAAAGCGGCTACAATGAATATCAATATCGCCCTACTCCAAAATTTCATATCGCGCTAATCTACTGATCGTTATTCAAAAAGCCCTGCGCACGTAACGTCGCTAAATAACGCTCCGTATAGCGCACGTTATCGTCGGCAGGATAGCGGAAATCGGTAAAAATTCGTGCCAAGTTATCCACTCCGTAACGCTCCAAAAGGGCCGAAGTCTGCTCCGAAGTTTCGCGCTCAGCCCACAACTCGTCGATCTCGGCCGAAGTGAAACGGTTGTAACGATCGTAATGCACCACCGCCTCCATTGGCAGTCGATCGCTCACAGGAGGTTGCTCGGCAGGGTGGCCAATAGCCAGCACCGCCGTAGGCACCACACCTCGCGGCAATCCCAACAACTCGACCAAACGGTCGGCCGATCGCAACACCGTATCGATGAAACATATTCCCAACCCGTACGACTCGGCCTGCAATGCGGCATTTTCGGCTGCGCGCAGAGCGTCGGCCGTAGCGTGAGCATACCACATAAGATTCTGATATTCAGGCTTAGTATCGCGTTGCGAGCACCACTTCGAGAAACGATGTACATCGGCACAGAAAACCAGCAACACCGACGCCTCTTCGGCAGCCGATTCGTCGATACTATCAACTGCCAACTCGTGGCGCACACGGCTGTCGATCGTAACTATAATGCTGTATAGCTGCATATTACCCACCGTCGAAGCGTGCGTTGCAGCGTGGAGAATATCGGTCAGCACCTCAGGCGCAATATCGCGGCGGAGGAAACGACGTACCGAACGATGTGTGGCAATCTCTTTGAGCATCTCTATTTGCGATTATATCCAAAAGACAAAAGTAATAAAAACTTTCGAGAAATTGAGGCATATTCCCACGCCTTAGACCAATTTTTCGGCCCACACGCTACAACTTTGCAAAAAAATTGCTAACATTGCACTGAAACTTTTATGATTACAACATTCCGTAACGAATGAAACCAAACAAAGACTTCCGCTCTTTCGACTCGACAGCCGACGGCCGCAAGAGCACCAAACTTACTCCAATCCACAAAGGTGGTAAGGATCGACACAACATCTACGACCGATTCGACGACGATGACGACGAACCTATCGACTACCGCCCACGTGAGTCTGCACGCGACTATTACGACTACGGCGACGAGGAGTAGAGGGGATTCACAATTCACAATTCACAATTCAAAATTCAAAATTCAAGATTCGGGATTCGGGATTCGGAATACAAGATACGAGATTGGGATTCGGGATTTTCGATTGTAGATTTTAGCTTTTTTTGAACGACTATGGCTATTTGCGAAAAGTTCATAATGGCGGGTGATACCGCACTACATATTGCCGACTCGCAGGTGGGCGAACGTTGCGTAGTGCTCGTGCACGGCTACTTGGAGTCAATGTCTGTCTGGGAGGATTTTGCCTACCTGCTCACACCCCACGCGCGAGTGATTATGCTCGACCTGCCCGGCCACGGAATCTCGATGATCAAGGGCGAAGTGCACTCGATGGAGATGTTGGCCGACACGATAAGCGCGATGTTGGAAACACTTGGCATTGAGCGCTGTACGCTGGTTGGCCACTCGATGGGCGGCTACGTAGCTCTGGCATTTGCCGAGCGACACCCCGAGCAGTTGGAGGGCTTGGTGCTGCTACACGCAACGCCCAATGCCGACACCGAGGAGAAGGCTGCTGACCGTCAGCGCGAGATCGACGCCATAGTGGCAGGACGCAAGGAGCTCTTGGTGCGCAAAGCAGCTGCACGTCGTTTTGCCGAGCAGAATCGCAAGCGTTTTGCCGACGCGATCGACGATTGCATCGAGATCGCTCTGCTGTGCGAGGACGATGGTATCGTGGCGATTGTGCGTGGTATGGGCGAGCGTCCCGACCGCAACGAAATGCTCTCGAAACTCAATGTGCCACAGATGTTTATATTCGGTCGTAACGACGACTATATCCCTCAGGAGCGTGCCGAGGCGGTCGCTGCCCGACACCCGCAGGCCGAAGTGGTATGGTTGGAGCAGTCGGGACATATAGGTTTCATCGAGGAGGCTGAGGCGTGTGCCGAGGCGATCATCAAATTTATCGAACGATGAGTGAGCTAACCATTGAAATATTGCGCTCGATAACCGACGAGGAGAGCCGACAGATAGCCTCGCTCGTGGCGCAACTCAGTTCGAAGGAGATCGTTCCCTCTCGCTTTAACGACGTGGTGCAGTCGCCTAACACTCAGCTTTTTGCCGCACGTCTGGACGAGCAGATTGTGGGCGTGCTGGTGCTGGCTCACTACCCCACTTTGACGGGGCGCAAGGCGTGGATCGAGGACGTCGTTGTCGATAACGCGAAACGTGGTGCGGGCATTGGTCGTGCGTTAGTTGAACGGGCAATCGCCGAGGCACAGGCGTGCGGAGCGGCAACCATCGACCTCACGTCGAATCCCTCACGCGAGGCTGCCCATCGGCTCTATCGCGCTTGCGGATTCGAAGAGCGCGCCACAACGCCCTTCCGACTAAAACGATAAAATTAGCCTCCTCCGCGCGGAAATCTCATAATAAATATGTATATTTGTGGGTTAATTAAAATTACTACAACACTATGGCAATCATTAAAAAAGTTCGTGGCTACGAGCCCGAAATTGGCGAAAATACATTCTTGGCCGAATCAGCAACTATCATCGGTAACTGCAAAATCGGCAAGGACTGCTCGATCTGGTATGGCGCCGTGCTGCGTGGCGACGTGAACGCAATCACCATCGGCGACCGCACCAATATTCAGGACGGTGCGGTGATCCACACCCTCTTTGACGGCTCGAAGAACCCCTCGCAGACACACATCGGTAATGACGTTTCGGTCGGTCATAACGCCACGATTCACGGCGCGATAATCGGCGACAGCTGCCTGATCGGTATGGGCTCGACCATTTTGGACAACGCCGTAGTACCCTCAGGTTGCATTATCGCTGCAAATGCGTTGGTGCTCTCGAACTCAAAGCTCGAACCCAACAGCGTCTATGCCGGCGTGCCCGCAAAGAAGGTCAAGGAGATCACACCCGAGCAGCGTAAAGAGATCGTCGAGCGCACCGCACGCGACTATATGCTCTACGCAAGCTGGTACACCGAGGAGTAACTGCACGCTATGCAGGAGAAAAAGCCATCGTTCATCGAAACGTACATCATTACCACGGCCGTAATGATGATGGTGCTATGCACGGGTCTGCTGCCATACGGCATACTCTCGTAATCATTGATTAACAACGCATTACACACGCTCACGCTATGATCAAATACACACCTAAGAATCGCGTTCTGTGGGGCAATATTCTGCTCTCGATCGCAGTCAGTCTGTTGGTCAATTTCTCGTACCTGCTGGTGCTGTTCGAGTCGCACAACAGCGACAAGGACCGTCCCGAATGGCTCGAAGAGTATGAGGCACGCCAGGTGGTGATCGACACCGAAGGCACGCTGCACATTATGCCCGACGGCTACGGTTTTTTGGTTATGGACGAAGGTAGTGTGGTCGACTCGGTCTATGTCAATTCGGGACGTGTGTGGCGTTTCGGACTCAAAGAGGGCGACCGTATGCGTGTAACGGCTCTCACGCCCGAAATCGAGGGAGCACACCACTCGCTCTTCACAATCGAAACCCTCAACGGCAAGGAGCACGACTACGCCGCTCGTTTCGACAAACCCGACACCAGCTCGCAGACCGTACTGCAAATCATCTGCTACGCATTGCTGATGTTCGTGGTGCTGACAATCGTTACACGTAGCTCGCGCAAGAGCTCCATTTTCAAGCGATACTTTCTGCCATATCTGCTCAGTTTGCTGATCGTGGCAGCATTCTTCTTCGCCGCTCCGGTGCTCGGCATCAAGGGCGACGTTCCTCGCAATTCGCTCGACATCGTGCTGATGCTCAAATGTATGTTCGTCTATGTCGTGGCAGTGCTCTATGCTCGAATATACGACCTGGTCTATCAGCGTCAGCGCATCGAAATCAAAAACGCACAGCTGAAAAACGAAAACCTCACCACACGTTACAGCGCGCTGGTGAGCCAGATCAGCCCCCACTTCTTGTTCAACTCGCTCAACTCGCTCTCGATGTTGGTGCGCGAAAAACTCAACGAGAAGGCTCTGACCTACATCGACCGACTCTCGCACGTGTTCCGCTATGTCATTCAGAATGGGCAGAATACGCTCTCGACCGTCGCTGATGAGTTGCAGTTCATCGACTCGTATCGCTATCTGCTGGAAGTGCGCTATGCCGACAAACTCTTCTTCGAGATCGACATTGATCCTGCATATATGGAGCGCCAAATGCCCTCGCTGGCATTGCAGCCCCTGATCGAAAATGCAGTGAAACACAACGCTATAACACGCTCGAAACCGCTGACAATCTCGATCTTCACCAAAGATGGTAAGATCGTGGTTTCGAATCCCATAATCCCCAAAATCGAGGCTGAACTCAGCACCGGCATCGGACTGAAAAACCTTTCGACACGCTGGCAGATGATCACCGGGCACGACATCGAGGTAATCCGCACCGACGACTCATTCGAGGTACATCTGCCGCTGCTGCCCGAAACCAAATAAATATTCACATCAACCCAATACTATTACGAAAAATGAAGACCCTGATCATTGAGGACGAAACCGCGGCTGCGGTCAATCTACGTGCATTGCTTTCGGAGGTCGAGCCGTCGATCGAGGTGATCGAGGTGCTCGAATCGGTGGCCGAAAGTGTCGATTATCTGCGCTCGAATCCAATGCCCGAACTGATTTTTATGGATATTCACTTGGCCGACGGCGACTCGTTCAAGATCTTCAAGCACGTCGATGTGCAGTGTCCGATCATCTTCACTACGGCTTACGACCAATATGCACTCGAAGCCTTCAAGGTCAATAGTATCGACTACCTGCTTAAACCCATCGCTGAGGAGGATCTGCGTCGCTCGTTGGAGAAACTGCGCCGACTGTCAGCCCCCGAACGCGAGGCAGCAATCGAGCGTACCAAGACGATGGCTGACGAACCTCGACAGATACAGCAAAATGTCTTTCTGGTGCAGGTGCGCGACCGTATCCGACCACTGAGAGCCGACGAGGTTGCATACTTCTACACCAGCGAAGAGCGTGTTACGGCACACACTTTCACGGGCGAAACATTCTCGATCGACCGCACTTTGGAGGCTCTGTCGGGAGTGCTCAACGAGGTCGATTTCTATCGCGCAAACCGTCAGTTCATTATTGCGAGAAAGGCGTTAAAGGATATTTCGGTGTGGTTTGGCAGTCGTTTGGCACTCAATTTGAGTGTCGAGACCCCCGAACGCATCATCATCTCAAAGGCGCGCGTGCCGAAATTCAAAAAGTGGCTCACCGAAGCCGAATAGCAACCACTCGCAAAGCGAGATGACAGAAGCGTTCGAACGATTCATTATCAAATCAAAACAACGCTTTTATGACATCTCCTTTTCACTTGTTGCTGATTGCGGTCGCAACGCTCGCTCTCGGCTCGACTGCGGCTCACGAAAACAATCCCGACAAACGTGCCGACCATCACGAAATGATGATCGAACGCAAAACCGACCAGATGGCCAAATCGTTGGCTCTGACCGACGTGCAGAAACGCGCCATTCACGATCTGAACCGACAACGTGCCGAGGCTATGCACTCGGTACGCCACGACACATCGCTCTCAGAGGATCAACGTCAGGCACATTTCGACGAAGCCGATTCGACCTATCGCGCCAAATTGAAGAGCGTTCTGACGCCTCAGCAGTACGACCAATGGCTGGCCGATTACAACAGCGCTGTGATGCCTCGCGGCAAGTGCGCCCGCCACGACAAGCGCTATCGCCGCTCGGCAGAGGCGTGCTGCAAGGGTCAGTGCATATCGAAAGACTCGACCAAAAAGTAGCCCGCCCCACTCCGACAAACAACAAGGCCGCCCCGAACGAGGGACGGCCTTACCTATTTTTATATAAGCAGCTCGACTACTTATACTCCAACACTTCGAAATCGTAGCTGAAATCGACACCCACGAACAACATACCGCGCTGGGTCTCAACCTCACCGGTCTGCGAATCAACCGTATCGCAACGACCAAATCGACGCTTAGGCGAGTAGTCGCGCGAGTAGTCGAGGTTAGCGATCATTCGATACGAGTCAATACCGCTATTGAAGAACTTATCGCCAATGCCCGTAACTGCCAACGCCTCGCTCGGACGACCAAACGACGGATCGCAAGGAATCCAACCTACGCCTTCGAAATAGATCTCGGTCCAATCGTGCAGGTTGCAATCGTTCGGGTGGAACATCAGACCGCTCTGCCAACGTGCCGGAACGCCCGCGCAACGCGACATCGTGATCATCAACAGACCAACCTGACCGCAATCGCCCTTCGTATTGTCGATAACATACTCGGGAATATTCGGGATCAGCGAGTAATTCACCGCCGATGCCCACGGGAACTTCGCAGTGATGTAGTCGTAGATCAGACTAACCTTCTTGCGAGGATCCTGCTCGTCGCCAACAACCTCCTTGGTAATCTGCTTGATACGATCCGAGAACATCACGTGCGGGAAACGCTCCGCGGTGTACTCCTTATAGATGGCCGACTCGGTATCATAAGGCTCGATCTCCAACGTTTCCAGATCGTACCACTGACCATACGACGTGTATTCGTACTCGATGAAGAAGGGCTTTGCAGCCTCCTCAGCCGAGGTGATCACGCGCTCGAAGTATGCCGTATTGTGCAGTGCAGTCGGGTCGTTGAAATACTCCTCGCTGGTTGCCAACGCCACAAAATCCTTCTGGCGCGGCACGTCCATACGCGGAATGGGAATCCACACGCGAACCGTATCACCCGGCACAATCGCGCCCGTCTCGTTCAGCGTGATCTCGTGGCGCACCTTCATACGAACCGGAGCTGTCAGCTCACCGCTGCCTGCTGCGGTAATCTCAGGAATCTGAATGATCAGAATGCTGTCGAGCGAACTGATGTCCGAGCTCTCCTGCTTGAACTGCGCCGCCCACTCATCAACGCGGAACACGTTAGGACCCGCATTGCGGAAGTAGCACTTCTTGCCATCGATCACCTTATATTCGATCACACCCGAAGCCTCCCACTCGGCAACCTTCTCGGCTGTCAGCTCGGGGATATACTTCTTGATATAATCAACCACGTATGCGCTATCACGACGGAAATCGCGACGCACCAACTTGATCGAGTCGCGCGTCCAAGTCAGCTGAGCGATCTCGGTCTCATCGGTTGCCGTCGCCAGGTTCTCCTCAATCATCTGCTCAGCAGCGGTCAGTTCGCCCGCTGCCAATGCCTCAGCCAGCGGATCGGGTGCCGCCTTCGGAGCACACGACGCCACAACAGCAGCAACACCCAACAGTGCAAAAATGTTTCTCAATTTCATTAGTTTTTCAATCATTAATTAGGTTTGCCATCAAATTACAGATCGGTACGCTTTACGATACCAATACCCGGACGGTCGCTGGGGATAACCTTACCATCAACCACCTTCATACCATCATAGGGATCCGACGAGTGAGCGATCAGCACGTTACCGTCCAAGTCGGCCCAATCGCAAGCGCAAGCCACGTGCGACGCAGCCGAAATTGCACACGAGGTCTCGGTCATACAGCCGATCATAACCTTCATATTGAGCGTGCGAGCCAACGAAACCATCTTGTTAGCCTCGCGCATACCGGTACACTTCATCAGCTTGATGTTGATACCCGAGAATACGCCCTTCAACTTCGGAACGTCGATCAGACGCTGGCACGACTCATCAGCGATGGTAGGCAGCGGCGAGTTCTGAGTAATCCAAGCCATATCGTCGAGGTTGTACTTGCCGATAGGCTGCTCGATGAAGATAAATCCGTGCTCCTTGCACCAATGGATCATCTCCAAAGCGTGGTGCTTGTCCTTCCAGCCCTGGTTTGCATCAACGCACAGAGGCTTATTAGGCTCAACCGAGCGGATAGCACCAACCAGCTCCTCGTCCTGCGGAGTACCCAACTTAACTTTGATCAGGTTGTAAGGTGCAGCCTCCTTGGTCTTCTCGCGAACAACCTCGGGGGTGTCGATACCGATCGTGAACGAGGTATCGGGAGCCTTCATACGGTCGTAACCCCAGATGTTGTACCACGGCTGACCGATCAACTTACCAACCAAGTCGTGCAGTGCGATATCGATCGAAGCCTTAGCTGCGGTATTGAACGTGGTCAGGTTATCGACCTCGAACAGAATATCTTCGAGCAGGAAAGGCGAAGGATACTTATCCAAAATAGGCTGAATACGGCTCAGGAATGCCATTGCCGACTCCGACGTCTCGCCCAGATAGGGAGGCATAGCAGCCTCACCATAACCCTCATAACCGCCGTACTCGATCTTGGTCAGCACGATGGGGGTATGGGTACGGGTGTAACCCGAAACAGTGAAGGGGTGAGCCAACGCAGCGTCAGCACGCCAGAACGTCAGTTTCATCTTCTCGTTGCCGATCGACGACTTCTTGCCCTTACCTACCGATGCAGCTACCGACGGAAATGCCGACGCAGCCAGCGAGGGAGCTACCGTAGCAACAACGCCTGTTGCCAATGCCTTCTTGATAAAATCTCTTCTTTTCATTGTTCTGTATGTTTTAAGTTGTTTATTTATTGCTTGTTATAGAGCGGGCAATTCTCAACCGACCAAACGCCCTTGTCGCTATCCTCGGTGCCGATGATTCGCGTCGCGCGGATCAGCTGGTTGAGCCAATGCTTCGAATACTCCTCGTGCTCGGGATTGAAGCTCGAAATGTGGATCAAACCCGCCTCGTGGATAAACTTACCCTCGCCAATATAGACGCCCACGTGGGTTACGCGACGGCTACCGAAGAAGACCAGATCGCCCTTCTTCAACTTGGTCCAATCCTTATCCGAGATGTCGATGATGTCGCCCGTCAGGCACTGCTGCGATGCGTCGCGCGCCAGCACCAGACCGTTCAACAGATAGACCGTCTTGGCCATACCGCTGCAATCGAGCATCTTGGTCGAGGTGCCTGCCCACAGATACGACGTGCCGAGCAGATTCTTCGCCTCGGCAATCACTGCGTCAGCGGTCGGGCGGCGCTTCTTCCAAACCTCGAAATCCTCAACGTCCGAGCGCAACAGATAACCCTTGCGACCCTTCGGCAGCTCAACAGCAATGAACTTACCCTTAGCCTTGCCCTTGTTCAGTACGATCGAGCCTGCGGTGATGTCGGTTACGTGAGCCGATTTCACATCGGGCTGCTCGTAGATCCAACCCGTCGTGGGCATATAGACAACCTTATCGGCCTCAACCCAAGCGTTATACTGCTCGCGGGTCATCGTCTTGACGCCACGCTTTGCAACCCAACCGAGGTAGCCTTCGGGAGTCTGCACATAGTACCAGCCATTGTCGTCGAGCACGCGCACGGGCATACCCATCAACAACTGAGTGAGCTGCTCCGACGAGTAGTTACCCTCGCGGCGCACTGTTGCAACGGCGATATCGATCACGCCATAGACCTCGCCCTTCATCTTTGCGTCGGGCAGCAGGCGAACATCATTCACGAGTTTCTTGCCCTCGAACTTTGCGTTCAATCGTTCGATGGTTTCGTCGAGTGCCTCCTTCGAGGTGGTGCGACCCGTTACAACCGCAACGCTCGGATACTCATCGACTTGAATGTCGTAGAGCACCGTTCGTTTGTCGGGAGCGTGTTTAGCTTTGATCTCTTTGAGAATGTCGCCCGTAGGCTGAGCCGCGAGCATACCGCAAGCAGCAAAAAGGGTGAAAATCAGTGCAGTAAATTTACGTGTCATAGTTTTATTGGTTTTAATTTTTTAGTCCTTTCACGCGCGCATACAAATATGCGACCTACAAATTTAGAAAATCTTATTGAAACTCGCAACAAAACACGCCACAAATACGCCCAATTTTCTCCAAAAAATCGTGGCGAAAGGTTCATAACCAAACCCTTCGCCACAAATCGGTTACGACAGCACGTCGTCGCTATTCGACCGTCAGCGTGATCGACTTTTCGAACACCTGTCCGTCAGTGGTTATCATCTTGACCGTAACGGGATACTCGCCCGCCTCAGCAGGAGGGGTGGCGAAACAGATTGCAGCAACTTGATTAACTTTTCCGCCACTACAATGTCCCAGCATTTTCAGGTCGTCAGCCGTCATCTCTGCAAGCGACATCTCATAGACCATCTTCCCATCTTTTCGGTCGTTGCTGATGAATTTATAAAGCGACACAAATTTCAAAGTAACAATCTCAGCTAACGATTCGCCTGCCGCAAACTGCTCATTCCAATCGCGCGAGCAGGTTATCTCGATCGACTCATAATCAACGGCATAGCCAAAATGCCACGGTTTTGTTTTGTCTACGTCATTGAACACACGTTGCTCATAATAATCTTGATAATGAGTTTGATATTTGGAATAGAGATATTGATCACCATTTCCCAAAATATCACAAAGAAACTCGACACCAATCGGATTAATGCTAATCTGCATTTGATCGTCAACGCGCAACTCTATATCGTCATACGAATAATAACCATCAATGTAAGCCTCCCATTTGCCATAGATCACACCCTCGCCACAACCTACGAGTATGACCAAACTGAGAAACAGAATAATTACCCCTTTCATAGTGTCAATCTTTTTCATCGTAAAATTAGGTTTATTGGTTTAGAATATTACAAATATACGTAAATTAACTCGAAAATATCAAATTTAGACGCTCGAAAACAACCATTAAAATAGAATTTTTCTTACTTTTGTCGCGTGGCTCGAAAGCGCAAGCCACAACCCACACGTAAATAGATCAACAAACTAACAATGTCATCGCTCAGATTCAGAATGGTCGAGGAGGCTATCAACCGTAAGCCCCTCGCTGCCCAAACACCCGAAGGACGCCCCTCGGAATACTTCGGCACGAAGGTTTTCAACCGCGCCGCAATGCGCCGTTATCTCCACAAAAAGACCTACGAGGCTATGCTCGACACGATGGACAACGGTACGCCACTCTCGCGTGAGATCGCTGCCGAGGTCGCATCGGGTATGAAGCAATGGGCTATGGATCAAGGAGCTACACACTACACGCACTGGTTTCAGCCGCTGACGGGCGGTACGGCCGAAAAGCACGACGCATTCCTCGAACACGACGGCGTGGGAGGTATGCTCGAAGAGTTCTCGGGCAAGCTGCTCATTCAGCAGGAACCCGACGCATCGTCGTTCCCCAATGGCGGTATCCGCAACACCTTCGAGGCGCGTGGCTACTCGGCTTGGGACGCAACATCGCCCGCCTTCATTGTCGATACAACACTCTGTATCCCAACCATTTTCATCGCATATACGGGCGAGGCTCTCGACTACAAACTCCCCTTGTTGCGCTCGATCTCGGCGGTGGGTCAGGCTGCGGTGGACGTATGCCACTACTTCGACCCCGACGTCAAGCGCGTAACCACCTATTTGGGTTGGGAGCAGGAGTATTTTTTGGTCGATGAGGGACTGTGGGCTGCACGTCCCGATCTGGTGCTGACGGGTCGTACGTTGATGGGACACGAGAGCGCCAAAAACCAGCAGTTGGAGGACCACTACTTCGGTGCGATTCCCGACCGCGTAATCGAGTTTATGAAGGACTTGGAGCGCGAGTCGTTGAAGCTCGGTATTCCGGTCAAGACACGCCATAACGAGGTGGCACCCAACCAGTTCGAGTTGGCTCCGATCTATGAGGAGATGAACCTCGCCAACGACCATAACCAACTGCTGCTTATTCTGATGGAGAAGGTGGCACGTCGCCACTCGTTCCGCGTTCTGCTGCACGAAAAACCCTTCAAGGGCATCAACGGATCGGGCAAGCACAACAACTGGTCGCTCGGCACCGATACGGGTGTCAATCTGCTCTCGCCGGGTAAAACCCCGCAAGCAAATCTCCAATTCGTAACCTTCATTGCCAATATCATAGCGGCAGTTTATCGCCACAACGGAGCGTTGAAGGCATCGGTTTCGACCGCCACCAATGCCCACCGTTTGGGTGCCAACGAGGCTCCGCCCGCAATCATCTCGGTCTTCCTCGGCAAACAGGTGTCGGCCGCCCTCGACAAGATCGCCGAGAGCCAGAGCGAGGACGCTATCATCTTCGACTCGAAGACCGGTTTCAAAATGCAGGGTATCCCCTCGATTCCTGAGTTGCTGATGGACAATACCGACCGCAACCGAACTTCGCCCTTCGCCTTCACGGGTAACCGTTTCGAGTTCCGCGCTGTGGGCTCGCTGACCAACTGCGCCTCGGCAATGATCACCCTCAACGCCGCCGTAGCCGAGCAGCTCACCATATTCAAAGGTCGTGTCGATAATCGAATCGCTAATGGCGACTCAGTCGAAAAGGCTATTTTTGAGGAGGTTAAGACATTGGTTAATGAGTGTCGCCCCATTCTTTTCGATGGTAACGGCTACTCGGACGAGTGGAAAGAGGAGGCCGAGCGTCGCGGTCTGGATTGCGAAACCTCGGTGCCGCTGATCCTCGATCGTATGCTCTCGGATTCGACCCGCGAGATGTTCTCTTCGACAGGCGTACTGAATGGCGTAGAGCTGAAAGCCCGCACCGACGTAAGTTGGGATATGTACACCAAGAAGATTCAGATCGAGGCGCGAGTGATGGGCGATTTGGCTCTGAATCAGATCGTTCCGATCGCATCGAAATACGAGGCAATGTTGCTCGACAAGGTCTATAAGATGTCGCAACTCAACCTCGACGCATCGCAAGACATCGCACTGATCAAGGAGATCTCGACCCTCACGACCGACATTCAGCGTATGGTCAATGAGATGATCGAGGCTCGCAAGGTTGCCAACCGCATCACCGAGGAGCGCGCCAAGGCGATCGCTTATCACGATACGGTGGCCGACTACTTGGAGGATATCCGCAACTGCATCGACCGCCTCGAAATGGTGATCGATGACCAGATGTGGACACTGCCCAAGTACCGCGAGTTGCTGTTCCTGAGATAGTTACTACAAACAACACATAATAATAAGGCTGGCTACCCCGAGATGAGTTGTCAGCCTTTATTATCCTTAAACCCAACCCTATGAAACACGAAATCACACCCCAAGAGAGCAAGCGAGGGCAGGCGTACTCACTTTGGATCAAGTCGCCAATGCCGATGGTAACCCTCACCAAAACGTTCGATATAACCCGTCTGCAAAAGATCGCCAAGCAGCGAAGAGTAAAACTGAATATGCTTTTATGCTGGTGCATTGGCAAAGCGGCAACCCAAATCGAGGAGTTCTATACCCTGCCCGAGGGCGACAAACTCTTCCGATACGACCGCATTGCAATCAACGTCATCGTGAACAACATCAAAGGCGACATCAACTCGTGCGATGTGCCATTTGTCGATGATTTAGAGCAATTCGGCTCGGCATACACCACCCTGACAAGCGAAACGAGAAACACGTGCAAAAGCATTTTCAACGAGGAGTATATGATCGTCGGCACCTCGGCTATGACCGCCACCGAACTCGACTCCATAGTAAATCAATACACCGACAAATTCTGCAACCCAATGGTGATGTGGGGTCGATATCGCAAAGGTTGGTTCAAGACCACGTTGCCAATCTCATTCCAATTCCACCACGTACAGATGGACGGTGGACACGCTGCGCAATTCCTCGAAATATTGCAAAAGACAATCAACGCTTTATAATCTTGGCGTACACAAAAAGCCGCACCCCCTCGGGAGTGCGGCTATAATTTTGAATCTTGAATTTTGAATTGCCCCGTTACTCCTCGGGAGTGGGGATTGCGGCAAGAGCAGCGTCGATACGACGTACAACCTCCTCGCGACCAACCACGTAGAGAATCTCGAACATCGACGGACCCTTGCAAGCACCCACGACTGCCAAACGCAGTGAGTTCATCGTCTGACCGATGACATACCCATTGCGCTCGTTCCACTCGTGCACAAACTTATCGGTACCCTCAACCGAGAAATCGTCCAACTGAGCCAACTCATCGCGCAGCTCAGCCAAACGTGCAGGCACCTCACCCTTCCAATACTTGCGCACCGATTTTGCGTCATACTCGGTCGGAGCAGCGAAGAAACAAGAGGTCAATTCGCAGAAATCGCTCACGAATGTTGCGCGATCCTTAACCAAGCCAACGATATACTCAACGCGCTCACGATCAGCCACTACGCCCTTCTCAGCAAGCAGGGGCAGGAAGGCCTCGGCCAGCTCGGCGTTGTCGCGCTCGTGCATATACTGAGAGTTGAACCAGCGAGCCTTATCGGGCTGGAAACGTGCGCCCGACTTGCTCACGCGATCGAGCGAGAAGGCAGCGATCAGCTCCTCCATCGAGAAGATCTCCTGCTCGGTACCGGGGTTCCAGCCCAGCAGCGCCAACAGATTAACCACAGCCTCAGGGAAGTAACCGTCCTCGCGGTAGCCGCGAGCGGTTTCGCCCGAAGGCGACGTCCAGAACAGCGGGAATACGGGAAAGCCCATCTTGTCGCCATCGCGCTTTGAGAGTTTGCCTTGACCCGTAGGTTTCAGCAGCAGAGGCAGGTGTGCAAATTCGGGTTGCGTATCGGTCCAACCAAACGCACGGTAGAGCAGATAGTGCAACGGCAACGAAGGCAACCACTCCTCACCACGAATCACGTGCGAGATCTCCATCAGGTGGTCATCGACGATGTTTGCCAGGTGGTAGGTCGGCAGTCGGTCAGCCGACTTGTAGAGCACCTTATCGTCGAGCGTCGAGGTGTTCATCTTCACATCGCCACGAATCAAATCGTGCATCTCTACATCCTCGTTCTCGGGCATACGGAAACGGATAACCCACTGATCACCACGCTCGATACGCTCACGCACCTCATCAGCCGAAAGGCGCAACGAAGTTGCCAAGCGCTCGCGAACGGCATAGTTGTATGCAAAGGTTTCGCCCTTCTCCTCGTACTCCTTGCGGATTGCGTCCAGCTCCTCGGGAGTGTCGAAAGCGTAGTAAGCATTGCCATTCTCGACCAACTGCTCAGCATACTTCAAGTAGATCTCGCGGCGCTCGCTCTGGCGATAGGGACCATACTCGCCACCTTCGCGCACACCCTCGTCAATCTCGATGCCGCACCAAGCCAGCGCCTCATTGATATACTCCTCGGCACCCTCGACGAAACGCTGCGAATCGGTATCCTCGATACGCAGAATCATCTTGCCGCCGCGCTGACGCGCAAAGAGATAGTTATAGAGTGCGGTGCGCAGACCGCCAATATGCAACGGACCCGTCGGGCTCGGTGCAAAACGTACACGTGTTTGTCTGGTATTCATCTATTTATGTCTGTTTTTTGTTGCTTAGTAAATTATTTAACTCGGTATTCGAGCTTCATCGTAATACGCGCTTTCTTGTGGCGGCTCGATGTGTTGAACGAACCTCCTGCCGTAAATTCGTCGTTGGTATTTGCACCCGTGATCTGGAACACACCCATACGGGCCTCGCTCACCTTGCCGAGGCGTGCGCCCGACGCTGCGGCGATCTTCTCGGCACGTCCGCGAGCATCGGCCGTAGCGCGCTCAATCAGGTCGTGCTTGACATCGTCCAAGCGGGTGTAATAGTATTCGGGTTGCCACGATTCGAGCGACACACCCTGCGCAATCAGCGACGAAATCTCACGCGAAATTGCCTCGACAGCATCGACATTAGTCGATTCGACCGTGAACGACTGACGCAACGAGTAGCCCTTGAATCGCTGACCCATATAGTTGCCGTTCGACGAGTAGATACCCTCATACTCCTTATTGACATTGACGAACATAAACACCACACTATCAGCCTCGATGCCGTGCGATGTGATGAATCGCAGCACCTTCTCCTTGCTCTGTTCGATCTGCTTGTAGCCTTCGGCCGCCTCCTGCGCCTCGGCTGTGATCCAGCCGCGCCAAACGATCAAATCCGACGTAAATTCGCGCTCGGCCAAACCCGTAACAACGACCGTCTCTTGCGCACGGTACTTGTAGGTATAGGCACGTCCCAAAAGGAGCGCAGCGAGCACAATGCTCAGTGCAATGGCAATAGTGTTAAAACGTTTCATATTCTCACGTAATCAATAAGTTAAGTCTGCTGATTAGACGTTGAACAGGAAGTGCATAATATCACCGTCCTGCACCACGTACTCCTTACCCTCGATGCCGATCTTACCCACATCGCGGCAAGCCTTCTCCGAGCCAAGTGCCACGTAATCGTCGTACTTGATCACCTCGGCACGAATGAATCCGCGCTCGAAATCCGAGTGGATAATACCTGCCGCCTGCGGAGCCTTCATACCACGTGTGAAGGTCCAAGCGCGGCTCTCGTCGGCACCCGTCGTGAAGTAGGTTTGCAGATCGAGCAACTTGTATGCCGATTTGATCAGTCGGCTTACACCCGACTCGGTCAGGCCCACCTCTTCGAGGAACATCTGACGCTCGTCGTAATCCTCCAACTCTGCAATATCGGCCTCGGTTGCAGCCGCCACGATCAACAGCTCGGCATTCTCCTCAGCGATCGCTGCACGAACTGCCTCGACGTGAGCGTTGCCCGTTGCGGCGCTACGCTCATCGACGTTGCAAACGTACAATACAGGCTTGTCAGTCAGCAGGTTAAGGTCGGGAATCACCTTGCGGTCCTCCTTGTCCAACTCGACCGTGCGAGCCGAGCGACCCTGCTCCAAGACCTCCTTATAACGACTCAGAATCTCGAATGCACGCTTGGCATTCTTGTCGCCTGCCGTAGCCTGCTTCTGCACCTTGCCGATGCGGCTCTCGACCGTTTCGAGGTCTTTGAGCTGCAACTCGGTGTCGATAATGCTCTTGTCGCGCACGGGGTCGATCGTACCATCGACGTGGGTGATATTCTCGTTGTCGAAACAGCGCAACACGTGGATAATTGCGTCGGTATTGCGAATATTTGCGAGGAATTTGTTACCCAGACCTTCGCCCTTCGATGCGCCCTTAACCAGACCTGCGATATCGACGATCTCGATCGTTGTGGGAATCACACGCTTGGGGTTGTCGATCTCGGCGAGCTTGATCAGTCGCTCGTCGGGTACGGTGATCACGCCCACGTTGGGCTCGATCGTACAGAAGGGGAAGTTGGCTGCCTGTGCCTTAGCGTTCGAGAGGCAGTTGAACAGAGTCGATTTGCCGACGTTGGGCAAACCTACGATTCCGCATTGTAAAGCCATATTGAGTTTGTTTGTTTTTTGTTCGTTACTGTTTTAACGTGCAAAGATAACCAACTTTCCGAAACTTAGCAATTTTTGGCACCACTTCCGCGCGCGAAACAAAAATATTCATAGAATATTTGCTACGAGGGGATCAAATTTCGGAATTTATCTATATCTTTGCAATTTGTACGCGATATGTGCGTTTATTTATCTATGAGAAGATTGATTCGAAATATTGCCTTCGTGGCACTTTCTGCGCTGCTGCTCGCTCCGATGGGTTGCGAGAGCGGCGAAGATGTGTTCCAATCGCAGATGGACCGTTTCGTGAGCTATATGACCTCGCGAATGAAACTGGTGAGCGAAGCCGAGGCCGATCAGTCGATGACGGGCGAGAAACTACCCTACTACACCCGTTGCGGCGACGCCTATCGCCACATCACAAACGTTTATCGCGCCGATCGCCCCGCAAAACGTATTGCCGAAGGATCGAAGATCACCTTCCGCTACGAGGCTTATCTGTTCGAGAGCGGACCTGCAAATATCCCCTTCGCTACGAACAACCGCGCGACAGGTAAGATATTGGCCGAGCAGTATGGTTTGGACACAACTTATTGGGATTTTTCACCCGCTGTGCGAATATTGGGCACAGACCCTATAATAAAAGGGCTCGAACTTACGTTACCCGATTGTGCCGCCGGCGACACGGTCTATACCTTTATGCCCTACGAGGTGGCATACGGCGACCGCGCGATGGGAGTCATCGCGGCTGAATCGGCGGTGATGATGGTTACGGTGATTGATGATGTTGAATAACGAAACAAACGACATAATGAAACAAACAATGATTTTTTTGCGTTACGCGCTTTTGACGCTGGTTGCGGCAGCAGGATTCACCTCTTGTGCCGAGAAGGTCGATATTGATATGACCATCGAAGAGCAGCAGTCGCTCGACGCGTGGGTAGCCAAGCACGTCAACAAAAACGGTCCTCGCGCCGTGCGTCAAGAGAACGGTCTGTGGGTCGAAATCGATAACTATGGCGACACGGAGAGTTTGGCAACGAACGACACCGTTACGTGGGTCAAGTATAATTTCACGCTGCGCGATATGACGGGCAATGTCATCTTCTCGCGCTACGAAGACGTTGCCAAGTGGCAGGGTACGCACACCAAATATACCCACTACGTGCCCGACTACATTCTTTGTGGCGAGTACCCGTCGAACCTGCTCCAAGGCACCCACTACCTGATGCGCAACACGCTCACAAACCACGACGGTACCAAATTCAAAATGCACGTAGGCTCGAAGGGTACGCTCTACATTCCTTCGTCGCTGGCCTACGGTGCAACGGGCACGAGTAACGATGCCGGTTACGGAGGTCAGTACTCGCTCAACGGTAGCGTGCCGTCGATCATCGACTTCGAGATTGTGCACGTAACCAAGGACCCCGTAAAAGATGAGGAGAAGGACGTCAGTGAGTTTATCGCCTCGACGGGTAACTGGAAGCCCGTGAATGATACGCTCGACTACCTCTATGTCGATAAAAAGTTCCGTCTGCCCGAGGGCGAGGAGGCTTACAAGGGCGACTCGATCCGCGTCGATTCGACCGTAAAGATCTGGTATGTAGGCAAGTTCCTCGATGGATTTGTGTTTGACACCAACATCGACTCGATCAAGCGTCGTGTCTTTGGCGAGGTACTGAGCACGGGCGAAGCGCTGGATTTCACCGTCAAGGAGAAGGGCAATAGCACAAACGAGAGTGGCGACGAGGGTTCGGGTTACATCAAGGCTTGGAACTACACGATTCCTCACCTTTTGAAGGGTCAGTGGGCTCGTATCGTAGCAACGTCGTTCTACTGCTACGGAGCAACAGGACAATATCGCAACGGCTCGGCAACCACGACCAACTCGGCAGATTATCTGTATGCAAATCTGGTCAATAACTCATATTACAACAGCTACTATAATATGATGTATGGAGGCTACGGCGGTGGTTATGGCTATGGCTACGACCCCTATGACTACGCCAGCTACTATATGCAGCAGGAGCTGATGTATGCTCAGCAGAATATGGGTGAGAATGTCCAGACAACAACCGTTACGACCGAGATTCAGTCATATACTCCGCTCTACTTCGAGATCTACATCGAGGAGTAGAAGGAGATAGCGTTACAGACATAAAACAAACCGCGCCTCAACACGAGAGGTGCGGTTTTTTATGTTGATCTCATCGGCCCACAAACGAGATGTGGCGGACGCGATGGTCGTGGCGATCAATCACCTCGCGCTCGACAATGCCCGTCAGCACATCGGCTGCATCGTGCCAGCGATTGGCTGCAAAGAGCCGTCGATAGGTGGTCAAATGTTGGTGTAGTTCGGGCCACATCACCGCCCACCCCGTCGGCATACGCAAAGCGTGGAGCACCGTAGCCGAATTAGATAGGATTCGAGCCTCCTTGTTGCCACTCTGATGAAACCACTCGATCCGCACCTCGGGCACAAGACGCTGAACGGCACGCGCAAAACCTCGACCTCCGTTATTGCTCTCGATAGCCGCCTGACGGGTCTGGGTGCGTCGCAACATCTCGGCCACCAAACCCTCGGTAACCTCCATCGGTTCACGCGAATAGACCACATCGGTCAGATATATCACCCCATCGACATCGACCGCATAGCAGATCGAACAGAGGTAGTCATCGCCCGTATCGGCCGTATCGGTGTAGTTACCCCAGCGCACCACTTCGCGTGGCAGCGTGTCGTAACAGGTGAAGCCCTCGCCATAGAGCAGCCCTCCCTGCGGTGCGGGACGACCCTGATACATACACTCGAAACGGGCTGCGTCCAGCTGTCGTTTGGCGCGGAGCAACTCGACGTCCTGCTGCTCGGGCCAGAGAGCCTCACCCTCTGAGCGTGGATCGAGCGAGGTGGGAAGCGACTCCTTCAACGCCTCGAAATTGAGATGCAGCCACTCGTTGCGCCCGACCTTCGGAATCTGAGCCCAATCGGTGAGCTGAACAACCCGCTCGCGACGCGCAATACGACCAATCAGATCCTCCTCGTGCCAGCGCGTGAAGACAATCAGTTCGCGCGAGAGATTGTGCATACGGGTACGCACTACCGAGGTGTACCACTCCCAGCAATTCTCGCGTGTAACGGGCGAATTGGCCTCGATAGCGTCCTTGTAAAGGTCGTCCAAGATGAAGACATCGACACGATTGCCCGTCAGTGCTCCCTCGCGCCCGACCGACAACAACTCGCCTCGACGTCCGATGATCTCGACCTCGTCAGCCGTACGGATATAGTTGGCCGGTTTGCCACCCTGCTTGATGGTCGTTTGCGGAAAGAGTTCGGCATACTCCTTCGACTCGATAATGCGCTGCACACGTCGGTTGAACTTATTGGCCAACGCTGCCGAATAGGAGGCTATTGCCACTCGCAGGTCGGGATCGAGTCCAAGCAGATAGGCGGGCAACAACGTGGTCGAGCCGACCGATTTGCCGTGTTGAGGCGGCATCGTTACGATCAGACGTCGAATGTGCCCCTCGGCAAACATTTGCAGCACCCGATAGTAGGTGCGATGGAAATCGGTCAGTGTCAAAAAGGGATAGACCGCCGCAGCGTAATCTTCAAAAGCGATTGTTTTGTTCATAGTTGGTTGCAAAAAAAATGCGACCGCCACCATTCGAAAAAGTTTGGAAAAAGAGTCGGATTGGGTGAGTGAAGCGTCCTTCGGGCGGGCAGTGGCGGTCGCTACATAGTGATTGTTTGGTTGCGTTTCGGGCGGAGCGTCCTCCGTAAGGCGGGAAAAGTGATGCCCGAAATCGCGTGCAGGGCGTTAGTCGATCAACTCGCGGCGCAGCTCGGTGAAATCAAAATCATTCAACTGCTCGCCCTCGTTGGTCGTCGAGTGGAACTCCCACCACACGGGTACCACGTCGCTGATCGCGCGCCACGAGCCACTCACGTCGCTCACGGTTCGACGGTAGATCAGGAGCGTCGCACGCAACGTGTAATCGACATCGGTCGCCACCGCAATCGTACCGGAGAAAAATTCGGCCTCCCCCACTGCGTCGCGCAGACGGTCGGCCACAAGTCGGTAGATGTTAGATGTGATGTTTAACATAGATTAAAGTTTTTAGAATAGGTTCATTAATTGAATCGCGTGATGTGCGCCCGCAAATCGCTTTTATTGAAAGATTTTCACGATTTTTGTTTGCAGTTTCGATTCATTTGTTTAACTTTGCAGGACAAAGATAAGTTCAAAAATTGAATTTTGTTCAAATTTTGAGCAAAAATTTCATAAAAAAATATTATAGATCGACTATGGTTTCGCGTTTGAAATTGATTCGTAAAGAGTTAGGGCTGACACAAGAGGTTTTGGCTCAAAAATTGGGCGTCGGCAAGAGCGCACTCTCGATGATCGAGACAGGCAAGGCCGCCCTCTCGGAACGAAATAAGAACATCTTGGTACAAGAACTGAACGTCAATCCCGATTGGCTCGATACGGGTCGTGGCGAGATGTTCAATGCCCAGCCCGACTTTACGGCATTTATGCGCCGAACCGACAACACGATACCCCTGCAAAGCGTGCCTCTGTACAGCATCGAGGGTACGGCAGGTTTGGTGCCTCTCTTTGCGGATAACGCCTCGAACAAACCGATCAACTATATCCATATCCCCAATCTGCCCAAGTGCGACGGCGCGATCTACGTTGCGGGCGATAGTATGTATCCGCTTTTGAAGAGTGGCGACATTGTGCTCTACAAACAGTTGAACGACCCGAGCAACATCTTCTGGGGCGATATGTACCTGCTGTCGCTCGATTTGGAAGGTGAGGAGTATATTACGGTAAAGTATATCCAAAAATCGGAGCGCGAGGGATATGTGAAGCTCGTGAGCCAGAATCCCCACCACGCCGACAAAGAGATTCCCATCGACCGTATCCGTGCGCTGGCATTGGTCAAGGCAAGTATTCGTATGAACTCGATCAGATAAACGCACTGCCACGAAATAGAAAAAGCCGCACCTTTCGAGTGCGGCTTTTCAGTTGAGCTACCAGGATTCGAACCTGGAATAACAGGACCAGAATCTGTTGTGTTACCATTACACCATAGCTCAATTCCTGTTTTGCGAGTGCAAAAATAAGCCAAGATTTTCTTCTGTGCAAGTTTTTCGACGAAAAAATATTATATTTGTTCAAACTTTTTGACGCACAAAACGGCTAAAAACAACACAAATAATTAAACTTCAATCACTTATGAACACTAAATTACGTCTTATCGTAATGAATTTCCTGCAATTCGCAGTATGGGGCGCCTACCTGACATCGATGGGCACCTATCTGTTCAATGCAGGTCTGGCATCGAAAATCGGTCTTTTCTATGCTTGTCAGGGCATCGTTTCGATGTTTATGCCCGCAATTATCGGTATCATCGCTGACCGCTATGTGCAGGCTCAGAAGATGTTGGGTATCTGCCACACGTTGGCTGCGGCATTTATGCTCGGCGCAGGTTACTACGGTCTGCAAGCGGGCACCGCGCCCGACTTCGGCACATTATTTACGCTCTATGCACTCAGCGTAGCGTTCTATATGCCGACTCTCGCGCTGTCGAACTCGGTGGCTTACACCGTGTTGCGCAAGGCTGGTGAGGATACCGTCAAGGCATTCCCGCCTATTCGTGTATTTGGCACCGTTGGTTTCATCTGCTCGATGTTGGCAGTCGATTTCCTCGGTTTCCAGAGCACCGCAATGCAGTACGTTGCAAGTGGTGTGATCGGCTTGTTGCTGGGAGTATATGCTTTCACACTGCCCTCGTGCCCCACTGCTGCCGGTGGCGAGAAGAAATCGCTGGTTGATGCTCTCGGTTTGAAGGCATTTGCGCTGTTCAAGCAGAAGAAGATGGCCATTTTCTTCATCTTCTCGATGTTGCTCGGCGTGTCGTTGCAGATCACAAACGGCTTTGCAAACCCCTTCATCAACAGCTTTAAGGCTATTCCCGAATTTGCCGATACGTTCGGTGCCAACCACGCAAATGCACTGATTTCGCTCTCGCAGGTGTCGGAGACGCTGTGTATTCTGCTGATCCCCTTCTGCTTGAAGCGTTTCGGTATCAAGCGCGTGATGTTGATCGCAATGTTTGCTTGGGTGCTGCGCTTCGGTCTGTTCGGTGCAGGTAACCCCGGTGGCGGCGTATGGATGCTGATCCTCTCGATGATCGTCTATGGCGTTGCTTTCGACTTCTTCAACATCTCGGGCTCGCTGTTCGTTGATACCGAGACCGATTCGTCGATCCGCTCGTCGGCTCAGGGTCTGTTTATGATTATGACCAACGGTATCGGCGCTACGATCGGTACGCTCGGTGCGCAGGCGGTTGTAGATCGTTTCGTATTCTCGCAGCCCGAGGGTCTGGCTCAGGTGGCCGGTTGGAGCACGGCGTGGTACGTATTTGCAGCATACGCGCTGGTTGTTGCAGTACTGTTCGCAATCGTGTTCAAGTACAAGCACGACCCCGCGAAGATGCAGTAATGAGATACATATATATAATAAATAGCCCCCGAGTCAGCGAAGATTCGGGGGCTATTTGTTTTGTATGACTTTTAAGCGTAAATCGCAATACCTGCAATAGCCGACAGGACAATCAGCAGAATGGGATTGACCTTACGCGCCGAGGCGACGAGCGTTGCAGCAAAGAGCACCCAGCTCCACAGATCGATAAAGTTCGGATCGTCGCTCTGGTGCGGGAAGATCAGCAGCAGAGCAGCCGCACCGATCATACCGATCACCACGGGGCGCATTGCCGACATCGCACCCGCAACGTAGCGATTCGAGCGCAGACGCAGATAGAAACGTGTGATGAGGATCATCAGCGTCATAGCGGGCAGGCTCACAGCCAGCGTCGCCACAACCGAGCCCCAAAAGCCCGCAACGGTATAACCGATGTAGGTTGCCGAGTTGATAGCGATCGGACCGGGGGTCATCTGCGAGATTGCGATGATATCCGAGAATTGGCTCGCGGTGATCCACCCTCGTTCGGTAACCACCTCGTGCTGAATGAGCGACAGCATTGCGTAGCCACCGCCAAACCCGAAGAACCCGATCTTCAAATAGCTCAGAAACAGTTGCAGGTAGATCATCGCTCGACGTGTTTTCGACTGTTATACAATTCGATAGCGACACCCACTCCCGCCGCAACAATTATCAACCAGATGGGCGACACACCACTCCACCATACGAACAGCGCAACGGCTGCCGCCAGCGCATATTTCCACGCCCCCATACCGCGCGAGAGCGACACGATGGGCGACACAATGAGTGCTACCACAGCAGGTCGCATACCCTTGAAAGCGGCATTGACATAGACATTCTCGCGGAACTGCGCGAAGTAGATCGCCACTATCAGTATCACCGTAAATGCAGGCACCACGACCCCCAGCAGAGCCGCCAGCGCACCTGCATAACCGCGCATTTTGTAGCCCACAAAGACCGACGTATTGAGCGCAATCGGCCCTGGTGCCGACTGAGCCAGCGTCAGCAGCTCGACGAACTCATCACGATCGACCCACCCACGACGGTCGATAACCTCGCGCTGGATAATGGGCACCATCGCGTAGCCACCGCCAAAGGTGAATAGTCCGATCTTGAAGAACGAACCGAACATCGTGAGCAACTCTCTCATCGTGTGCTATTTTTGAGTGTGATCCTCGCGTCGATCGCGACCAATCAGATTCATCACCGCCTCGATGAAGATCATCGGGTGGGTCGGCGCACCGGGCAACCACAGATCGGGCGTGTGGTTCTCATAGAACGAGCGATCGACCTCCGTACTCTCGGCATACAGACCACCCGACACAGCCTCACTACCCGCCACAATCAACACCTTCGGATCGGGCACAGCGTCGTAGCAAACTTGCAGAACTTCGGCCATATTACGGCTCACAGGACCCGTAACCACCACTCCATCGGCGTGGCGTGGCGAGGCCACAAACTCGACACCATAGCGACCAAAGTCGAAATTGACATTGCCCGTTGCGTTCAGCTCCATCTCGACCGACGCATCGCCACCTGCCGACACCTGACGCAGTTTCAGCGCGTGGGCAAACATCGCAGGGATCTCCTTACGCACAGCCTCGCGCGTGAAGGGAATCGAACGGGTCGAGGTCGTAACGACCAGATCCTCGCGTCGGGTTGCGCCAATGCGATAGTCGTTGGTGAAACGCACCGCCTGCGGAGCACGTCGTGCGCACTCGCCACAGAACAGACAACGTCCCATATCGAGCGTGAATGGAGCCGCCGTAATCGCTCCCGTCGGGCACATCGAGGCCAACTCCTCGGCCGTCTGCGCGTCGCACTCCGAAAGTTCGGGGCGACCACGGAAGATCGCAGGCAGCTCGACAGCCTTCAAGTCGGGAATATATTGTGAGCCGTGGCTCTTGAATACCTTTAACTTATTGAACAGCATAACTTTTTGCCAATTTTATTCGTTACAAATCGTGGCCGCAATACGACAGATTGAAGCTCTTGTTGCAGATCGGGAAATCGCTGATACCCTCACTACGCACCGCAATCGCCAGCGCCAGCCAATTGTGCATCGAGGGATCCTTCACGCGGTAGCAAGCCACACGACCCTCGCCATCGGTTATGGCTACGTGGCAGCACTCGCCACGCCAACCCTCGACTAGCGCCGTACTCAACTGATAAGGCGGCAACTTAACCTCCCACTGCGGTGCGGGCGAGCCCACCGAACAATCGAGGTCCGTAAGCAGCGAGGTGATCGTATCGGCCGCCTGCAATACCTCACGACAGCGCATCATCAGTCGTGCCATCACATCGCCCTGCTCCTTGATAATGCTCTGATGTGCGATGCGATCGGTGAAGACACCCCACGGGTGCGAAACACGCAGATCGCGCGCCACACCACTCGCACGTGCCGCCTGACCCACGCCACCAATGCGCTGCATCTGCTGAGCATTGACAATTCCGCACTGCTCCATTCGCGACAGCAGCGACGGCGTGGTTTTGATATCGTGTCGCACCTCGTTATAGCGACGGCGAATCTCCTCGACATTCTTCAAGATCGTCGCACGCAGCTCATCGGTCAGCGGGAAATTTGTTCCGAACGGACGAATCAACCCCTTACCAAAACGGTTGCCGCACCACAGCTGAGTGGTATTGATTGTCATCGTACGCAGAGCCTCGCAAGCCACCTGACCCAACTGATAACCGACGTCCATACACAGCGCGCCCGTATCGGCAATGTGCATCGCCATACGCTCCAACTCCAACGCTACGGCACGCTCCACATCGAGGTTGCCCGCCTTCGACGAGTCGAACGAAGTCAACTTCTCGATCGTGCGCACCAAAGCCGTGGTATGCGTTACGGCACTATCACCCGCAATGCCCTCGGCCAGCAGCACCTGACGCAACAGGCTCTTCGATGTTTCGATCTGTCGCTCGGCTCCGCGATGTTGGTATCCGAGCGAGATTTCGAGGTGCAAGACCTCCTCGCCATTACAGATAAAGCGGAACGCTCCCGGCTCGATGATACCCGCGTGAATCGGGCCTACATTGACCTCGTGCAACGAGGCACTCTCCATCTTATAGAAGGGATACTCGTCCACCGTGCCACCGCGACGCGCGCTACGCGAAGGCGCACGCAGAGGTTTATCCCACGGCATACCGTCGTAGCGGATACCCCAGCGTTCGGTCATATCGCGCTCGAAGGGGTGCATAGCCGCAAACTCCTTGGTCAGCGACGGAAGCTCCTCGTCGTAGTAATCGACATCGTAAGAGGCTACCTCGATGGTATGCTCCTCGTCGTTCAAAATCATACACCACACGCGCAGACGAGTCTCCTCGACCGGCACACCGAAGTAGTGCGCCACGTGGCACGCAGGGTTGCTCAATCGCTCGCGCACAGCCTCGAAAAATTCGGCATACGAGAGCGACGGAATCTGTCGCAGGTCGATGGCCGAGCCATTGTTATATGTTGTAAACCATTTCATAACCTATCGGAAAGCTAAAAATTAACGATTTGCTCGATCCACACCTTCAACCACTCGGGCATAGTCAAGCCCACCACAAACGCCACTGCCAGCAACGAGAATGCCGACCACGACAGCCACGTTGCGTGCTCCGACTTGCGCGTAGGACTCTGGTTGGGCTGGTAGCAGAGTTTGATCACTCGCGAGAAGATCGAGTAGATCACAATGCAGAGTAGCAGGAAGATCACCGCAACCAGCCACCACTGACCCTCGCCCATCGTCTGGCGCAGAATCATCAACTCCGACACGAACAGCGGCGAGGGCGGGAATGCCAACAGCGCCAGCGCACCCAACATCAGACCTGCCGCACCCACGCGGTTCAACTGCATATAGTCGCCCAAGCGGTTGATACGGTAGCCGTCGTAGATACTGCGCACCACGCCAATCTGCAAGAACATACTGCTCTTGATGAGCGTATGAGCCGCCACGTGCAGCACCGCAGCCCACGCCGCTACGCCACCGATACCCAAACCGATCGCCGCGATACCCATATTTTCAACGGTCGAATACGACAGGAATCGTTTGTAGTTATTCGTTCGTCGCAGGAACAGCGCACCGATCACCAGCGACACCACACCCGCCAATACCAGCACACTCTGTACCCACTCGAACACCACACTTGCTGCCATCAATCGATAGACACGCAGGATAGCCACGAAACCGGCATTGACCAACACCGTCGAGATCAGGCTTGCCGCAGGCGCAGGGGCCGCAAAGTTGGCATCGACACCGATCGTATAGAGCGGGAAGATCTCCATCTTACAGCTATAACCCGCCAGCACAAGCAGGAAGGCGATCTTCAAATAGAGCGGATTGCAGTGCGCAACCGCCTCACGCAGCGATTCGTACGACAGCGAGCCTTCGTGCGCCGCACTGCTCAGAATGAGCACACCGAGGTATGCCATTGCGATACCCGTCGAGCAGACGAAGATATATTTCCACGTTGCCTCCAACGTTTCGGGCGAACGACGGTGATAGATGATACCTGCCGCACAGATGGTCGTAGCCTCCAAGAAGATCCACGTAACAGCAATATTATTAGCGAAATAGACCGCCGAAACTGCCGTACATAGGAGCACCATCAGCATATTGTACAGACGAAATTCGGGCAGATTGTTGTCGCGCAGATAGTCGAACGAATGTACGAACGCAAATGGCGACACGATGGCCATCAGCACCATAAAGAGCGTGCCCGTTGCATCGAACGTAAAGAATTGAGCCGACTGCACGCCTGCACCAGCCGTAACGCTCCACACTGCAAACGCCGCCTGCATTACGAAGAACACCGACGCAAAGCTGACCACCAATCGTCGTGAGCGCGCCAGTCCCGTCATTGCGGCCAACGCGATGGCCGCCACGATATAATAGAACATTGTCATATCCATAGCATCAATCCTTTACAGAGGTTAGTGAATCGGTATCATCGACCTTGATTCGATCGCCAATCTTGGTGAGGAACATTCCGAGCAGCAGAATACTCATCACGATATCGAGCAGAATTGCCGTATTGATCAGTATCGGCATCTCGACACCCATCGCCATCGAGAAGAGGAACACACCGTTCTCGATCGTCAGGAAACCAACCAAGTGAGCAAACAATCTTCGACGCATTACGATCAGAATCAAACCGCTCAACAGCGCATACAACGACACGCAGAAGAATGCCTGATTGATCGAATCATCTGCCACCAAATAGGTGATGCAGGCACTTGCCACAAGAGCCACGATCGACATCACCAAACTGCCAAATTGCGAACGACCTGCCGGCTGTACGCGGTTGATTTTGTTATGTTTGATGATTCGTCGCAACATCATCGGCACCACGATCGCCTTGAAAATCAGCGTCTCGGTTACGACAAACAGCAGATCGAGCCAATGTATCGAGTGCAGTCGGAGCAGCGCAATCAGCAACAACAGCCAACCCTGATAGGTCATCAGCGTAGCATAGTGGCGGAATCGCTCGGTTATCGATAGATAAACCAGCGTTACCACATAGAGTATAATGAGTGAAAGTATCATATCGTCTGAGTTTAGCTGATTTGAATGTTAAGCGTCAGCAGGTAGGCAACAAACAGCAGCAGAGCCGCCAATGCCGACACGGTTAGAATATAGGTTGTGTTGCGCACCAGCTTGCCGCGCGCCTGCGACGACTCGACAACGCCCACAATCACCGCCACCAAGAGCGACAACGGAGCCACCGTCCACCACTTGAAGCACAGGGGCAACATCACTGCATTGGCTGCCAAAACCGCCAGCGCCGCACCCTTGAACCAATTTGCGCAGTGGATCATTGCCATATCAACGCCCGAATAGTCGAGCACCATAACCTCGTGGATCATCGTCAATTCGAGGTGAGTGCGCGGGTCATCGACGGGCACACGTCCCTGCTCGACCGTATAGACCTTGACGAGTACGTATGCCAGCAGCACCATCACGATAGTCATCTGCATATCCAGATCGCGCGCCACCGAGAAGATATCGGCAAACGACGTATAGCCACAAACCATAGCCAACGTAGCCACTACGGCAAACAGCGCAGGCTCAACCAGAGCGCCATAGAGCGCCTCGCGGCTTGCACCCATACCCTCGAAACTGCTACCCGTATCCATTGCTGCCAGCACCAGCGACAGACGTCCCAAACCGAGCAGATAGGCAAACACAACCACATCGCCACGGAACGAAAGCAGCGGATCGAGGTTGCCGATCGGGATAAACAGCAGTGCCAACAGCGCCGAGCCCATATAGACTGCCGGAGCCACACGGAACAGAATACTTGTCGTCGGACTATAAACGCTGCCCTTGCGAGCCAACAGAGCCACATTATGCAGGTGCTGCACGATCGAGGGACCGCGACGACCACTCAACACCGAGCGCACACGTGTTATCACACCACCAAGCAACAGCGCAATGGCGATCATAAGTATCGTATTGAATAACTCTTTCATAGCCGCATTAGATCAGATTAAGGATTGACAAAACAGCCACTATCAACATAAACAGCAGCGCATACGACACATAGCGCGAGATATTTCCCGTGCGCAGACGCATCACGCGACGGTTGATCTGCGCCAGCAGAGCCGTCCACCACTCATTCATCAGTCGCGACACCTTATCGCGGTGCTTGACCTCAAACTCGTGTACCGAGGGGAAGATCTCGTTCTTATCCACAGCCTCGCCCTTGCCCGTATCTTTGGTCAGCGACGACGCGATGCTCTGCAAACCCTCCGAGAACGACTCGCCCGTATATTGCATTCGCGGTGTGGGCTGCGTGAAACCACAACCCCACGTTGCACCCATTCGCACCGAGCGATCGCGTTGAGCACGACGTTTGAGCAGATACAACGCAACCACAATCGCAACGAGCAACCACGCTGTGAGCATTACGCCCTGCATCGCCTCGCTCATCGAGTGAGCATTGAACCACTCCAAACCTCGCTCCGACATCGGCACAAACGGTGCAGCCACCTTTGCCACCAAGCGGAAGACCGGCACGGGACACAGACCCACCACAAGGATTCCTGCCGCAGGGATTGCGCAAGCACCCAGACTGAACGTATCGGCCTCGCTCGCCTCGACCACCTCGTGGGTGCGCGGAGCTCCCAAAAAGACCGTTCCGAACAACTTGCTGAAAGTCAGCACCGCCAGACCACCAATCAGAGCCAAGCCGATCAGTCCGCACGCCGACGAAAGCACCTCGCTTCCGCCGCTAATGCCGTCCAGCAGACCGAAATAGATCGTAAATTCCGACACAAAGCCATTCAACGGAGGCAGAGCGCAGATTGCCACCGTCGCCAGCAGGAACAGAATTGCCGTTACGGGCATACTCTTGGCCAAGCCGCCGAACGTATCGCACGACGTCGAGTGGGTCTGAGCATAGATGTTACCCGCCCCGAAGAACAACATCGACTTGAAGAACGAGTGGTTGATCGTATGCAGCAGCGCACCCGCCATTCCGCACAGCGCGAGGGTGTCGTTGCCGTTGCTCTTGCCGATCAACGCCGCACCCACACCGATCAGAATGATACCGATGTTCTCCATACTCGAATAGGCCAGCAGACGTTTGATATCGTTCTGCAACGCTGCGAGGATAATGCCCCACAGACCCGTTACAATACCCAATGCCAACATCACCGCACCCGCAGGCATCATCACTGCCGAGCCATCGAACTCGACGGGCAGCGCAAACGCCACTCGGATAATACCGTAGATACCCGTTTTGATCATCACGCCCGACATTATCGACGATACGTGCGACGGTGCTGCGGGGTGAGCCTCAGGCAACCACGAGTGCATCGGAAACATACCCGCCTTCATACCGAAACCCACCACAAACAGTGCGAACAACGGCAGCGGCGCGTAAGCTGACATATAGCCACTCAGTGCCGCAAATGTAGCCTCACCCGTACGGGCATAAAGCAGTGCAAAACCTGCCAGCAGAGCCGCAAAACCGATGTGCATCATCACTAAATAGGACAACGCTGCACGCACCGTTTTGCGCTTATCGGCATCGAAGATAATCAGCAGGAACGAGGCGATGGTCATCATCTCCCAACAGAACAGGAAACAGAAACCACCCGCCGCCGTAACCACTCCGATCATCGACACGTAGAGCACAACGAGTGAGGTGTAGTGCAACGAGAAGTGTGTTGCAGGTTTCTTGTCGAGATAGTGCGCCAGATAGCCACGCGAGTAGATCGTCGTAGCCACTGCCGCCAGCGAAATGATGATCGAGAAGAGTGCCGACAGACGATCCATCGTGATCGCCTCCACTCCAAACGCCACCGACGCTCCCTGCCACAGAGTGAGCGGTGTGCCCTCGACAAGCACCCCAATAGCCGCCACGCAGACCGCTACGGCCACCGCCCCCACAATACCGACTGCCGTCCAGACCTTGGCACGCAACGGAGCGGCAAAGATCAGCACAGCGGGCAGGATCAACAGAATCAAATAGATAATGGGCATATAGTTTTTTGTTTTGTATTTTTTCGTTACATCTGATTTACGGTTGCAACCATCACCGTCGCCACCACCGCAGCCGTTTCGGTGCGCAGACGCGCGTCGCCAAGCGTGATCGAACGGAAACCGTGTGCCTCGGCAAAGGCGATCTCCTCGGGCGAGAAATCACCCTCGGGTCCGATCAGTATGATCACATCGTCGCCCTTATTGACGGCTTTGGGCAGGAACACGCGCTCGCTCGGCTCACAGTGAGCGATGAGTTTGACGCTCGCCGTAGCCTCCTCGACCACACGACGGAAGGGCGTCATCGGTGCCAACTCGGGGTGATAGGCTTTGAGCGACTGCTTCATTGCCGAGGTGATCACCTTGTTTTCGCGTTCGGGTTTGATCTCTCGACGCTCCGAGTGCTCGCTCACCACGGGAATAAATCGCGTAACACCCACCTCGGTCGCCTTCTCCAAAAACCACTCGAAACGTTCGATATTCTTGGTCGGAGCCACAGCCATCGTCAGTTCGTAGGGCAGACGCTCGTACTCCTCGTGCGTCGTAACCACCTCAACCGTACAACGTTTCGGGGCTGCATCGACCACCCGACACTCATACATCGTACCGCGCCCATCGGTCAGGTGCAGACGGTCGCCAACGACCATACGCAGCACTCTGACGCAGTGCTTGCTCTCCTCCTCGGAGAGCATATAGAGCGGCGGTGTGAAATCGGGAGCGTAAAAAAGTTGCATATTTACGGGGTAAATTTTATCTTTGCTATGTAATTATATATGTATTAAACTGCAAAAGTAACAATTTTAACGCAATTTTATACCAATGAAGTTCATTATTCTTACAGTACTTGCCGCATCAGCAATCATTGCGGCGGTATATTTTGGTCGCTGGTTGGGTCGCTCGATCGCTGCTAAACGCAATGGCGAGAAGATGCCCATCGTGCGTACCGTATTGTTAGGCATCGTTTTCGTGGCTCTGGCCGTGGCGATGTTCTTTATGCAGAGTTGCACCCCTAAAACCGAACAGACTATGGAAAATCCTCTGCTCTCGGAGTGGAACGACCGCTTCGGTGTTCCCCCGTTTGACCGTATCAAGGCCGAGCACTTCGCCCCCGCATTGGAGCAGGCGATGTCGGTGCATAACGCCG
Source organism: Rikenellaceae bacterium (assembly GCA_017442365.1). Taxonomy (GTDB): domain Bacteria; phylum Bacteroidota; class Bacteroidia; order Bacteroidales; family Rikenellaceae; genus Alistipes. Next base: position 45,575 of record JAFRZW010000016.1, on the reverse strand, counting down.
AGATCAACGCCATCGTTACCAATAACGACGAGCCGACGTTCGAAAATACGGTTCTCGCCTACGACAATTCGGGCAAGTTGCTCGAACGTGTCGAGCTGTGTTTCAGCCTGCTGTGCGCTGCCGAGACCAATGCCGAGATGCAGGCCATCGAGCAGGAGATGTCGCCCAAGCTGACAGCTCATAGTGGCGCAATTATGATGAACGACGCTCTGTTCGAGCGCGTTAAGAGCGTCTATGAGCGTCGTGGCGCGCTGGGTCTTGATTCGTTGCAGCTGCGACTGACCGAGAAACTCTATCGTCGTTTCGTACGTGGCGGTGCGTTGCTCTCGGTCGAGGACAAGGAGCAACTGCGCAAGGTTGATGAGGAGCTTTCGGCTGCCCGCGTGAAGTATGCAGCAAACCTGTTGGCTGCCAATTCGGGTTTCGAGCTGGTTATCAGCGATCAAGACGATCTGGACGGACTGCCCTCGTCGATCCGCGATGCAGCAGCGTCGGAGGCCTCGGCACGCGATATGAAGGGCAAGTGGGTCTTCACCACCAAGAAACCGAGTATGTTGCCCTTCCTGACCTACTCGTCGAAGCGCGAACTGCGCGAGAAACTCTACCGCGGCTATCTGGATCGTTGCAACTACAACGACAGCATTGATAACAAGCAGGTAATCAACGACATCGTTCGTCTGCGTACCGAGCGTGCTCATCTGTTGGGCTACCCCACTCACGCCCACTATGTGCTGGACGTACAGATGGCTCGCACGCCCGAAAATGTCTATGCGATGATGGACGAGCTGTGGGCTCCCGCTTTGGAGCGCGCAAAGGCCGAGATGGAGGCTATGCGCGAGATGATGAAGGAGGAGACCGGTCTCGACGATTTCGCGTCGTGGGATTGGTGGTACTATGCCGAGAAGGTGCGCAAACGCGACTACTCGTTCGATGAATCATCGCTGCGCCCCTACTTCTCGTTGGAGAATGTGCGTTCGGGTATCTTCGAACTGAGCAACCGCCTCTACGGCTTGACCTTCCGCCCCGTTCAACTACCTGTCTATCACGATGATTGCGAAACATACGAAGTGCTCGACGAGAAGAACGAACACCTCGGAGTGCTCTATCTCGACTACTTCCCGCGCGATGGCAAGAGCGGTGGCGCGTGGTGCGGCGAGTATCGCACTCAGAGCTTCGATGCCGAGGGTAACCGCATTGCTCCCATTGTGAGCATCGTCTGCAACTTCCCGCGTCCGACGGGTGGCGACCCTGCTCTGCTCTCGATCGACGAGACGCAGACCTTCTTCCACGAGTTTGGACACGCACTGCACAACCTCTTCTCGCAGGTGAAGTATGGCGGTTTGGGTGGTGTCGAGCGCGACTTTGTGGAGCTACCCTCGCAGATTATGGAGAATTGGGCTTTGGAGCCTGAGATGTTGCGTCGCTATGCGTTGCACCACCGCACAAACGACCCCATTCCCCACCACCTGATCGAAAAATTGCAGCGCAGCCGCCACTTCAATCAAGGCTTCAATACCGTCGAGTTGCTGGCAGCCTCGCTGACCGATATGGACATTCACACTATCGAGCAATTCTCGCCCATCGACGTCAATGAGTTCGAGCGTAAGATGCTCAACGAGCGTCGCGGATTGATGGAGCAGATTGCACCGCGCTATCGCTATCCCTATTTCAGCCACATCTTCGATGGCGGTTATTCGTCGGGTTATTACAGTTATCTGTGGGCCGAAGTGCTCGACAAAGACGCTTATCAGGCATTTGTCGAGAGTGGCGACATCTTCAACAAACGCATCGCAACCGACTTCCGCAACAAAGTGCTGGCACGTGGTGGCGAGGCCGACGGTATGGATCTCTACCGCGACTTCCGTGGCGCCGATCCCGATCGCAAACCGTTGCTGCTCGGTCGCGGACTGATCGAGGAGGAAGAGGTTGTCGAGGAGCAGACGACCCCCACGCTGGTCATCAACGACATCGAAGAGATGTAACGGAGAGATTCTCGGCACACACAAAAAAATCCGCACCCTGTCGGTGCGGATTTTTTTTGGATTGAGAATCGCAACTACTTGCGTTTATAGACCCATAGGTCAGGGAACTGCGCGCGGTGGTCGCGGATAAAGGCCGATGCCTCGGCTCCGTCTGCCGACTCGAAACCGCTGACCATAAATTTCGAACCTTGGAATTTGTACGCTCGACAAGCCATTTCAGGAGCACGTCGCGCCATCTGCTCGATGAATTTGCGAGCATTGGCCTCAGTCGAAAAGACACCCACAACCACATAGCTCATTCCCGACGTCATCTCGCCAATCTCGGTCGTGGCAGGCGCAGGCTTGTTTTCGGGCGCAGGGGATTGCACACTCTCAGCCACAGGCACAACCTCCTCGACAGGCTCGGCAGCACTCTCCACCACGCTATCAGCCGTTTCAACCACCTCAGCAGCAGGTTTCTCAGTCGTCTGAGCTACACGCATCGGCGCGGGCGCAGAGTGCATATTAACATACCACCACGCACCACCGGCAACAGCCACCAAAGCCACTGCCGCCAAGCCGATCCACAGACCGCGCAACGAACGGTGGCGACGCAACACGACGGGCGCGTCGGAGGTCGGATTGAGCAGACGTTCAAGCACCTCAGAGGGTGTGAAAAAATCATCTTCGATACGTCCGACACCTTCGATCACAACCGAATGACCCTGCTTGATGCGGTGCAACCAACGACGGTAAGCCTCCTCACCCTCCTCGCGCGTGCAACCCGCCTCATCGACCAACATATCGAGCAACGAACGACCCTCCTCGCGGCTTGAAAAACGAAACATATTGCGCGGCGGCGTAAGCGTCGAGCCTTCGAGCTTGGCTGCCACACGACGGAATCGCAACGAACCTATGCCGAGCAGGACGACCGTCTGTCGCTGCGCCAAGGCATTGAACAACAGCTGTGTAATGTTATCTTTTACCACTTTCTTTTCTTCGCTTTTTTGGTTTTGGGAGCGGTCGTTGCCGATGCGACCTTCGGAGCAGGTGCCGCAGCAACAGGCTTAACCTCAGGGCGACGCACGGCATACACGATCAGCGCAATACCCATCACAATAAACGGAACACTGAGCCACTGACCCATATTGAGTGTCCACGACTCCTCGAATGCCTCTTGGTTCTCCTTGATGAACTCGATCAAGAATCGGGTCAAGAAGATACCGATCAGACCCACACCGAACATCAAACCCGGACGACGACGCGCCATATCGCGCTTGTAGTAGAGCCACATCAACACCACGAAGGTTGCGATGTAGCACAGAGCCTCATAGATCTGTGCCGGATGGCGTGCCACCATCGCCTCGACGGGCGTCCCTGCGGGATACAAACGTGCGAAGATGAAGCCCCACGGTGAGTCGGTCGGAGCACCAATAATCTCGGAGTTGAACAGATTGCCAAAGCGGACAAATGCACCACCGATCGCCACCACAATCATAATGCGGTCGAGCGACCAAAGGTAGGGCAACTTGTTGCGACGCGAGAACAGCCACAAGCCGATCAGCAGACCGATTGCCGCACCGTGGCTGGCCATACCGCCATCGCGGATATCGGTCAAAATACGCAGAGGCTCAGCAAGATATTTGTCAGGCTCGTAGAACAGACAGTGTCCCACGCGCGAGCCTATAATCGTCGCCAATGTACCGAAGTAGAAGATCGACTCCGACACCTTTTCGGGCAGCCCCTCGCGCTTGACAAAGCGATCGAACATCACTGCCGCCAAGCCGATTGCCAATGCCCACATCAAACCGTAGTAGCGGATCTCGAAACTCCCGCCAATACGCAACATCACGGGATCGAAATCCCAAAAAATTGACATCAACATAACTTATTTTATACCTTAAAACTATTTTCCGACAACATTTAACACACCACGCACGAGGTAGAGTTCGTGAGCCTCATCTCGTTCGAGATGTTTGAGCGACACGGGGACCTTGCACCCCGTAACCTTCAACTTGCGCAACTTACTCAACGTTCTGATCTGGCAGAATCCCACATATTGATCCGAGATCAGAAAATATTGTCCCATACGCACATAGCGTTTCTCCATACGGTGCAGAAAGACGTATGCCCCCTGCGGGATACCATCTTTACTCTGCCAATTGTGAGCAATCACCGCACAACAATCTTCAAAGCCGGGCATCGCCACATAGCCGTCGGGATCGTCCGTCGCAAGACGATCGATATCGTCGGGACACGAGCAATTATAGAAAGGTATGCCCGTCGTACTCTGACCGTCGATGGTCATCGCACCCTCGCCCGCCACCAGCCACGCGAAGCTGATCTGCGGATAGTAGTTTGTGATACGGTGAGCCAGATCGCGGCTAATGCCGTTGTTACCCTTTTTGATTTGGTAGAGATTCTCGCCGCGCGATAGACCGATGCAACGCGCAAAGGCGTTGATACTCATACCGCTCATCTTGATAATGGTTTCGAGGCGCTGCCAAGGGGTAAGTCCCGCGCTCGATTCTGCTATCGAGTTGAAGTGCTGCGTCATAACCTTGCGAATTAAGTAATAATTTTCAAATTATAAATATTTTTCTCATCTTTGCACTCGGTTTGGTCCCGTAGTTCAATGGATAGAATATATGATTCCGGTTCATACGATATGGGTTCGATTCCCGTCGGGACTACTTTTCATTCGTCGCTGATACCATCATTCTCATTCGCAAAGCTACGATATTGGGTTGGATTATACAATAGTAAATCCAATTTTTTCGCCATTTTAGGGCAATTTTGATCAATTTTAGCCATTTCACCTTGTCTAAATATTGTATTTTTCACCACCCACATAGTCTCGCACGAAAATTCTCAGGCAAGAAAATCGGCTGAGTTAGGATTTCGTCCGAAAAATTTTTATATTTGTGTGGAATATTAGGGCTCAGCTCAACGAAACAATAATCGAAAATGGTACTTAAAGCACTAATTATCATATCAATTATGCTCCAAACACTGGCTACAATCGCAGCCATCAGATTGGTGCGCCTCACCAAGTACAACTCGATTTGGATTCTGCTGATTATCGGTATGGCCGCAATGTCGGTTACACGATACGGACAATATGTTCAAACATTTGTCGATGATTCGACCGCCAAAGCCCCCAACGAACTATACATCTGGCTCGATGCCGTCGCATCGCTCTGCATTGCTGTCGGAGTGCTCTATGCCCATAAACTATTCACCTATATCGGCCACCTCGACCACCAGCGCAAATTGACCAACAAGCGAATCCTGACGGCTGTACTTCGAACCGAGGAGAAGTTCCGCTCGCGCTACTCACGCGAGTTGCACGACGGTATGGGGCCACTGCTTTCATCGGCAAAGATGTCGATGTCGGTGCTGGCAAAACGAGCCGAAGACGAAGAGAACCGCGAACTGATAGCCTCGACCTCGGCCGTGATCGACGAGGCGATCCGCTCGTTGCGCGAGATCTCGAACAACCTCTCGCCACAGGTGCTCAACGACTTCGGTCTGGTGCGCGGTATCACCAATTTCATCAACAAAAACCCTCAGTTGCGCACAATCGAAATGCGTTTCGATACCAACCTGCGCAAGGAGCGTTTCGGCCACGATATCGAGGTGATACTCTATCGTGTCATCTGCGAGCTGATCAACAACTCGCTCAAACACTCGGGCTGCACCAAAATCGAGCTCGACCTGCAACTTGTTTATGATCGTATCTATTTGACTTATAGCGACAACGGGCGCGGATTCAACACCCAAGCCGTAGCCGACTACGGTATGGGAATGTCGAACCTCACCTCGCGCATACACTCACTTGGTGGCACCATCGAGATCACCAGCCAGCCCAACAAAGGTATGGCAGCCTCGATTGTCGTGAGCACCATAGGCGAAAACATTGTAAATGACGAAGATGATGAAAACGAATAACCTGCCTTACAGAATTTTTCTGGTCGATGACCATACGCTCTTCCGCAATGGTCTGCGCGGATTGCTCAATGCCAGCGGTATCTGCCGCGTTGTGGGCGAGGCATCGAGCGGAGAAGAGTTTCTCGAAAAACTGCCCGAACACGATGTCGATGTCGTATTTATGGATATCGCAATGAGCGGCATCTCGGGCGACGAAGCCACAGCACGCGCCCTCGAATTGCGCCCCGATTTGAAGGTAATCACCCTCTCAATGTTTGGCGACGAGGACTACTACTATCGTATGGTGTCGGTCGGCGCAAAGGGTTTTCTGCTCAAAAGTTCCGATATCGACGAGGTGGTTACGGCGATCGAAACCGTCGCAGCGGGCGGAAGCTACTTCTCGCAAGAGCTGCTCGACTCGTTGGTGAGCTGTCTGCACACCACACCCCAGCCCACGCCCGAAGTTGTGATCGAGGACGACGAGGCTCTCTCGGAGCGCGAATTGGAGGTACTGTTGGAGATCTGCAAAGGACTCTCGAATCAGCAGATTGCCGACAAACTATTCATCTCGAAACGTACGGTCGATAAACATCGCGCCAACATCTTGGACAAAACCGGCTGCCCCAACACCGCCAATCTGGTGGTCTATGCCATCAAACACAAGCTGGTGGAGATATAAGAGAGAGATTCACAATTCACAATTCACAATTCACAATTCACAATTCACAATTCACAATTCAAAATTCAAAATTCAAAATTTGCGGATTGCGGGTTGCCGGTTGCGGGTGATGTGCGCCACATCTGATTTAGAGCACATTTGCCGCAGCGTAACGCTCGACGTCCGAGGCGGTTATGCGCTCGCCACTCAGGATTATCAAACGCTCGATTACGTTCCTCAACTCTCGAATATTACCACTCCACGGCATCGACTGCAACAGCGCAATAGCATCACGATCAACCGCCTTGGGATCAATCGCGTACTCGCCACAAATCTTCTCGATGAAGTGCTCGACCAATAGCGGAATATCCTCGCGTCGATCGGCCAAAGCTGGCACCGCAATCACAATCACACTCAGTCGATGGTAGAGGTCCTCACGGAAATTGCCTCGACGAATCTCCTCTCGCAGATTCTTATTCGTTGCCGCCACCACACGCACATTGACATCAATATCGCGATCGCTACCCACACGGCTGATGCGATTCTCCTGCAACGCGCGCAGCACCTTCGCCTGCGCCGAAAGACTCATATCGCCAATCTCGTCCATAAAGAGCGTACCACCTGCCGCCTGCTCGAATTTTCCTTTGCGCTGCTTGACTGCCGACGTGAAGGCACCCTTCTCGTGGCCAAACAGTTCACTCTCGATCAACTCCGATGGGATAGCCGCACAATTGACCTCGACAAAGGGCGCCGCCGCGCGACGACTCTTCTCGTGTAACCATCGAGCAACCAACTCTTTACCCGTTCCATTCGATCCCGTAATCAACACGCGGGCATCGGACGGAGCAACCTTATCGATCAGCTCTCGGACGTGGGTTATCGCCGCCGATTCACCTACGATCTCTTCGACCCGCGTGGCGCGACGTCGCACCTTTGCCGGTGTGGCCACCTCAGGCTCCTGCTCGACCACCCCACCGGCACTCTGCTCCGACAGCTTACGTATGGCACCCAGCAAACGATTCATATCAATCGGACGTGTCAAAAATTCGGTTGCTCCCGACCGCACCGCATCAACCGCAGCCTCGACCGACGACTCGGCAGCAAGAACAATGAACGGCACTCCAACACGTGGCACGCTGTGTGCATCGTCGGTCAAAATGACATCGAATGGCGAGCGGGAACAGACCTCGCAAGCAGCAGCCGACGTGGCGGCACATTCGGTGGCATAACCTTCGTATTCGAGACGTTCGCGCAAGGTGTTGCGCATACTTTTGGAGCGATCAACGATCAAAACCTTTGTCATAAGTATTGTAATAGTGAAAATTTTGTGTATTTTTGCACCAAAGTTAGCCAATCGACCCCACAATCCAAATCTTCGATGGATTACCGTGGTGTGCAATGAGGCACAAACAAAGGGGCTAAAAATAAACCATTTCCGAGAACCGTAAAGGTTAGCTTTCGACCGTTTCGAGGTATCACCTGCACGTCAAAATGCGCACTCAACCCTTCGGACGGAACATAACCAACAACAACAATGAAAAAGAACTATAATTACAAGCGTCAGAAACTCTTCCTGCCTGAATATGGTCGCCATATTCAGGAGATGGTCGATTCGTTGCTGCTGATCGAAGATCGCCGCGAACGCAACCGTCAGGCTCGTGCAGTGATCGCCGTGATGGGAAACCTCAATCCGCTGCTGCGCGATACGGCCGACTTCACCCACAAACTGTGGGATCATATGTTCATAATGTCTGATTTTAAGCTCGATGTCGATTCTCCCTACCCTCGCGTAACGCGCGAATCGCTCACCGTGCGCCCCAAGAAGATGCGCTACCCGTCGAACCATATCGCCTATAAGCACTATGGCAAAAATGTCGAGCGTATGATCCGCTCGTTGGAGCACCAGTCCGATCCCGCAGCGGTGGCAGCCTCGATCGACAATATCGCCCGATATATGCGAGCCAAGAGCTACGAATACAACGAGGAGCACCCCAATAACGAGGTGATCATTCGTGATATAAAGCGAATGTCCGAAGGTCGCATTGAGCTGAACGAATCTGCTTTGAATAACCTCCGAAGCGACTACAAACAGCACCATTCGACACGTAGCGGCAAGGGGCAGCAGGGCAAGCAGCAGAAGAATCAGAAGAAAAACCGCTTCCAACACAACCAACACTCGAAGAGTCAGAAGAACAACGCTGCGCGTCGTAACTTCTCGAAGTAGATCCGACACGTAGCATAGCGGGTGTCAAACGACTACCAATAGGACAACTTACGGCAAGTCGCACAAGCAAAAAAACGGGGCAGAGAGCGAAAGTCTGCCCCGTTTCGTTTGTTTTCTCGGAAATAAGACGTATATTTGTAGTTTGGAACAAGAAAACAATTAAATACCCAATATGAAAAGAATTTTCATTCTGATCGCAGCCGCCGTAGCGGCAGTCGCTTGCAACAGCGGCAACATTAAACTCGATGGCCGTCTGATCGGCTATGATACCACAATGGTCTATGTCGAATCGCTCGGCGCAACATTAGGCAGCCGCGTCATCGACTCGGTACGTACCGACGAGCGCGGTAAGTTCTTGCTCAAATTCAACGCCGAAGGCGACCAGCTCGCACTCTACAACCTCAACTGCAACGGCCAGCGCATTCCGCTGCTGCTCGCTAAGGGCGACGCCGTAACCATCAACTCGGTCGGCAGCATCGCTCGCAACTACGAGGTGAGTGGATCTGAGGAGTCGGGTCTGCTGAAACAGATTACATTCTTGATGCAGGACGGTGCTGCACGCCTCGACTCGCTCTCGACCTGCTTTGCAGGGCTGACCGACGAGCAGGCTCGCCAGCAGCTGCTCAAAGATTATACACAGGAGTACTACCGCGTTAAGCGTGGGCAGATTGAGTTCATCGTGGCAAATTCGTCGTCGATGGCAGCCCTCTACGCTCTCTACCAGCGTCTGCCCAACGATGAGGTGCTGTTCAATGGTGCAAGCGACGTGGTCTATTACCGTATGGTAGCCGACTCGATCGAGGCTCGTTACCCCGCATCGCCCTACCTGAATCTGGTGCGCCGCGACATCGCCACGATGGATCTGATCGGCACGGCTATCACTTCGGAGTTGAACTATCCCGACCTGAATATCAACGATATGTATGGCAACAAGGTGCGCCTTTCGTCGTTGCACGGCAAGGTGATCTTGGTCGATTTCTGGTCGGCTATGGCGGGCAACAGCAACCAGCTCAACGCCGACTTGAAGGAGATCTACGAGAAGTATGCCGAGCGCGGTTTCGAGGTCTATCAGATCGGCATCGAGAGCTCGAAGGCTGTATGGGTGAGTGCCGTTCAGGAGCAGAAGCTGCCGTGGATCTCGGTGAGCGACCTGCAAGGCACCGCATCGTCGGCAATCGCACTGTATAACGTTCAGAACGTGCCTACCAACTTCCTGATCGACCGCGAGGGTAATATCGTTGCAAAGAATCTCTACGGCAACGATTTGGAGAAGCACGTAACAGCTCTGCTCTAAACTCGCAGGCGATGTACTATTTCGCCTCGGATATGCACCTTGGACACGGCGACGCGCAATCGGCGCGCCACCGCGAGGAGTTGTTGGTGCGTTGGCTCGAATGCGTAGCCACAGAGGCGAAGGCGATCTATCTGCTGGGGGATATTTTCGATTTCTGGTATGAGTGGAGCGAGGTCGTTCCTGCGGGACACGTGCGACTGCTCGGCAAACTTGCCGAACTGAGCGACCGAGGCGTTGAGATCCACATCTTTACAGGTAACCACGATATGTGGCAACGCGGCTATTTGGAGCGCGAATGTGGCGTGCGAGTGCATTACACGCACGAACAGACACTGCTGGCAGGTCGTCGCGTCTGGATCGGCCACGGCGATAATCTCAACATCAAGCGCCAACCAATGTTGCAACTGATGAACGCCACGTTCCGTTCGCGCGTTGTGCGAGCACTGTTCTCGTGGCTCGTTCACCCTTCGCTCGCAATGCGTTTCGGCAAGTGGTGGAGCGGCAGCAGTCGCAAAGCTCACGGCGGAGCACCCGATCCCGAAGTGGCCAATCGCGCACTTGTTGAGTACGCTGAGCAGCACCCACAAGCCACCGAAATCGAACTGTTTATCTTCGGGCACACACACGCCCCCGCAAGCTATCGCACCACCCATTCTGAGGTCTATTTCCTCGGCGAGTGGATCGGTTGCGAGACACCCACCTACGGTGTAATGGACGCTGAGGGCAACTTTACATTGAAACAATTCAACAACCAATAAGCGATATGAAAGCATATCTCGATCTGTTGCGCCGCATTATCGACGAGGGCGCAGTGAAGGGCGACCGCACCGGTACGGGCACAAAGAGCGTTTTCGGCCACCAGATGCGCTTCGATCTGAGCGAGGGATTCCCGCTGCTCACCACCAAAAAGGTCTTTTTGAAGGGCGTGATCCACGAACTGCTGTGGTTCCTGGCGGGCGATACGAACATCGGCTACTTGGTGCGCAACGGTGTGCATATCTGGGATAATGACGCCTATCGCTACTATGGTGAGCTGTGCGCCGAGAAGGGCATTGAGCCGATCTCGCGCGAGCAGTTTCTGGTCGAGGCCGAGCAGGGAAATACCTCGAACATAGAGGGTTACAACTACGGAGATCTGAACCACGTCTATGGCTATCAGTGGCGCAGCTGGCCCCGTCCCGACGGACGCTCGATCGACCAGATCAGCGAGGTGATCGACACCATTCGTCGCAACCCTAACTCGCGTCGTATGTTGGTTTCGGCGTGGAATGTTGCCGAGGTCGAGCAGATGGCGTTGCCCCCGTGCCACGTGATGTTCCAATTCTATGTTGCCGACGGACGCCTTTCGTGCCAACTCTATCAGCGCAGTGCCGACACGTTCCTCGGTGTGCCGTTCAACATCGCGTCGTATGCCCTGCTGACGATGATGATTGCACAGGTTTGCGGTTTGCAAGCGGGCGATTTCGTCCATACACTTGGCGATACTCACCTCTACCTCAACCACTTGGATCAGGCAGCCGAGCAGCTCTCGCGCGAGCCGCGCAAGTTGCCGACAATGCGTCTGAATCCCGAGGTGAAGTCGATTTTCGATTTCCGTTACGAGGATTTCACGCTCGAAGGCTACGATCCCCACCCCGCAATCAAAGCACCGATGTCGTTCTAATGCAGGCGAGAGCGGCGCGAATTTTGCGTAATTTTTGAATCAGTGAATTATGAATTTTGAACTGAATATCATCGTTGCCGTTGCCGAAAACGGCGTCATTGGCGGCAGCAACACTCTGCTGTGGCACATCTCGGAGGACCTGCGCCGTTTTAAGCAACTGACGACGGGCTACCCCGTTATTATGGGTCGCAAAACCTACCTCTCGATCGGTCGCCCGCTGCCCAATCGCCGCAATATCGTCATCTCGCGCCAGACGGATCTGCAAATCGAAGGCTGTGAGGTGTTTAGCTCATTGGAGGCAGCTATTGCAGCGTGCCGCGAGGCGGGTGCTGAGCAGGCCTTTGTGATCGGCGGTGGCGAGGTCTATCGTCAGTCTCTGCCGCTGGCTGACCGCATTCATTATACGCGCGTGTTCCGTGCTTACGAGGGCGACACGACCTTCCCCGAACTCGACCCTGCGGAGTGGCAAAAGGTGAGCGAGGAACGCTTCGAACGTGGCGAAAAGTATGAGTATCCCTACTCGTTCGAGATTTACGAACGAAAGTAAAATCGCGCTCAGAGGGCACTACAAGGGCGTTTTCTGAAATTTCTTGCACGTTTTTTGCGGTTGGATTTGCACGGGCCGATTTTTTTGCTTACCTTTGCACCAGCAAAAACGCAGAGAGCGACTTCAGGAGAGATGAAATCCCGCGCTGAGGGGGGCGAATGAGCCGAGCCCGAAAGTGAAAAAGTTGCGACAGCGTTTATATCGCGGAGTGGAGCAGTTGGCAGCTCGTTGGGCTCATAACCCAAAGGTCGGAGGTTCGAGTCCTCCCTCCGCTACTAAACGGGACAAATCGAGAGGTTTGTCCTTTATTTTTTTTCATTTAGTTGCAGAAACAGACTACGGGACATCTTGTGCAAGATGTCCCGTAGGCGTTTATTATGGTATGCAAATACACCTGCTACAAACATAAAAACAAAAACCTCCGATCTTGCGATCGAAGGTTTTGCACTCAACATTGTCGGGATGACTGGATTGGCTACTTCGCAGACTCGGTCTGCTTCGCTTAACGCCTTTCCACGTGTTCCCTTTGCGAGGTTACAATGTCTCGGCAAAACGCCCTTCGTAAGCGAGCGAGCCTTTTTGTTTTTCAACGCGCCAATCGTGCAAGCACAAGGCGCATAAAAAACAAAAACCTCCGATCTTGCGATCGAAGGTTTTGCGCTCAACATTGTCGGGATGACTGGATTCGAACCAGCGACAACACGCCCCCCAGACGTGTACTCTAACCGGGCTGAGCTACATCCCGTCTGTTTCGGAGCACAAAAGTAGTAACTATTTCTGAACTTCCAAAATTTTTTGACTCTTTTTTCGAAAAAAGTGTGTTTTTGCGTCATTTGACAACTATTTTGCCCTATCCGCACCTTATATATACATATATTTATTATATTTGCATTAGGATTGGCAGTTATTGCCGAGGCTGACATATTAATTGATGAAAGTGTATTAGCTTTTATCCTTGACACGAAATCTGGAAAATTTCATTACCACAAGGAGAGCAATTCCCTCATCGCACTATGTATTGGCATATTTGCGGCAACTCCACCCCAATACTGGTGTGGGGTGTTGTTTATTGTGATATAAGTATTCCAGAACCTCGTGTCAAATAAACTAATCAGCTCCACACTTTCTTTTTTTAAGCAAACCCGTCGCAGAGGAGTTGATACGGCAGAAACTTCCCATATTATGAAGAAACTTTTACTTTTGGCTGTTTTCGCTTTTACCGCAACCATCTCCGCATCAGCACAAGTAGTAACTGCACAAGAGGTCGAGGCTGTTTTTGAGCAAAACTACGGTGGCATTCCTAAAAATGGCAAAGGCTGGATGGCACTTGCGGACACAATCTATCAAAAATATCCACTAGACTTTAATGGACAAATCTCAACCACCACAATTATTGATGTTCCAGGCAAGACTAAGGACGAATTGTATATTCTAGCAAACTCTTGGTTTATTGCGTCGTTTAACTCGGGTAAAGCCGTAATTCAATTAAACGACAAAGAGGCTGGTGTAATTATTGGAAAAGGTTATCTTGAAGGAGTTGGGCATCGTGATGGTTTTTCAAAATCTGTTAACATAAGCGAATATATTATTGCCCGCATTGACATCAAAGACGAAAAAGTGCGATTAATTACAACTATCCAAGAGTACGAAATGAGCCAAAGCACAGGTATCGGTTTAGCATTAATGGGCGCAGGTGTTCGTCATCAAGGCACATTCTCAATTATCCCGAGCCAAGCCTATCCCTTCGACGCTAAAACACACAAAGCCTACAACCGTGAGGCTGCTATTGGTTACGCAGCTGGTATTGTTTGGGGACAAATTATCAAACAAAAATTACAAGATGCTCTTTGGGTCGGCATCACGGGCGATGATTCCGAAGATTGGTAAAATTTAGGTCTGCGATTGCAGACCTTTTTTATTTCGCTAAAAAATCGTATCTTTGGGAAATTATATCACCAAACATTACTTCGTATGAAAAGATTTCTCTCAACACTATGCGCTCTATTGGTCGCTATCGGCTTTGCGGGATGCGAGGATAGCGATGATGACTACATCTATGATTTCATCAATCCGTCGGTATGCTTTTTCGTCACCGATGCCGAAACGGGCGCAAACCTATGCGATCCTTCGGTGGCGGGCAATGTGCTCGAATGGAATGTAACTGCAACAACCGACGATGGCGAAACCTTCGAACTTATTGAAGATGACCCATTTACTCGCGCTACATTAGCAGAACCATTGGCTCTTCGATTAACTCAGCATAGCACATTGGGTAATGTTAAAGGGTGGCACGTTTCGTTTGGAGAGTGGGATCCGACCAAAGACTATCGCAACAAAAAATTTGCGATTGATTGGGGCGACGGTACTCAGACGGAGGTCGAGTTCAACCTATATGTTCGCAAGCTGAAAAAGGGCGAGATCGACATTGACAGTTCGATATGGGTTGACGGTGAGGATCACGGAAGCGGCTACTATGATGGGTGGATAATCAATATTAAGAAATAGGCTCAATATACCCCGATACCATTATTTTTAGAAACCAACTATATACCAACCTATTATGTACTACGCCATAGGAATTATGTCGGGGACGTCGCTCGATGGTGTCGATGCCGCGCTCGTGAAGATCGAAGGTCGCGGAATCGAAACTCGTGTCGAACTGCTCGGATTCACTACCACCGAGATCCCCGAATCGCTCAAAGCCGAAATTAAACGTGCCGTGAAGCCCACAACGGGCACGGTCGATCTGCTCTGTTCGCTCAACTTCAAACTCGGTTATCTCTTTGCTGACGCTGCAAAGGCGGTGTGTCGCGAGAGTGGATTCCCGATCGAGAAGGTCGATTTCATTGCCTCGCACGGGCAGACCGTGTGGCATATTCCCAAGCCCGATGGGGAGTTTGCGCGTTCGACGTTGCAGATTGGCGAGCCCGCCGTAATCGCCTACGAAACGGGCGTTCGGGTCATCTCGAACTTCCGCACGATGGACGTAGCGGCAGGTGGCGAGGGTGCGCCGCTGGTGCCTTATAGCGAGTTTGTGCTCTACGCCTCGCCCGACGAGAACGTGGCGTTGCAGAATATCGGTGGCATTGGCAACGTTACGGTGCTACCCTCGACGGGAAATATGGCCGATGTCTATGCCTTTGACACGGGTCCGGGAAATATGATCATCGACGAGGTGATGCAGCGACTGTATGGTCGTCCCTACGACGAGGGTGGCAAGGTAGCTGCGTCGGGCGTGGTCAATGCGAAGATGCTCGATGAGTTGATGTCGCACCCCTATATCTCGATGCCGCTGCCGAAGAGTACGGGGCGTGAGATGTTTGGTGAGCAATATACCGTTGCGATGCTCGACCGTTGGGGCTCGTTGCCCTCGGCCGATCTGGTTGCAACGGCAACGGCATTCACCGCACGCACGATTGCCGAGGCATATCGACGTTTTGTGATTCCGAAGTGGCCCATTGGTCGCACGGTGCTCGGTGGCGGAGGTGCGCACAACGCCACGCTGCGACGTATGCTCGGCGAGGAGCTGCCCGATGTGAAGGTCGTAACGCAGGACGAGATCGGTCTGTCGTCGGACGCCAAGGAGGCCATTGCATTTGCGATTATGGGCAACGAAACGATGTATGGCTACCCCTCGAATGTCTGCTCGGCAACGGGCGCAAGCCGACCGGTGATTTTGGGTAACATCACCCCCGCACCAAGAAAGGAGTAAGGATATATTTTTAGAATATGAGAGCCGCGCCCCTGCGAACAAGGTGGCGCGGCTCTGCTTACAATAGTAATAGGAATGGTAATGGTCTTACAAAATTATCGCACGAAATCTCGCATTACAGCGTTGTCTTCCACAACCCGTGAAGGTTGCAATACTCATACACGGCAATCGGACGCGACGAGCAGGTGCAGATGACAGCCTCGGGTTTATCGCTCAGATTGACACGAATGCCGCCATTCTCCGTTTCGACATAGATGAATGCGATGTGGTGCTCGGGCAGCATCGGGTGCGCCACACTTCCCACCTCAACTTTGATCGTGCAGTCATCAATACGGGTAACTACGGGCAGGTGCTTCTCCTCGCTCGCCTCGACGGTGTTGGGGATCAACTCCTCCATCTTCTCGCCGCAGCATACAACAGGAACTTTTGAATCAACGATCTTCTCGATCACATTGCCGCAATGGCGGCACTTATAGAACTTGGTTGCCATAATTTAATCTACTATGTTTTGTTTTAAGGTTTGAATCTATTGAGCCATTCGGTCGAATACCTCGCGCAGTTGCGATTTCTGCATTGCGCCCAAACGGGTTTGAGGAAGTCCCTGCTTCGGGATAAAGAGCAACGTCGGAATCGAACGGATACCAAACTCCTCTGCCAGCTGCTGCTCATCCTCGACATTGACTTTGTAGATATCGACCTTACCGGCGTACTCCTTGGCAAGTTCGTCCAAAACGGGCATAAGCATTCGACAAGGGCCGCACCACGGTGCATAGAAATCGACCAACGCGGGGCGCTCACCCAGATATTGCCACTGATTGGGATTGTTCTCGATGTCGGCTATTCTCTTCAAGAAATCGCCACGCTTCAAATTAATAGTTGCCATAGTATCAAATAGTTTTATGTTATTATCTTCTTGTTTCTGGTACAAAGATAATACATAAAAAACTATTTGTCAAATTGATAATTTTTATTACGGTATAAGAGAAATTTATATGTGGACTATTTTGCCTCCAACAGGCAGCGTGCCTGCTCGATCGCAGCCGAAGTAACGGTCGAGCCACTGAGCATTTTGGCGATCTCATCGACGCGCTCACGAGCCGACAACTGACGAATCGAGGTCATTGCTCCGAGCAACGTATCCTCCTTATAGACAACGAAATGAGTCTTGCCCTTCGAGGCCACCTGCGGCAGATGGGTAATGTTGATCACCTGCATCGAGCGCGACAAATCGCTGATAATGCGACCCATAGCGTCGGCAATCTGACCCGAAACGCCCGTATCGATCTCATCGAAAATGATCGTGGGCAGTTGCATCGAGCGTGCCACCAGCGCCTTCAACGCCAACATCACACGCGAAATCTCACCTCCCGACGCGATCTTCTCGACGGGTTGAGGCGCAATGCCCGCATTGGCCGTAAAGAGGAACGACACGCGGTCGCGTCCCGTCGGCAGCAGCTCCTCCTGCGTCGCCACATCGACCGTAAATCGAGCCGACGGCATACCCAACTCGGCCAGCGTCGCACTCAGCGCAGCGTCGATCGAGGGCACCGCCTTGGCACGTGCTGCGTGAATCTCATCGGCACGACGCAATGCCTCAGTGCGCAATTCCGCAATATGTTGTTCGAGAGCAACGATACGTTCGTCGCCCGACGTAATCGTCTGCAACTGTGCCGAATACTTATCACGCAGGGCGATCAGCTCGGCTTCGGTCGTAACGCGATGTTTCTGCTGCAACGAGTAGATCAGATCGATTCGAGCCACCACCTGCGACAAACGCTCAGGGTCGGCGTCGATATGTTCGGCTGCCGTTGCCAGCTCCGACGACACGTCCTTCAAATCGAGCAAAGCCGAATGAACTCGCTCGAAGAGTTCGCCCGCAGGGGCATAGTTTGTCGCCACACCCGACATCGCCTGCTCGATCGTTTTCAGTTGCAACAGCACGCCCATCTGCTCGTCGTCCAACGCATTACGCGACGCGACAATAGCCTCGCCAATGGCGTCGGCATTGGCCAAAACGCTCTGCTCAGCCTCGATACGCGCCAACTCTCCTTCGCGCAGATTGGCGGCCGTCAGCTCCTCAACCTGAAAGCGAATCCACTCCTCATCACGACGATTGCGCTCGGCCTCGACACGCAACGCAGTCAGCTCACGCTCAGCCGTTTGCAACTCATCATAAACCTGACGATACTCCCCCACTTGCGCTCCGCAACCTGCTATTCGATCGACCACACCAATACGGAATTTATCGTCCGAGAGAATCAGATTGCGATGCTGCGAATGGATATCGACCAAGCGCACGCCCAACTCGCGCAGAACACTCTGACCGACAGGCAGATCGTTGACATACGAGCGCGACTTACCCGCAGGTGTGATCACACGACGAATGGTCAGCGAGGGGTCGTAGTCGAGATCGTTCTCGTCGAAAAACTCCTCCAAGCCGTAGCCCTCGACATCGAACACGCCTTCGATCACGCAGTTACGGCTCTCGTCGCGCATAGCACCACCCTCGGCCTTATTGCCAAGCAGCAGCCCGAGCGCACCGAGCAAGATCGACTTACCGGCACCCGTCTGACCCGTGATGATATTGAGCGAGCGATCGAGCTCCATTTCGAGGCGATCGATCAGCACATAATTTTCAACCGTGAGCGTTCGTAACATTTTCGTGCGCAAAAGTTAATTCCAAAGTTCAAAAGTACATATAATTTTTAGAACTCCCACCCGTTTTCGATAGAAAATTCGCACGCAGGCGGTCGGTTTTTTGTTAATAGCGAATTATTGCCTAACTTTGCACTCTATGGATTTCGAACTCGTATCGGACTATCAGCCAACGGGCGACCAACCCGAAGCCATTGCCGAATTGGTACGCTCGATCCGCTCGCATACGCCCCACAACACTCTGCTGGGCGTTACGGGATCGGGTAAGACCTTTACGGTCGCCAATGTCATTGCCCAGCTGAACCGTCCGACACTCGTGCTGAGCCACAACAAAACGCTTGCTGCTCAGCTCTATGGCGAGTTCAAAAATTTCTTTCCGAACAATGCGGTCGAGTACTTCGTGTCGTACTACGACTACTATCAGCCCGAGGCATATCTGCCCTCGTCGGACACCTACATCGAGAAGGATCTCTCGATCAACGAGGAGATCGAAAAACTGCGCCTGAGCGCCACGTCGGCACTGCTCAGCGGTCGCCGCGATGTGATCGTGGTTTCGAGCGTGTCGTGTCTGTATGGTATTGGCAACCCGGCCGATTTCCACGCCACCTCGGTACATATCAGCACGGGCGAGGTCATCAGCCGTAAGGTCTTTATGTACAAGCTCGTAGAGGCGCTCTACACCCGCACCGAGAGCGTGCTGACACCCGCTACGTTCCGCGTCAATGGCGACGTGATCGACATTATGCAGGCATTTGGCGAGACGACGATCCGAGTGATGTTCTTCGACGATGAGATCGAGCAGATCCAGCGCATTGACGCCGCCAGCGGACAACGCCTCGAAGTGCTCGATGAGGTTACGATATTCCCTGCAAATCTGTTCGTTACGACCAAAGAGCGTATCGATTCGGCTGTCAAGCAGATTCAGCTCGATCTGGGCAAGCGCATCGCATTTTATGAGCGTGAGGGGCGCGAGGTCGAGGCCAAACGAATCAAGCAACGTGTCGAGTACGACTTGGAGATGATCAAGGAGCTGGGTTACTGTTCGGGTATCGAGAACTATTCGCGTTACTTCGACGGTCGTTCGGAGGGCAGCCGCCCCTTCTGCCTGCTCGACTACTTCCCGAAAGATTACTTGATGGTGATCGACGAGAGCCACGTTACCCTGCCGCAGGTGCGTGCGATGTATGGTGGCGACCGCGCCCGAAAGCTCAATCTGGTTGAGTACGGATTCCGCCTGCCTGCCGCGATTGACAACCGCCCGTTGCGTTTCGAGGAGTTCGAATCGCTGGTTGGAACGTCGATATATGTAAGCGCCACACCCGCTGATTATGAGTTGATTAAGAGCGAGGGAGCAGTTGTTGAGCAGTTGATTCGTCCGACGGGATTGGTCGATCCGCCATTGCAGGTCAAGGTTACCGACAACCAGATCGACGACCTGATGGAGGAGATCGACGCACGTGTGCGTCGTGGCGACAAGGTGCTCGTTACGACCCTGACCAAACGTATGGCCGAGGAGCTGTCGCGCTACTTCGACCGCGTGGGCGTGCGCAACCGATATATCCACTCCGACATCGAAACGCTCGAACGCGTACAGATTCTCGACGATCTGCGAGCAGGCTCGTTCGATGTGCTGGTGGGCGTCAATCTGCTACGTGAGGGATTGGACCTGCCTGAGGTCGGGCTGGTGGCGATTATGGACGCCGACAAGGAGGGTTTCCTGCGTAACGTGCGTTCGATCACCCAGATAGCAGGTCGTGCGGCACGCCACGCGCAGGGCAATGTGATAATGTATGCCGAGCGTTGCACCGACTCGATGCGGTTGGCTATCGAGGAGAGCAACCGCCGCCGCGAGAAACAGCTAACCTACAATATCGAGCATCAAATGCTGCCTCGACAGGCGCAAAAGAGCGGTTCGGGACGCAACAATCTGCTCGAATTGGCTGCGATCGAGAGCGAGGGAGCAACCGCACACTACACACCGCTCGAAACTCTCGTGGCACCGATTGCAGCCGACATTCGTGCCGACTACACCGCCAAGAGCGACGCCACCGAAGGCGATACGCTCGATGTTGCGATTGCCACGGCACGCGAACAGATGGAGCGCGCAGCGAAGGAGTTGGACTTTATGGCGGCTGCGAAATTCCGCGATTTGATGTACGAATTGCAACGACGAAAGGAGGAACAACGATGAAAATTGCCGATGTGATCGGTCGTACGATCGACATATTCTATATACCGCCCTTCACGCGCCTCGTGTCGCGCGAGACGTTCCGCTACGGGGCGTGCGGTGCTGCCAATATGGTGCTCGATCTGGTGCTCTACTATCTGATCTACCATTACGTTGTGGCTGAGCGATTTATCGACCTCAGCGTGGTGGTGATGTCGCCCCATATTGCCTCGCTCTGCGTGGTCTTTCCGATCACGTTTTTCAACGGTTTTTGGCTCAATCGCAACGTTGCGTTCCGTCGTTCGGAGCTGCCACAAGGTCGTCAGTTGTGGCGCTATGCACTCTCGGTCGGCGGGTCGATTATGCTCAACTATGTATGTATGAAGGTGCTGGTCGAGCAAGCAGGCGTGTGGGCTACACCTGCCAAGGCTATCACAACCGTTATCTCGATCGCTTACAGCTACTTAATGGCTCGATACTACTCGTTCCGAACGATTTCGCGCGAAGAATAGCTCGACGTTCGGAAAAAATCACTACCTTTGTATTCTTATGATCGACCGCGCCACAATAGATAGAATCTACGCCACCGCCGACATCGTCGAGGTGATTAGCGACTATGTTACGCTCCGCAAAAAGGGCGTCAACTATCAGGCGTGCTGTCCGTTCCATAACGAGAAAACTCCATCGTTCGTCGTTTCGCCCTCGAAAGGGGTCTATAAATGTTTCGGCTGCGGCAAGGGCGGTAACGCCATCACCTTCGTAATGGAGCACGAGAGCCTGAGCTACGTCGAGGCACTCAAAGCCGTTGCTCGCAAGTACGGCATCGAGGTTCAGGAGCGCGAGATGACCAACGAGGACAAGGAGCGCGAGAACCGCCGCGAGAGTATGATGGCGGTTAATGACTTTGCAGCCAAGTACTTCGTCAATGAGATGACGCGCACCGACGAGGGTCGCAGCGTGGCTCTGTCGTATCTGCGTGGGCGTGGTGTGTCGGACGAGATGATTGCGCGATTCCAGCTCGGTTACTGCCCCTCGGCAGGCGACGCAATGTCGCGCGAAGCGCTGGCAAAGGGCTACAAAGAGGAGTTCCTGGTAGATACGGGTCTTACGATCAAGCGCGAAACGGGTGGCTACTACGACCGTTTCTGCGGTCGCGTCATCTTCCCCGTGCATACGGTCAGCGGTCGAGTTACGGCATTCGGAGGTCGCACGATGCGCAGCGACAAGAATGTCGCCAAGTATGTCAATTCACCTGAGAGTGAGGTATATAGCAAGAAAAACGTACTCTACGGTCTGTTCTTCGCCAAGAAGGCAATTCAGCAGCAGGATTGCGCCATAATGGTCGAGGGTTACTTAGACGTTATCTCGATGCACCAATCCGGCATTGAGAACGTTGTGGCCTCATCGGGCACCTCGCTGACTGTCGAGCAGATACAGCTCATCAAACGCTTCACGCGCAATATGACGGTCATCTATGATGGCGACTCGGCAGGATTGAAGGCCTCGCTGCGCGGTATCGATATGATTCTGCGTGAGGGTATGAACGTGCGCGTGGTACAGCTGCCCGATGGCGACGACCCCGACACATTTGCACGCCGCCACACCTCCGATCAGCTGAAAGCCTATATCGCTGACAATGAGCGCGATTTCATCACGTTCAAAGCCAATCTGCTGATGGCCGAGGCAGCAGGCGACCCCATCAAACGCGCCTCGCTGATTGCCGACATCGTTAGCTCGATTGCCGAGATTCCCGACCCCATTCCGCGAGCAGTCTATGTCAAGGAGTGCGCCGAGTTGATGCAGATCGACGAGCAGGTGTTACTCTCGGAGGTGGCTCGCAAGCGCGTTACGGCCAACAACGACAAGGAGGCGGGCGAATTTATCCGTCGCACCCAACGACAGATCCGCGAACAGCAGACTGCCGAGCGACCCTACAATGGCGCAGTGGGCAGTAGCGTCGAGGCTCTCGAACGTGAGTTGAGCAAGTATCTGATCAAGTATGGACATTGCGACTTCGACTTCAAGGACGAACGCGAAATTGTACAACTGAACGTCGCTACGACAATCTTGGACGACCTAAATATCAACGAGTTGGAGTTCCGAACACCGGTCTATCACAACATTTTGCAGACCTACCGCACACTCTTCAACGAAGAAGATCCAAGTGCCGAAATTCCGCAATACCACTTTATCAACCACCCCGATCCGGAGGTGTGTAAGGCCGCGGTTGATCTCTACACCTCGGAGGAGAATTACGTTGCAAGCAAGATCTGGGAGATGCACGATATGAATGTCGAGAGCGAGCAGGAACGCCTCTCAATAGCCGTTCCACGTGCGGTGATTCTCTATAAGGCGGCCGTGATCAAATCGATCATCGCGGATCTGACAGAGGAGATGAAACGTCCTGATATTGACGAAGATACACAAATGGAGTTGCTGCATAAGATTTCGATCCTCAACGACGAACGGCGCAAGATCTCCGACCAACTGGAACGCCCCGTGCTGTAATCACAACGCACACTATGCCCATACCCGCAACCACCGAACACCACCCATTGCAGCCCTTTCTGCCCGAAGGGGCGAGAGTGTTGATGCTCGGTAGCTTTCCGCCAAAGCGCGAACGATGGTCGATGGAGTTTTTCTACCCAAATTGGATCAACGATATGTGGCGCGTGATGGGCGTCGTCTTCTTTGGCAACCGCCACCATTTCGAGGTTGAAGGCTCGAAACGTTTTGATCGTGAGCAGATTATCAACTTCTGCACATCGCAAGGCATTGCGCTCTACGACACCGCGAGCGAGGTGCGCCGTTTGAAAGACAACGCCTCGGACAAGTTTTTGGAGGTCATCACTCCGACCGACATCGAGGCCCTCCTCGCCGAACTACCCCACTGTCAAGCCATCGTTACAACGGGTCAGAAGGCCACCGAGACCATCGCCGAGCGATTCGGTTGCGCAATTCCCGCTGTCGGATCGAGCACGCAGCTCATCATCGGCACGCGCACACTCCGTTTTTGGCGTATGCCCTCCACATCGCGTGCCTATCCTTTGGCACTCGACAAAAAGGCTGAGGTCTATCGCTCGATGTTCGAACGCGAGGGCTACACAACAAAATAGGCCGACAATCACACTGATCATCGACCTAATTATGTGGCAATTACACCCTCTCGATTAGAAGATGTCGTTATTGTTGCGACGCAGGTGAACGAACGCCTCGGCGCGATCGCAATGGAACTCACGACCACGGAAACGCTCCATATCGCCGTGCCACTCGTAGATGTCGTCCATTCCCTGACTCACGTGGCAGTTGCAAGCACGACGTTTCTGCTCAGCGACATCAGAGATATCGACCCAATCGGTCGGTGCAAAACACTGCGACTGCATACCGCTCATCGCCTCGCAATAGAACAACTCGAAGTTGTAACCCAGACGACGCCAAGCGTCATAGACCAATAGCGAACATACACGATGGTCGGGGTGCGAGTCGATCGGCCAATGGGTGAAAACGATATCGGGAGCCTCAGCCGCAATCAATTCGCGCATCTCGACATAACGAGCCTTGTTGATCTCGGCATCGCCATCAATTTGGGTCATAAAGATCGGACGCACGTCCAGAATTTCGCACGCTGCCTTAGCCTCGGGAACACGAATCGCAGCTGCCTCATCGAGCGTCTTACCGACGATACCACGCTCGCCCTTAGTCATATAGACCGACACCACATCGTAGCCCGCCTTACGCAACTGAATCATCGTACCTCCGCAGCAGGTTTCGGGATCGTCGGGGTGCGCACCGATAATCAGAGCCTTCGGGCGACGCGACTTCTTGTTAGCTTTTTTCTCTTCGGCTCTGGCGTCGCCAGCAGCAAAAGCCGTCGGGCCGAGCAGTGCCGTACCGAGCAGTGCCGTACCCGTCATCTTCAACATTTTACGTCTATCCATAGTAGTATTTTAACGTTATGTAATTACCAATCATTCAATCACTTTGCGCAACTGCTCATCGAGCCAGTCGAACATCACCGAGCGAACCTCGCATCGACCGATGGCTGTGGGCAATACGATACGAATCTGGTCGCCTGCCGACTTCTTATCCTTACGCAGGGCTGCCACTATACGATCCATCTCGACGGGCATATTCAGGTCGAATCCCATACGCACAAACAGAGCCTCGATACGCTCGGCCTCACGCTGCGGCAGCAATCCCATCTGAGCCGACAAACGTGCCATCACGACACACCCAACCGCAACAGCCTCACCGTGCAACATCACACGCGAGCACTTCTCGATGGCGTGCGCAACGGTATGTCCAAGGTTGAGCTTGCGACGTTCGCCACTCTCGCGCTCATCGCGTTCGACGATCTCGGCTTTGATCTTAACGGCCATAAGCACCAGATCGGCCATCAGCAACGGATCGCGTTGCAACTCTTCAAACCTCAGAGCCTCAACCATTTCGAACAGCACACGATTGCCGATCAGACCCGTTTTGATCAACTCGGCCATACCTGCACGAAATTGGCGCGTAGTGAGCGTGCGCAACATTCCGATATCGCACAGCACAAATTCGGGCTGATTGAAACAGCCGATCATATTTTTGTAGCCATCGAGATTGACGCCATTCTTGCCGCCGACGCTGGCATCGACCTGACCGAGCAACGTGGTCGAGACAAATCCGAATCGCACACCACGCATAAAGGTCGAAGCCACAAAACCCGTAATATCGGTTACGATACCGCCACCGATACCGAGCAGAAATGTCTGTCGGTCGGCGCCACGCTTAATCAGTTCGCGGTGGACCTGCGCTACGGTTTCGAGCGTTTTGATACGTTCGCCCTTACCGATCAAGATATGTTCGTATTGATTGATCAGACGTCGATAGCGAGTTGAGATCGAGCGGTCGGTGATGACAATAACGCGGTGTCCCCACGGCAAAAGCGGGTGCAAATCGTGCTCCCAACCACCCATAACGATGCGACTCATCAGTTGTCCGTCGCGCGAAAGTTCCAAGATACGGCTCATAACTACTTATATTTATATACAAATGTAATACTTTCGCGGATATTTTTGTACCTTTGTGGCGTAAAAAAATTCTCGGATATATGCAAAAGTTACGCAATATCGCAATCATCGCACACGTCGATCACGGCAAAACAACACTGGTCGATAAGATGATTCTGGCGGGGCACCTGCTCCGCGATGGCGAAAAAAAGGGCAATGACTTGATTCTCGACAACAACGATTTGGAGCGCGAACGCGGTATCACGATCCTCTCGAAAAATGTGTCGGTTATCTATAAAGATTACAAAATCAACATCATCGACACCCCGGGCCACGCCGACTTTGGTGGCGAGGTCGAGCGCGTGCTGAATATGTGCGACGGCGTGCTGCTGTTGGTCGATGCCTTCGAGGGCACAATGCCGCAGACACGATTCGTTTTGCAGAAGGCTCTCGCGCTGGGCAAAAAACCTATCGTAGTGATCAACAAAGTCGATAAACCCAACTGCCGCCCCGAGGTGGTCAATGAGCAGGTTTTCGACCTGATGTTCACGCTCGACGCTACGGAGGAACAGCTTGATTACAAGACGATCTACGGCTCGGCCAAGCAGGGCTGGATGTCGCACAAGTGGCAGGAGCCGACCGGTAGCATTGCTCCGCTGCTGGACGCAATCATCGACGAAATCCCCGAGCCCGAAGTAGTCGAGGGTACGCCCCAAATGTTGATTACCTCGCTCGAATATTCGCCCTACGTGGGTCGTATTGCCGTAGGTAAGGTTACACGTGGCGAACTGCGTGCAGGACAGAACGTTACACTCGCAAAGCGCGACGGAGAGACGATGCAGAAGACCAAGATCAAGGAGTTGATGGTATTCGAGGGTCTGGGCAAGACGAAGGTAGAGAGTGTTGGTTGCGGCGAGATCTGCGCGTTGGTCGGTATCGAGGGTTTCGAGATCGGCGACACCATCTGCGATTATGAGAATCCCGAACCTCTGCCCCCGATCGCTATCGACGAGCCGACAATGTCGATGTTGTTCACGATCAACAACTCGCCATTCTTCGGCAAGGACGGCAAGTATGTAACCTCGCGCCACATCAAGGAGCGTCTGGATCGTGAGCTCGAAAAGAACCTCGCTCTGCGCGTCGAGCAGGGCGTTAATGCCGATAGCTTCAACGTCTATGGTCGTGGCGTGTTGCACCTCTCGGTGCTGGTTGAGACAATGCGCCGCGAGGGCTACGAGTTGCAGGTTGGTCAGCCGAAGGTCATCATCAAGGAGATCGATGGCGTTAAGTGCGAGCCGATCGAGGAGATGACCGTCGATTGTCCCGACGAGTATGCAGGTACGGTTATCGAGCTGACTACCAAGCGCAAAGGCACGCTCGTCAATATGGAATCGGATAGCGGTCGCACCCGTTTGGAGTTCTCGATTCCCTCGCGTGGTATCATCGGTCTGCGTTCGAATATGCTGACTGCAACGGCAGGTGAAGCGATTATGACCCACCGTTTGAAGGAGTTTGCGCCGTGGGTGGGCGAGATCGAGATGCGAACCAACGGCTCACTGATCGCCTCGGAGACGGGTACGGCCTACGCCTACTCGATCGACAAGTTGCAGGATCGCGGTCGTTTCTTCATCTCACCGATGGATCAGGTCTATTGCGGTCAGGTGATTGGCGAGAGCACCCGCAGTGGCGACATCACAATCAATGTAACGAAGGCCAAACAGCTGACCAATATGCGTGCGTCGGGCTCGGACGACAAAGCTGTGATCGTGCCGCCCGTTGTATTCTCGTTGGAGGAGGCATTGGAGTATATCAAAGAAGATGAGTACGTGGAGGTTACGCCCAAGTCGATGCGTCTGCGCAAGATCCTGCTTAGTGAGGTCGATCGCAAACGCGCCGCAAAGGAGATGTAGGCAGGCTGACGCAATTCAAAATTCAAAATTCAAAATTCACCCGCCATATGGGCGGGTTTTACTTTTTAGCTTGCTTTCAATAAAATGCACGCGGTGGTGTGAGGCGGCGCGACTAAAAGTCGCGGGCGCCACAGAGTGTAGCGATTTTCACAAAAATCGCAAATTAATTGTGAATTGTGAATTAACAAAGCCGCACCCGAAAGTGCGGCTTTGTTTTACTTGTTCATAATCTCTGTCGCTTTGGCGCGGGCTTGGGCTCGCACCTCGGGGGTGATGTTCTTCCAAACCACATTCACCACCCAAAACAGCGCACTGATATCGTCGGCATAACCCACCATCGGCAACAGGTCGGGCACGATGTCGATCGGCAGAATGAAGTAACCCAACACGCCGTAGATCTTCGCCTTGTCGGCTGCCGAGACCGAGGGCGAGCGCATCACGTAATAGAGTATCAGCAATGCTTCCAACGCCTTGCCACCCAATCGTTTAGCCACTTTGCGCAGTTTTGCAGTCAATTTATTCTCGGAGTAGTGATCGCCATAGCGCTCGATGTTCGAGGGCACCAATGCCTTCGACTGCGGCTCGAAATCCTCACGCGAGTAGTGGTTATTTTCGTTGATTACTTCCATCTCTGCAACTTATTTTGACAAATATACGAAAATTTCTAATCTATGAATCCAAAATTTTGAATTTTGAATCTTGAATTTTGAATTACAATATTACCCTACCGTAACCTCGACCAGATCCTCGCGTCGGAGGTACTTCTCGGCAAGACGCTGCACATCTTCGGGCGTACAACGACGAATCGCCTCAACGGTGCGCTCAACAGCGTGATTGTCGGTACCACACTGCACATTCTCGATCGTAACATCGACAATTCCGAACGGACCGTCCAAAATGCGCATCATCTCGCCCACCATTATATTCTTGACCAACGACAGCTCCTGCTCCGAAATCGGTTCGGTGCGCAGACGTTCGATCTCGGTGTAGATCTGGTGCAGAGTATCCTCGCGCGCCGCCTCAGCCACCTGAGTCGCAATGGCCAAATAACCCGCGCGATCGAGATTAACCATACCCGCAAAGACGCCATAGGTGTAGCCTCGCTCCTCGCGCAGATTACGCATCAGACGCGAGCCGAAATATCCGCCCAAAACCGTCGCAACCACCTGCATACCAACATAATCGGGGTGATTGCGCGTGAATAACATACGTCCCACGCGCACTGCCGACTGCACCGCTCCCGCGTGCTCCAAACGCACTCGCGGAGTCTGCACCATCGCAGGGAAAACCAACTCTCGACGGTCGCCACTCTGCGGCAGTTGCACACAAATATTTTCGATGGCCGCCAGAGCTTCGTCCGACAGATCGCCACTGCATACCACAAAACAGTTGTCTGCCGTATAATGACGACGGTAGAAATCAACCACCGCCTCGCGCGTCAGCGTATCGTAAGCCGCCTCGGGCGCCGAGATTCCGTAGGGGTGATCGGCACCGAACATCGCTGCCGCAAACGCCTCACGCACACGCACATCGACCTTACGACGCTCGATCTCCAAACGTTGGCGACGCTTGATTCGATAGGAGTCGAACTCCTGCTGCGGGAAAGCTGGGCGCAGCAATATCTCCTCGGCCGTTTGCAGGGTGGGCATAACAAATTTCGACAGCGCACAGAAGCTCACCACAACCACATCACGATCGACCGCGATATCGAAATAGGAGCCATAGAAGTCCAGCTGCTCGGCAATCTGTCGGGCGGTGAATCGATCGCTACCCTCGCTGAGCAGATTGGCAGCCGACGTAGCCGAAAAGAGTATTGTCTGGCGCGACGATCCCGCACCGAAAACAAAGCTCAGTCGCACGACCTGTTGATCGTGATTTTCAAGCAGATACAGACGCACCCCATTGCCGAGAGTCGCAAGGCGCGCGGTGGGGACATCGACCCTCTCGGGGATACGGATCGAGGGACGGCGGGGGAAACTATTTCTTCTCATTTGCTGCACGATAGATTAGGGTTGAACTTCGTTCGGGGGTGAAGATTCGACGACACCCCTCGGCAATCTCCTCGGCCGAAATCGAGCGATAGATCGCCACCTCGCCATTGATCAATTCGGGCGTGCCGAGCATCGAATAGTAGCCGAGATTCATCGCCTTGTTCATCACATTCAGCTCGCCAAACAAGACGCCCGCCTCGAACTTATTACGCACCTTTTCGAGCTCGTAGTCGCCCACGCGCTCGGTTTGCAGACGATGCAACTCGTCCCAAAGCGCAGCCTCGGCCTCGGTAAGCGCAACATTCGGCGCAACCTGCCCCGTCATCACAAACATACCGGCATCGACATCACCCGTGATGTAGGCATTGACCGCCCCAAACAGACGGCGTCGGCGCACCAACTCATCGTACAAACGAGCCGACTCGCCACCCGCCAACAGATCACTTACCAGATCGAGCAGATAGTAATCGCGGCTATGGCGGTCGCCCATCGGGAAGGTGATCGTAATCGACGTTGCAGGCACATCGCGTTCAACCTCCAAGCGTCGCGCCTCGGTCTGCTCGGGCTCAACAGGCAGAGTGTCAGCCACAAACTGTTCGTCAGCAATACCCCCGAACCACTTCTCGGCAAGCTCAAATGCGCGCTCCTCCTCCAAATCGCCCACGATGCTCAAAATCGCATTCGAGGGGCGATAGTAGCGATGATAGAAAGCCTCAGCCTCGGCTATCGTAGCCGCAGCCACGTGGTCGGGCGTAAGTCCAATCGTTGCCCAACGATAGGGGTGCACACGATAGTGCAACGCACGAGCGAGCATCATCTGGTCGCCATAGGGTTGATTCAGGTAGCGTTGGTTATACTCCTCGATCACAACACGTTTCTCGGCTTCGAACTTGCGGGGCGTAAGACGCAGACCCGTCATTCGGTCGCTTTCGAGCCACAGCGCAGTCTCGACATTTGCCGTCGGGAGAGTAATATAAAAATCGGTATAATCGTTGTTGGTAAAGGCGTTGTTTTCGCCGCAGGCCATCTGCACGGGAGTATCGAAATCGGGGATACGTCGCGTACCTCTAAACATCAGGTGCTCAAACAGATGAGCAAATCCCGTATGGTCGGGGTGCTCGTTTCGCGCACCGACACAATAGAGCAGATTGACTGCTGCCAACTTCGAATTGCGATCGCGGCTCGCAGCCACGCGCAATCCGTTCGGGAGGGTATGTAATTTGTAGTTGATCACTTTCGAAAAAAAAGATTAATTCGGATACAAATGTACGAATATATTTCGATTGATCGCACACTCAACCCTCAGCCCACGAAAGATTGTACCAAAAGGCAGGTTTTTTATAATATATGTAGGATTTTCGAATATTTATTTGTAAATTTGTGCGATTTTTTTGTGCCGCGAATCATCATCTGCGGCAAGCGTCTGACGATCAGCCGCGAAGGCCGACCGCAAGACAATACACAACGCAAACAAGAAAATAACAATAGAACGTAAACTAAAAATTTACACAAGATGTCTGAGAAAAAATTTATCACGTGTGATGGTAACTATGCCGCTGCCCATATCGCCTATATGTTCAGCGAGGTGGCCGCTATCTACCCTATCACACCGTCATCAACGATGGCCGAATTGGTTGATGAGTGGGCGGCATCGGGCCGCAAAAATATCTTCGGCGAAACCGTTAAGGTTGTCGAAATGCAGTCAGAGGCAGGTGCAGCAGGCGCTGTTCACGGCTCGCTGCAAGCAGGTGCATTGACCAGCACTTTCACAGCATCGCAGGGTCTACTGCTGATGATCCCCAATATGTACAAAATCGCCGGTGAGTTGCTGCCGGGTGTATTCCACGTTTCGGCTCGCGCATTGGCGGCCCAGTCGTTGTCGATCTTCGGCGACCATCAGGACGTGATGGCGACCCGCCAGACCGGCTTCGCAATGCTGGCAACATCGTCGGTTCAGGAGGTTATGGACCTGGCTGGTGTGGCTCACATCGTGGCTATCAAATCGCGTGTGCCGTTCCTGCACTTCTTCGATGGTTTCCGCACCTCGCACGAGATTCAGAAGATCGAACTCATCGACGAGGCTCGTCTGACTTCGTTGCTCGATCGTGAGGCTCTGGCTGAGTTCCGCGCACGCGCACTCAATCCCGAGCACCCCGTAACCCGCGGTACGGCTCAGAACCCCGATATCTATTTCCAGACCCGTGAGGCTGCAAACCGTTTCTACGACGCAATCCCCGATATGGTTGCCGACACGATGAAGCAGATCTCGGAGATCACCGGTCGTGAGTACAAGCCCTTCACCTACTATGGTGCTGAGGACGCTGAGCAGGTTGTTGTAGCAATGGGTTCGGTTACCGAGACCTTGAAGAAGGTAGTTGATTACCTCAACAAGCAGGGCAAGAAGGTAGGTGTTATCACCGTTCACCTCTATCGTCCCTTCTCGGCAAAATATATGTTCGACGTAATGCCCAAGAGCGTGAAGCGTATCTGCGTACTCGACCGCACCAAGGAGCCGGGCGCAGCAGGTGAGCCTCTCTACCTCGATGTTAAGGAGGCATTCTACAACTGCGAGTCGCGCCCGATGATCATCGGTGGTCGCTACGGTCTGTCGTCGAAGGATACAACCCCCGCACAGATGTTGGCAGTTTATGAGAATCTGGCTGCTGCCGAGCCTAAGAATCAGTTCACCGTAGGTATCGTTGATGACGTTACGTTCACTTCGCTGCCCGTTGGTGAGGAGATCTCGCTGGCTAAGGAGGGTACGTTCGAAGCGCTGTTCTTCGGTCTGGGTGCTGACGGTACGGTTGGTGCCAACAAGAACTCGATCAAGATCATCGGTGGCTCAACCAACAAGTATTGCCAGGCATACTTCTCGTATGACTCGAAGAAGTCGGGCGGTTACACCTCGTCGCACTTGCGTTTTGGCGACAACCCGATCACTTCGCCCTATCTGGTAACTACGCCCGATTTCGTGGCTTGCCACGTTCCGTCGTATGTCGATAAGTATGACGTTTTGAAGGGCTTGAAGAAGGGCGGTTCGTTCCTTCTGAACTCGGTGCACGACGCTGCAACCACTTGCGCAACGCTGCCCGACGCAATGAAGGTTTATTTGGCTAAGAACAATATCAACTTCTATATCATCAACGCAACCAAGATCGCTGCTGAGTTGGGTCTGGGCAACCGCACCAATACCATTATGCAGAGTGCATTCTTCAAGATCGCAAACGTGATTCCGTTCGAGAAGGCGGTTGAGGAGATGAAGAAAGCTATTCAGAAGTCGTACGGCAAGAAGGGCGAGGATATCGTCAATATGAACTACGCAGCAGTTGATGCCGGTGGTTCGGCAGTTGAGAAGGTTGAGGTTCCCGCTGAGTGGGCTTCGATTGAGGTTAAGGCTGCGGAGGCTGCGGTTGATTCGTCGCGTCCCGAGTTCGTACAGAAGATCGTCGATCCGATCAACGCTTTGAAGGGCGACTTGCTGCCCGTAAGTGCGTTCCTCGGTCGTGAGGACGGTACGTGGGACAACGGTACGGCTGCTTACGAGAAGCGCGGTATCGCAGTGAATGTTCCCGAGTGGCAGGTTGATAACTGTATCCAGTGTAACCAGTGTGCATACGTCTGCCCGCACGCTGCAATCCGTCCCTTCTTGGCTACCGAGGAGGAGGCAGCCGCAGCTCCCGAGGGTACAACTTTCAAGCAGGGCTTGGGTGAGACGAAGGCATACAAGTTCCGTATTCAGGTCAGCCCGCTCGATTGTGCGGGTTGCAACAACTGCGTTGATGTCTGCCCCGCTAAGACCAAGGCTCTGGTAATGAAACCGCTCGAGAGCCAGATGAATCAGGCTGAGAAGTGGGAGTATATGACCAAGAAAGTTGGCTACAAGAAGGTTGTTGATACCACCAAGAATGTTAAGAATAGCCAGTTCGCACAGCCTCTGTTCGAGTTCTCGGGCGCGTGTGCAGGTTGTGGCGAGACGCCCTATATCAAGACTATCACTCAGCTGTTTGGCGACAAGATGATGGTTGCCAACGCTACGGGTTGTACCTCAATCTACTCGGGTTCGGCTCCCTCGACTCCCTATTGCACCAATGAGAAGGGCCACGGTCCCGCTTGGGCAAACTCGTTGTTCGAGGACAATGCCGAGTTCGGTTTGGGTATGCACGTAGGTGCTGAGAAGTTGCGCGACAAGGTTGAGGCTAAGATGCGCGAGATGATGGCTGAGTGCGACTGCTGCTCGGAGGAGTTGAAGGCCGCTATGCAGGAGTGGATCGACTCGCGTTACTCGACCTCGAAGAGCGCCGAGGCAAGCGAGAAGCTCGTTCCGATGTTGGAGGCTTGCGGCTGCGAGGGCTGCAAGGAGCTGCTCTCGATGAAGGACTACTTGAAGAAGAAGTCGCAGTGGATCATCGGTGGCGACGGCTGGGGCTACGACATCGGTTTCGGTGGTGTGGATCACGTGTTGGCATCGGGTATGGACGTCAATATTCTGATCGTCGATACCGAGGTTTACTCGAATACGGGTGGTCAGTCGTCGAAATCGACTCCCGTGGGTGCTGTGGCTAAGTTCGCATCGAGCGGTAAGCGTATCCGCAAGAAGGATATCGGCGCAATCGCAATGACCTACGGCTACGTATATGTTGCGCAGGTTTCGATAGGCGCATCGCAGGCTCAGCTGCTCAACGTATTGAAGGAGGCTGAGGCATACAACGGTCCTTCGCTGATCATTGCCTACGCTCCCTGTATCAACCACGGTATCAAGGGCGGTATGACCCGCACCCAGACCGTCGGTAAGCAGGCTGTTGAGTGCGGCTACTGGCACTTGTGGCACTTCAATCCCGATTTGGAGAAGGAGGGCAAGAATCCGTTCGTCTATGACTCGAAGGAGCCCGATTGGTCGAAGTTCCAGGACTTCTTGATGAAGGAGGTTCGTTACACTTCGCTCAAAAAGGCATTCCCCGCTGAGGCTGACGAACTGTTCGCTGCGGCTGAGGAGAACGCTAAGTGGCGCTACGCAACCTATCAGCGAATGGCTAAGATGGAGTACTAACGGAAGCGTTCCGAAATAGTTTATAACCGACGAGAGCCAGACGCCAGCGAGGAGTTTGGCTCTCGTTTTTCAAAACTTCGAACAACAATGAAACGATTTTTATTGGCAATGATTGCAGCAGCAACCGTGGTGGCTTGCTCGACCGAGCAGCCCACAACACTCGAAAACACCGAGTGGAAACTCGTCGAATTGCGCGGCGAAAACAGCCCCGCATTTGCAGCTGAACCCGATACCTTCTTCTTCACTCTGAACGAGGAGAACGGTCTGACGGGCGTCGGTGCGTGCAACCGATTCTTTGGCAACTACCGTATCGGCGGATTGGATACGCTTATGCTCTCTCCGATGGGTATGACTCAGATGGCGTGCCCCAATATCGAGCTCGAAGATGAGTTCGTCAAGATGCTCTACGAGGTGAATACCTACTCGATCGAGGGCAACCGTCTTGTGCTCTTCAACGAGGGCGAGAAGGTGGCCGAGATGGAGGCCGTAGCCGAGCAGAAGTAGGCATAGACACCTATATATATTACAAATGCACCCCGATCACTCTACGAGCGATCGGGGTGCGTTAGGTTTAAGCGGAGAGGGTCGGACTACTTAGCGCGATCCAACTCAACGGTAAAATGGCGCATAATAGGCTGCTCGCGAGTGATCACGAAGCCGCGGGTGATCTCCGCGCGACGGTCATAAACATTCTTCAAAGCGGCTGCGATCACGTCCATATGGTTGTTGGTATAGACGCGACGCGGAATAGCCAAGCGCAACAATTCGAGTGCGGGATAGCGGTTCTCGCGCGTAACGGGATCGCGGTCGGCCAAAATAGCACCGATCTCGACACCACGGATACCTGCCTCCAAATACAACTCAACGGCCAGAGTCTGAGCGGCAAACTCCTCCTTCGGCACATTGGGCAGCACCTTGCGCGCATCGACAAAGATCGCGTGGCCACCAGCGGGACGCTGATAGGGAATACCATACTCGTCGAGCTTGCGACCGAGGTACTCAACCTGACCGATACGAGTTTCGAGGTAGTCGAACTCCGTACCCTCGTCAAGACCAACTGCCAGCGCATTCATATCACGACCCGACATACCACCGTAGGTGATATAACCCTCGTTCATAATGCAGAACATCTGGCAACGACGCCACAGAGCCTCATCGCGGAACGCCACGAAACCACCCATATTCACAATGGCGTCCTTCTTCGACGACATCGTCATAATATCGGCATACGAGAACATCTCGCGCACGATCTCCTTGATGGTCTTGTCGGCGTAACCCTCCTCGCGCTTCTTGATGAAGTAGGCATTCTCGGCAAAGCGCGCCGAGTCGATCTGCAACAGCACGCCATACTTGCGGCACAGAGCCGACACCTCGCGGATATTGGCCATCGAAACGGGCTGACCACCAGCCGTATTGTTCGTAACCGTCAGAACGACAGCAGGAATGCGCTCCTTCGGATAGGTTTTCAGCACCTCCTCCAACTTTGCGGGATCGAGGTTACCCTTGAACGGAATTTCGAGCTGAGTGTCCTTTGCCTCGTCGATCGTGCAGTCGATAGCGTGCGCACGACGATACTCGATATGACCCTTCGTAGTATCGAAATGCGAGTTGCCGGGCAGCACGTCGTCCTCCTTAATGATGGTCGAATAGAGCACATTCTCGGCCGCACGACCCTGATGCGTGGGCAGGAAATAGTCGAAACCAAGGATATCCTTGATCGCCTGCTTCATATTGTAGTACGATTTTGCACCTGCGTAGCTTTCATCGCCGAGCATAATTGCCGACCACTGACGATCGCTCATTGCGCCCGTACCCGAGTCGGTCAACAGATCGATAAACACCTGCTCGCTGCGCAGACCAAACAGATTGTAATGTGCCTCAGCAATCCACTGCTCACGCTCCTCGCGGGTGCTGCGACGTAAAGGCTCTACCATCTTAATACGGTAGGATTCTGCATAGGGAAGTTCCATAGTTCTAAATGTAGTTTTATTGGTTGATAGATTGATTTTCAAATTGTTGCAACCGTATTCGACGCACCCATTATCGGCTGACGATGGTCGTTGCGGAGTTGCTATTATATGAAAAAATAAGGGTTTGTCCCGCGTGCCGAGAGGCGTTCGCGGGCGGCTATGAGAGGAATTCGTCGCGCTTTTTGATATTGCGGAACTGCTCCGCCGAGCGCATTATGCTGCTTCGATTTTTCATCTTTTGACAAATTTACCAATTTCTCACGAAAAAAACAAACAAAAGGGACACAATTTTACAGAACAATTTCGCATAAAATTTCATAATTTTGCTAAAAATATTTCAACACATTTTAATTTAACACATCCTAATTATGTTCAAAAAGCCTTTTTCCGTATTAGCCGCTTTTGCTTTGGGCTTGGTGATTAGCGTTTCGATTATGGCGTGCGCCGATGATCTGCAAGAGATCGTAAATTGTAACTGCAACGATACCATTAAAGAACTTCTTACCCGTATCGAGACTCTCGAAAAACGTGTAGAAACGATCAAAGAGCCCAATTATGACTCGTTGGTAAAGCTTGTTGTAGAGCACCTCAATACGACTACTCCTGCACCCACGCCCTCCCCAACCGAGTGTCCTAACGAAGAGCGTCTTGCTGCAATTGAGCAGGCTGTTGATCAGCTCAAAAATGCTTCAGCGATGGAGAATATTGGGAAATACAAATGGAGTTCAAATGATAGATTAGATGAATCAGAAAGCTTTACGTGCGAGTATGACGAACTGGGACGATTGATCAAATTCAGAGTAAAAGTCTCTGAAGAACAGATCGATACGGGCGTTTTTCACTGCACTTATAACGACAATGTCTGCACAATGACCTGCGACGGTGTTAATGATGTCTGGACCTTTACGCTTGCAGATGAGAATAGTCGAAACTTTGATGCTGTAAAACAGGCAATTTTGGGTATCTTTATTCAGTAGGGCTATCAATGCAGATTCAGGCCGCGCTTTTCGAAGTGCGGCTTTTTTGTTTGCGCAGAACACGCACTCTCGGTGGCTGGGGGGGGCGTGCGACAAAAGTCGCACGAGCCACCGAGAGTGTGTCAAAATCGAAGATTTTGCCAAATACATTTCAAATGCAAACGTCGATTTCTCGGAAATCGACTCACGCGGTGGCGCCCGCGATTGAAAATCGCGCCGCCCCACGCCACCGCGTGCGTTTCAGTCCTCCAACATAAAGACAAAGAAAAATTAGCAAAACACGCTCTTCGGCGTGTTAATTTTGAATCTTGAATCTTGAATTTTGAATTAAAGTTACTAACTTTGTGGTTTGATACAATCGTCAATCGACAACAAAACTAAAAACAGATAACAAAATGCTAACTATCAAGCAAATCCGCGATGACAAGGCCGCTGCAATCGCTAAGCTGGCCAAGAAGGGCGTCGATGCTGCCCCCGTCATCGATAAGATCATCGAGTTGGACGATCGCCGTCGTGCTATTCAGGTTGAGTTAGACACGATGCTCGCCGCACAGAACAAGGCTGCCAAAGAGATTGGTATGCTGATGGGTCAGGGTCGCCGCGAGGAGGCCGAGCAGGCTAAGGCTAACGTGGCTGAGTTGAAGAAGAAGTCGGCTGAGTTGCAGGCTGAATCGACCGCCGTACAGGAGGAGTTGAACGCTGCGATCGTATCGCTGCCCAACTTCCCCGCCGAGATCGTTCCCGAAGGTCGCACGGCTGAGGATAACGTGGTTGTGAAGTTGGTCGAGAACTACACCGAGCTTCCCGAGAATCCGCTGCCCCACTGGGAGTTGGCTCGCAAGTACGACATCATCGACTTCGAGTTGGGTGTGAAGCTCACGGGTGCAGGTTTCCCCGTCTATAAGGGTAAGGGTGCTCGTTTGCAGCGCGCGCTGATCAACTACTTCCTCGATCACAATACCGCAGCCGGTTATCAGGAGGTTGAGCCTCCCATTATGGTCAATGAGGCGTCGGGCTTCGGTACGGGTCAGCTGCCCGATAAGGAGGGTCAGATGTACCACGCTACGGCCGACAACTTCTACCTCGTTCCGACGGCTGAGGTCCCCGTTACCAACATCTTCCGCGATGTGATCCTCGACGAGAGCGACTTCCCCGTGAAGGTTACCGCCTACACCCCTTGCTTCCGTCGTGAGGCAGGCTCGTATGGTAAGGACGTGCGCGGTCTGAACCGTCTGCACCAGTTCGACAAGGTCGAGATCGTACAGCTGGCTCTGCCCGAGAAGTCGTATGAGGCTCTGGACGGTATGGTTGCTCACGTTGAGCAGCTGGTTAAGGCACTCGGCCTGCCCTACCGTATCCTGCGTCTGTGTGGCGGCGATATGTCGTTCACCTCGGCACTGACCTACGACTTCGAGGTCTATTCGGAGGCTCAGAAGCGTTGGTTGGAGGTTTCGTCGGTTTCGAACTTCGAATCGTTCCAGGCTAACCGCTTGAAGTTGCGCTACCGCTCGGCTGACAAGAAGACCCAGCTGGCACACACTTTGAACGGTTCGTCGTTGGCTCTGCCTCGTATCGTGGCTGCGCTGTTGGAGAACAACCAGACTCCCGAGGGTATTCGCATTCCCGAGGTGCTGGTTCCCTACACCGGTTTCGATATGATTGACTAAACGCATAGAAAATCGAGGTTACGCACGAAAATTCTTTGCGAAAGGTGGCGTAATCTCGATTTTTTGCATATATTTGCATAACGAAATTTCCTAAACAAATTAAATTTACGACAATGGCTTACAAAATCAATCCCGATCTGTGCGTAGCGTGTGGCTCGTGCATCGACGAATGTCCGGTAGAGGCTATCTCGGCTGGTGATGTTTATGTAATCGATCCCGACAAGTGTATGGACTGCGGTACTTGCGCTGGCGTTTGCCCCTCGGAGGCAATCTCGGCTGAGTAATCGACGGCTCTGACACAATCAGATACGCATTCAGAACAAGGCTCGTTCCTCTCGGAGGGACGGACCTTAATTTTTGGTATGAGGCGAAGAGCGGCAAAGATTCTAATTTTGAATTTTGAATCTT
This sequence comes from Rikenellaceae bacterium, assembly GCA_017442365.1. Lineage (GTDB taxonomy): Bacteria > Bacteroidota > Bacteroidia > Bacteroidales > Rikenellaceae > Alistipes. Next base: position 5,803 of record JAFRZW010000016.1, on the reverse strand, counting down.
GAACCTTGAATTTTTAATCTTGAATTGCGCTTTGGCGATTTTTTTTGAAATCGCCAAAGCCCACGAAGGTGCGCCCGCCAATTAAATACTCTGCCAATTAAATACAAAAAGAGCGACCCGCATTTGGGTCGCTCTTTGTTTTTGCGTTGCGCTCGGTCGAATTAGTAGCTGCGAGCGAACAGAACGCGGTGGTGCGACGGCTTGCCCGAGAAGATACAAGTACCCTCCTCCTCCTCGACATCGAGAGGAATACAACGGATCGTAGCCTTGGTAGCCTCCTTGATCGCCACCTCGGTCTCGACCGTGCCGTCCCAATGTGCCGAAATGAAACCACCCTTCTCGTCCAATACGCGGCAGAACTCGTCCCACGTATCGACGCGCGTAATCATCGAGTTGCGGAAGTTCAGTGCCTTCTCGAAGATACCCTTCTGGATCTGGTCCAACAGCGCTACGATGTGCTCAACGATACCCTCCTGAGGCATTGTGCACTTTTCGAGCGTATCGCGGCGAGCAACCTCGATCGTACCGTTGGCGATATCGCGGCCACCCATTGCCAGACGCACAGGCACGCCCTTCAACTCATACTCGGCAAACTTGAAGCCCGAGCGCACATTGTCGCGGTCGTCGATCTTGACGCTCACGCCCTTAGCCTCCAAAGCCTCGGCAATCGGACGCAGCTTCTCGACTACGTTCTTCAACTCCTCCTCGCCCTTGTAGATAGGCACCATAACAACCTGAATAGGAGCCAATTTCGGAGGCAGCACCAGACCGTTATTATCCGAGTGAGCCATAATCAACGCACCCATCAGACGGGTCGAAACGCCCCACGACGTTGCCCAAACATACTCCAACTTACCCTCGCGGGTGGTATATTGCACGTCGAAAGCCTTAGCGAAGTTCTGACCCAAGAAGTGCGACGTACCGCTCTGCAAAGCCTTACCGTCCTGCATCAGAGCCTCGATGGTCAGCGTATCCAACGCACCTGCAAAACGCTCGTTAGGACTCTTATGACCCACGATTACGGGCACACCCATAAAGTTCTCGGCAAAATCCTTATAGACACCGATCATCTTTGTTGCCTCCTCGATAGCCTCCTCCTTGGTTTCGTGTGCGGTGTGTCCCTCCTGCCACAAGAACTCAGCCGTGCGCAGGAACAGACGCGTACGCATCTCCCAACGAACAACGTTTGCCCACTGGTTGCACAGAATCGGCAGGTCGCGGTACGACTGAATCCAATTCTTATAGGTGTTCCAGATGATAGTCTCCGAGGTGGGACGCACGATCAGCTCCTCTTCGAGCTTAGCTGCGGGATCGACCGTAACACCGCCATCGGGGCTATTCTTCAATCGGTAGTGCGTAACAACGGCACACTCCTTAGCAAAACCCTCGACGTGGTCAGCCTCGCGCGAAAAGAACGACTTGGGAATGAAAAGTGGGAAATAGGCATTCTGATGACCCGTAGCCTTGAACATCTTGTCCAGCGCATCGTGCATCTTCTCCCAAATTGCGTAACCGTAGGGCTTAATCACCATACAACCACGCACAGCCGAGTTTTCGGCCAGACCTGCCTTAACGACCAGATCGTTGTACCACTGCGAATAGTTCTCCTCGCGGCGTGTCAAATCTTTTAATTCCTTTGCCATTTTATCTTATTTACTTTCAATAGTTATCATACTACGGCTCGAAGCCGAGTGCAAAGGTACGTCTTTTTTTGCAATTATGATATAAAATATGTACCTTTGACCAAATTAATTAGGCGGTTCACCCCCTAAAAATGGCGTTTGGTCGGTGGCAATGCAACATTTTGCCCCACTTGTGCGTCTATATAGTAACAGAAGAACGATCACCGAGGCTGTGCGCGGTACGGTTTTCGTTCGGAATTAAACTAACAAGGATAATAGTCAAATGAGAACTAATTTTATTAATGGAGCTATGAGGAACATCTTTACATTTGCAGTCGCGCTCGTTGGAGCGACGATGCTCGGAGGGTGTACATCGTCCCTCTATTCAGGTTACTACCACGACGATCTGTATGCAACTCACGACCGCGAGGCCATCGCGAAGGAGGAGCGACGTCAAGCCGAGATAGCCAAAGCAGAGGCCGAGGCTCGTCGTGCCGAATATGAAGCAATGGTTGCTGCTGCCGAGGCGGCTAAGGCCGAGATGAAATATAAAGAGATCACGAATCCAAACGACCTCGACTATACGAGCGTGGTTGCCGACACCTACGAGAGTGCATACGCTCGTCGCCTGCGCGGCTTCGATTCGCCCTACTACAATATGCCATCGAGCTACTACAACCTGCGTTATAGCGGTGCGTACTCGTTCCTTTCGGCCTACGATCCTGCCTTCTACAACATTATCGTAATGGGCGATCAGGTGTGGGTCGAGCCTAAGTACATCACCTCGATGTTCGGCGGTTGGGGCACGACAATCAACTTCTCGTTCGGTTGGCGCAACCCGTGGAGCTACTACTACTCACCGTGGTACTACCCCTCGTCGTGGTATTGGCGCCACTATTGGTGGGATCCGTGGTACGATTCGTGGTATGGTATGAATTGGGGCTTCGGCTGGCGTCCGCACTACGATTGGTGGTGGCCTCACTATGGTCCGAACCACGGTCCTGCACACGGTCCTGTTCATAAACCATCATTCGGTGGCGGTGGTAGCGGTCGCCCGGGTGTAATCTATCGTTCGCCGTACCGCACCACGGGTACTATCGGCGGTTCAAGCAGCACGTCGGGTAATCGTTCGGCAGTCGGTGGAGGCAGCTACCGCACACGCAACAACAGCAGTGTCAGCAGTTCGAGCAGCCGCTCGTCGAATAGCTCGGGTGTTCCGAGTCGCTATCGCAGCAACTCATCGAGCAGTTCATCGCGCTCATCATACAGCTCGGGTAGCTCGCGCTCGTCGGGCAGCAGTTACAGCGGTGGCGGTGGTCGCTCATCAAGCGGTGGCGGTTACAGTGGCGGCTCATCGGGTGGCAGCTACGGCGGTGGCGGCACCTCGACCCGCGGCAGATAATCCAATAGGCACATAGTAACTGATTGATTTATTGACTAAAAAAACGGATTGAAATGAAAGCAAACAGATATTTTCTTACAACGCTCTGCGCAGCTGCACTCTCGATCGGTGCGTCGGCACAGACATTCGGCGGACTGACGGTGGGTCAGTCGGACTTTCTGATTACCGATATGGTGCAGTATAGTCAGGTTTCGCACAACTACGGCACAGCGCGCTCGTCTGCAATGGCAGGTGCATTCACCTCGCTCGGAGCCGATCTGGCGTCGATGTCGATCAACCCCGCAGGCTTGGGTATGTACCGCTCGTCGGAGGTGAGTATGACTCTGGGTATGAACTTCAACTCGTCGCAGTTTGCTACGCCCTATGGCGAACAATCACGTAACCGCTTCTCGATGAACAACTTCGGAGCGGCGTGGAATCTGTATCAGAGTTCGGGCAACCTCACCAGCTTTACCTTTGGTCTTGCCTACAACAAGCTGGCAGATTACAACTACCGATTGTCGGCTCGCACGCCTAATAGCGCGGCCTCGATTGCCGATATGTTCGAGCAGCAACTCAGCGGCGTGCGCCAAAGCACGTTGAAGGGTGAGGTCTATAATGTTCAACCTCAGCATCTTTGGGGCGCAGTGCTCGCCTACAAAAACTATCTGATCGATCCCGATCCCAATAGCGACACCGAGTACATCACCACTTCGATTGCTCCCGACGCCTCGGTTGAGCACCTGTCGCAGGTCGATAGCCGCGGTCATCTCGCAGAGTTCAACCTATCGGGCGGTTTCAATATGCAAAACAAGGTCTATTTCGGTTTTTCGATCGGAATCATCGACCTCGAACACGACAAGACCGTATTCTATGGCGAGAGCTACACGAATAACGGCCTACATCTCGACGCCGACGGCAACGTGATCGGCATTAGCGACGTGCGACCGTCGAACGTACCGCTGATCTATACCGACTACATTCAGCGCGTTATCGCTGAGGGTGTAGGCGTCAATTTCAAGGCCGGCGTTATCTATCGTCCTATCGATGGTCTGCGTCTTGGACTTGCGATCCACACCCCGACCGCGATGGTCATCGATCGCTCGTACTACGGACAGATGTTTGTCAAGGCATTCGACATTCCTAACGATCAATATGTTGAGAGCGACGGCAGCGTGCAATATACCGACGAATTGCGCTCGACTTGCGAATACTACACCCCCACACGATTGATGCTCGGTGCGTCATACGCCTTGGGGCAGACGGCTATCCTTTCGGTCGATTATGAGCGCACGTGGTACAACGGTATGCGCCTCGATATGAATGCCGGACACGTTGCCAAGAATGGCTACAAGGAGGCTGTTAAAGCCAATTTCAAGGGTGCAAACACGCTGCGTGCAGGATTGGAGGTGCGTCCGTTGCCCCAACTCGCTTTGCGTGCAGGTTACGCCTACTACGGCACGATGATGAAGGACAAGAACGCTATTTTCGACAACCCGATCGAAAGCACCACATCGAGTGCTTCGGTGGGTATGGGCTTCAATTTCGGCCGTTGCTCGCTTGATTTGACCTATGTCTATCAGAACACCGAACTCTCGACCTACGATCTGTTCTACTACCAGAACGCATCAGGATCGTTCACCTCGGCAAGTGGTGAGCTGACAGGCAACCTCCACCGCCATCAGGCAATGCTCTCGTTCAGCGTGCGAATGTAATTCGGCTGGGAGGGAATTTTCGCCCGAAAAAGTAAAACCACAACACCCGCGCTCAGCATCGAGTGCGGGTGTTTTTTGTATGGTTATTAATGCGTTCCTATCTTATTCCTCGAACAAGTTTGTGAGCGTTGGATATAAAAAAAGAGATGTCGAATTTCTTCAACATCTCTTTGCTTCGTTCGTTTTGCGGAAAGAGAGGGATTCGAACCCCCGGTACAGTTGCCCGTACACCGCATTTCGAGTGCGGCCCGATCGACCACTCCGGCATCTTTCCTTTCAAAAGCGTTGCAAAGATAGGTATTTTTTCGTTAAGTTGTATCGTTTCGGGGCAAAAAAATGCAAAAAAGAACACATTTTACACCTGCGCGCTGAATATCAATAAGTTACACGAAAACAACAAAATCTATTTAATCGATGCTTGGATCAAACCAGCCGTTATGATTGCACCCGGCATCACCACAAACATACCGATAATATCGGGCACTCTCGCAAAGTAACACACCATAAGCAGCGCAGCCGTGGTCATCATACCCCAAAAACCGATACGACCGATCTTCTTTGGATCCATTTTGCGACGATCCTCCTCCGACAGCGTATTGACAAGATTCGGACGAAATCGAATCAAAATCGCACACACAACAATTATCGGCACAGTAATTAGATACATCATAGCTTCCTGATCAATATTTTCACAAATATACGAAATACTCCCAAAACAACCAACCCCGACCTCTGCTCTGAGATTGGGATTTTCGTATATATAATATATAGGTATAGAGGATATGGAGTCGAATCACGCCCTGCGGGGCGTGTCATCATCGGCGGGTCGGCTTTCAGCCGAGCCCCCCACCCGCCGATGATGAGTCTGAATACAGACTCAGTACATCTGCTACCACACAAAAAGGGACTACTTCGTGCTATTCGCGCACTATATACACATACAAAAAAAAAGGAGCAAACCTTTCGATTTGCTCCTTGAAGAGGCGGCTACCTACTCTCCCACTTAAATAAGCAGTACCATCGGCGTTAGTGAGCTTAACTTCTCTGTTCGGAATGGGAAGAGGTGGAACCTCACCACTATAACC